>NZ_FTNC01000022.1 GCF_900156285.1 Halanaerobium kushneri
ATTTATCTACATAGACTTTACCACATCTGGAGCAGAATCTACTTTTGCAGCTGAAGCTGACGATATGCTCTTGACCACAGTCCAAGCATTTATATTTAGCATAACCATTTTCTGGATTACCACATTTCATTGACTTTTCTACCTGATCAATTACATGGTTTAACATATCAGCAGGCACTCTACCTGGAAGATGTTTAATCTTAAACTCTTCCCAGTGATCATTCAATATTGTTTTAACTTTAATACGTTTTCCTCTTTGTTTTGGGCTCATAATATTTTTATCCTTCTATAAAGTTATCCACATTCCTGCAAAAGCATAATTTCCTATATAATAAAAAAGCATATTCAATTGAATATGCAGTTGAAGAACTCAAAAGATGTTCTGGGAGTCAGTTTGACCCCCAGTTGGTAGAAATTTTTATAAATAAAGTATTATTTGAAGAAATTAGTTCTGTAAATTCAATTTAATTTAAATAAGTGCAGAAATTTTTCCGCCGCATTAGACAGTGGAATATTTTTCATTTTTACAACAGCCAGTTTTCTTGCTGGCAGTTTTTCTTTTATATTTATTTTAAATAAATCATTGCTGTTGAGATTGAGACAATATTCCGGCACAAAAGCAATTCCAAGTCCAATTTTGGTCATTTCAATTAAAAGATCAACACTGCCAAGTTCAATTGCCGGTGTAATTTCTATTTCCATTTCACTTAAAGTTTTATCCAGAAATCTACGGGTAGTTGTTTTAGGTTCAAGCATTAAGAGCGGATATTTTTTAAGTATTTTTAGTGGCTTAATTTGTCCTTTAATTTCTTTAAACTCATTTCCGGCAATGAAGATATCATTAAAACTGTATATTGTTTTAACTTCCATTTCTTTGTTAATTTTTTGATTTGGTAGATTGCTAATAATTAGATCAACCTTATTTTGCTGCAGTAGTTCAATACAGGTACTGGAAGTTCTATTTGTTATTTGGATTTGAATATCTGGATAGAGCTGATGAAATTTATTTAAATAGGGAAGCAAAAAATCTTTGGAAATTGTATCATTCGCTCCAATGTGAATTTCACCCTTTTTTAAAGCATTGATTTCTTTAATACTCTTTTCTCCATTTTCTATTAAGTTATACGCCGGTTCAATGTGTTCAAACAGAATTTTACCTGTTTTAGTCAGCTCAACTTTTTTGGTACTGCGAATAAATAGGTCAGTATTTAATTCATTTTCTAAATTTTTAATATTCTGACTGACTGCAGACTGAGATATAAATAAATTTTCAGCAGCTCTGGAAAAGCTTAACGAGCTGGCTACCTGATAAAAGACTTTATATAATTCATAATTTAAAGCCATTGATTAACACTCCTTATTAATAGTATAAGTATTATTAATTTTACTACTTAAGTGTATCATTCTATAATTAAATTGCAAGAGATTTTTTTGCATATAAAATTTTCAAAAAGGAGAGCTAAAAATGGCAGAGCAGATCAGACGGGTTTTTGTTGAAAAAAAAGAAGGCTTTGATGTTAAGGCAGAAGAACTTCTGCATGATTTTAGAGAAAGTCTGGAACTTGATAGTCTAGAAGGACTGCGATTGTTGAACCGCTATGATATAACAGCTATTTCGGATTCGGCTTACAGAAAGGCGTGTGAGACAATCCTGGCAGAGCTGCCTGTGGATCTGACTTATCAGGAGGAAATTACAGCAGCTGCAGAAGCTAAGATATTTGCAGTAGAATATCTGCCGGGACAATATGACCAGAGGGCAGATTCTGCTGAACAGTGTATTCAGATTTTAAATAATGATGAAAAGCCTATTGTGCGAGTGGCCCAAATTTTTATTTTAACAGGTGATTTAAGTGAAGAAGATGTCGAAAAAATAAAAGATTACTATATTAATCCAGTTGACTCCAGAGAGGCTGAGCTAAAGAAACCGGAAAATTTAAAAATGAGTTATAAACTGCCGGATAAAGTTGAAAGTATAACAGGTTTTATTAAAGCAGATGAAAAAGAACTAAAAAATATCTTATCTGAATTTGGCCTGGCAATGAGTATTGAAGATTTAAAACATACTCAGAAATATTTTAGAGAAGATGAAAAAAGAAATCCGACTATTACTGAGATTAGAGTGCTGGATACTTACTGGTCTGATCACTGCCGACATACAACTTTTTTGACTAAAATTGAGAATGTAGAAATTGAAGAGAGTAAATTTACCCGGGGGGTTAAAAAAGCCTATCGAGAATATTTAACGGGACGCAAAAAGATTTATCAGAATAAAGAAAAAGATATTTGCCTTATGGATATTGCCTTAATGGGAATGAAAGAATTAAGAGCAGAAGGGAAATTGGAAGACTTAGAAATTTCAAATGAGGTAAATGCAGCCAGTATAGAAGTTAAAGTTGACGTAAATGGTAAGGATGAAGACTGGCTGGTGATGTTTAAAAATGAGACTCACAACCATCCGACAGAAATTGAGCCCTTTGGTGGAGCAGCCACCTGTCTTGGAGGAGCGATTAGAGATCCGCTTTCCGGGCGTTCTTATGTATATCAGGCAATGAGAGTTACCGGTGCTGGGGACCCAAGAACTCCAATTGAGGAGACGCTGGAAGGTAAATTACCACAGAAAAAAATCGTCCAGGAAGCTTCGGATGGCTACAGCTCTTATGGTAATCAGATTGGTCTGGCAACAGGGATGGTTAATGAAATTTATAATGAACGTTATCTCGCTAAACATATGGAAATAGGAGCAGTTATTGCAGCAGCTCCTAAAGAAAATGTTTTTCGAGGAGAGGCCTTAGCTGGGGATATAGTTATTCTTCTTGGTGGTAAAACTGGTCGTGATGGTTGTGGAGGTGCAACTGGTTCTTCCAAGGTGCATACAGAAGAATCGATAGAAGAGAGCAGTGCTGAAGTACAAAAAGGTAATCCACCGACTGAGAGAAAAATACAGCGTTTGTTTCGAAATCCTGAAGTGAGTAAGAAAATTAAAGTCTGTAATGACTTTGGTGCTGGAGGAGTGTCTGTAGCCATTGGTGAGCTGGCAGATGCACTGGAAATTAATTTAGACGCTGTACCAAAAAAATATGAAGGCCTGGATGGGACTGAACTTGCTATTTCGGAGTCACAGGAAAGAATGGCAGTTGTTATAGGCAAAGAAGATGTTGAGAGTTTTATTGCTCTGGCTGCAGAAGAAAATTTAGAGGCAACCGTTGTAGCTGAGGTTAAAAATCATAATCGATTAATTATGCGCTGGAATGGTGATGATATTGTTAACTTGAGTAGAAGTTTTCTGGATACAAACGGGGCTACTCAAACTACAGAAGTTAAGGTTACCAAACCGGAAGCGGCTGATAATTATTTCAAAAGAGCTGTAGTTGAACGTCTGGCTGAAGCAGATAATTTGAAATCAAAATGGCTGCAGAATCTGGCGAATATTAATGTAGCAAGTCAAAAAGGGTTGGTTGAAAAATTTGATAGTTCAATCGGTGGTGGAAGTGTAACAATGCCTTATGGAGGAAAGTTTCAGTTAACTCCAACTCAGGCTATGTCAGCTAAAATACCGCTAATAGAAGGAGAAACAAACACGGGGACAATTATGAGCCATGGTTATGATTCAAAATTAACTACCTGGAGTCCTTTTCATGGAGCTTTTTATGCTGTTATAGAATCAATTGCCAAAATTGTGGCTTCTGGTGGTGATTACAGTAAAATTAGGTTTACTTTTCAGGAGTACTTTGAGCGTCTGCGTCAGGATCCTGAGAGATGGGGTAAGCCTTTTAGTGCTTTATTGGGAGCTTATCAGGCACAAAAAGAATTTGAATTACCAGCTATAGGTGGTAAAGACAGTATGTCAGGAACTTTTCATGAAATAGATGTACCGCCAACTTTAGTTTCTTTTGCAGTTGATACTGTTGATATTAATAATGTGATTTCTCCAGAGTTTAAAGATGTTAATAGTAAAATTATCTATCTTCCTGTAGAGCGAGGAGAGGACGAATTAGCAAATATAGAAAAACTCAAACAGGCCTATAAAAAAGTAGAACAGTTAATAGCAGCAGGAAAAATAAAAGCTGCTTCTGCAGTAACATTTGGAGGGCTGGCTGAAGCCCTGTCAAAGATGAGCTTTGGCAACAAAATTGGGGTTGAAATAACTTCTCAGCTGAGCGAATCAGAATTCTTTTCGCCTGAATATGGTGCTTTAGTTTTAGAAGTTGACGGAAAATATGAACCAGCAGAGATGTTTGACGGAATAGATTTCAAATTAATTGGTAGAACCATAATTGAAGAAGTAATTAAAGTTGCTCAGATAGAAATTAATATTGAAGCTGCTTTAAAGAGCTGGGAAGAACCTCTGGAAAAAATATATAAAACTACAACTGAGGAAGAAGAATTTGCTGATTTAATTTCTTCTAAAGAACAGCAAAAATTACTTAAAGTTGATCTTTCTCAGAGTCAAAATAGTTTTTCTGCAAACTTTAAGACTGCTAAACCCCGGGTATTGATTCCAGTTTTCCCGGGAACAAACTGTGAGTATGATACAGCGAGACAGTTTAGAGAAGCAGGAGCTGAAATTGAGACCTTTATTTTTAAAAATTTAGAACCAGAACAGATAGAAAGTTCAATAGAAAAAATAGCTGCTTTAATTAGAAATTCCCAGATTGTCATGCTGCCTGGTGGTTTTAGTGCTGGAGATGAACCCGATGGATCTGGTAAGTTTATTGCCACTGTTTTTAGAAATCCGGAGATTAAAGAGGCAGTTATGAATTTATTAAATAATAGAGATGGTTTGATGCTTGGAATTTGTAATGGTTTTCAGGCTCTGGTTAAGCTGGGATTGCTACCTTATGGGGAGATTCGAGATTTAACCGCTGATTCTCCTACTTTAACATATAATACAATTGGGCGGCATGTATCTCAAATGGTAAATACAAAAATTATTTCCAATAATTCTCCCTGGCTGACTAAAGTAAAACCGGGAGATATCCATACAATTCCTGTTTCTCATGGTGAAGGGCGTTTTGTTGCTTCAGCTGAAATGATAAAAGAATTAAATGCTAAAAAACAGATTGTAACTCAATATGTTGATTTAAAGGGAAATCCAACTATGGAAATGCCGCATAATCCTAATGGTTCAATTGCAGCAGTAGAAGGAATCTGCAGTCCAGATGGTAGGGTTTTGGGTAAAATGGGACATTCAGAGAGAATTGGAAATAATGTTGCTAAAAATATAATAGGTCAAAAAGATCAGATGCTCTTTAAGTCAGGCGTAGATTATTTTAGAAAATAGATGTATCCTTATCATTAGTTAGCAGAAACAATTTAATCAAATTAAGTATAATTCCAAAAATATAATAAAATTCATATTTCCTTCACATTCTTACTTTATGATATAATTAAAGCAAAGCACTCAAGTTTATAAAAGGAGTAGTGATAATATGTTTAGATTTGGTCACATGGGTGGATTTGGCCACATGGGATTTAACAATTATCTAGGAGGTGGAGGATTTATGATGTTTTTTTGGGTAATTATTCTGGCAGCAGTAATTTATTTTATTGTTCAGAAAGGCAATGAAGGCAAAAATTATAATCAGCGGAATAATAACTCTTACTATAATAGAGAACAGATAAGAAGTGACCATAGAGACAGTGCCGAAGAAACCGCCCGTCAGCGTTATGCAAAGGGAGAAATTTCCAAGGATGAGTTTGATGAAATCATTAGAAATTTGAGAAGATAAATTATATAAGTTAATCCAGGAGCAGCTTTGATTCTCGTAAGAGAGTTGAAGCTGCTTTTTTGATTTTAGAAAATTATAATCTAAAAAAAAGAATGTTAAACGTTAGTTGTACATTAGGTTCTAAAAATAGTATAATATATTTAAATATAAGTAAAATTGTAAGAATAGTAGAGAGGAGATCAGCAGATGGGTTTAAAGCTTGAGCAGTATAAAAGAATTGTTGAAAATACGCCTAATTTAATCTGGGTTTCTGGTGTTGATGCAAAATGTTATTACTTCAATCAAACCTGGCTTGATTTTAGGGGGCGAAGTTTAGGAGAGGAATATGGCAACGGCTGGTTTGAAGATGGAGTGCATCCTGATGATAAAGAAGAATGTATGAAAATTTATTTAGAAAATTTTAATCAAAAAAAGCGTTTCAACATGGTTTACCGACTGCAGAGACATGATGGAGAATACCGCTGGATTGATGATACAGGAGCTCCATTTTATGATGAAGCGGGAAACTTTGCTGGTTTTGTCGGCAGCTGTGTTGATATTACGGAGCGTATTAGGGGCCAGCAGTATAAGGAAAGAGCTACCCAGGACGGACTTACCGGGATTTTCAATCGTCAGTATTTTTTCGATTTAATGCAGGAAGAATATTTTAAGTCAGTTGAAAATAAAACTCCTCTTTCGGTAATTATGTTTGATGTTGATAAATTTAAATCAATTAATGATAATTACGGACATCTAATCGGAGATCAAGTTTTAAAGTCAATTACAGAGGCTGTTAATAAAGTTATCAGAGATTTTGATCTTTTTGCTCGTTATGGAGGTGACGAATTTGTAGTTGGACTTCCCGGGACCAGTACTATGGCTGCCAGTAAGGTGGCAGTTAGAATTCTGGAAAGTATAGAAAAAGTTAAGATTAAAAAGGAGCCAGAACTTGCAATTTCTTGCAGTATCGGGACTGTAACTTTAAACAAAGAAAACAACTTTGAAGAATTAATTGATAAAGCAGATAAAGCTCTTTACAGTTGTAAGAACGATGGTGGTAATTGTGTAGTTAACTTTAACCATAAATTTGCTTAAATAGGCTTATTTCTGCTATAATATGATTTGTTGTCAACAAAATTTTAAAATTTTTGATTATGCTTAAATTAAGTCACAGTTAGAAGGAGAAAAAATAATGAAAGAAAAAATTGCGGTTGTAACTGATAGTACATCTGATTTAACTCAAGATGATTTAAAGAGATTCGGGATTAAATCTATTCCTTTAAAAGTTATTTACAGTGATTCTCAGTACCATGACCGAGTTGATATAACTCCAGCAGAGGTCTATGAGAGTTTTGAGAAAGAAATCCCAACTACTTCTATGCCCTCCCCACAGGAAATTATGGATGTTTATAATGAGTTAAAAGATGAAGGCTATACCCATATTATATCTATTCATATTTCGAGTGGACTGTCCGCAACTTACAGTAACTGTATGATGGTTGCAGACCAAATAGATGGAATAAAAGTTGAAGTTATTGATTCTAAGATGCTTTCTAAAGGACTGGGAAGACTGGTTCTTTATGCAAGTTCTCTGGTAAATGAAGCTGAAGTATCATTTGATAAAATAATTGAAAAAGTAGAAGCTAAAAAGGATAAAATAGAGGTCTTTTTTGTAGTTGAAACTCTTAAATACCTCAAAAAGGGTGGGCGTATTGGTAAAGTATCAGGAACTATTGCGGAATTTTTAAATATTAAGCCTATTATTGCTATTGATGAAGATGGAGAATACTTTACTTTTGATAAAGTTAGAGGACGACGGCGTTCACTAAAGAAAATGTATTCTATTATCAAAGATAAATTGGAGGAAGGCAAGGAATATGTAGTTGATGTAATGAATGCAGCAGCCGAAGAAGAAGCCAGGGGGCTTCTCGATAAATTTAAAGAGCTGGCCCAGGTAAAAGAAACATATTTTAGCGAAATTAGTCCGGTAATGGTTGTGCATACTAGCCCTGGTTTAATAGGTGTTGTATTAACAGAATTAGATTAGATTTAATAACTTTATTATGAATGAAAATTATTAAAGATTTAAAGGGCAGCTTAAATGGCTGCTCTTTTTTGCTTATTTACTTGACAAAAATACTTATTTTTATTATAATTGAAAATAATAATCAATATCAAATAGTGAGGAGTGAGCAAAATGGCTAAAAAAAATAAAGAACAGTTTAATTGGTCCGACAGTCAGGTATTTGATTATAAGCTGATCAAGCATCCAGAAAATAATAAGTCTCATCTTGAAAAAAGAGAAGAATTAATTAAACAGGGAGAGGTGGAGTGTTCTGAATGGTGGTTATGTTGGAGAAAACATTAAAATTAAAAAATATAATATTATTTTAGAGACCTCTTTTGTTAACAGCAGAAGAGGTTTTTTATTTAATAGAGGATTATTAACTTTAATAGCGAAGATAATTTAATGAGATATATAAGCTTTTATAATTAATAATTTGCTGGAGGAATAATATGTATCAACATCACAAAAAAACACTTGAGAATTTGAAGAATAAAATTATTGAGAATACCGACATAAAAGCTCTGCTTTTATGTGGATCAATAGCTCATGGTTTTGAGCGGGAAAGCTCTGATTTAGATGTGTTGTTTATTGTTAGCAAAGAAGATTACCTTACAAGAAAAAATATAGGAAAACTTACATATTTTGATCCAGAATTAGCTGTGGCTCCAACCGAGTATATTGACGGCAAATATATAAGTTTAGAGTTTATGGAAAAAGTTGCCGAAAGAGGAAGTGAGCCAGCTCGTTTTGCTTTTGAGGGAGCAGAAATAATTTTTTCTCGAATTGCTGATTTAGCAGGTCTGCTCGCTAAAATTACAGTTTATCCGGTTAAAGAAAAACAGGATAAAATAGAGAGATTTTATGCTCAATTTGAAGCCTGGAAATGGTATGCAGAAGAGGCGATTAAACTAAATAATCAGTATCTGCTCAATCGGGCAGTTAATAATCTGGTTCTATTTGGCGGGCGCTTGATTTTAGCAGAAAATGAATGTCTTTATCCTTTTCATAAGTGGTTTCTGAGAGTTTTGGCTGAAATTGAAGATAAGCCGGATCAATTGATGAAAACTATCGATGATTTAATGGCCATCCCTGATCAAAAATTAGTGGAAAAATTTTATCAGGTTATTAAAACTTATAAAAATTGGGTAGATACAGATATAAACTGGCCCCATCAATTCATGCTGGATACAGAACTGACCTGGCTGGAAGATAAAACCCCTGTGGCAGATTTATAAAGGGAGTTATTTATTTTATTTTTAGATTGTGAAATTTATATTATATAACTATATTGTGAAAAGACAAAATTAAAACAAAGGTTGGGAAAATTTTAATGAAGAATGAAATTAGTTTTGAAACAAAGAGATTAAAGCTGAGATTGTTTAAAAAAAGTGATTTGAAAAAAGTCTTTCAGATGAGTCAGGAAGAGGGAATTAGAAGATGGCTGTCAGATCAGTACTATAAGAATCAAGAAAAAGCCGCAGAAGTTATTAATTTTTTGATTGAATCTTATTCAGAAGTAGACCCTTTAAAAAAACCATTTGTTCTGGGAATTGAGCTAAAGAAAAACAAAGAATTAATTGGTCACATTGGCCTAAGTCCTGTTGATGATCTTGTTGAAGTTGGTTATGCAGTGGAAGAAAAATATCAGGGTGCTGGTTATGCTACGGAAGCGGTTAAAGTATTTTCAGCCTGGGCTCAAAAAGAACTTAATTTAGAGGTAATCTGGGGGATTGTTGAAAAAGATAATTCTGCTTCGGCAAAAGTTCTAGCAAAAGCTGGTTATTTACTTGATAAATCAAAAATAAATATGGACAAGGATTATTATAGTTTTGTTTAAAAACAAACAGGAGGTTCAGCATGTGTTTCAAAATCAAAGGGAAATGGTTTTGGATAGTTGCTTTATTTGTAATATCATTAATTATACTTTTATTATGGCAGCCCTGGAAATACACTTATTCTACTTCAGATTTAAAAACTGTTTCCATAATTTCAGGAATCGAAATAAAAAAAGAGCATATTGAGCAGAATAGAGGAAAATTAAGAATTGAAATTCCAAAAACATATGAGCTGCTTCACATTATCATTTCACTTGGCGAATATGGACAGAGTTCAGGGATGATTTATAAGGATACTGAATATTATCAGGAGGTTCAAAGATATTTCAAGGAATATAAACAGCATCCAATTGTAAAAAAGCTAAGTGATTCATTAACTAAATCACGCGGCAATTATAATAAATGGAAAAATTATTCCGCTTATTATAATTTTGAAGGCGAAAAACTGATAGCAAATTCCAACTATCCATTTTACAGTGATAATAATTTTAGCATGAATCTTAATCTCTTTTTAGATTTTGCTGAAAAGAGTAAGTTTTTGGCCTTTTATAAAAATCATCAAGATTATTATCAAAATCAGATAAATCAATTTGAAAAGAAATCGATGATCAAGCAGATTTGGAGCTGGCTTGAAATGAATTTTTTGGTTGAATATGATTCTCACCGTATAGTATTTTCTCCTCTGGCTGGTTCCACTCCTCATAATACTTTTGCCTTTAAGGCAAAAAACTATGATTATCAGGAAACATTTATTTTTGTTCAGGGGCTTGATTCTTACAGCCAGAGTTTTAATGGTAAATTAAGCAAAGATGAACAGCGGGGATTATTTATTAGTAATTTATTTACTGAAATTGACCATAATTATGTTAATCCGGCAACAAATAATTATTTATCTGATATTGCTCCAGCTTTTAGTAACTTTAAAAAATGGAATCAGCAGCAGGGTTATAGCAGCATACCAATGACTTTTAATGAGTATATGACCTGGGCCACCTTTATAGTATTTGCAGCAGAAAATTTTGAGGAAAAGTTATTTGAGAAGACTAGAAATATTCAAGAGCTGATTATGATTCAGGGACGTCAGTTTAAAGAATACAGGGAGTTTAATCAAAGACTACTTCAGTTATATCAAAACAAGAAGAATGATGAAAAACTAGTTGATCTTTATCCAGAGATCATCAATTGGGCTGCAGAAAATAACAAAGATTTTTTTGATTTATCAGCTCTTATAAAAAATTAATAAGATCTGTCATCAGAAAGCATTAATTGACAGGCTGCAGTATATATATTCTGTTATGATTATTTATGGAAGGGGAGATCGGTTTGGAATATATTAAAAAATTAAATCAAAGCATTGATTATCTTGAAGAAAATATCTGTGAGGAGTTTAAGATTGAAGAAGTAGCTAAAATAGCCTGTTTATCAAAATTCCATTTTCAAAGGATGTTTAATATGTTAGCAGGTTATACTGTCGCAGAATACATCCGCAAGAGAAGGCTTACTTTAGCGGCTCAAGATCTTGCCTCAGATAATTCTAAAGTCATTGATGTGGCAGTTAAATATGGTTATTCAACAGCTGAATCCTTTTCTAAAGCATTCAGCAGACTTCACGGGATAAATCCTTCAACAGTAAAAAATACTGACTCAAAATTAAAGGCCTATCCGCGTCTCTTTTTCCAACTAAAACTACAGGGGGCTGAAAATATGGATTATCGAATTGTTGAAAAAGAAGAGTTTAAAGTTGTTGGGAAGAGTATTCAGGTTTCTACTCTTGATGGACAGAATTTCAAAGAAATACCTGAGTTCTGGGATCAATGCAATCAAAATGGGTTTTGCGAAAAGTTGTATCCACTTGCTGATCAAATGGGGATTCTTGGTATCTGTATGGATTATGAAGAAAATAAGGATAGAATGAGGTATATGATTGCAGTTGAGGAGCCAAATAGGGAGCTTGATTTTGAAGTTGAAGCAAGATTTATACCAGCAAACAGCTGGGCAGTATTCGAAGTTGTGGGCCCAATGCCTGATGCGATTCAAAAAGTTTGGCAGCGTATTTATTCAGAATGGTTCCCTTCCACAGGCTATGAACATGCTGGAGGACCTGAATTAGAAGTCTATCTACCCGGTAATCCTGAGGCTGAAGATTACAGATCAGAAATCTGGATTCCAATCAAAAAATAATAACTGCAAAAAACTCTATAGCCACACCTCTGGTTATAGAGTTTTTTTGAAAATTAAATTTACTTATGAAGCAGGACATTTTTGATTAATGGCTAAATTTGATAATGATAAGTAATTTAATTAACTTTGGTCTGGGAGTGATAAATATGGAATTTTATTCAGAGTTCAGTAAAAACTATGATAAAATTTTTCCACTTAATGACAAAAAGCTGGAATTGATTGATAATACATTTAAGGATCTGAAGGATAAAAAAGATGATATAAAACTGCTTGATGTCGGCTGTGGCACCGGAAGTTACAGTATAGCTCTGGCAGAAAAAGGATATCAGCTGCAAGCGGTTGATATAGATGCGGAAATGATTTCAATAGCCGAATCAAAAATAGAAGCAGCCCGGGTAAATGTTGACTTTTATAGGCTGGGTATGCTGCATTTAAAGGAAAAATTTAAGGATGCCAGCTTTGATGGTATTTATATAATTGGTAATGTGCTGGTTCATCTTCAAAAAGAAGAAATTAAAGAGTTTTTAAAACTGGCAGCTGAGCTCTTAAAAGCTGGTGGGAAAATATTTATTCAGATAGTAAATTATTATCGAATCCTGGAGCTTGATTTAGATGGACTGCCCACAATTTACAGTCAGGATGATTCTGTCCGCTTTGAGCGGGATTATAAATATGCTGAAGAGAAAAATGTAATTTATTTTATAACAAGATTGATCGATCACTTTAATGATCAAATTTTATCGAAAAATAAAATTGAGTTATATCCGCTCTGCAGGTCAGAGCTGGAAGCAGATTTAAATCAGGCTGGATTTAAAATAAAGAATGTTTATGGTAATTCAAATGGAGACCAGTTTAGAGAATTAAATTCAATTCCCTTAATTATGACAGCTGAGAAGAAATAAATTTATTGCTTCTGTTTATATATATTAGATATATAGATTAGAATTGATATTTTCTAATAATTGACAGTTAAATTTAAAATTTAACAGTAGCTGAGATAAGGAGAAAAAAGTGAAAAATTTATTAAAAAGTGATAGAATAATTGTAAGATTTTTTGGTCTATATTTACTTTCATTATTCCTGCTTTTTTCAAGCTGGTTTATTTCCTATCATTTTCTGCCAGATGGTTTATTAAGAGGAAGAATGGCTCTTAGTAATTTGGCCGGAGATAGTGCAGCTTTCAGTTTGGTATTAGAATTTTTTAAAATTTTTATTATAAATACACTTGGGTTTTTTGTTATTATAGCTGGTAATTATATTCTCCGGGTTAAATATTTTGCCTTTGGTTATTTGGTCCCTCTGGCCTGGACCACACTATATGGTCTAATTCTTGGTACAAATTCTTTTGCTATTCAGATGACAGAAAAGTTGGCGCCGAGCTGGAAAGTGTTTATGCGAAGTGGACCATATGAGATGATGGCTGCCGTACTTCTGGCTGTGGCCACTGATAAAATAGCGATAAATAAGTCAGAGAGTTTTTTAAAAAAATCTGAAGCTGTACCTAAATCGGAGCGAGATAAACTAAAGAAGAAAAACTACTTTGCAATTATTATTTCATTCTTGATACTTGCAGCTGCAGCATGGAGAGAGGCCTATATGATTTTCCAGTTTTAAATAAATGGGATATTTTTCTATGCACCCGGGACCAAAAAGGGAGGAAACGCATTGATAATTTAGAATTTGAGTTTCTTTTCTGCTTTTAGATACAAATACCCAAAGTTGAAGTATCTGGGGTTAATTGGCTTATCAGGGATTATATTTTATTTGCTTGCGATTCTTGATGTTATAAAGGTTTAAAAGTGAACACTTTTTATTTTAAGGGTGATGTAAATGCTGAAAAAAATTGGAATAATTCTTCTGTTAATCAGTCTTGCTTTTCTAATCGGGAGTGGTCTTTATCATTTAATGCTGGTCATCATTAATGACCCAGGTTTACCACTTTTAATTAGATTTGCTCTTGGTGGTTTAATTATTGCTCTGCTAATAATTTTAATTGCCTTAATCAAGGAAAGGTGGGAGGATAAAAAAAATGAAAAATTTGATCATCGTAAATACTGAGAGTGTAGCAGGTAGAGAAATATCGGGGCAGCTGGGTCTTGTAAGGGGAAATACAATTAGAGCCAGACATATTGGCAGTGACATTATGGCTGGCTTAAGAAATATAGTTGGAGGCGAGGTAAAGGAATATACTCAGATGATTAGTGAAGCTCGAGAAGAGGCTCTAAAAAGAATGATTGAGGAAGCTGAAAGTTTAAATGCGGATGCAGTAGTAAATGTTCGCTTTACAACCTCACAGGTAATGGGCGGCGCAGCAGAAATTTTAGCTTACGGTACAGCTGTAAAGTTAAATTGATTCTAAGAACTTTAAGTTAATAAAATTTACGCTGAGATTTAAATATTTTTTATTATAGGAGACAAAAATATAAATGTGGAGGAATTTTTTAATGGCTTATTTTAAAAAAATTAAAGGAGAAATTCCAAATTTAGTTCAGAAGCTGATTAAATAACTAATAGCGCTGAAGCCTGATAAGAAAGGAAAATTATGAAAAAACTATTAACTTTTTTTCATTTTTTTGTTGGAATAGGTGCTTTATTTGGCGGTGGAGGGGCAATTATTAATCCGCTTAGCCCAATGGGGATTCCTATTGATGTTTTAGAGAACTCACCTTTTAATAGTTTTTTAGTTCCAGGTATAATTTTATTTGTAATTATAGGATTAGGTAATATTTTTGCAGCAGTTATTTTATTTAAAAACTATGATTATAGCTTTTATATTAGCCATTTTATGGGGCTTGTTCTTGCTGGTTGGATTGTTGTCCAGTGTGTAATGATGAGAACTATTAATTTTTTGCATATTATTTACTTTATAATTGGTGGAGTAGAAATGCTTATTTCACTTAGATTAATAATTAGTGAAAAGACTGTTTCTTAATGAAAGTGAGCAGATTTCTGCTCGCTTTTTGTTTTAAAAGCAGGTAATTAACTAAATTTATTGAATAAATATCTTAACAGAATGTTAATTTAGCTAATAAGGAGCAGAAAAATGATAAATCATCTACATATTTTAGGACCATCAGGTTCTGGGACTACAACAGTTGCTAAAGCACTGAGCAAAAAACATAATTTTGCTCATTTTGATGCTGATAATTATTTCTGGAAACCAACTGATCCCCCCTATCAGCAACTACGTTCAATTGAAGAACGCCGCTGTCTGCTAAAAAAAGATCTTAGAAATGAAAGCCGCTGGATAATTAGTGGTTCTTTTTGTGGCTGGGGAGATGTTTTTAGGGATTCCTTTGATCTTGTGATCTATCTCTGGACACCAATTAATGTTAGATTAAGAAGGCTAAAAAGCAGAGAGCAGCAGCGGTTCGGCAGTGCAGTGCTGCCCGGAGGTAAAATGTTTGAGAGGCACCAGAAATTTTTAGATTCAGCGGCAAGATATGATTATGATCAGACGGAATTCAGAAACAGGAGAACCCACGAAGAGTGGATGCAGAAATTAAATTGTCCGATTCTAAAAATTGAGGGCGAAAAAACAATCAAAGAGATTGTATCGTTAATAGAGGCTAAAATTGAAGAACTGGAAAGCTAAATTTTCAAAAATTTTAGTTTTAAAATAAAAGAGAGGAGTATACTAAATTGCACAATATATTAGTTATCAAAAATGAAATTTTTGACCTGCCAGCAGGAGCTGAAGCAGAAATAAATCAGCTGGATTCGGAACTCAAACTAAATTTAATTGATTCCAGCGAGGATTATCTACCTTTACTTAAAGAGGCGGAGATAGTATTTGGCTGGCCCAAAACTGATTTGGTCAAAAAGGCTGAAAATTTGAAGTGGCTTCATCTCCCCAGTGCTGGTGTTGACCGCTATGCAAATCAAGAAATATATCAAAAAAATGATGTTTTACTGACAAATTCAAGTGGAGTTTATGGGAAACCAATAGCCGAACATGTATTTTCGATGATTATGGCTCATAATCGGAATTTAATTGATTATGCCTATGATAAGAAGGACAAAAATTGGCAGCGTAAAACTGAAATTAAGGATTTCTTTAATTCCACAGTTGGGATTTTAGGTTTTGGGGATATCGGTAGTACAGTGGCTAAAAGAGCAAAGGCCTGGGGAGCTAAAGTTCTGGCCTTAAAAAGAACCATGATTGAAACTCCCGAATATGTGGATAAAATATATTTAAGTGATGACCTTGATAAACTATTAAAGGAATCGGATTATCTTATTTTGACTCTCCCGGCTACTCCTAAAACAGAAGGCATAATTGGACGAGATGAATTTAAATTAATGAAAGACTCTGTTTTTATAGTTAATATAGGTCGAGGTACTTTAATTAAACAGGATCAGCTGATTGAGGCTCTAAAAAACAACTGGATTTCAGGAGCAGGACTTGATGTAACAGATCCAGAGCCTCTGCCGGAAAACAGTCAACTCTGGGATCTGGATAATGTGATTTTAACACCGCATACTTCTGGCTTTTCGCCTACAAACGACCAGCGGCGTTTTGAAATTTTTAAAGACAATTTGCGGAGCTATCTCAATGGTCAACAGCTTAAAAATATAGTTGATTTTAAATTAAAATATTAATTTTGTAAAAAAAACTGCTTTCCGGCAGTTTTTTTCTTTTTAAAGCAGGAAAATCAACCTGAGTAAAGAAGTATATTTAATAACAAATATGATTATTTTTATCAGAATAATTATATTTATTTTTTTAGGGAGGTTAGTATTTAGTGCAGAAGATTAAGTTTGGTATAAAAAAGAAAATGATAACATTTATTGTAATGTTGGTTGTTATAACTGTGATTACTCTTGGCTTTTATTCTTTAAACAATTTGAATGACACACTTTATCAGGAAAAAGAAACTCAGGTTAGAGAAATGGTAAATTCGGCACTTGGAGTCATAGAATATTATTACCAGATGGAAATAAACGGTAAAATAAGTCGAGAAGAAGCTCAGAAAAGAGCTGCTTTGGCTGTCGAAAAGATGACTTTTGGCCAGAATGATCGAGATTATTTCTGGATTAATGATCAGCAGCCTGTAATGATAATGCATCCTTACTCTAAGTCCTTAGAGGGTGAGAATATTGGCTCAATTCAAGATCCAGATGGAAAATATTTATTTAGAGAAATGGTTGAGGTTGTAAAAGAAAATGAGGCTGGTTTTGTAGAATATCAGTGGCAGTATTATGATCAGGAAAATCGTATTGAACCAAAACTCTCTTATGTTAAGGGATTTGAACCCTGGGGTTGGATTCTTGGTACCGGAGTATATATTGACAATATTAAAAGTTCATATTTAGAGTTAAGAAATCAGTTTTTAATAATTGGGCTCATAATTTTATTGATTTCTTTATTGCTAACCTATTTAATTGCCAGTTATCTGGCCAGCCCAATTAGTTTATTAACAGGAATTATAGATCGACTGGCAGATTTTGATCTAAGAGATAATAACAAAGAACTTCTCACAAAATACAGCATTCGTAGTGATGAAATAGGTTCAATTGCGGTCGCTTTAAAGCGAATGAAAGATAATCTTTTAGAATCGGTTAAAAAAGAGTCTGATATTGCTGAAAATCTGGCAGCATCAAGTGAAGAACTTTCAGCCAGCAGTCAGGAAATGTCAGCTTCGGCTGAGGAAGTTAGTCGTTCTATTAACAATTTAGCTCAAGGAACAGTTATGCAGAACGATAAACTTGCTCAAACGGAAGAAAACATAGTAGAGCTTGATCAAAAAATAGATGCGATTACTGAAAAAGCAGAAGTGATTAAAACTGAAGCTGATGAAGCAGGAAAAGAGATTGATAAAGGAAATAAAGCAGTAAAAACTACGGCAGATGAGATAGAAGTTGTAGTTGATAATCAGCAAAATGTTCTAAAGAGTGTATCAGAATTAGATGAATTATCCGGACAGATTGGTAAAATTGTTGAGATTATTAATGGAATTGCAGATCAGACAAACCTACTGGCTTTAAACGCTGCAATTGAGGCTGCAAGGGCTGGCGAAGCTGGTCGTGGTTTTAGTGTTGTTGCAGAAGAAATAAGAGAACTTGCAGAAGAATCATCTCAGGCAACAGATGAGATAAATAGTCTGATCAAAGAGATTCAGACAAAAGTCAGCGACACTACAGAGATGATGACAGAATCTGATCAGGGAGTTAGAGCAAGCAGCAGAGCAGTTGCAGAAGCGGAAAGAACTTTTGCAGAAATTGAAAGTGTTGTTTCGCGATTGAGTAGTTTAATAAATGAAATTGCTGATAATTCTCAGGAGATGAAGCATAATAGTAAAGATGTTAGTAAAGCTGTAGAGGATATCTCGGAAATAAGTAGGGAATCTGCTTCAATTGCAGAAGAGGTAGCAGCCGCCTCAGATGAGCAGAGTAATTCAACTATTGATATAGTCAATGCTGCAGAAGATCTTGCCGAAATGGCACAGAAATTAACTGGTATTACTTCGAAATACAAAAGCTAAAAAATTCTAAATGTCCGGGGCCTGAAAAGTGCTCTCCGGGCATTTTTTTCTTTCCAAATTTTTATAAAAAAATAAAGGTTAATAGTAATTATTAGAGAAGTATAAAAATATACAAAGTGACTGCATTAAAGAGGCTTTATTAGTTTGGGTTTTGTTTAGTAATAGTTTTAAGAGGAGTGTAAGAAATGGAAGAGAAGGTTATAATCAGAAAAAATATCAGAAAATTTAAAATAAACAAATTTATTGATGAACAGGATTTGATAATTAGTGAGGAACCACTGACACTCTTTATAAATGGCTATCAGTTTTTGACTCTGATGGTGCTTCAGGAAAATTTGGAAGAATTGATTATAGGTTTTCTGGCGGCAGAAGGAATTATCGAGGTTGAAAATGATCTAAAAAAAATTGATTTTAAATATGACAAAACTGTGGCTATGATTGAAGTAAAAGGAGATTTCTCACCAGCAGCCTATAAAAAAAGAACGTTAACATCGGGTTGTGGAGGAGGATCAACTTTTATTAATCTTAAAGACTGTGCAGCAGCCAAAAACATTAGTTCTGACCTAAAAGTTATTGCAGCTAAAATTCCGCTTTTAATGAGCAACTTACAGCAGAATACAGAATATTTTCACCAGACAGGGGGGACTCATATTGCAGCCCTGGCTACAGATAATCAGATTATTTATCAGTTTGAAGACATCGGACGTCATAATACCATCGACAAAGTTATTGGCAGGGCATTAAAGGACAATATTCAACTTGCAAATAAAATTGTTCTCACCAGTGGTAGAATTTCTTCGGAAATGGTTGTGAAAATCCTGAAACAAAAAATACCATTTTTAGTCTCAAGATCGGCCCCGACAGAGGCGGCAATTAAAATAGCTAGAGCAAGAAATCTGACTTTGATAGGTTTCTGCAGGGGTAAGCGTTTTAACATTTATAGTGGGGAAGAAAGAATAAAATTAGATTAAAATATTAAATTTAGATAGGAGAGGATTCTATTGAAAAGTAAAAAAAGAATTTTAATTGCTAAATTAGGACTGGATGGCCATGACCGGGGAGCAAAAGTGGTTGCACGGGCTTTAAAAGATGCAGGGATGGAAGTAATTTATACCGGTCTCAGGAATACAGCTCAGGATATTGTGAGCACTGCCCTGCAGGAAGATGTTGATTTGATTGGCATTAGTATTCTTTCTGGGGCTCAAAAAACTCTTTTAAAAAAGTTATTTAGATTATTGGAGGAAGAAAAAATAGAAAATACTCCTGTTATTATAGGGGGAATAATTCCTCAGAGTGATTATAATTATCTTTATCAGTTAGGAGTTAAAAAAATTTTTGCTAGTGGTACTCCTCTATCAGAGATAGTAAATTATGTTGAGAATATTTAATCAGTGCCTGGATGAATTTATTTGTTTGCTTAGATCAGGAAGTTAAAAGGTAATAGTGATTGAGCCAACAGGCCAGCATATTTGAAGATTATTTAGCAAAAATATTAGCGGTAGAAACCGCGCCAGTTCAGCTTGTTGAGGAGTTTGTTGATAATAATTTAACAATCTTAGTTGACTTGTGGTCAGTTTTTTGCTATCCTTAATGGTGTCGATTAAGTAAAGGAGGTAAAATGAATCTCAAAAATATAGAACATATAGGGATTGCAGTTCAGAATCTGGAGAATGCCCTTAACTTTTATCAAAACATCCTGGGTTTAAAATTTATTAAGCGAGAAATCGTGGAGACACAGGCGGTTGAGATAGCTTTTTTAAAAGTTGGAGAGAGTAAAATAGAGTTGCTTGAGCCCTTAAATGAAGAGAGTACTATTGCCAGATTTCTCGAAAAGAACGGGGAAGGGATTCATCACTTTGCTATTTTAGTCGACAGCATTGAGGATAAGATAAAAGCAATGCAGGCTCAGGGAGCTAGATTGATAGGAAATAAGGCAAGCGCTGGTGCAGACAATATGAAAATTATTTTTGTTCATCCCAGAAGTACTAACGGAGTCTTGTTAGAGTTATGTGAACCATTTGCTAAGGAGGAATAATAATGTCAGTAGAAGATAAGGAAAAATTATTAGAAGATAAAAAAGAGACGATTCGACAGGGTGGTGGCCAGGCAAGAATAGAAAAGCAGCACAAAAAGAATAAAAAAACCGCCAGAGAAAGAATAGAATACTTACTTGATGATAACACATTTAATGAATTAAATATGTTTGTAGAAAATCGCAGTACATCTTTAGGCATGGACGAAAAGGAAGTGCCAGGAGAAGGTGTAGTAGTAGGTTATGGAACTATCGAAGGTAGGCTGGTTTATGTTTATGCTCAGGACTTTACAGTAATGGGAGGTTCTGTTGGAGAAGCTCATGCACAAAAGATTTCTGAAGTAATGGACTTAGCTGTTAAGAACGGTGCGCCAGTTATTGGTTTAAATGATTCCGGTGGAGCAAGAATCAATGAGGGTATAGACTCCCTTAATGGCTATGGAGAGATCTTTTATCGTAATACTAAAGCTTCTGGTGTGGTACCCCAGATTACAGCAATTTTAGGGCCCTGTGCCGGTGGAGCAGTTTATTCACCAGCAATTACAGATTTTATAGTTATGGTTGACCAGACATCCAAGATGTTTATAACCGGTCCCAGTGTAGTTAAGTCAGTAACTGGGGAAGAAGTAACAGCAGAAGAACTTGGAGGAGCAGCCACCCATAATGAAATTAGTGGTGTAGCTCATTTTATGGAAGCTAATGAGGAAGCAGCTTTAACCAGGATCAGAAAACTATTATCTTACATACCCGATAATTTTAAAGAAGAACCTGAAAGCCTGGAGAGTAATGACAGTCCAGGTCGAAGTACAGAAGAATTAAAAGAGATAGTAAATGAAAACCCGAAAAAAGCTTACAATGTTAAAGATGTAATAGAAATTTTGGTTGATAGGGATAGCTTTATGGAAATTCAGCCTTATTTTGCTAAAAATGCAGTAATCGGTTTTGCCAGATTAAATGGGCGCAGTGTGGGGATAGTAGCAAACCAACCTCAATTTTTAGCCGGCTGTTTAAATATTGATGCATCAACTAAGATAGCAAGATTTATTCGTTTCTGTGACAGTTTTAATATTCCCATTATTTCGTTAGTAGATGTTCCCGGATATTTACCCGGAGTTGAACAGGAATACGGAGGAGTAATCAGGCATGGAGCGAAAGTACTGTATGCATATTCAGAAGCGACAGTACCCAAGATTACTTTAATAATGCGCAAAGCTTATGGAGGAGCGTATATAGCGATGGGAAGTCGTTCGGTAAGAGCTGATTTAGTTTATGCCTGGCCGATAGCAGAGATAGCAGTTATGGGACCGGAGGGAGCAGCCAATGTAATTTACAGAAAAGAGATAAAGGCTGCAGATGATCCAGGTCAGCTGAGGCAGGAGAAAATAGACGAATATAAGGATAACTTTGCCAATCCATATATTGCAGCAAAAAGAGGAATGGTAAATGATGTAATCAAGATGGAAGAAAGCAGAAATAAACTAATTAATGGTCTTGAGATGATGATTAACAAACGCGAAGATGGACAGGATAAAAAGCACGGTAATATTCCGTTATAAAATAGTAGTTTGAAATTGCTTTTACAATTATTTGATTATTTTAAGTTGGGAGGAATTAGATGAATGTCTTAGGAGAAACACTGGAGATTACCGTAATTGGACTTTCCGTTGTTTTTTTAGTACTGCTTTTATTAACTATCATTTTGAAGCTTCAGGGCTGGTTAATGGAAAAATTCTTTTTAAAAAGTAAAAAAGAAACCAAAAAGCAGGTTGAAAAAGAAGGAAATATAGCAAAAACAGAAAAGAAGAAAAGAGCTGTTATTGCTGCAGCGATAGATTCGTATCTTAAAGATCATCCGGCAGGATTTACTACTCAGGAGGGAAGAAATATGCAAAAGTATAAAATAAAAATTGATGACGAAATTTATGAAGTTGAAGTAGAATTAGTTGATGAGGGTAATAATATTAAATCAATTAATAAAAGTAATAATCAGAGTAAAAGTAAGTTTTCTACTATTTCAAAAGATAGTAATAGTACAACAGATAAACAGTCAGCAGCTAAAAAGAGAGCAGCTCAAATTAAGAGTAAAGAAAAATCAAGAACTTCTTCGGTTTCTGAAGATGACGAACTGGAAATTAAAGCACCAATGCCAGGTCAGATCCTGATGCTTGCTGTTACAGAAGGAGAAGAAGTTCAGGAAGGACAGCATCTAGCAGTACTGGAAGCAATGAAAATGGAAAATGATATTACTGCACCAAAAGATGGTGTAATTAAAGAGGTATGTGTAAAAGAAGGTAAAGAGGTTAATTCTGGAGATAATTTGTTTATTTTAAATTAACAGTAAAAGGATGGTGTACTATTTGTGACAGATAAAATAATATTATTTTTACAGGGAAGTGGTTTTGCTCAATTGAGCTGGGGTCATATTGGAATGATTATCATTTCAGCTATTTTAATGTACCTTGCAATATTTAAGGAATATGAACCCCTTTTACTATTACCAATTAGCTTTGGTATTTTCCTATCTAATATTCCAGGAACAGGATTAATGTCCGGCCCAACAGCTAAAACTGTTGGTGGTTTGCTGCATTATCTTTATGAGGGTGTAAGGTTGGGGATTTATCCTCCTTTAATATTTTTAGGAATTGGAGCTATGACTGATTTTGGACCACTAATTGCTCAACCCAAAACAATGTTGTTGGGGGCAGCGGCTCAGTTGGGAATATTTACTACTTTTTTTGGTTCAAGATTATTAGGATTTAATCCAGCAGAGGCTGGTTCGATTGCAATAATTGGTGGTGCAGATGGACCAACATCTATTTATTTAACATCATTATTATCACCGCATTTACTGGGGCCAATAGCTATTGCAGCTTATATCTATATTGCTCTGGTACCTTTAATTCAGCCGCCAATTATTAAGTTTTTTACTACCAAAGAAGAACGATCAATTGAAATGGGTCAGATGAGGAGAGTTAAAAAAATTGAGAAATTAATTTTCCCAATTCTGGTTTCATTAATTGTTGGATTAATTGTACCACAGGCATTAACTCTGGTTGGTATGCTGATGTTAGGAAATATATTAAAAGAAAGTGGAGTTGCAAAAAGATTATCAGATACTGCCAGTACTGCAATGATAAATATTGTTACAATTCTTTTAATGTTGAGTGTTGGTGCAAGTTTGAAAGCTGAACAGTTTTTTACTATTCAGTTTATTTCCATTATTGGACTGGGATTATCTGCTTTTGCCTTAAGTACTTTTTCAGGTTTAATGATGGGGAAATTAATGTATTATTTAACAAATGGAAAAATCAACCCAATAATTGGTGCAGCAGGTGTTTCAGCAGTACCTGAAGCAGCTAGATGTTCTCAGAAGCTTGGAAATGAAGCAAATCCAGGGAACTTTTTATTAATGCATGCTATGGGACCTAATGTAGCAGGAGTAATTGGTTCTGCTGTTGCAGCGGGAGTACTGTTATCAGTTTTAGGGTAGTTATAATTAATTAAAGATTAGGCCAGCAGTATACCTGCCGGCTTAATTTACAGCAATAAAAGTCAGAAAATTAAAATAATACTTTTAAATAAATTTAAAAATTTTCTTTTTTTTAAAGTAGAGAGTATCGAGCAGCTGGCTTCATCTCCGCCTGAAATGGGCAGAAAATAAAATTATTTTTAAGGAGTGAAAATCATGGCCAGAGGTGAGAGAATAGAAATTGAACATCCTGACTGGTGTAAAAACTGTGGTATTTGTGTTTCGGTTTGTCCAACAGATATTTTAATTAAAGGTAAAAAGATAGTAGAAATTTTTGATTTAGAAAAGTGCATAGGCTGTCATAATTGTGAGTTGATTTGTCCTGACTTTGTGTTGAAGGTGGTGGCAAGTGATGAAGACTAAAATATTTAAGCCAGAAAAAAGAGCGGTTCTTCTCCAGGGTGATCAGGCAGTTGTAGAAGGTGCACTGGCAGCAGGGGTAGAATTTTTTGCCGGTTATCCAATTACTCCCGCCTCCGAAATTGCGGAGGGTTTTGCCAGAGAACTGCCTAAAATTGGAGGCAAGTTTTTACAGATGGAAGACGAAATCGCCGGAATGGCTGCAGTGGTAGGTGCCTCACTTGCTGGGAAAAAATCAATTACTGCTACAAGTGGACCAGGATTTGCTCTCAAACAGGAGAATCTGGGCTTTGCAACTATGGTAGAAGCACCTTTAGTTGTAGTTAATGTGCAGAGAGTTGGTCCTTCAACTGGTCTCCCCACTTCACCTTCCCAGGGAGATTTGATGCAGACTCGCTGGGGGAGAAATGGTGATCAGGAAATAATTGCTCTGGCACCTGCTTCTGTAGCAGAAAGTTACGAACTGACAATTAAAGCAGTAAATTTAAGTGAGAAATTTAGGCAGCCGGTTGTTTTGCTGCTGGATGAAGTTATTGGGCATTTGAGAGAAAAAATATATTTAAATGACAGTGAAGAAATCGAAATAATTAACAGAAAGCGTCCCACCGCAGATCAGGATCCAAAAAGTTATCTTCCTTATCAGCAGACTGATGACTTAATTCCTCCCATGGCTGATTATGGTAGTGGTTTTAAATATCATACAAGTGGTTTATTTCATGATCAGAGTGGATTTCCTGATGGTAAAAAGGAGACTGCCAAATTGATGCAGGACCGACTCCATAATAAGCTGCACAATAATTTGGAGCAGATAATATTTTATCAGAAAGATATTAGAAATGATGATCGGGTGGCAGTTTTGAGTTATGGATCGACTGCCAGAACAGCGATTAGTGCTGTCAATACTGGACGAAAAGATAATCTGAAAGCTGGCTGGTTTAAACTACAGACAGTGTGGCCGTTTGCAGAAAGGGAAGTCGCCAAACTGGCAGCTCAGGTTGAGACCATTATTGTACCTGAATTAAACCAGGGGCAGTTGATTAGAGAAGTTGAAAGAGCAGTCGCCGGTCAGGCCAGAGTTCTCGGGATAAATTCTTATGCAGGAGAATTAATTAAGCCGGAAGCAATCAGAGATCTAATGGAGGAGGTATTATAATGGAAACTGAAAAATATTTAAGAATGGATAAATTACCTCATATCTGGTGTCCGGGCTGTGGCCATGGGACTATTTTAAATTCATTTATTAGAGCTTTTACTGAAAGTGATTTAGATCAGGATAAAACAGTTGTGATCTCAGGTATTGGTTGTTCTGGCCGAGCTACCGGTTATTTAAATTTTGACACTCTGCATACTACTCACGGGAGAGCTATTGCTTTTGCTACAGGAGTTAAAATGGCCAATCCCAACTTAAATGTTATTGTAATGACTGGAGACGGTGATGGGACTGCAATTGGTGGCAATCATTTAATTCATGCTGCTCGTCGGAATATTGATTTAACAGTTATTTTATTTAATAATCAGATTTATGGAATGACAGGTGGACAATTTTCGCCAATGACTCCTCCCAGTGATATGGCAACCACTGCTCCATATGGCAATATTGATCAAAACTTTGATCTGGCACAACTTGTCGAAGGAGCAGGAGGAACTTTTATTGCCCGAGGAGCTACTTTTGATCCCCGGCAGTTAAAAAGGTTATATCTTGCTGCCTTAAAACATAAGGGATTTTCTTTTGTAGAAAGCTTTTCGCAGTGTCCGGTTAGTTATGGACGTCAGAACGGAAGCGGAGATGCGGTAGAGATGTTGAAGAGTCAGAAAAAGAATACAGTAGACTTTAAAAAGTGGCAGCAGCTCAGTACTGAGAAAAAACAGCTTTTGTATCCCCTGGGAATTTTAAAAGAAGTGGATAGTCCTGAGAGTGAATATACTGTCCGTTATAAAAAGATTATTGCAAAAGCAAATCAAGAGGGGGCTTTATAATGAATAGATATGAAATTAGACTAAGTGGTGCCGGAGGTCAGGGAATGATTTTAGCTGGGAAAATTCTGGCTGAGGCAGGAGTTATGGTTGATAATTTAAATATTAGTCAGAGTCAGTCTTATGGTCCGGAATCAAGAGGGGGAGCCAGCCGGTCTGAGATTGTTTTTGATGAAGACCAGATTGATTTTCCTAAAGTTATTAAACCTGATCTTTTAGTCTGTTTGACTCAGGAGTCCTTTGATCAGTACGGATCTGATTTAAAAAGTTATGGAGTAATTATTGTTGATAGTAGAATTGATATTTCTGCTGTTAGACAGGAATTTAAAGATAATGTTTATCAGCTAAATATTCTAGATCTGGCTGCTAGAAAAATTGGGGAAGAAATTTCTGCTAATATGATTGTATTGGGGGTTATTTCCAGAATTATACAGAACAAAATTCCAGTAGAGTTTATTAAAAAGGCAATAATCGAAAAGGTCCCCCCGGAAACTATTGATATTAATATGGAGGCTTTTGATTTGGGTTTTGATTTAAAACTTGATAAAAGGAGCTATATTTATGGGAGAATATAAAGATAAAGAACAGAGTGAAAATGAATATTGGAGTTTAAAGGAGAATGAAAAAAGCTGGCAGGAAAACAAATATCAAAAAACAGCAGAACGTTTTGGTTTGAGGAAGGATGTTTTTTCTTCTGATACAGAATTCAAAATTAAACCTCTTTATACACCCCTGGATTCTCAGAATATTAATTATAAAAAGAAGCTTTCATTTCCTGGAGAGTTTCCATTTACCAGAGGAGTTTATCCAACAATGTATCGTTCCCGTCTCTGGACAATGAGACAGTATTCGGGATATGGTACTGCCAGAGAAACAAATAATCGATTCAAATATCTTTTAAAACAGGGGCAGTCTGGTTTGAGCGTTGCCTTCGATCTTCCCACACAAATTGGTTATGACTCTGATCATCAGCTGGCTGAGGGAGAGGTAGGAAAAGTAGGGGTAGCAATTGATAGCGTAGAAGATATGAAAATTCTTTTTGATGATATTCCCCTGGCCGAAGTTAGTACTTCAATGACAATTAATGCACCGGCTGCAGTTGTTCTGGCAATGTATATTGTAGCGGCCGAAGAGAAAGGGATTGCGCCTGAACAGCTGTCCGGGACTATTCAAAATGATATTTTGAAAGAATATGTTGCTCGAGGAACTTATATTTACCCACCTGAACCTTCACTGCGTCTGATTACAGATATTTTTGATTATTGTTCTCAAAAGATGCCTGGCTTTAACACAATTAGTATTAGTGGCTATCATATTCGGGAAGCAGGCTCAACTGCTGTTCAGGAACTTGCTTTTACTCTGGCAGATGCTTTGACTTATGTGGAAGCAGCTTTAAAAATTGGTCTTGATATTGATGATTTTGCTCCAAGACTGTCATTTTTCTTTGCTGCTCAGATGAATCTAATGGAAGAAACAGCTAAATTTAGAGCGGCCAGGAGACTCTGGGCTGAAATTATGGAAGAAAAATTTGGGGCAGAAAAGAAGAAGTCGAAACTGCTGCGTTTTCATACCCAGACTGCGGGAACTGCTTTAACAGCCAGTCAGCCCTTAAATAATATAATTAGAGTAACAATCCAGGCAATGGCAGCTGTTTTTGGTGGCACTCAATCTCTGCATACAAATTCTTATGATGAAGCTTTGTCTCTTCCCTCTGAAGAAGCAGTAGAAATAGCTTTGAGAACTCAACAGATTATTGCAGAAGAAAGTGGAATTGCTGATGTTATTGATCCACTTGGAGGTTCCTACTATTTAGAAGAATTAACGGATACTTTTGTAGAAAAAAGTCGTAAATATTTAAATAAAATTGATCAACTTGGTGGAATGATAGAGGCAATAAAAACAGGTTATATACAGCGAGAAATTCAGGAAAGCGCCTATCAAAAGCAAAAGGAGATTGACCAAAAAAAGAAAGTAGTGGTTGGAGTCAATCGATACCAGACAGAAAATCATAACTCGGGAATAGAACTGCATCAACTTAATCCAGATCTAGAAACAGATCAGATAGCAGATCTGAAAAAAATCAAAAACAGTAGAGACCAAAAAAAGCTTCAAAAAGCATTAAAAGCAGTTAAATCTACTGCTAAAACTAATGAAAATTTAATGCCAGCTATTATTCAAGCCGTTAGGGCTAGAGCAACTTTAGGTGAAATAAACGATCAATTAAGAGAAGTATTTGGTGAGTATCAAAATAGAAATATATAATTATTATTTAAACCCTGTCATTTTTAGGCAGGGTTTTTACTATTTATAAAGAAATATTAATTTAAGAAGTCAAATTAATAGGGGGAAAATTCTTAATTAAAATTATTTAATTCTAAATAAGTGGGAGGTAAATTATGCTAAGAAATGAAAAATTAAAGAGTCTAAAAAAGAGTTTGAATAACTTAACTGAAGAAGTTGTATTAGAAATGTTGGACGAGATGCTTCAAAGAGAGGAATTTAATGATGTCTGCAAGGATGAAGATTGTTTATTGGATATGGCAAGTTATGCTTTGAATCGTTTGCCTGCAAAATATGTTGCCACTTCTAAAGGAGAAGTTTTTTCCAAAACAGAAGAGCTTGAACAGCAGCATTCAGTTGATGTACTTTCTGTTGTTACCAGAGCCATTAAAGTTGTATCAGAGAATAAGCATCATAATACATAATTCCTGTTGGGCAATATAGATTTTTTTATAGGTTGAAAATGAAATGATTTAAGGAGGCTTTTATGTTCAAAGAACGTTTTTTTAGAATTGGACACGGAGTAATAATTATTCTGATAATAATTTTTTTAGCTGGCCAGATACCATATTTTACAGCACCTTTAACTTCCGTACTCAGTTTTGTGCTGCTGCCGCTTTTGTTCAGTACTTTTTTATATTATTTAATGAGGCCACTGGTTAGATTTTTGCATAAATGGATCAAAAACAAATCTCTTTCAATAGTGATTTCATTTTTGGTGGTTATTACAATTATAACAATGGTCTTTTATTTTGGCGGCAGTATTATTTACAATCAGGGCAAAGAGCTCAGCCAGAGCTTAAGTGGTAATTATGACTATATTTACAATTTTATCCTGGGTATAATTGAAAGTTTGAGAGAATATATAAATTTTGATCAGTCTTTTTTAGAAGATTTGAATTTAAGGGAAAGAATATTCTCTTATGCAAATAATCTGGCTCAGAAAATTTCTTCTTATAATTATATGGGGATTTTTAGTTCTATTACTAATTTTGGATTAATAATTTTGTTGATTCCATTTGTATTATTTTATTTACTTAAAGATGATAAAAAGATATTTGATAATTTAATGACATTTGTTCCAGAATCTAAAAAGAGGAAAGTCGAAAAAATGGGAGTTGAAATTGATCAAATACTCTCTACTTTTATCAGTTCTCAGCTGGTTGTAGCATTTTTTCTGGGCTTAGTAATGTTTGCAGGTTTTTTAATTATTGGACTTCCTAATGCTGTTGTTTTGTCTTTAATAGCAATGATAACTTCTTTAATTCCTATTATTGGACCGTTTTTTGGCAGCCTGCCGGCTGTTTTTGTTGCTGTAACAAATAGCTGGTTTTTATTTTTAGGAGTTCTGACAATTATTTTGATTGCACAATATTTAGAAGGAAATGTTATTAGACCCCTTGTCCAGGGAAGAAGATTGGAGATTCATCCGATTGCAGTTTTATTTGTAGTTTTATCAGGTGTTTATTTATTTGGATTTATCGGAGCCCTAACCGCTGTTCCATTTTATGTGGTTGTAAGATTGATTTTCAGGAAAAAATATATAGAAAAAGAAATATAAATTTAAAGCTTATTGGCAGCGAGTGTCTGGAAATTACCTCCAGATACCTGGTGCCATCTTTTTTTATTGTTAATTAAGTTACTTTTTTAGCTAAATCCTTGACTAAAGTTGAGTAATGTTGTAGGATATAAATAGCAGAATGCTGAGCAGATAACTTTAATAAAGGAGATGACATAGATTATGGCTAAAAAATTGCTTAAAATTTGTAATCTGAAATCAAAGGTAGAAGATGAAGAAATTTTAAATGGAATCAATTTGGAAGTGAATAAAGGCGAAATTCATGTGATTATGGGGCCAAATGGAGCCGGAAAATCTACTCTGGCTAATGTCTTGATGGGGCATCCGGAACACAAAATTATAAATGGAGAAATCGAGTTTGAAGGAGAAAACATTAATGAATTAGCAGTTGACAAAAGAGCTAAAAAGGGTATTTTCTTATCATTTCAGTATCCTCAGGAAATTCCAGGAGTGACGGTGGAAAACTTTTTGCGTACTGCAAAAACAGCAGTTAGTGGTGAACAGCAGAGTATTTTCGATTTTAAATTTCTTTTAGAAGAAAAGATGAACCTGCTGGATATTGATCAGTCATATGCAGATCGTTATTTGAACAAAGGCTTTTCTGGAGGAGAAAAGAAAAAAAATGAAATCTTACAGATGGCAGTTTTAGAGCCAAAACTTGCAATTCTAGATGAAACAGATTCTGGATTGGATGTTGACGCTACAAAAACAGTCGCCGAAGGAATTAAAAAGCTTGCTTCTGAAGATAATGCAATGATAATAATTACTCACCATAACCAGATTTTGGACTATCTGCAGCCGGATTATGTTCATGTGCTTGTTGATGGTAGAATTGCTAAGTCAGGGGATATGGAGCTGGCAAAAGCGATCGAAAAAGAAGGTTATGCTGAATATAAAGCTGAACATCTAGATGAAAGCAATTCTAAAACAAATTGTTAACTTAAATTTATAAATAAAATTGGATTATAATAAAGATGATAGTTTAATATATATTGGGGGATTTAATATCAGAAAGTCATTGCTTAATGTTTTTAGAACAGGGAGGTTTTTAAGATGAGTGAAAAGACAGAAGTCAAAGATGTTGATCGCAGTTTGCATGACGAAAAAAATGAAGAAAAACATCGCTATAAAGCACAAAAAGGTCTGACTCCTGAAGTAATAAGAGAAATATCCCGGGAGAAAAATGAACCGGAGTGGATGCTTGAATTCAGGCTAAAGGCTTTAAAAATATATCAGAATAAAGAGGTTCCCACCTGGGGAGCTGATATTTCGGATTTGGATATGGATAATATTATTACCTATGTGAGGCCAGATGCTGATCTTGAGAGTGACTGGGATCAGGTTCCAGAAGAGATTAAAAACACTTTTGATGCTCTGGGTATTCCGGAGGCAGAAAAGGAGTCTCTGGCTGGAGTAGGAGCTCAGTATGACTCAGAAGTTGTTTATCATAATTTAAAAGAAGAACTGGTTGAACAGGGCGTTATTTATATGGATATGGAGAACGCCGTTAAAGAACACGAAGAGATAGTTAGGGAACATTTTATGAAATTAATCACACCTAATGATCATAAATTTTCAGCTCTGCATGGAGCCGTCTGGTCAGGTGGGTCTTTTGTTTATGTTCCGGCAGGAGTAGATGTAGATATACCTCTGCAGTCTTATTTCCGCCAGAATGCACCTGGCTCAGGTCAATTTGAGCATACACTGATTATTTTAGAAGAAGGAGCAAATGCTCACTTTATTGAAGGCTGCTCAGCCCCAAAATATTCAGTTAATAACCTTCATGCAGGAGCTGTGGAATTATTTGTCAACAAAGGTGCAAAACTACGCTATAGTACAATAGAGAACTGGTCTCGCAACATGTATAATTTAAACACTAAGCGGGCACTGGTTGACGAAGATGGAGTTATTGAGTGGGTTTCTGGTTCATTTGGCTCCAAAGTTTCGATGCTTTATCCAATGAGTATTTTAAAAGGAGCCAGAGCCAGAGCAGAATTTACAGGTGTTACTTTTGCTGCTGAAGGACAGTATTTAGATACAGGAGCACAGGTAATCCATGCAGCTCCAAATACTACTTCTACAGTTAATTCTCGTTCAATTGCCAAGGATGGAGGTCATGCTTATTACCGCGGACTGCTCAAGGCAACTGATAATGCTCACGGAGCAAAGGCTTCAGTTTCCTGTGAATCCTTAATGCTTGATAATGAATCTAAATCAGACACACTCCCGATAATGAAACTTCAGACTGATGATATTGATATTGGGCATGAAGCTAAAGTAGGACGAATCAGTGAAGAAGCAGTTTTTTATCTGATGAGCCGAGGGATTAGTGAAGAAGAAGCCAAGGCAATGATTGTTCGTGGTTTTGTGGAACCAATTGCAAATGAACTACCATTAGAATATGCAGTTGAATTGAATAATTTAATCAACCTTGAACTCGAAGGTACTATAGGATAGGTGATATAAAATGTATAATAAAAATTTAGTAGATAATTTAACTACCGGTCAGTCGAAACTTTTAAGCAGTAGAAGAAAAGAAAGCTACGAAATTTATGAAAATTTGACTAAGGGTGATTATAAAAGAATAAATTTATTTGATTATCAGTTTCCAGAATACAGTCCTTATAATAAAGAGTATCTAAAAGAAAAAAAGTGGCAGCAGGAACTGATGATCAAAAAAATGACAGATAATCTAAATAATGAAGAAGAAATTATAAATTATCTGGATCAATTTAAAGATAAAAAAGTTAAAAAAGGAAATCAGGGTCTTGATCCTAAATATTTAGCAATGGTTGAAGCTTTTTATAATACCGGACTTTTTATTAAAGCTCCCCAAAATGTGGAGTTGAAGGTCCCGGTAGAGATTTTTTATGAGCTCGATCAGGAAAACCCAGTTTTAATCGATAATAATTTAATTGTAGCCGAAGAAAACTCTAATTTGACAATTGTAATTGATTATCGAATGCAGGATCAGAACTTAAAAGCTTTCCATAATGGCCTAACCCGGGTAATAGTAAAGGAAAATGCTGTTTTAAATATTGTTAAGGTACAGCGTTTCAATGATCAGAGTGATAATTTTGACAGTAATATTTCTCTCGTTTCCAACCAGGGAGAACTCAATTGGATTCCGATCGAACTGGGAGCAAAGAACTCAGTAACTAATAATGAAAATACCTTAATTGCTGACGGGAGTAGAGCCAGTATTAGTTCTGTTTATTTTGCGGATGGGGAACGCAAACTGGATCTTGGTTTTAAGATGAATCACCAGGGACGTCACAGCAGCAGCGAAATTGAATCAAAGGGAGTTTTAAAAGATAAGGCCCAGAAAGTATTTAGAGGCGACTTATATTTCCAAAAAGGTGCCGGTCAGGCAAAAGGCTCAGAGAGAGAAGAAGTGCTGCTTCTGGATAAGACTGTAGATTCTGATTCAATTCCCGCACTATTTTCGGAAGAAGATAATGTGGAAGGAGAACATGCAGTAAGTGCCGGACAAATAGATGAACAGAGACTTTTTTATTTAATGAGCAGGGGGATGACAAAAGCTGAAGCCAAACAGTTAATGGTTGAGGCATCTTTTAATCCAATATTTGATAAGATACCTCTAAATGACCTCAAAGGAAGTGTTATCAATGACGTCAAAACAAGAATTCGCAGTTAAAGAAAGAATATCAGGTCAGGAATTTGCTGAAAAATATAAAGCGGATTTTCCGATTCTTAAGCAGCAGATAAATGGTAAGGAACTGATTTATTTTGATAATGCAGCTACAACTCAAAAGCCTGAGTCGGTTTTAGATGCAGTCGATAATTACAATCGGACCATTAATGCCAATCCTCACCGGGGAGCGCATACATTAAGTGCGCGTGCTACTGAGGCTTACGAAAATGCCAGAGCAAAAGTTAAAGATTTTATTAATGCTGAAAAATCGGAGGAAATTATTTTTACCCGTAACACTACTGAATCACTAAATTTGCTGGCAAACAGCCTGGAAGCTTTAGTTGAAGAGGGAGATGAAATTTTAATTTCTGTTCTTGAACATCACAGCAATATTTTGCCATGGCAGCAGCTGGCTGAGCGGAAAAATTTAAAATTAAAGTATTTATATCCAGATCAAAATTATAGAATTCCACTTTCAGAATTAAAGGAAAAACTGACTAAAAAAACTAAGATTTTTAGTATCTCTCAGATGTCAAATGTGAGTGGAGTAATTAACCCGGTTAAAGAAATGGCAGAACTTGCCCATCAAAAAGGAGCTTTAGTTGTGGTTGATGGAGCTCAGGGTGCTCCTCATATCCGGACTGATATTAGAGATTTAGATGCTGATTTTTATGCTTTCTCAGGTCATAAAATGCTGGGACCAATGGGAATAGGCGTTCTTTACGGTAAAAAAGAACTTTTAGAAACATTACCTCCTTTTCTAAAGGGTGGAGGTATGATAGAATATGTAAAAGAACAGGGTTCTACTTATGCGCCACTTCCAGAAAAATTTGAAGCCGGTACTCCCAATGTAGAAGGAGCAGTGGGACTGCAGGCTGCAATTGAGTATTTAGAGGAGGTTGGACTGGATAAAATTAAAGAGTACGAGCTGGAGCTAACTGAATATGCCTTAGAAAAAATGAAAGAGCTTGACTATGTAGAAATAGCCGGCCCACTTGATTTAGAAAATAGAGGTGGCATTATATCTTTCAACCTGAAGGACATTCATTCTCATGATCTGGCCACTATAGTTGATAGTGAAGGAATTGCAATTCGCTCAGGTCATCACTGTGCCCAGCCTTTAATGAAATTTTATCGTCTTAACTCTACCGGTCGGATCAGTTTTTATTTCTATAATACTAAAGCAGAAGTGGATCGTTTTCTGGAATCCCTGGAGAAGGTAAGGGAGGTTTTTGGATATGGATCTTGATTCAGTTTATACAGAATTAATAATGGAGCACAATAAGAACAGCCGCAACAAGCATTCTTTAGATGATGCTGATTTGAGTGAACACGGCCATAATCCAAGCTGTGGAGATGATATTACTCTTGAGCTTAAGTTTGATGGTGATCTAATCAGTGAGGCAGCTTTTACCGGCAGCGGTTGTGCTATCTCGCAAGCTTCAACTTCGATTATGATTGATTTAATTAAAGGAAAAAGTATTGAAGAGGCCCTGGAGCTGGTGGAGACTTTTATTGCCATGATCAAAAAAGATATAGATGATCAGCAGGAGTTAAGGAAATTAAAGGATGCAATGGCTTTGAAAAATATTTCAAATATGCCCGCCCGGGTTAAGTGTGCAGTATTGTCCTGGCACACTCTTAAGGAAGCTTTAAAAGAGAGAAATTAAAATTTGAAAACTAATTTTAAAACTTCACCTAAAAGGTGGAGTTTTTACTTTACATAAGGATAAAGACTATATATAATAATGATAATGAATATCATAGAAGTGGGAACAAAAAAGTGTTTTAAACAGTTACTTGTTGATAAGTTTTAATAACTCTATAATTCTATAATATTATAAGATGAGGTGGAAAAAATGGAAAACAGAAAAAAGGGAATAACATTTATACTTTTATCATCACTCTTTTTTGCGTTAATGGCAGCTACAGTTAAATTTTTAGGTGATATGCCGACAGCAGAGAAGATATTTTTTAGAAATTTAGTTGGTATTTTTGTTGCTTTCAGTCTGGTAAAAAAAAGCGGCAGCTCTCTGATTGGAAATAACAAAAAACTTTTGATTTTACGCAGTACTTTTGGACTTTTAGGAATTGCAGCTTATTTTTATGCTCTGGCAAATATGAAACTTTCGGATGCAGTAATTTTAAATAAAATGTCACCATTTTTTGTAATGATTTTTGCTGCTCTATTTTTAAAAGAGAAGATTACTAAAAAGCAGTTAATTGCTTTAGTTACCGCTGCCTTAGGTGCTATTCTTGTGATAAGACCAGGTTTTGATTCAAATCTTATACCATCCTTAATCGCCTTAATGTCGAGTATATTTGCCGGGGTTGCCTATACATTAGTAAGGCAGCTGCGCAAAACAGATTCGGCAGCTACAGTTGTATTTTATTTTAGTTTTTTTTCAACCATAGCTATGATACCTTTTATGCTCAGCGGAAGTTTTGTGATTCCAACTGCTGTTCAGGCACTTGCGTTACTGGCTTTGGGGCTATTTGCTGCAGTTGCTCAATTATTTATGACTAATGCTTACCGCCATGCTGAAGCGAGTGAACTGTCAATTTATACTTATGCCAATATTGTCTTTTCTTCAGTTTTTGGTTTTGTCTTATTTCAAGAGATTCCGGATATTTTTTCAATCATCGGTGCATTTTTAATAATTTCAGCCGGTTATTTAAATTATCGGGCCAAAGAAAAAGAACAGGCCGAAAAAGCAGCGAAATTGAAGCTTGAGCAGAAAAAACAGCGGAGTACAGTTTAAGCAAAAGAATATTTTACCAAATCACCCTCAGTTTAATCACTGAGGGTTTATTTTTTAGAGCAGTTGGCATTGCAGAAATCTTGATAAAACAATATAATAAAATTAGTCTGCATATTTTTATTTAAAATGGAGGGATAAAATTGAAGGAGATAAATACAATTTTTTTGGATGTTGATGGTACACTAACAAATGGTAAAGTTTATTTAGATAATGGGAAAAATGAATTTAAAGCTTTTAATGTTAAAGATGGTTTAATGGTGGTGGCTGCAATAAAAATGGGATATGATGTAATTATTATGACTGGTCGAAAATCTGAAGTGGTAGCCAGGAGAGCTGCTGAGTTAGGGATTGAAGAATACTATCAGGGGGTTAGAGATAAAAAAACTGCTTTAGAGAAGTTGATGGAAAAAAAGGGGATTAATTATAGTAATCTGGCATATCTGGGTGATGATTTAAATGATCTGGCAGTGATGAGCAAAGCCCGATTCGCAGGATGTCCTGCTGATGCTGCAGATGAAGTTAAAGAAATCTCCGATTTAGTCTCTGAATTTAAAGGTGGAGCTGGGGCAGTGAGAGAAATTTTAACTCATCTTCTTAAATCTAAGGGAGAATATCATAAAATTGTAGAAAGTTTTTCTTAGTAATTGAGTAAAATTATATTGACAGCGAGCATAATTAAAGTGTATAATAAATTAAGTTGAATTCAATTTAATCACATAAAATAAAATAGAGGTGATAAGATGGATCAATTTGAGAAGTTAAAATTAGAAAATCAGATCTGTTTCCCGCTTTATGCACTTTCCCGCAAAGTGATTCAGTTATATAAACCATTACTGGATAAGTATAATTTAACCTATACTCAGTATATAATAATGCTGGTCCTCTGGGAAGAAGAAAAGATTTCAATAAAGGAACTGGGCGAAAAGCTTTATCTTGATTCTGGAACTATTTCTCCGGTGGTAAAAAAATTGGTTAAGCAGGGACTGCTTGAAAAATTTAGATTTAAAGAAGATGAGCGGATAGTTATGGTCAAGTTAACTGAAAAAGGAAAAGAAATGAAAGAAGAGATTGTTGAGATTCCGGAAAAATTATACAGGAATTTTGAGGGAGATAAAGAAGCACTTTTTCAGTTAAAAGAGAATTTAGATAAGATTTTAGAAGAATTTAAGGAAGGAAGTTAAATCCTGTTTAAGCAGGGTTTAACTTATGTTTTTAAAAATTAAGTTGAGAAAAACGGAGTAGAGAAAATCTACTCCGTTTATTTTTAAGTACAATTAAAATTTTGAATGAAAATATTTATTCTGCTGCTCCTTCACTAATTGTAATAACTTCCATTTTTTCTATAGCTCGATCAATTAAATTTTCAATTTCTAAATCCTCTTCGCCAAAATGAATAGTGTCAAGTTTAGGCTGAGTTGCAGGATTATCAGGCACAAAAATTGTACAGCAGTCTTCATGAGGTCTAATCGAAATTTCATAAGTTCCAACTCTTTTTGCCAGAGCAATAATATCATTTTTGTCCATGGTAATTAAAGGCCTCAAAACTGGAAATTCAGCTACTTCATCAGAAGAACGCAGACCTTCTAAAGTCTGACTTGCTACTTGTCCCAGGCTCTCACCGGTAACCAGGGCAAGTTCTCCGTTCATCTCAGCCAGTCTGTTGGCGATTCTAATCATCATTCTCCGCATAATTGTTACGGTATATCTTCTTGGAGATTTTTTTAATATTTCCTGCTGGATTTCTGTAAAATAAGGAATCTGTAGTTTGATTTCTCCACCATAACGGCTTAAAACCTTTGTCAGATCAACAACTTTTTCTTTGGCTCTTTCTGATGTGTAAGGAGGGGAGTTAAAATAAACGGCATTTAAGGTCAGTCCTCTTTTTAAACCCAGCCAGCCAGCAACAGGACTGTCAATACCTCCAGATAATAAAAGCAGAGCCTTTCCGGATGACTTAACCGGCAGCCCTCCCGGGCCAGCCTCTCGCCTGATGAAAATATATATTTTACCCCGTCTAATTTCGATTTCAAATAGATGTTCTGGCTGATGAACATCAACACTGAGTGGTCTAGTTTTGCTTTCCACTTCTCTCAAAATTTCTGCTCCCAGCTCTCGATTAAGTTCAGGACTTTCCATTGGAAAAGATTTATCTGCCCGAGTAGTTTCGACCTTAAAAGTAGTGGGATAGTTTTTAACTTCAGCTTTAAAGAGTTGAACAACTTTTCTTTTTAGTTTTTCAAAATCCTGCTGTTCAAAGTTAGCGACTTTTTTTCCGATTCTAAACCGCTGAGCAGGACTTAAGGAAATAATTCCCGGAACATTGACCAATCTTCCTACAATTTTTTCAATCTTATCACTTTCTGCGTAAAGAAAAATCCGCCCGTAAACTGTGCTGATTTCAAATTCTCCCAGATCTCTGGTTGCTCTCTCAATATTTGCAACCAGCTGAGAGATAAAATCGTTGATATTATCGCCTTTTAAGCCAATTTCTCCATAACGAATAATTATTAAATCATACAAAATTTTTCACCTCATTAAAAAAGTTTAAGAAAATTTATCTGTTCTTTTAAAGTTTTTATAAAATAATTCAAATCATCTTTTGTGATTTCTTTGTTTAAACTCACTCTAAGTGCACTCTCGCTTCTAGCCTGTGATAATCCGCAGGCATTAATTATTCTACTCCCCTTTTTTTGGGAAGAACAGGCTGAACCTGTAGAAATATAGATTCCCCTACTTTCCAGTGCATGCAGCATGGTTTCTCCTTTAATTCCCGGAATAGAAAAATTAATAATATGTGGTGCTCCAAATTCTGGTGAGTTAATAACCACCTCTTCTATGTCATTTAAATAATTTAAGAGGTATTTTCTAAGTTTAACCAATTTTTGTTCAAAAATAGCTTTAGTAGTTAATTCGGGCAGCTTTTTCACTGCTTCGCCCAAACCAGCAATTGCCGGCACATTTTCTGTACCTGAGCGCAAATTCCTTTCCTGTCCGCCTCCATAAATAAGAGGCTTTAAATTTATACCTTTTTTGATATATAAAGCTCCTACGCCTTTAGGACCGTGAATTTTATGACCACTAATTGAATAAAGATCTATTGGCCATTGACCAAGCTGGCTGTGAATTTTACCAAAACCCTGCACACCATCTACATGGAAAAAGCTGAGTGCATTTTTATCTTTAATTATTTTAGCGATTTTTTCCAGGGGCTGGATAGTTCCCAGCTCATTATTAACCTGCATAATGCTGACTAAAAGAGTGTCTTTGGTGATTAAAGATTTTAGGTGCTCAAGATCAACATGTCCCTCCTGATCAACCTTAACTCTATCTACCTGCCAGCCTTCCTTTTCTAAAACTTTAAATAGCTCAGCCACAGAAGAATGTTCGATAGGAGAGGTGATTAAATGTTTTCCCCTATTTTTATAAGCTTCCGTAATTCCTCTAATGGCCAGATTATTACTTTCTGTACCTCCGGAAGTGAAGATGATTTCTTTGCTTTGGATACCGAGATATTCAGCAATAATTTTTCTGCTTTTTTTTAAAACCTTTTCTGCTTTTAAGCCAAAGTTGTGTAGTGAAGAAGGATTAGCATAATTTTTTTCTAAAGCCTCAACTACAGCACTTGTTACTTCAGGTAGAGCCTTAGTGGTTGCAGCATTATCTAGATATATATTTTTTTTCATTAAACTCACTCCTAATTTTAAACACTAACTTTAATTATACCACCAATGGGTAGATAAATAAACCGTTATAGCTGATAAATTTGGCTCAGAAGTGTTTTGGTGGCTAAGATCCCTAATTAAAGACAGCCTGGTTTATCTCTTATTTTATTTTTTAAGTTCTAGTGATATAATACAAGATGAAGGTAATATATATTATTCAATAATTTTTTACCTGCATAATAGAAAGTTTTGTTATTAGAATTTAAATTTAATTTATAGAGGGAGGAAAAAAATTGCGTTTAATAGATACTCATGCTCACCTGGATTTTGATGATTATGAACAGGATAGAGAAGAAGTTTTTGCTAGAGCCCACAAAAAGGGTGTAGAAAAAATTGTAAATATTGGTGCAGATCTGGAAGGGAGTCGGCGGGCTGTGGAACTGGCCGAAAAATATGATTTTATTTATGCTTCAGTTGGGATTCATCCACATGAGGCAGATACTGTAAACAGAGAAAGTCTGGCAGAGATTAAGGCTTTAGCTGCTTCCTCTAAGGTAAAGGCAATTGGAGAATGTGGACTTGATTTTTATTATGATAATTCACCTCGTGAGATTCAAAAAGAAGCCTTTAAAAAACAGCTTGATCTGGCGCTCAAACTTGAGCTTCCGGTAGTTATTCATTCTCGAGAAGCGGCAGCAGAGACTTTAGAAATTTTAGCCCAGGCTGCTGATTTTGCCGAAAATTTAATTTTCCACTGTTATGCCTATGGGCCGGAAGAGATTGAAGAAATTATAAATAGAGATTATTATGCAGCCTTTGGGGGCTTAATTACCTTTAGCAGTGCTCAGCCGATTAGAGATGCTTTAAAAAAAGTGCCGTTGAATAGAATTTTGCTGGAAACTGATGCCCCCTATCTGACTCCAGCACCTTATCGGGGAAAAAGAAATGAACCGGCCTATTTAGAACAAATTGTAAAAAAGGCTGCAGAAATAAAAGGGATTACTGCTGAAAAAATGGGAGAAATTACAACTGAAAATGCTGAAAGAATCTATGGATTTTAAAATTTAATTGAAATTTGGAAATTTTAAATTTGCTGTCTAAAAGTCTTTAAAAAGAAGATAAAACAGGGAGGCTATTTAAATGAAAATAGGAATAATTGGGCTGGGAGATATTGCTCAAAAAGCATATTTACCTTTAATTACGCAAATGGAAGCTGTAGAGCCTTATTTCTGTACTCGTAACAAAACTACTCTAAAGCAGCTGGGGAAAAAATATCGAGTTGATAACTTATATAGCTCAGTTGATGAGCTGCTAAAAGAAGATTTAGACGCTGCTTTTATTCATGCAGCTACAGAAGCACATTATTCTTTAGCCAAAAAACTTTTAAAAAATAATATTCCCACTTTTGTTGATAAACCACTTACCTATCATTTAGAACAGACTGAAGAACTGTTTAGATTGGCTAGAAATTATAATGTGATTTTGATGACCGGATTTAATCGTCGTTATGTTCCAACTTATAGGTCTTTATTGGCAATTGAGAATCCTAAAACAATAATTATGGAGAAAAATCGAAGAGAACTTCCCGGGAATCCCCGCAGTTTTATAATGGATGATTTTATTCATGTAATTGATACGATTTCGTATTTAATGGGCGAAGTTGATTTGAATCAAGTTGATGTCAATAAAATTAAAAGAAATAATAAATTAGTTCAGGTTATCTTAAAGCTCAGTCAGGGAGAAAACACTGCAATTGGAATTATGAATCGAGATAATGCAATTACTGAAGAAACTCTTGAACTAATGAGCTTTAAACAGAAAAAGAAGATAAAAAACATAACTCAAATTGTTAATTATAATGATGGTAAAGAAATTATTTCTCAGACAGCTGGCTGGAATAAGATGGGATATGATCGGGGTTTTGTAGATATGATCAGTGAATTTTTAGAAAGGGTAAGAAAAGGAGAGAATAATAAAAAGGAACTGGCAGCAGATTTATTAACTCATCGTCTGGCTGAAAAAGTTATTGAAGCTTAAAAATAAATTGTCAGCTTAAGTTAAAAGATTGCTTGATTATCAGAACTTCCAACTTTGCCTGAACTGAGTGAATATGATAAAATTATAACAAATAATTTAATTAAGGATGATTTAAAATTAATATGAAAAATAAGATTGCAACACCTTCGGCAACAAAAAAGATTTTGCGTGAGCACAACTTAAATTTAAAAAAGAGTCTCGGTCAGAACTTTCTAATTGACTCTAATATTATTGATATTATTACAGCAGCAGCAGAGATAAAAGGTGATGAATTTATAATTGAAATTGGTCCTGGGATTGGCTCACTAACTCAGGCAGTACTAGAAAAGCTAAAGAGTGGTAATATGCTGGCTGTAGAAAAAGATGCAGCAATGGTTGAAGTTCTAGAAGATATTTTTGCAGATCAGGAAAAACTAGCTTTGCTTAATCAGGATGCGCTGAAAATCAAATGGGAAGAAACAGCAGCTAAATATAATCCTGAAAATCGGAAGATGAAGCTGATTGCAAATCTTCCCTATTATGTAACTACTCCAATAATTATGGGGGTTTTAGAGAGTGAGCTGGAGCTTGAACAGATGGTATTTATGGTGCAGAAAGAGGTTGGAGAAAGAATTTGTGCCGGACCAGAAACCAAAAAATTTGGTTCCTTAAGTGTTGCAGTTCAGTATCACATGCAGCCAGAAATCGTACATCAGGTCCCTGCATCTGTATTTATACCTCAGCCGGATGTTGATTCGGTTATTGTCAGTTTAACTCCCTATGAGAAAAATATTTATCAGGAAGAGGTAATTAACAGAAAATTCTTCTTTCAGGTTGTAAAATCAATATTTCAGCAGCGGCGTAAAACCCTGCGTAATAGTTTGAGTAAATCAGCTGTAATCAATCTTGACCGTGATCTTGTAACTCAAGCTTTAGAAGATGAAGGTATTGGTCTTAAAAAACGTGGTGAAAAACTTTCTATTTCGGAAATGATTTCAATAAGTAATAGAATTTATGAAATGAAAGAAAATAAATGATTTAGGTTAAATAATTAAACTTGAATTCGGCAAGTAAAAATACCGAATCCAGTTATGATAGTCTTTAAACAGTAAATCTAGTTCAAATTTTTTTGAATAAAAAAATAGAATCTCCTCTTGGTTTTATGGTAAAATGTTTTTAGGACAAAAAACCATACCAAAACCAAAAAGGAGATTCTGATATGAGTTTACCACAAAACAACAATAAAATAAATAGTTTTAACAAATTAAATATTCCAGCTAAATTTGATAGTGATACTGTGTCTAGTTGTCCAGCCTTTTCTTATCTGGAAGCTGCTAAATCCTGTATAGATTTTAAATCTTTAATTTCAGATAATATTAGCTATCAAAAAGCAGCTA
>NZ_FTNC01000029.1 GCF_900156285.1 Halanaerobium kushneri
ATATTAAAAGCAATAGTTGGGAGGTTGATCCAAGATATGAAAGAAGAAAACTGGCAAGAAAATATGGAAATCCCATTCCATACCCCAGAAGACACAGACAAAGAGTGGTATAAATACGAATGTCCTAAATGTGGGGAGGAAGATGAAGTTCCAGGCTATGTGATAGATGAGTTTGCAATGGGAAAAGATTTGAAAGAGGGTGAGATGCCAGGAGTGGCATGTCCTGAATGTGGTGCGGAAATGAAGTTTAAATATACATTTGAAAGATAAAACCCTACTAAAGAAATATTAATTAACTTCTATAGTAGGGTGGCCGTCAGGCCATTTTGTTCATGTTTAAAAAAGGAGGTTTTAACTATGACATATACTACTGGTCTGACAGTTTTTAATACTGCTCCAGGTGAAAAAGAAGAAATGTACTTTAATGTCTGTGACAGTAAATGTGAAGTAAAAAGAAATACTTTAGGCTATAAAGATTTTGGCTCAACCATGGCTAAAAAGAAGACAAGATTTGATCAGTTTCTCTGTCCTCATGCAGAAGAAGAGTGGCATCAAAAGCTTGAAAAATTAGTTAAGCAGAAAAGAGAAAATCACAGCACAAAAATTGATCAAATGCTGCAGGAAGAGATTGAAGAAATTAAGGCTGAGCATCTAGGATAACTTTCAGCCGGGTCTACCTCTCTAATATTAAAAAATAATATTAGGAGATGATTAAATGTTATTAGAACTACAGAAAGACATTGCTGAATTGGAGAAGGAATATAAAGAACTGAAGTTATTTGAAGTAGAATTAAAATTGATAGAAGTTGAAATGAAAGTAGTTAAATTATTAAATGGTAAGAAATTTTTAGTTAAAGCTCCTGTTGAAGAATTAAAAAATGATATAAAAAGAATTAAGAATGAACTCTATAATTTAAAAGCTGAAGAACTTGATAGTTCAATAAAAGAAATCAAAGATAAAATTGATTATATTATTGATGGACAGATGACATCTGAAATTGGTGGAGCAGGTATTTATTTTAGAAATATGAGAGAGGCAGCCAAAAAGAAAAGAGAAAAAAGAAAAGCTAAATAAAATATTATATTTGCTACAATTTACAAATAATGGTATAATATTTATATTATCATTGAACTTAAGCTTTAAGTTATGGTAAAATATATTTAGAAGGGAAAATTGCCGTGCCTGAAAAATCAAATACACCTCATGATGATTTCTTTAAGAAGACCTTTGGCAGATTAGATATCACAAGGAATTTTCTGCAGAGTTATCTTCCGCAAAACTTGAGAGAATTTGTTGATTTCAGTGAACTTGATCCCAGACCGGTTTCTTATGCTGGAAAGAGCAGTTATTATTCTGATTTACTGTTTAAATCAAATCTAGATGATAAAAAATATGGAGTTTATTTTCTTTTTGAGCACAAAAGTTATAATGACAGATGGTCGGTAATGCAGATATTTAATTATTTAGCTAAAATCTGGATGCGCGAAAAACGAAGTAAAGGAGTTAAAAATTTATCTTTTATAATTCCAATTTTATTTTACCATGGAGGTAATGGAAGACTTGTAATAAAAAATTTTGCTGATTATTTTGATCAGAATATAATAGAGAAATATGATTTAAATAGGTATCTTCCTGATTTTGAAGCAGTATTTTATGATTTTTCCAATGATTCTAATTTAAAATTATTAGGAGATAGAAAAGTAAGATTAACATTAAAATTTTTTATGATTGCAAAGATAAAAGATATTAAAATTGTTTATGAAGAAATAATCTCTTATGTAATTAGCGAAAACAGTGTTGATAAGGATATTTTTTATTTGGGAGTAAATTATATTGCTGATAGTAGAGAGGAATTTGATTATTATCTATTGGGAGAAAAATTAAAATTGAATGGTATGAAAAAGGAGGGCGATATTGTGGTATCAGCAGCTGATAAATTAAGACTGGAAGGTTTAAGAATTGGGGAAGAAAAAGGTGAACGAGAATTATTTAAGAAATTAATTCGTGGTAACTTTCCCCAAACAAATGAAGAAATAATACATTTAATAGATAAAGTTGATATTAAAAAAATAGAAGAATTGAGTGAAAGAATTTCCAGGATTAAAAATATAAAGGAGTTAGAATATTATTTAAAACAATAGAAAATTGAATTTATTCATACTGACCCTTCTCATTTGAGGAGGTTTTTTTTGCATTTATACACTAGTTCGCGACATAAGACTGTCAGAGCAATATGTTAGATTAAATAAAAAGCTCAAATGCAGGAAATCACCAACATTTAACGAATGATTATAATTAGGAAATAAAAGTTATTGATAGAAAATATTTATGACAAAATATGACTTAAATCGACAGAATATTTAGAATGAGGTGGTTTAGAATGCAGAGTAATTTCTCTTTTTTAAAAGAAAAGTGGTCAAGTTTAGCAGAAATAGCTGAGCTGGCAGAAGAAAACTTATATCAGGATCCAAACACTACAATTGTTAAATTGAGGATGTTTACTGAGCAGATTGTAGATTACATATATGCTTATGATAATTTAGAGGAGCCTGAAGAAAATAGTTTTTTTAATAAATTAGGATTGCTGGAAAGAGAAGAATTAATTCAGGGTGAAATAAAAGGTGTATTTCATACTTTAAGAATTGAAGGAAATAAAGGTGTGCATGAGTCCTTGGATTCAACTCAAACTGCTAAAACTCTGCTTTCTTTAGGCCATAAACTTGCTGTCTGGTTTATGCAGCTTTATGGAGACTGGAATTTTGAAGCAGCTGAATTTAAACTCCCTAAGAAAAATGATGAAAAAAGAATAGACTTAGCAGCACTTGAAATGAAATATGACAGTCTGATTGAAGAACTTCAGCAGGAAATAGATAATTTGAAAAAAATTCAGGTCAGTCAGGAATTAGCAAGCAGAAAAGAAAAAAGTAAAAAAATTAGCAGTAATTTAGTTTTTAATACTGATGAAGATAACATCATTAAAATTAATAAAGATAACAGTATAGAAATTAGTTCAGAATATAAATTTATAACCACTGATACTATTGAAGATCAGGACGAAGCTTATAAAAATTCTTGGGATGCTGTTAGAAGAGCTTTTAGCGGCAGACAGTGTCTTGCCTACTGGCGTTATCCACTCTTTTCAAAGCGGGGAGAAAAACATAAAGAACCAGATATCACAATTATTGATAAAGATTTGGGAGTTATAATCTTAGAAGTTATAGATATAACTATAGATGAATTAGCCAATGCTCAGTCTGATCGTTGGGATTTCAAAAACGGCAGCAGTCAGGAAGTAATTGATACAGTTGAAGATAATTTATATGAACTAAAAGGTTTGTATCAGGGAAATAGAAATTTAAGAAGAATCAAAGAAAGTTCAGCAGTTATTCTACCAGAGATAAATAAGGAGCAGTGGCAGGATCGAAACTTTGATGATCAAAGAATAATTTTCAAAAACCAGCTGACCCCGAAGAAATTTTTAAACAGACTTGGAGAAATTGATACTTTAGCTGGGAATGATACATTAAGTAGTGATGCCTGGAATGATATATTAATGATTTTAACAGGTCAGATTACTTTTGCTGAAAAGAAAGATTTTAAAAATAATATTGAAAAAGATAAAGCATCTAATTTAATTGATAAATTGTTCGGAGTATTTAAGAAAAATAAATCAAAGAATAAGGAAATGAAAACTAGAGGACAAATTAAAGATATTATAAAATCTGATTTATTTGAAGTAGACATGCAGCAGGAAGTTATTGGGAAAACTATTCCACCTGGTCCACAGAGAATTAGAGGAATTGCCGGTTCAGGGAAAACTGTTCTTTTAGCTCAAAAAGCTGCCCACATGCATTTAAAGCATCCGGACTGGAAAATAGCTTTAGTCTTTTTTACCCGCAGTCTGTATGACAGTGTAATTGAAGAGGTTAATAAATGGCTGAAAAGATTTAGTAATGGCAAAGTAGAGTATGATCCAGATAATAATGATCATTTACAGGTACTACATGCCTGGGGTGCAAAAGATCAACCTGGGTTTTATCGAGTGTTATGTAAGGCGCATGATATCAAACCATTGAGTGCTCGGAGAAAAAAGCTTGTAGATGGAGCACCAAATGAAAAATTAGTTCATGCCTGTAAATTTCTTTTAGAAGATGTTGATCAGATACAAGAAGTTTATGATGCAGTCTTAATAGATGAAGCCCAGGATTTAGTAGTTGATAATGAAGAAATAAAATATGAAGGTAAGCAGCCATTTTACTGGCTTGCCTATCAGAGTTTAAAGACAATAGATGAAGATAAGGATAAACGCTTGATCTGGGCCTATGATGAAGCTCAGAGCCTTAATTCTTTAAACATACCGACTGCACCACAACTATTTGGAGATGAAGCTCATTTTAAACGATTAGTTAGTGGTTTCCATCCTGGAGGTATCAGAAAAAGTGAGATAATGAATAAATGTTACAGAACACCTGGCCCAATTTTAACTGCCGCGCATGCAATTGGGATGGGGCTTTTAAGAGAGGATGGGATGCTCAGAGGCTATACAACTCAGGAAGATTGGGAAAATATAGGTTATGAAGTAAAGCAAGGTAGTTTTAATCCGGTAGGGCAGAAGGTTGTCTTACATAGAGCAGATGAAATGACTCCCAACCGAGTGCCTGAATTGTGGCCGAACGATATTATAAAGTTTAACAGCTATAATACTCGTAAAGAAGAATTAAATAATTTAGTAGAAAAAATTAAATATAATATAGAGGTTGATGGTCTATTACCAAGCAGAGATATATTAGTAATTGCACTTGGTAATAATAAAGAAGCATTCAAACTAAAAGTTGAGGCTGCCAGAAAATTAAAAGAGGAAGGCATTGATATCTTTATACCTAAAGCTTTAAAGAATAATATTCTTTATCCAAACTATCCTAATGTAGATCCTAATAAATTCTGGAATGATGGGGGAGTAACCTTTACCACAACTTATAGAGCTAAAGGTAATGAGGCCTATATGGTTTATGTAATAGGGTTAGATAAAATTGCAGAAGATGAACGCAACTTTGCTTTGAGAAATCAATTGTTTGTGGCTTTAAGCAGAACTAAAGGTTGGTTAGAAGTAAGTGGAGTTGGCAATTTTTCATTTTATGAAGAATTTAAAAATGTAATTAAAAGTGGAAATACTTTTGAATTTGTTTTTCAAAGACCTCTTTTTGAAAAGAAGGTTAAAGCAGCCAAAAAGAAAGAAAAAAATTCTGAAAAAGAAAAAGTTCAAAAAGAAGAGATTAAAGAAAATAATCCTCAATTAATGATAGTCGAAGAAGAATTAGATAATGAATTTGAAGATTATGAAGATGAATTTGATATTTCTGATATTGTAGAATATTTCGATGGTCGAACAGGAAAAGTGCAAGATATTGAAAATGATATATTAATTGTATTTAATGAATCAGGTAAAATCGAAAAATGGAAGATGAAAGATGTTGAATTGATTAGGCCTGGTTGATATTTATATTAATATGACGTATTTTGACATTATTCTGGTAGTAATTACAATTTCAGTTATGATTGCTGCTTTCATCATAACTCTAAAAATCCAGAAATCAAAATAATACTTTTATTGAACAAAGAAGCTTATATAATATATTAGATAAATAACCGACATCTAAAGTGATGTTTCAAACTCATGTAGAAAGGACTAATAAATATGCTAATTCAGGCAACAGCTAAATTAAGAAATGAGTTAAATTTTAAAAAAAGAAAGACCGGATTTGTTTTCCTGGCATGCTAATTTTCTTAGAATTAATCGGAGAAAAACAGTAGTTTTAGTTAATGATGCCTGTGACTATTCTGTAATCTTATATGGCATGAAAAAAGATGATTTTAATAATTTTAACGAGCGGGTCAAAGAAGGAATAAGAAAAACTTTTGAACAGGAAGGAATTAAAGCAAGTTTAATAGAAAAATATTTATCTCAATTTGAAGATTTCTATTTCACAAAAGCAAAAGATAGAAGTTATATAGCTAGAATGAATAATTCCTGTAAAATGACTAAAAGATTTGCAGATCGATTTAGTGAAAATGAAGTTAAACTTAAAGATGTTCTACCAGCCAGAATTAAATATATTTACGATTATGGTGATAACTGGCATCATTATATTGAAACTGAAGAGATTATAGATGATTATAAGTCAAATAAGCCGACACTTTTGGATGGTGAAGGAACTGCACCACCTGAAGATGTAGGAGGAGTTGGTGGTTTTAGTGAATTTATGCAAATAATCAACAATCCAGATGATGAAGATTATGAATCTATGCTGGAGTGGGCTAAAATCCAGAGATTTAAAGAATATGATTCAGAAAAGATAAAATCTGAGCTTGAAAGTTATTTTTAATATATATCGATTTAGGAAGTTTAATTTTTATGAAAGGCAAATGCAATATTTGTGGGAAAGAATATACTCAATCAGGAATGTCCAGACATTTAAAATCCTGTTTAGAAAAGCATTATGATAAAATAATTGCAGAAGACAAATCTCAAAAAAGCTTATATTATCATATTTATGTCAAAGGTACACACAGGTCAGATTACTGGCTGCAGCTGCAGGTCAAAGAAGATGCTAAATCAAGTGATCTTGACAAGTTTTTACGTGATATCTGGCTGGAATGCTGCAATCATCTGAGTGAATTTGAAATTAATGAGCAGCGATTTACTTCCAGTGGAATTAATATGAGTAAAAAAATCAAAGATGTTTTAAGTGAAAAAATTAAATTTCATATACCTATGATTTTGGTTCTTATACTAAATTAGATATGAATGTAGTTAATGTATTTAAAGCAGAGGAAAGAAAAGATAAGATTAGTGTTTTGGCAAGGAATAATCAGCCTGAAATCAAGTGCAGTCACTGTGATAACCCTGCTGAATATATCTGTCCGGATTGTATTTACAATGGTCTTGGTTGGTACTGCAGTGATTGTCTTGATAAACATGAAGAAAATAATTGTATGTGGGATTCCAAGAATCTTTTACCAGTTGTTAACTCACCCCGAGTTGGAGTTTGTGCATATACTGGCAATAAAAAAAGGAGGAGGTTAATAAATGGATAACTTAAAGAAAATATTAGATGATTTCTTAACAGATCAGAAGGAGAGGTTAAGCAAGCGTACTTATAATGATTATAGTAATGTAATATCTCTTTTTGAAGATTATTTAAATAGCTATGCTTATATGCATCTACCGGCGAAAGAACAGGATAATTTTGAAGAGAAAGCGATTTATGGAGAGGAGAGCTATTGTGAGATGTATTCAATTGATCAGCTGAGTAGTATGCAGATAGATGACTTTATGGCTGATTTTATGATCAGAAAAGTAATGGCTGAAAAATATTTAATGAAAAAGACAGCTACAGTAATGCGCCGCTTCAGTAAATGGTTGAAAAATAATGATTATATTACTGAGGAAAAATTTGATATCATTTATTCTACAATCAACGAAAAAAAAGATAGTCTGCCTAAAGCAGCTGAATTGTCTGATTTAATTTATGATGAATCAATAAAAAATGAATTTAATAAATATAGTTCTTATGAGGAAGGTAATTATGCTGTCATCAAAATAAAGCCGGGTAAATTATGGGTTAAAGATTATATGGAGGCTGGAGAAGAGATAGGTCCAGTTATAGTTCCTAAAAAAATAACTGATCTTGCGGAAAGAGATTTTTTTGTCTTTCTTGAGTTAGGGAAGAAGAATGGGAAGTATTATATAGTTAATAGCGGCAATGTTTATCCTTATTAGAATTGTTGTTGTGAAATGTTTATTGCTCCTGAAAGATTAGAAAGATATAATTAATTTGATTATTTCTCAAGGCTTTTAAAAAGGAGTTAAAAATGTATGATTTCAGCAAAAAAACTAAAAAAGAAATTAGACGGTTGGCAGCTCTCGCTCATGAGAGGGAACTAGAAAAAGCTTTAGTTGATCTGAATTTAAAATTTAAGCAGTGGGAAAAAGAAGAGCTGGATCCTTTTGAATTGGACAGTGAAATACACAATTTTCATAATAAGATATCTAGAGAAATCTTCAAAAAATATAACAGCTATGATATGGAGGATCATTTTGTAGCCATAGCTATAGTCAATGGAATAATAGATAAAAGTGAGATCAACACAGAAGCCTACCAGGAACTTGAATCATTAATTGAGAAAATAGAAGACAGTGATTACTTTTAATTGGAGGAATATCAATGGTTGCACCTAAAAGAAAAAGATATAATAAAAAACAGAGACTGGCTGCTGCAGAAAAGTGGATTCCTACCTATGACGGTAAAAATCTAGTCAAAGGTTACAGCAATTGGTTTGGGGTCGATAAAATCTGTGCAATAAATGAACTTGAATTACTGGGTCATGAGATAGATTCAGAATATAAAGAGCAGATTTACAAACTTAAAAAAAGACAGGAAGAAGCTGCAAAAAAGGAAAATTTCGATGACCCAGGTGATTTAAAAACAAGAGAATTTGATGACTGGCAGAATGCTGATTATTATTTCATAGCCGGTTGTTCCATACGGAATAACCTGGGAAGAATATGAGAGGGAATACAGGGAAGAGGAAGAAGAAAATAATAGCAGCAGAAATTTTGATAAAGATGATTTTGATGTACCTTTTTAATTGTTATTATCAAGAATAATTGAAAATAATACAGATATTGAATTGTGACAAAAAAATAATATTCATTGAAAGTATTTAAAATAATATCAAATAATTTGGATAAACAATATAAAAGAATAAAAAATATTCTTGGTCAATTATATAAACCATTTCAAGAATCACTAGAAATATACGGCAATTATTAAAAAAAGAACTTTATTTTCCATGTTATGTTAAGGGTCTAGAAGATTTCAACTGGGAAGAATTTTATGTTTGGGGTTGAGGACCTAAAGAAGATTCTGAAAGACTTAAAAAGAGTCACCCTTCATACAGGGAGCAATTTGAACTAATTGATTTAGATAGTGATTTAAAGTCAAAGTGGATAATAGATAAAGCTGATATTGTAGCAAAAGTTAGGAGAATTGATGATAATAATATTTTTTATTTATCTCTGTCAGAATTAGAAACAGAAAATAAGAATTCTTTAAATTATCAATTGCTGCATGATTATTCAGTCTGGTTTGTAAATAGACAAGATAGATAGTTAGGAGTTGATTATAATGGCTTTAAATGAATTATTGAAAAAAAGAGTTGAAAAAAATTTGGACAAATTTTGCGATGAGCGTATTCCAGAAAGAGTTAAAGATCAGATTAAGCTGGATTATAAGATTAGAGGTAATAGTGTGACACTAATTGAAAAGCGTCCCCATTATAAAAATACAGATGAATGGGTTGAAATGAAGATTGCTCAGTTTAGATTTAATCAGGATAATAATAAATGGTCTTTATACTGGTGGAGGCATACAGGTAGATGGTATGAATATGATAATATTGAAGCTACTACTGATTTTCAAAAACTGGTTAATGAAGTAGATGAAGATCCAACCGCTATCTTTTGGGGTTAATTCTTAAATAATCGATAGAGATTCAGGTGATAAAATGGCAGTAAAAAAGATAGATCTAATCACAATTAAAAACGACAACCTCTCTCTAAACATCAAGGGTAAGCCCCTGCATTCTGATCACGAAAAGGAATTTCCAGAAGCAAATAAAGCTCAGGCTGCAGTCAGTTTTAGCTCAGTTTTAGACCAAAACTTTGACTTTAAATACCATGAACCAGAGAAAAACAAGCTCAAACTGAGCCAGTTTAACTCCATAAAAAATTACCCTCTCTTTTTTGAATATCAAAACTATGATTTTTATATAGAATCAGAAATGCCAATTGACATCTACCATCCTAACCGAGAAATCAGGGATCTCTATCACATCCAAATGACAATCCAAATGTATTATACGGCAGCATTAACTTTGGCAGTGATATAGGTTATTCTGAATTTGAAATCAGAAGTAAGTCTCAGGTTATTTTCACTCTCAAATTAGAGGTCTTTTCCAGTAAAATTGACTATCAAAAAGACTATCAGCAGTTAATAGAGGAAGTAAATAAAGAAGTATATAATTTAGCCTATGATTTTTTAAGAAAGACCTATCAGAATATGAACACTGCAGAAAAACAGAACATCTCTAAATCTGAATTCTTTGTAATTATTGAAAATATATTTGCTGATTTATTTAAAGCTTTAAAATGAGTAGAAGAATCACCCCACCATCAGATTATTAAAAAAAGAAATGTCCGACCAGCCTCCAATGTAAAAAGAGTGGGGAGACAGAGCCTTAGTGGCTAAATAAAAACAGCCGCCATATGACAAAGAACTTAAGCTGCTGGAAAAGATGCTGGCAGTAGAAAAGAAATTGAGCTATGATAACTTTGAAAATAAGTTTATCAAGTGGAGCTTTTCAGAATTAATTAAAAGGCTCAAACATTTTAAGATTAATTATCTAAAAGTGAAAAGAGAAAATGTGGATCAGGATCTGATTAAAAAGATTGATAAAATGATTAGAAAGTTAAAATTAAAGCCCAAACATTCATTTTTAGCTGAAGTGGGCGAACTGCAGAAAATCAATTCAATTTCTCTGGTGCTGCAGATGGCCCCCGGCTATAAAGAATTATATAAATATTACTTGATGCTTTTAAAGGGACTTTCTCTAAACGGAGATATCTTTAGACTTTCAATTAAAGAGCTCTGGCAGCTTTATGAATACTGGACTTTTTTAAAGTTAAACAGCCTGCTGCAGGATAAATATAAGATGCTAAAAAATAATATTATTAAATTAGATTACAGCGGCATTAATGTAACTTTATCTAAAGGAGGCTTGGCAGAGGTTGAATATCAAAATCCAATTACGGGGGAGAAATTCACTTTAAGTTACAACACTGCAGCTGGAGATGGAATTACCACCAATCAGAAACCAGATAATATTTTATCTTTAAGCAAAGAAGATTCTGAGCATCAGTACAAATTTATCTTTGATGCTAAATATCAGCTCAATCAGGCAGAAGATGGGACTCCTTATGCTAGAAGCCACAAAGGGATTCCTGGTCCGGAAGAGGAGGATGACATCAACACTATGCACCGCTACCGGGATGCAGTGGCAGCAGCTTGGTAAAAAAATTAAATCTGAGGGTTATGGAGTCAATGGCAGCCATATTTATTCCAATCTGATGCTTTTAAAAAAGGCTGATACCCTGCCTGAACTAAGTATTCGTTCCTTAAAAGAATGGAGAATCTGGCTCGAATTAAAGCGGCTCAAGAAAAATATAAGGTTTAAGCTAAATAACAACAATTTAGATCAGATCGATAAAATTGAGGGCATTAAGATAGGAGAAGTTGAGCTCAACCTAAAAAAGAATGAACTTTTACTGGAATTAAAAAATGATCAGTTTAACTTTTCTTATTCAAAGTTTTTACAAAACCCAAGAGCTATCTTAAATAAAATAATTACCTCGGGAGAAATTAAAAAATAACATTTAGAGAATTAAGCTTTCAAATTATTCTTATTAGAATTATTCCAGGGTTAAAATATTAAATAAGGAGAATACAATGATTAAACTAGAAATTTGCTGTGCTTCAGCTGCAGACGCAGTTAATGCTTTTAAAGGTGGTGCAGATCGGATAGAATTAAATTCGGCTATTGCCTATGGAGGTTTAACCCCGAGCCTTGCTGATTTAGAGTTGGTAAAAGCTAAAACTAATATTCCGGTGATGGTGATGATTCGGCCAAGAAGTGGCGGCTTTTCATATTCTAAGATGGAATTTGAAGTTATGAAAAAAGAGGCCGAACTGGCAGTTGAATCTGGAGCAGATGGTCTTGTTTTTGGAATACTTAAAGAAAATAGAGAACTTGATCTAAGAAGAAATAGAATTTTAAAAGAAATTGCAGGAGATAAAGAAACTGTTTTTCACCGAGCTTTTGATATAGTTCCTGATCCCTTTGCTGCCCTGGATAAAATTAAGGAAATTGGAATGGATAGAGTTCTAACCAGTGCCCTGGCTAATAAAGTTGCTGATAATCTGCAGCTGGCAAAAGAAATTATAGCATATGCTGGTGAAGAGCTGGAAATAGTATTGGGTGGAGGGATTAGAGAACATAATTTAAAAGAAATCATTGAGCAGACAAACTGCAGAGAGGTACATTTATCAGCTTTCAATAAAAAGGTAGATAAGTCAATGCTCAAGCAGAAGCTTAAATTTAATAGCGACTGTATTTCAGAGTTTGAATATAAGCTGACTGATATTCAGAAAGTAAAGAGCGTTAAAGAAATCTTAAGTCATTATTAGTCTGAACTTATTTTCTTTAATTAAATTAAAGAAAACGCTTTCAATTTTTACCGGCTTTAGTCATAAAACTGTTTACTTCCTAAATCGTTTTATGTTACAATAATATTGTTGTTTATAAAATTTTAAGGACCTAATTACAGGGGACAATTACTAAATAAAGAAGTAAGGAGAATTCAAATGGAAAAAGTTAAACTTGATCTAGAAAAATATGCAGCAATTTCTCGACAGGCAGCTGCAGAAGGCTGTGTGCTTTTAAGAAATGAAAAGCAGGCACTTCCAATTAAAAAAGGAGAAAAAGTTTCTGTTTTTGGTAGAATTCAATTTGATTATTATAAGAGTGGTACCGGTTCTGGGGGACTTGTTAATACAGAATATGTAGTGGGTATTTTAGATGCCCTAAAATTAAGCGATGAGCTTGTTCTTAATCAGGAGCTGATCGATACATATGAAGAATGGTTAGAAGATAATCCTTTTGACCATGGTGAGGGCTGGGCTCAGGAACCCTGGACCCAGAAAGAGATGCCGGTAAGTGCTGAACTGGCTCAAAAGTCAGCCGCTGACTCAGATCTGGCAGTTGTTATTCTCGGCCGCACTGCAGGAGAAGATAAAGATAATTCAGCAACTAAAGGGAGTTATCTGCTCACAGATACTGAAGAAGAGATGCTGGCCAGTGTATCTGAAGCCTTTGATCGGGTAGCTGTAGTCTTAAATGTGGGTAATATTATCGATATGAAATGGGTTGATAAATATCAGCCCGAAGCTGTACTCTATGCCTGGCATGGAGGTATGGAAGGTGGAAATGGAACTGTAGATGTGCTGACAGGTAAAGTAAATCCTTCCGGTAAACTCAGTGATACAATTGCAGTTGACATTTCAGATTATCCTTCTATGGATGATTTTGGAAATAAGGATACTTTAATTTATAAAGAAGATATTTATGTGGGTTACAGATATTTTGAAACTGCAGCCAAAGACAGGGTTATCTATCCCTTTGGCTATGGACTCTCCTATACAGAATTTGAAATCGATATTCTTTCCTTTGAGGAAGGAGAAGATTCACTGACTGTAGAGCTTGAAGTCAAAAACACCGGTGATCTGGCCGGTAAAGAAGTAGTACAGGTCTATGCAGCTAAGCCTTTAGGCAAACTAGGTAAAGCAGCCCGGACTTTAGAAGCCTTTGCTAAAACCAATTTGCTGGAACCGGGTCAGAGCCAGAAATTGAGTTTGAGCTTTAGAAAAGAACAGTTAGCTTCCTATGATGACAGCGGTATTACAGGTCACAAATCTTCATATGTAATGGAAGCTGGTGAATATAAGATATATGCTGGCAGTGATGTCAGAAAGGCCGAACTTGCCGGAAGTTTTGAAATTGATAGTCTTGAGGTCATAAAAGAACTTAAAGAAGCATGTGCACCGGTAGAGTCCTTTAGACGCTTAAAAGTTGATTCAGATGGCAGAATGACGGAAGAGGAAGTACCAGAAAGAACTATAGATTTAGATCAGCGGATAGCTGCCAAACGACCGGAAGCAATTCCTTCTACAGGTGATCAGGGTATAAAGTTAAAAGATGTTTATCAGGAAAAAGCATCCTTAGAAGATTTTATTGCTCAGCTGAGTGATCAAGATCTGGCCTGTCTGATGCGGGGTGAAGGAATGAATTCTCCGAGAGTAACTCCCGGTACAGCCGGAGCTTTTGGTGGTGTAAGTGAGAATCTGACTGATTTTGGAATTCCTGCTGCCTGCTGTGCTGATGGACCTTCCGGAATTAGAATGGACTGCGGCACAACCGCCTTCAGTCTGCCAAATGGGACCTCTTTAGCCTGTACATTTAATTTAGATTTAGTAGCTAAATTATTTGACCTGATGGGACAGGAGCTTTTGGCAAATCAGATTGAAACTATCTTAGGACCGGGAATGAATATCCACCGGACACCTTTAAATGGACGTAATTTTGAGTATTTTTCCGAAGACCCGCTGCTGACCGGTAAAATGGCGGCTGTGCAGCTCAGGGCAATGAATAAATATAAGGTTACTGGAACAATCAAGCACTATGTGGCCAATAACCAGGAAGCTCACAGACATGATGTGAATTCTGTGGTCTCTGAAAGAGCCTTAAGAGAAATTTATCTGAAGGGCTTTGAGATAGCCGTTAAAGAAGGAGAAGCAGCTTCTATTATGTCTACTTATGGTGGTCTAAATGGAATCTGGACAGCCGGAAACTATGATCTCCTGACTACAATCCTGCGGGAAGAGTGGGGCTTTGACGGAATTGTAATGACCGATTGGTGGGCCAGAATCAATGAAGAGGGTGAAAAAGCCAGAAAAGGAAATACTATTCCGATGGTACGAGCACAGAATGATCTTTACATGGTCTGTGAGAATCCTGAGGAAAACAGCTGTGAGGATAATACTTTAAAAGGATTGGCCGAAGGAAAGATCACCAGAGGTGAGCTGCAGCGTAATGCAGCCAATATTCTTAAATTTATAATGGATTCAGCTGTGATGGAAAGAGACCTTAGTGGAACCGGGGAAGAATCTGATGCAGCAGAAAGTGCTGAAGAACCAGTAAATGTGATGGAATATTATGACCTGACTGAATTAGATGCTATTGATCTCTCAGAAGTAGATACTTCCAAAGGAGAGTCAGTTGTCTTTGGCATAATTAGAGGTGAGAGAGGAATTTATAAACTTAAACTTGAACTGAAAGCCAGTGGAGGAGAAGTTGCTCAGGTTCCTGTTTCCTTATTTGTTAATAATAAGCTAGATTCAACGATTACTATCAATGGTACTGGCGAGTGGCAGACAGTAGAAAAAGAAATAAGTCTCTGGAGTAAAAATAATTACATCAAATTATATTTTGCTCAGAGTGGAATGGAACTCGGCAGAATGACTTTTGAATTTGAAAAAGAAATTGAATCAAATTAAATAAGCTCTTAATTATAAATGAACAGCACCTGTCAATTATGGCAGGTGCTTTCATAATTTTACTTATTTTTTTATTAAAAACATTCGTTTGCGACATACTGCTGTCGGATTTCTATGTTATCCTTTAATTGTAAAGGAGTTATTGAGATATTTAAAACACTGGATATTTATGAAGCTACCTTACGGAAACTAAATCTTGAAAATTTCTAGTATTATATAGATTCTAATTAGTTTTAAATATTAGCCACTAATAATTGCCTATCCTGAATCTAAAAAGGAAAAATATAAAAAGAAAATTGATATAATAGACAATACTGAGCTGGATCGTTCTTTTAGAAATGATGATTCAAAAAAGCAAAGGCACCTGATAAAAATCAAGTGCCTTGATAATTAATTTTACAAATCAGCGTGTATATTTAGCTTTTAAAACAGCCTTCTGCAGTACATGACCTTCCATTGTCTTGAGCAGAGTTTCTTTGTCCGCTCCAGTCTTTAACTCAAGCTGATCATCAAGAGCATAGACATAGAATCTGTAAGTGTGGACTCCACTGGGTGGTGCCGGTCCCCTATAGCCTAATTCATTAAAATCATTTTTACCCTGTGTGGCTCCATTTAATTCTTTAACTTTTTCTTTCCTTTCAATATTTTTTGAAATCTCACTGATATCTGCCGGAATATTCCAAATCAGCCAGTGGGTAAAATTACCGTTTGGGGCATCAGGATCATCAACAATAACAGCCAGAGTTTTTGCATCTGAAGGCACATTTTCAATTATCAGCGGAGGAGAAATATCTCTGCCGTCTGCTGTGTATTCTTCAGGAATAAAGCCACCGTCTTCAAAGGCAGATTTAATAAGCAGTTCCTTTTCCATAAATTTCAGCCTCCTTTCTTAATCTCAAAAACTAATCAGCTGGATTAAGTTTTATATCTAGGCTTTTATAGTCTTTTATTTCAATTATATAATAACAAAAAACATTCAGAAAATAAAGAGTTGTAGAAGTAATTGCTACAGTCAGAGAGCTAAAATAAAGATAAAAAAGAAATTTCTATGTATTGGTATAATTACTATAAATATTTTATAATATTATTAGACAATACACCGACATTAGAAAAATATTAGATAAAGAGGCTATATTTATAAAAAGCTTGAATATGATATATGAGAAGCAGAAAATAGTTTAAAAATATACAGAGAGAGGACTAAATTGAACTTAAAGTTGGAGGTATCATTATGAACAAAACCAAACTCTCAAAAACTATCTCTTATATTCTGCGCCATCATCCGGAAGATTTTGACTTAAAACTGGCAGCAGATGCTTCTGTTAAAACAGATGAACTTCTGCAGGCATTGAGTAAGAAGTATAAAAATATAACAAAGAATGACTTAATAAAGCTGGTCCAGAATGATTCCAAGGAGCGTTTCAGATTTTTAGATGGCAGGAAAAGAATCAGAGCAAGCTATGGCCACAGCATTGATGGAGTTAATCCAGATTACAGAGCCGTTAAGCCACCTAAAATTCTCTATCATGGTACCAGACCTGAGGTTAAAGATATAATTCTTGCTTCTGGTCTCAAACCGATGAAAAGAAATTATGTCCACTTAAGTGTTGAGATACAAGAAGCTGAGAAGGTGGCTCTGAGAAGAACCAGTAAACCGGTAATTTTTAAGATTAAAGCTCTTAAAGCTCATCAGGAAGGACAGAACTTTTATAAAACAGCAGCAAATATCTATCTAACTGATAAGATTTCTGCTAAATATTTATCTTTACTGAAAAAGGATTAGATTCATTCCCCTTATTGTAATTTAAATTGACAAGATTATAGATTTAGCAGGATCAAGATAAAGGAATTCTATTATAGATGATGAATTATAATAGTATTGGAATAATCTTTTTGTACAGCAAGAGGGGGGAAGTAAAATGAAAAAAATACTGGTCGGTGTGGATGGAACGGAAAAGTCAAAAAAAACATCTCATATTGCCGCAGACTTGATTAATCCTGAATCAGAAGTTACTTTAATAACAGTAATTACTGAAGCTGTAAAAGAAGAGAATATTAAAGAACGAATAAAAAAAGTAATGGACAAAGAAGCAAATTTTTTTAAAAAAAGAGGCATAAAAGTAAAAAAGGAAATTCATTATGGACACCCTGCTGAAATAATCTGTAATTTTGCTGCTGAAAATAATTTTGACTTAATTATTCTGGCTGATAAAAAAGACGAAAAAAGAAGTTTTTTATTAGGTGGAACCAGTGATAAGGTAGTTAGACATGCAAAACAGGCAGTAATGGTAGTTAAATAGCTTTTCTAATAAAATATATTTTTAGGAAATTAAACTTTAATAGACTAAAGCACCCTCTAAGTCTTGATTGATTTTAGAGGGTGTTAATTTTATTTTAAAGATTGCTAAAGAAGATAGAATTGCATTTGCAGAATAGAAGTCATATAAAAAATTATTAATATTAATCTTTTAAAAAGGAGAAATTAATATGACAGAACTTGAATTATTGCTTGATTTTCATATAGAGGGTAAAAGACAGGGGCCAGGCAATACTGAGGATACAATAAAAGCACTGAGCTTTATGGAGCTAAATGAAGATGAAAATTTAAAAGTTGCAGACATTGGCTGTGGTACAGGTGCCCAGACAATTACTCTGGCTAAAAATATTAAAGGAGAGATAACAGCTGTTGATTTATTTACTGAATTTTTAAATGAATTAAATTCAAGGGCAGAAGAACTGGGCTTAGCTCATAAAATCAATACTTTAAAAAAATCAATGGATGATCTGCCCTTTGGCCGTGAAGAATTTGATATTATCTGGTCTGAAGGAGCAGTTTACATTATGGGATTTGAAGCAGGCATCAAGTATTGGAAAGAGTTTTTAAAAACAGGCGGTTATCTGGCAGTAAGTGAGATAACCTGGCTCACCAATTCCAGACCGGTTGCAATAGAAGAACACTGGAATAGTGAATATCCCGAAATTGATACAGCTTCAAGCAAAATTAAAATCTTAGAAAAAAATGGTTTCTCACCAGTTGGATATTTCTGTTTGCCAGAATCAAGCTGGATTGATAGTTATTACAAACCAATGGAAGAACGTTTTGACAATTTTCTTAAAAAACATAATTACTCAGCAGCAGCCGGGCAATTGATAGAGAAAGAAAAAGAAGAAATAAGACTCTATAAAAAGTATAAAAATTATTTAAGTTATGGCTTTTATATTGCTAAAAAGATAAGATGATTTTATACTTTGTTAACTCCACAGGATATTAAACTTTTTTTGATAATCTCTTTTATTTTAATTGCTAATGTTGGACTAAAAATTTTTCCTCAACATAGCTAACTAATAGATTAGAAAAGGGCATCAGGAGTGGAAAGAATGCATAGGGAAAATATTCTACTGTTGTCACTCCTAAAACTGCTGTCATCATTAAGGCGTTAACATTCCAGGGGATTAAGGGTGAAAATATGAGGCCGGAATCTCCCAGTGCTCTGGCCAGTTCTTTTCTTTTAACCTTCATTTGGTCGTAATTTTTTCCCAGCATTTTAGCCGGCAGAAATACTCCCAGAAACTGATTGCAGCCCAGAGCAGCAGAAATTATACCTGCAAAGATCGTTACAGTAATCAGATGCATTTTTTTCTTAATTAGATGAATAAATGGTTTTAAGAGACTGTTTAAAACTCCCATTTGTTCCAGGAGTCCTCCTAAAAGAACAGCAAAAATAATTAGCGAAATTAGCTCCAGCATACTTGTTAAACCGCCGCGACTAAGTATATTATCTATGAAGACCACCCCAGTTTTATTTTTAAAACCTCTAAACATAATATTTAAAAGTTCTGACCAGCCTCTTTGTGTTAAAGATATTCCCACTGCTAAAGAAAATAGAATGTTTAGTGCAAGATTAATAATTGTTGGTATTTTTAAGATGGCCAGAATAATGATTAAAATTGGAGGCAGTAAAAGCCAGTAGGAAATCTGAAAATTGCTGTTTAAAAGTTTAATCAGAGAATCTAAATTAACTGCAGCTGTCATGCTGGAAAAACTGTTTAATCCAATAAAGAGAAAAATTAAAGCTGTAATTAGATAAGGTAAAATTGCAGTTTTGAGCATATGGTAAATCATATCCATTAGCCGGGCTTCTGAACTGTGAGCTGTGATAATAGCAATTGAAGAAACTGGTGACATTCTGTCTCCTACATAAGATCCAGAAATAATTGCTCCTGCAGCTAAGGCAGGGTTAAGCCCCATTGTCTGGGCCAGACTGATTAAGGCCAGTCCGATTGTACTTGCAGTTCCCACAGCGGTACCAACTGCCATTGAAACAAGAGAAGTTGAAATAAAAGAAAGGATAAAAAAGTATCTGGGGCTGATAGTCTGCAGCCCGAAGTAGATCATTGTCGGTACTGTGCCTACAGCAATCCAGAGTCCGATCATCATTCCCAGTAAAAATAAAATTAAAATTACATTACCTATATTTTTAAAACTTGAAAAAAGCATTTCTTCAATTTCCTGCCACTTATAGCCCCAGTATAAGGCTAAAGCTATAATAATTATTATTTCAAAAAAGAGAGCAATCTGAATCGGTGCCTCCCAGAATAGAACAGAAAATAAGATCAATAAAACCATTGTAATCACAGGTATTACTGCCTGTTTAAAAGTTAACATTCCAATTCCCCCAGAGTTTTCTATTTATTATTTACCAATCCTACTATATAATTAATTTTGAACATATGTCAACACTTTGCCGGAAAAAGTTTTAATTATTTTTTGATTTGATATAATAGAAACCAGGAAGTGATAGAATGCTCAAAAATCTGCCTGTTTTACCAAATCAGCTTTTCAACCAGATTAAAACTATGGAACTGGATAATGTCTTTCCAATATTCAGTGTAGGCAGCATTGTTTTAATCACAGCCGCTGGTTATCTCTTTTTCCGAGAAAAATTAAGAACAAAAGAATGGGCTTCATTCTGATGACAGTAATAACACTAATTTTAATCAATATTTAGAGCTGATTGAAATATAAAAAGATAATATTTAAATTAAAGGAGTTAATATGGAGAAATTTAAAAAGCGAAAATTCAACAGTTTCGGAGAATTTATTAAAGAATTAAAATTTATTATCAAAAATAGAGATCAGATAAAGAAATTAGATTCAGGAGAACTGCTTGATGCAGAATTCAGGCAGAGGCTGATGATGGCTGTAACGGAGGTCAACGGCTGCCGCTACTGTTCCTACTATCATTCAAAACTGGCTCTTAAGGCAGGTATCAGTCAGGCTGAACTTAATTCTCTTTTAGCAGGTGAATTAGAAGACTGTCCGAAAGAAGAAACTTTGGCTCTATTTTACGCTCAGCACTGGACAGAAAAGAAAGGGCAGCCCGAAGAGGAAATGATGGATAAGGTTAAGGCTGAATATGGAAGAGAAAAATTTGAAACTATTAACTTAGCAGTCAGAATGATTAATTTCGGCAACCTGTCGGGGAATAGTTTTGATTATTTTCTTTATAAATTAAGCTTTGGTCTGCTGGCACAGAGCAGCTGATACTGCTGTTGCTGTCTGTGCAAATTATTAAAATAATATTATTCCCGGAGGAATAATTATGGATATTAAAAAAGATAAAAATATCAAAAAATTTGGATTTTATGGTCTGCTGAAAAACCTTAAATTCTTTGAGCCATTTCTTTATATATTTTTTCTCAGCCTTGGTTTTTCCTATTTTCAGATTGGAACCCTCATTTCAATCAGAGAAATTACTAAAAATATACTGGAAGTACCATCAGGTATTTTTGCTGATCAGTACGGCCGTAAAAAAAGCCTGCAGATCTGTTTTATTTTCTATATCTTTTCCTTTATTTTATTTTACCTGGCTTTAAATTATTTGGTTATGATTCTGGCAGTGATTTTTTTTGGTATAGCTGAGGCATTTAGAAGTGGAACCCACAAAGCTATTATTTTTTTATATCTTGATCGCAAAGGGCTTGCCGATAAAAAGTCGGAAGTTTATGGAAGAACTAAATCCTATTCACTGATAGGTTCAGCCATTTCAGCTTTAATTGGAGCTTTTATAGTTTTTGTAGAATCAAACTACAGATTGATTTTTTTATTTTCTATTATCCCCTATATTCTGGACTTTATTTTAATTTCTACTTATCCGGCTTACCTGGATGGAAAAACAAATGGAAATTTAGATTTAAAGAAATTTTTTCTGGCTGGAATCGACAGTCTAAAGAGACTGTTATTTAATTTACAGGATTTGCGGAAAGGAATTATAAATTCAGGTATTTATGATGGATTTTTTAAGGTTCTAAAAGATTATCTGCAGCCGATTTTAAAAATAGAATTGATTGCACTGCCTTTAATGCTGAATTACGGTGAAGAAAAAAGACTTTCAGTTCTGCTTGGCCTGTCCTATGCAGTGATTTATCTACTCAGTTCCGCTGCCAGCCGCAGCGCCTTTAAGCTGAAAAGAATTTTTGTAGATACAGGTAAAGCTCTAAATATTGTCTATATTTTAACAGTAATTATAATGGCTCTGATCGGCTTAATTATAAACAGCGGTTTTACTTATTTTATAATTCTTTTGTTTATCTTATTCTATGTTCTTAGAAGTATGAGAAGACCGGTGATGCTCGATTATATTGCCAATATCATAGCTGAAAAGGAAAGAGCAACTATGTTATCTATCGAATCGCAATTTAGAACTGTTTTCATTGTGGTTTCAGCTCCAATTATTGGTTTTATTGCTGACCGATGGGGTTTAAATATAATGTTTCTGACAGCTGCTTTAGTAATGCTTTTATTAAAAACTTTGATCAAATTATCAATCCAAAAAAATAGCAAATAGAAATTATTTTGTTAACTGAGCTGATATGATATACTAAAATTAGCACAAAGTTTAAAATGAAGCAGTTGGCTGATTATTTGGAAAGCCAGAGTCTGGAGTAGGCTTATCTTTTAAGTTTAATTATAAAAACAGGAGGGAGCGGGATAATGTTAAAATCAATATTTAATGCTTTTGTTTCAAATAAAGCAGGTAAACTATATTTAACATCGATACTTATTTTGATTATTTCTAACATAATACTTAGTAGTAATAGTAATTTATATTTCATCGGTACAGCTGCTGTTATTTTTTATGTCATTGCACTGGTTTATTACTCAAGACATATGGAAATAAATATCTGGGTTAATATTCTCTTAGTTGCTTTAACTTTAGTACCTTTTGGGATCTGGATGACTTTAATATATTTTGCCCGCAAAAATTATTATCTAAATCAGCCAGAGGATTGATATCATGCTGACAATTAAATGTGCAAAATGCAAAAGTAAATTATTTAAATACAAAAAAATTGGCCAGGGCAGAGTTCTCCGCTGCTGGAAGAGCAAAATAACAAGGCTTTATGATGGAGAAGTTAAAGGTAAAAACTTTGTCTGTAAAAGTTGCGGTAATATTATAGCTGAAATCAAAGATGACCGCCTCGATATGAATAGTGATGCCTTTACTTACAGCGGAACAAAAATCAGAAAATAATTTTGATCTTTAATTTTAAAAATAATTGTTATAAAGAAAGCCGGGATTTCCCGGCTCTTTGATTTTTAAACAGGGAAAATAAAATTAATCAAGAATTATATATAATAGAAAAGGAGAATCTTTAAGTTGGATTACCATCAAAAAATTTTAGAGGAAATTAGAAAATATAAGCCGAACAGTCAGGCTGAGAAAAAATATAAGCGTCAAATTATAAATTTTTTAGCTAATAATGAAGATGACTATTTGCGAACTAATTCTAAGGGGCATTTAACAGCTTCTGCCTGGATAGTCAATCATCAGGGTGATAAGATTCTACTTCACCATCATCAGGCACTAGATAAATGGATTCAACTGGGTGGACATTTAGAAGAGGGAGAATTAATTGAAGAAGCTGCTTTAAGAGAAGCTGCAGAAGAATCCGGTTTAAATTCACTTTCAGTAGTTGAGCAGAAAATATTTGATCTTGATGTTCATAAAATTCCTGCAGTTAAAAAGCAGGCTGAGCATTTTCACTATGACTTAAGAGTTTTATTGCAAGCAGATGCTGGAGAAGAATTAGAAAAGAGCAGCGAATCTAAGAATTTAAAATGGATTGATCTCAATAGAGTAGATAACTATGTCGATGAAGAATCAGTATTAAGGATGCTCAGAAAAACTAAAATGAAAATTTGATATTAAGGAGACAAAAATGAAAGTTAAAAAAATAGCAGAAGTTAGAAGTAAATATAAGGAACCTGTTGGTCCGGATGAGATGAAAAAGAATAGAAGTATAATTGAGGTTGAGGAAGAATACCTGGATGGTCTTGACAAAATAGAAGATTATGAATACCTGCAGATCCTTTTCTATTTTCATAAATCGGAAGGATATGACCTAATCAGCAAAAGAAGAAAGGGGTCGGAAAGAGGTCTCTTTACCTCCAGAAGTCCCCGCAGACCAACACCGATTGGGATTACAACTGTGGAATTATTGAAAAGAGAGGGTAATAAACTGCATGTCTATGGACTTGATGCGATAGATGGAACTCCAGTTATTGATATTAAACCTTACGCCTCATTTATGGATCAGCCAACTCTATCTCTGCAGAAGAAGACACCGCGCTACAGGATTAATAAATTGATCAGATATCAGAATCTTCATGATTTACTGCTTAAGACGGGAGAACTGCACGGACATTACTGTCCCTTTCTTGCCCTGGGAGTGCTGGCTGCTGCAGATGCCTTAAAGAGACTTGCTGCAGAAAATGATGGAATGGAGGATTTACTGGCTGTAGTGGAATCTAACAGCTGTTTTAGTGACGGTATTCAATATGTCGCCGGCACTACCTTTGGCAATAATTCACTCATCTATCGTGATTTTGGCAAGACAGCTGTCACCTTTGTCAAAAGAGAGAATTCATCAGAAGCTCTTAGATATTACCTCAAAGATCCAGATTTTATTGAACGGGAATATCCAGAAGCAGCTGAATTATTTAAAAAAGTTATTGCAGAAAGAAGAGGCAGCAAAAAAGAACAGCAGAAAATGAAGGAACTCTGGCAGGAGATAGCTTTTGAAATAATTGAAGCAGATCCTGATAAATACTTTAAAATTGAAGAAAATGCTGAAATCGAACTACCTGATTATGCCCCGATCTTTGCTGATGCTGAATGCAGTAAGTGTGGGGAGAGATTAATGGCTGCCAAAGCTGTTCAAAAAGATGATAAAGTTTTATGCAGGGACTGTGCTGAAAGCAGTTATTATCAGCTTGACGGCAGCGGAATAGTTGAGAAATAAGGAGGCTAATTATGACCTGCAAATGGTATCCGGTCTGTCCGATGAAGAGATTTTATGAAGCTGGTAAAATAGATAAAAAGTGGGTTGAAAACTACTGTCATGGTGATAATAAAAGCTGTCAGCGCTATCAAATGGAAGAGCGCGGCGAATACCATCCTGATAATATGCTGCCTGACGGCAGTATTGATCAGAGTTTATAAATCTCAGTAATTAATAATAAATAAAAACAGGTGATAGTATTATGTTAGAGAAAAGACTTAACAATAAAACTGCCCTAATAACAGGGGCCAGCCGGCTGCAGGGAATTGGCGCAGCAATTGCCAGGAAATTAGCAGAAGATGGTGCAGATATTTTTTTTACTTACTGGCTTGATTATGATCGAAAGATGCCTTGGGGCGCAGAAAAAGAAAGAGGCGGCAGAATAATTAATCTCAGTTCAGGTCAGTTTAAAGGACCAATGGAAAATGAGATGGCTTATGCAGCTACCAAAGGAGCAGTGGATGCCTTAACCATCTCTCTGGCAGCTGAATTAGCTCCCAAAGGAATAACAGTTAATGCTGTTAATCCGGGTCCTACAGATACCGGCTGGATGGGTCAGGAGCTGAAAGAGGAGTTATTGAAAAAGTTTCCGCAGGGTAGAATCGGTCAACCTGAAGACACAGCCAGACTGGTTAGTTTTCTGGCCTCAAAAGATGCTGAATGGATTACCGGGGAAATTATAAATTCTGAAGGTGGATTTAAGCGTTAAAAATTAATGATTGAAGGTGATTAAATGTTTCTTGTAAGTTCCTGTCTGGCAGGAATTAACTGCCGCTATGACGGCAAAAATAACTTAAATAAAAAAGTTGCAGAGTTAGTCAAAACAGGAAAGGCAATTCCGGTCTGTCCTGAAGTTTTGGGAGGACTCCCGACTCCCAGAGATCCCTCCGAAATTATTATTGATGATCAAGGCAGGAAAAAAGTTATAACTGAAAAGGGTAAAGATCTAACAGCTGAATTTAAACTGGGGGCAGAAAAAACTTTAAAAATAGCAAAAATTGTGGAAGCCAAAAAAGCATTACTGCAGCAGAGAAGTCCCTCCTGCGGCTCGGAAAAAATCTACGACGGAACTTTTAGCGGTACATTAATCAGCGGCAGAGGTCTCACAGCTGAATTATTAATAAAAAATGGGATAAAAGTTTTAACTGAAACTGATTTAGTGAAAAACAATTTAATTGAAGATTAGATTTAATAAAAATTTAAGGAGCTAAAACAATGGCTGAATTTAAACTGCAGCATTTAATAACAACCGGGACCCGCGAAGCAGAGATGATAGAGGCCTTACTCAATGATAACGGGATTGAGCTTATTGTGCGCCACGATGAAACCGGGGACTATACTATGCTTTATATGGGCTATTCCGCCTTCAATATAGAACTTTATGTTGCAGAGAAGGATTATAAAGAGGCTAAAGAACTGCTGGAAAGTTTAAATATAGAGGCTACAGAAGAAATTAAAGAAGCAGATCAGAGTCGAGAACTTAAAAGTGATAAAAATAGAAACAGAAACTTTTCTTTTTATCTGGCTCAGATTGCTAAAATAATTATTGTTCTCTATCTACTTTTACATTTACTACCCCTATTTTTTTAAAAAGTTTTAAATATTCTTTTTATGTTAGATTATTAAATATTCTTTTTTGGATGATATAAAAAAACAATAAAAAATAATTGACAGGGAGGCAAAAATAATGAAAGATAAAAGCTATTCTGCTTTATCAAATGCTGCACTTAGAGCAGCAGAATCATATTATCCCGAAGATGAGAGACTCTTTTATGATGGAGCAGCATTTTATTTAATGCCTCCTCTCTGGAAACTGTTTTTAAAGCTGATTAAGTTTTCTCCTCTAAGAGAGATGATATTTGCTAAAAGAGATAAAGAACTGCCTGGCGTAATTGGCAATCTCTTATACAGAACAAGATATATTGATGACACTTTAAGAGAAAACTTAAAAGAGATGGAGCAGTTATTAATTCTTGGCGCAGGATTTGATACAAGGTCCATCAGGATTGAAGGGTTGGAAAATCTGGAAGTCTTTGAAGTAGACCATCCTGAGACTCTTTCCAAAAAGAAAAAAGGATTAAAAAAGTTATATCAGGATCTTCCTGAATATCTTAATTTGGTAGAAATTGATTTTGAAAAAAGAGACTTAAATGAGGTGCTGCAGGAAAATAATTTTGATAAGAATAAGAAAACTTTTTTGATCTGGGAAGGTGTTACTCAATATCTGGAAAGAGAAGCGGTGGATAAAGTAATCGATTATTTTGCTGAATTAAAGAGTGGAAGCAGAGTAGTTTTTAGTTATGTGAAAAAGGAAGTAGTTGTTGGTTCTGAAAGATCTGAAGTTGATGAAAAAATTATCTCTTTTGTTGAAGAGATGGGTTCTCCCTGGAAAACCGGCCTTAAAAGCAGTGAAATTGAAGAGATCTTAAATTCACGAGGTTTAGAACTAATAGAAGATGTGGGAAAGGATGAGTATCAAAAGCTGTATTCTGATTTAAGCAGCAGAGAAATCAGCATTTATGATGGTGAAAGAATAGTTTATGCAGTTAAGGATTGATAAAGAGAAATTATTCAATTAAAGAATGAAATAATCAACTTTCAATATACTTAATTTTAGGCTGTATTTGTGTTTTAACTAAATAATTATTATGTTAATATAATTTATAATGATAAAATTGCTATAGCTGATTTGGAGTCACAGCAGCAGATTTTAAATTTAAGTCTGGAGCTGTTGGAGGAAGAAGAGAAGATTGATGTTTTGATCAATAATGCGGGAATTTATCAAAATAAATTAGAATATAGTGAAGATCAGATAGAAAAGACTATAGCTGTCAATTATCATTCTCAGTTTATTTTAACACTTCATTTGCTTCCATTATTAGATAAAATTACCTTTAACTGCCTACATCCAGGAGTTATTAATACCAAATTGCTGCAAAAAGGTTGGGGAGCGGAATAAAAGTTTTGAAATGATAAGATATCAGGAAATTATAAACAGGTTACCTGATCGATTTCTGAAGTAAAAGATATAAATAAAGAGGTGAATATATGTTTTATCTACTAATGCTGGTTACATTTTTGGTGGCACTCCTTGTCTGCTATATAGTAAGCAGATTGTTTAATGATTCAATTTATAAAATTTTAAACTTAATAGTACCTGAGGCAATCAATCAGGCCTGGCTTAAATATATTAAATTTGCAATTTATGTGGTTGGAATCTCCGGGGGAGTCAGAGTCTGGGATTTAGAAAAATATATAACTTCTCGCTATGAAAATAGAGAAGTTGTTCAACTTACAACTGAGCGCTGGACTTTAGAAATTTACAGAACTTTGATTGGTTCTCTGCAGAGCATTGCTACAGTCTTACTAATCTTTTTTGTCTTTACATTAATTGCTTATGTTGTCTTGAGTATTTTTTCATCAAAAAATGAGAAAAAATAATTGCTGGTTGATTTTGTTAAGAAGCAGTAAATTAGTTGAATATACAATGACTGCAATTTGAACAGTAATTTAAAGTGGAAAAATCTGATCCATATAGTTTACAATTTTAATTTAAAATGATAAAATTAGTTAACTTATTAATAACAGTTATGATTATAATTAGTGATAATTCGAGAAGTAGAGTAGAGAAAGGAAGGATCATATGAATTTTATCTTTATATCGCCATATTTTCCTAATAATTTTTATAATTTCTGTGTGGAGCTTAAAAACGCCGGAGTCAATATACTTGGAATTGGAGATATGCCCTATTTAGAATTGAGAAGAGAGCTTAAAGATTCTCTGACAGAATATTATAAAGTTGATAATATGGAGGACTATTCCCAGCTGCTTAGAGCTTGTGGATATTTCACCCATAAGTATGGAAAAATTGATAGAATTGAGTCCAATAATGAACATTGGTTGGGAAAAGATGCCCGTTTGCGAACTGATTTTAATGTGCCAGGTTTAAAAATTGATGAAATTGAAGCAATGAAGTACAAATCAAAGATGAAAGACGTCTTTCAGCAGGCTGGTTTAAACACAGCCCGCGGCAGGGTTGTTAACAGTCTCAACGAAGCCGAAGACTTTATTGCTGAAGTTGATTATCCGGTGGTTGTTAAACCTGACAGCGGTGTTGGCGCAGCAGATACCTATAAAATTCACAATCACGATCAACTGTTAGATTTTTTTAATAATAAATTAAATCTTGATTATATAATGGAAGAATATATCGAGGGCAAAATACACACTTTTGATGGGCTGACAGATCAAGAAGGTAATATTGTTTTTTCCTCCTCAATGGTCTATAAGGGTGGAATTATGGAGACTGTTAATGAGGGGCTTGATATGTATTATTATATTCCGCGAGAGCTACCGGAAGATATAGTGGAAGCTGGTAAAAAGACGGCTCGGGCCTTTGAACTCAAAGAAAGATTTTTTCACTTTGAGTATTTTAAACTAGCGGACGGAAGAATTGTTGCCCTGGAAGTTAATATGAGACCACCTGGAGGGCTGACTCTGGACATGTTTAATTATGCCAATGATATAAATATCTACAAAGCTTATGCAGAGTTGATAGCTCATGGTGAATTTAGAGCAGATATCAGCAGAAAATATAATTGTTTTTATATCGGCCGTAAGAATTTTATCAATTATAAGCATTCTTTAGAAGATATTTTAAATAATTATGGTCAATATATAGTTTTACACGAAGCAATTTCGCCCATTTTAGCTCCTGCTATTGGAGATTATGGCATAATTTTAAGAACTGAGGAAATGGAGCAGGGAAAAGAAGCTGTTAAATATGCGATAGATAAAAATTAATTTTTTTGAAAGGAAAGCAGGTATAATTATGCAGATAGAGTACAGAAGTTTTTACAGTTCAAATTTAAATCGGGAGATGCCTTTTAAAATCTACGGCTATGCCGGAAAACCAATGCTTGTTTTCCCTTCTTCTGGTGGTAGTTTTCATGAATACGAGGACTTTGGTATGATTGATGCTATCTGGCCTTTTATTGAAAATGGTGAGCTAACAGTTTATGCAGCAAGCAGTGTTGATGCTGATTCCTGGCTTAATTTCGGCCTCCATTCCCATGATAAGGCTTTAGTTCACAACAGCTATGATCGCTATATTGTTGATGAACTGCTGCCTCTGATTAAATATCATTCCAATTGGCAGGGAGGATTAATTACTACTGGCTGCAGTATGGGCGCCTACCATGCTGTCAATTTTTATTTTAAACATCCTGATGCCTTTGATACCGCTGTTGCTTTAAGCGGTATTTATGATGCCAGATTTTTTACCGGGGGCTATATGGATACAGAAGTCTATTTGAATTCCCCGGTTGATTATTTAAGGGAGCTGGAAGATGATTGGTATCTCAATCATTATCGCAAAAATAAGTTGATTGTCTGTGCCGGTCAGGGCAGATGGGAGAAAGATACTTTAAGAGATACCAGGCTTTTAGATACTATTCTGGCTGAAAAAGGGATTCCTGCCTGGTTTGATTACTGGGGTTATGATGTAGACCATGACTGGACAGGCTGGAGAGAGCAGATGCCCTATTTTCTGGGAAAGCTTAAAGAAGAGGGAATTATCTAGTTTAGTTGATTTTAAAAAAAGTAAGATCAATAAAAAAGGTAGCTGAGGGGTTCTAGATGATAAAAGAAAAAATAGATATTAAAATTATAAAGGACTTTAAATCTGAGGTTTTAAATAATTCCAGAAAAATAAGAATATATTTACCGCCTTCTTATTCAGCTCAAAAGAATAAATTTTATTCAGTTTTATATGTTCATGACGGTCAGAATGTATTTTACGGCCGGGAATCTTTTTCTGGAGATTCCTGGAATCTGCATCAGACTGCAGAAAGGTTAATTAGAGCCGAAAAAATTGAAGAAATTATAATTGTGGCTGCTGATAATATGGGTAAAGAACGGCTGAGCGAATATGCTCATCAGGATGGTTATTATAGAGGGAAGAAGGTTAAAGCCAGAGGTTTTGCCTATGAAAAATTTATTATTCGAGAACTAATGCCCTTTATTGAAGAAAATTACAGAGTTAGAAAGGGTCCAGAAAATACAGCCTTAATGGGTTCATCGATGGGAGGGTTGGTTACTTTCAACATTGGATTGCGGAGGAGCGATCTCTTTGGCAAACTTGCAGTGATGTCTCCCTCCTTCTGGTGGGGTAAAAGTTCCCCGCTGGAAAAAATTAATTCTTATAATTATCATAATTTAAAGAGCAGAATCTGGCTGGATACGGGTGAGGCCGAAGGTAAATTTATGTCTTTTACGGAGGATGTCATTTCAAGGCTCAAAGAGCTTAAAAGAAAATTTAAACTTGATTTAATCTATTATCAGGTTCCCGGAGCCGTTCACAGCGAAACTGCCTGGGCAGCTAGAGTTCACTGTCCCCTCCTATATTTTTATGGAGATTTTGCAGATCTTAAAAAGCTGAAATCGAAAGATTTTGATTACAGCTACTGCAAAAAATTAAAATAACAAACAGATAAAGCCGGTATTAGCCGGCTTTTTTCTAACTCTGAAATTTAATTGAAGGCTATACTGCTGCTGAAAGATTAAGCCAGTTTTTTTATAATTTTTTCTAAATAGCGTGATTTGAGCTGCTTACTGGCCATTGCCTGTTTAATGGGAGGCAGTTTTAAAATAGCTGAGACTACAGCTGCCATTGCCCGGTGGCTGCCGAAAGCCTGGTTATCGAAAATCAAATTCTGCAGTTTACCTCTTTCAATTGCCATCATAACTGTTCTGTGGACTGAATTAACGGGAGTTATAATTTCTTCTTTGCGCCGCTGCAGACTTAAGGAGCTGTTGGGGCAGGAGCGAACACAGACTCCACAGCCAAGACAGATATCATGGTCAATCACTACCTTTTCATCATTTCTGGAGATTGCATCGATTGGACAGGCTTCAATACACTTACCACAGTCAATACAGCTTTGGTAATTGATCTGAGGTAGATAATGAGTTGTCTGTACCGGATGCAGATTGCCAAACTTTTTTGCTGCCAGAAGTGCCTCACAGCAGCAGCCACAGCAGTTGCAGATAAAGGTAGGACTCTCACGCACATTTTCTCCACACTGAACAAGTCCGTGCTCATAAGCCTGATGTAAAAGCTCCAGACACTCTGAAGTTTCAACTCGACGGGCATGATCATGGCGGATTAAAGAATCAGCAGTGTTATTAAAGGTCATACAGATATCAAGTGGAGCATCACAGGCCTGATCAAGGTGGTGCATTTTATGCCTGCAGTAACAGGTGCTGATTCCTATATCTTCAGCACTTTCTATGATATGACTTGCTTTTTCAAAATCCAAAATATGGACCATATTATCTTTAGAGAGAACTTCTTCATTAACATAGACCCGGCCCAGTTTGGTCTCGCTGGCTAAAAATAGATCTTTAATAAAATCTTCTTCCACATTCAAATACTGATGATATAATTCTGCCAGCAGTTTTTGATTGATATCCTGACGGGTTCTCATCATTGAAAATTCAAAAAAACCTGCCATTGGTGGTGGCAGTATATATTTTTTTACTCCCTGATCTTTAGAATCCAGAGATTCCGCAAATGATTTTTAAAAAATAAGGAGAATACAGTTCAAACAGTATTCTCAGCAGTAGTTCCAAAATAAAGAATATTAGAAATATTAGTCATACAATTATCCCAATTAAAAACCTTATGATGATTGATAATTCGGGCTTTAATAAAGGAAATCCCCGCCCTTTTTTGAAAGTGTTAATTGACAAGAAAAACACACAAAAAAGGAGACGGGGAAAAATGAAAACTAAAAATCATACATTAAGTTGTTATCAATATTGTAACAGGGTCTACGATTTAATTCAAAAATTAGAGCAGATTGAAGATAAAAGAGTTCATCCTTCAGTAAAACTACCAACTGTAATTT
>NZ_FTNC01000017.1 GCF_900156285.1 Halanaerobium kushneri
GCAGGTAATATCTGCGGCAGCGGCTGGTACAAACACATCCGCTTTGCCCCAAATAAACTGCTGGAAAAAACAATTAAATATCTTAGAAAAGCACTAACAGATTTTAGAAAGAAGGTGGTGCTAAATTAAAACCACCAGTACAGTTTAGACTAATTTTTTAAGCTATGAAAACCATAGTTTAGTTAAGTGCGTCTAAAATCTGGAAGCTGGACAATTTATTTAACTGGCTATTTAAATTGAGACTAAATATTTAATTTTAATAGATTGAAATTATTTTTTAACGGCAAAAATCTAAAAAGAACTATTTTAACTTTTTACTTGCCGAATTCAAGTTAAAGTAATAAGGAGGAGAAAAATGAAAAATATCTTTGAAAAACAGGAATTATGGTTTGTAACTGGAAGTCAGCATCTTTATGGAGATAGTGTTTTAAAAGAGGTGGAGGAAAATAGTAAAAAAATAGCGGAGGGACTTTCTGCTGCTAGGGAAATTCCAGTAGAAATTAAGTTTAAAAGTGTAGTAACCACTGCAGAAGAGATCAGGAAAGTAGTTTTGGAGGCTAATAGCAGTGATCAGTGCATCGGTCTTATTACCTGGATGCATACTTTTTCACCTGCTAAAATGTGGATTGCAGGTTTAAAAGCAATGCAGAAACCACTGCTGCATTTGCATACTCAATTTAATCGGGATATTCCCTGGGATGAGATTGATATGAACTTTATGAATACCAACCAGGCTGCACATGGTGGTCGCGAATACGGTTTTATGGTCAGCCGAATAGGTAAGAACCGTAAAGTAGTGGCAGGACACTGGCAGGATGAAGAAGTTCAGCGTAGAATTGGTGTCTGGACCAGAGCAGCTGCTGCCTGGGCAGATGCACAGGGAGCGAAATTTGTGAGATTCGGTGACAATATGCGTAATGTTGCTGTTACTGAAGGTGATAAGGTAGAAGCTCAGATGAAATTTGGTTATGAAGTTCATTATTATGGTATTGGTGACTTAGTAGAATATATTGATGCTGTTGATGAAGCAGAAATTGCTGAGCTAATAGAAGTATATAAACAGGAGTACAATGTGCAAAAAGGACTGCTGGAAGGTGAAGGTAAAGAGTCTTTAAAAGAATCAGCAAGAATTGAAATTGGACTACGTAAGTTCCTGGAAGAAGGAAACTTTAAAGGTTTTACTACAAATTTTGAGGATTTACACGGTATGAAACAGCTTCCCGGACTTGCAGTGCAGAGATTGATGAGAGATGGATATGGATTTGGTGGTGAAGGAGACTGGAAAACTTCAGCTTTAGTTAGAGCAATGAAGGTTATGGGATATGGACTAGAGGGTGGAACTTCTTTTATGGAATTCTACACATATCATCTTGACCCTAAGGATACCAAAGTTCTTGGTGCCCATATGTTAGAAGTCTGTGAAAGTATTGCTGATGGTAAGGCTAACCTGGAAATGCATCCTTTAGGAATAGGTGGAAAAGAAGATCCAGCAAGATTAGTTTTTGATGTTGCTTCCGGGCCGGCAGTCAATGCCACAATCACTGATATGGGTAATAGGTTTAGAATGATAGTTAATGAAGTTAAGGTTGAAGCTCCTGAACATGAAATGCCCGAATTACCTGTGGCCAGAGTTTTCTGGAAGCCAGAGCCAACACTTAGAGAAGCAGTTGAATCATGGATTTATGCAGGAGGGGCTCACCATACAGGATTTTCAAAAGCTGTAACAACTGAACATTTAAGAGACTTTGCTGAAATAGCAGATATTGAGCTGCTTACAATTGATGCTGATACAGAAGTAAATGAATTTAAAAAAGAATTAAAATGGAATGATATTTACTATAAATTGAAGTAAATTTGAAGTTGGTGTAAAAAAGTAAAATTACTAATAAAATAAATATCTTTATTAAGAGATATTTAAATAAATTTCTCATTAATAATTCTCTCCATATAAACGCTTTTTGATAGTAATAATAAAGTACCCCCTTTTGAACTGTCAAAAGTTGTTTATATGGAGGAATTTAAATTATTATAAAAGTATTATAGAAATTTGATACTTTTGGGAGGGAAAAAAATGTTAGAAAAACTTAAAGAAAAAGTTTTAAAAGCCAATCTTGAATTACCAAAAAGAGGATTAGTAACCTATACCTGGGGTAATGTCAGTGGTATAGATAGAGAAAAAGGTCTGTTTATAATTAAACCGAGTGGAGTAGAATATGATCAGATGACAGCCGCTGATATGGTTGTGGTAGATCTTGATGGGGAAAAAGTAGAAGGTGATTTAAAGCCATCTTCGGATACTGCAACCCATCTTTATTTATATAAAAACTTTGAAGAAATTGGTGGGATTGTACATACCCATTCTAGCTGGGCTACCAGTTGGGCCCAGGCAGGTAAAGGAATTCCTGCTTTTGGTACGACTCATGCTGATTATTTTTATGGAGAAATTCCTTGTACTCGTAAAATGACGGCAGAAGAGATTAACGGAGAATACGAAAGAGATACAGGTAAAGTAATAGTAGAAACATTCAAGAATATAGATCCAACTCAACGTCCGGGAGTTCTGGTCAATAATCATGGTCCGTTTTCGTGGGGAACAGATGCAGAAAATGCTGTTCATAATGCGGTTGTGATGGAAGAAGTTGCTAAAATGGCTTATCGGGCTGTTAATTTAAATCCAGCTCTTCAGGAGATTGATCAGACATTACTTGATAAGCATTTTTTAAGAAAACATGGTAAAAACGCCTATTATGGACAGGGAAAATGATATTTAGGAGGTTAAATCAATGACTGCAGCTAATCAGAATGCTATAGAAAATGGAAATACAGTTCTGGGAATTGAGTTTGGTTCAACCAGGATTAAAGCTGTTTTGCTTAATGGAGATGATAATCAGATAATAGCATCCGGAAGTCACAGTTGGGAAAATAGTTATGTGGACGGAATTTGGACCTATAGTTTAGATGAAATTTGGCAGGGACTTCAGGCCAGTTATAGGGATATGGCTAAAAATATAGAATCAGAATATGGATTGAAGCTAAAAAAGATAGCTTCTATTGGTTTTAGTGCTATGATGCATGGTTATATGCCTTTTAATAAAGAGGGCGAACTTTTAGTTCCTTTTAGAACCTGGCGTAATAATATAACTGAAGAGGCAAGTCGAAAATTAACTGAAAAATTTAATCATCCAATTCCTCAGCGCTGGAGCATTGCTCATTTATATCATGCAATTTTAAATGAAGAAGCTCATATTTCTGAAATTGATTTTTTAACAACTCTCGAAGGTTTTATTCACTGGAAATTATCGGGAGAAAAAGTAATTGGAATTGGAGAAGCATCAGGCATGTTTCCGGTTGATGTTAAAACTAAGAATTATAATCAAAAAATGTTGGAGAAATTTAGTGATTTAATTTCCGAGTATAATCTTCCCTGGGAAATTAATGAAATTTTACCTGAACCACTGCTGGCAGGTGAAAATGCAGGAACTTTGACTAAGGAAGGTGCTAAACTACTTGATCCAACAGGAAATTTAGAAGCTGGAAGTTTAATGTGTCCTCCAGAAGGAGATGCCGAAACCGGTATGGTTGCTACAAATAGTGTTGCTCCAAGAACTGGTAATGTATCTGCAGGAACTTCAGTTTTTGCAATGGTAGTTTTAGAAGATAAACTTTCTAAGCCTCATCCCGAACTTGATCTGGTAATGACTCCTACCGGTAAATTGGTAGCAATGGCTCATTCTAATAATTGTTCATCTAATTTAGATAAGTGGATCAATGTTTTTAAAGAGGCTATTGAGGAGTTAGGATTTGAAGTTGATATAAATAATCTTTATGAGACTTTATATAATAAAGCATTAGAAGGAGACAAAGATTGTGGAGGTCTCTTAGCTTATGGTTATTTATCAGGTGAACATATAACTGGGTTTGAAGAAGGACGTCCATTATTTACAATGGAATCAGACAATAATTTTAATCTGGCTAATTTTATGCGGGTTAATCTTCAGAGTGCCTTAGGTGCAATGAAGATGGGAATGGATATTCTTTTAAAAGAAGAAAATGTTAAACTTGACAAAATGCTTGGCCATGGTGGCTTATTTAAAACTGAAGGTGTAGCTCAGAAATTTATGGCAGCAGCAGTTAATGCTCCTGTTTCAGTTATGGAAACTGCTGGAGAAGGTGGAGCCTGGGGAATTGCTCTCCTGGCATCCTATCATTTAAATAAAGAAGAGAGCCAGAGTCTGGAAGTATTTTTAAATCAAAATATTTTTAGTAACCAAGATGAGAAAGTAATAGCTCCAGATCCAGAAGATGTAGAAGGATTTGAAGCCTTTATGCAGCGTTATAAAGATGGTCTGGCCATTGAAAGAGCTGCTGTAGAGAACTTAAAATAATCTTACAGCTATCAATTAAGATTTGACTTAAAAACATTTATTATTAGCCCCAGTTTATATTGGCTGGGGCTAAAACTTTATTTCAGGCAGGAAAAATTACATAAATCGTTAATATATAAATTAGAATAATTTAAGTCTTAAAAAAAGCTTGATTTCAACTTATAAGTGGGAGGTAATAATAAAGATGGATATTAAAGAAGTGTCGGGAAAAAAATGTTCCTGTGGTCGAACTCATGAGATCCCAATAAAAGACGTAATAATTGAAGAAAATGCTTTAGCTAGAACTGCCGATTTATTAAAAGAGCTGACTGAAGAAAATAAAATCTATTTAGTTTTGGATCAGAATACCAAAAAAGCTGCAGGTTCTGAGTTAAAAGAAAGGCTAGTCCAGGCTAATTTTGAAGTTCAGGAAATTTTACTAAAAGAAAGAGAAGCAGATGATCATTTAGTTCCAGAACCGGTAGCATTATTTAAAATTATATCTGCAATAGAAGAGGATGGATATGTGCTGGCCTGTGGATCTGGTTCTATAAATGATCTTACTGCCTATGCAGCTCATAAGATGAAGCTTCCGTATTCTATTTTTGCCACTGCTCCTTCAATGGATGGTTATGCATCTTCAGTATCTTCAATTACAGTTAATGGAGTTAAACAAACATATAATACCACTCCTCCAGAGTTAATCATAGCTGATTTAAAGATTTTAAAAGATGCTCCCTGGAAGTTAATTCAATCAGGATTAGGAGACCTTTTAGGTAAAGTTTCATCATTATTGGAATGGAAACTAGGAGTGGCTTTATTTGATGAATATTTCTGTCAGGAGGCCTTTAATTTAGTCGAAGAGGTTTTAGATGATCTGATCAATAATTCAGATAAAATTATTGCCAGAAAAAAATCTGGAATAGAAATTTTAACAAAGGGATTAATTTATTCCGGGATTTCTATGATGATGGTTGGGAGTTCCCGTCCTGCTTCAGGTACAGAACATCATATTTCTCACTTTTTTGATATGTATGCTGGCATTTCTAAGGAGCATGTTCCAACCCACGGTATTAAAGTAGGAACTGCATCTTTTATTAGCAGTGATTATTATCTAAGATTATTAGAAAGTGATTTTTCTCAGTTTGAAATCACTCATAATCGAAAAGCTCGGGAAAAAGAAATTAAAGAAGCTTATTTAGATAAAGCCGATGGTATCTTAGAACTCCTAGATCAGCGCTGGGAGCATGATCTGATTTCCAAAGAAGATTTATTATCAGCTGAAGAAGAAATAAAAAATAATATTCAGGAATTTAAAGATTATCTCTTAAGTGTAGAAACCATCTTAGATGATTTTGGGTTTTTTGAAAGGGAAGACGTTAGAAATTTAAACCGAGACTGGCTAAAAAAGGCAGTAAATCACTGTTTTGAAATTCGCTTTCGTTATACCATTTCCACTCTTTTAAGACAGGTAGGGCTGCTTGACAAATGGGGAGCAGCAGCAATTGAGAAGCTGGAAGTAAAATTAGCCGAAAATAATAAATAAATGGATTAACTATTTAAAAGTGCTGGAGCTTCATTTTTCCAGCACTATTTTTATTTAAATAAAGCTGATCGTAAAAAGTTATAAATATTGTAGTAATAGGTAAAAAAATTGATATACAAACTATCTAAATTATTTTAAAATTAATTTAAGTCAATAAAATTAAAAGGGGGTATATATGAGTAAAGATAAATTAGGTGTTGAAATTAATGTTGAGCCGAAAAGGGTATCTGGAAAAAGAGACAAAAAGATATATGGACATTTTATAGAACATTTTCACAGGCAGATTTATAACGGAATTTATGATCCTGAATCACCTCTTTCTGATGAGGATGGATTTCGAACTGACATTATCGAAGCAGTAAAGAAAATAGACATCCCCATTTTAAGGTGGCCTGGTGGCTGTTTTGTTTCTTCTTACCACTGGAAAGATGCAGTTGGAAAGGAAAGAAAACCTTTATTTGATAAAGCCTGGCGGGTTGAAGATCCCAATACTTTTGGAACAGATGAATATATTAAAATGTGTGAAAAAATAGGCTGTGAACCTTATATCTGCACAAATGCTGGAACTGGAACAGCAGAAGAAATGAGTGACTGGGTAGAATACTGTAATCTAGAAAATGAAGGTCAGTATGCAAAATGGCGCATAGAAAATGGAAATCCAGAGCCCTTTAAGGTTAAATACTGGAGTATTGGCAATGAAAATTATGGTCACTGGGAAATTGGGGCAAAATCAGCTGACGAGTGGGGAAAACTTGTTAGAGAAGCTGCCAAAATGATTAAACATGTTGATCCTGAGACTGAGCTTTCTGCTGCAGCGCTTTCTGATCTGGAATGGAATGTTAACCTTTTAAAAAATTGTGGTGAATTTCTGGACTGGATTTCTATTCATGAATACTGGGACATGGTGCCGGAAGAGAATGATCTGGCTACTTATGAACAGTGTATGGCTTTTACTAAAGATGTTGGGCATGCAGTTGATGAAGTTAGAGGACTGCTAAAAGCAATGAAATTGGATAAAAAGATTAAAATTGCCTTTGATGAATGGAACCTCAGAAGCTGGCATCATCCTAATGTTCACACAATAGAACAGGGTGTTGATAAAAAAGATTATCTGGACCCAAGAGATAAAAATGATGATAACAGTCAGTACACGATGGCAGATGCGGTTTTTACAGCCTGCTTTTTAAATGCAATGAATAGAAATTGTGACATTGTTGGTATGGCTAATTTTGCACCAGTTTTAAATACAAGAGGCTGTATCTACAGTTATGATCAAGGAATAGTTTTAAGAACTACCTATCATGTATTTGATTTATATGTTAATTATCTTGGAGATACAATTATTGACCTCTGGACTGATCAGCTCCCTCAGATGACAATAAATGATAAACAAGGTAATGAAGTTGAAGTAGAAAGTTTAGATTTACTTGCTACCAAATGGTCTGATAAAGAGGGAATTGCTATAGCAGCTGTAAATAAAGCCCCTCAGGAAGGTCAGCTGTTAGATCTATCTATTGCTGCTGACTATAAGGAAGCTAAATTATTTTATATTAGTGGTGAAAATAAAGATTCTTATAATGATGTTGATAAAAATGAGGTCAAAATAATTGAGGAAGATTTGGGAGAATTTGCTGGTAATTTAAAGTTAGAATTAAAACCTCATTCTGTTAATATTATTCAACTTAAATAGCTTAAATAACAAAATAATTGAATTGATTAATTTAAAATTCTAAAAAGTTAAAAATATTGTAGTATAAAGTAAAAAAATTGTAGTGACTATTTATCTAAATTATCTTAAAATTAACTTAAGTTAATAAAATTAAAAATAGGAGGAATAATTATTATGAAAAAATCTTTGCTTATCTTTTTAGTTTCAACAATGCTGCTTATGTTTACTTTTTCTGCTGCGGCTGAGACTACAACTCTTACTTACTGGACTTTTCAGGAATTACATCAGCAGTTTTTTGAAAAACAGGTTGAACTCTGGAATGAGAATAATCCCGATAATCAAATTAATTTAGAGTCAACAGTTTATCCTTATGATCAAATGCATAATAAGTTATTGATTGCTCTGCAGTCGGGTGTTGGTGCTCCAGATATTGCAGATATTGAAATCAGTAAATTTGCTAATTATTTAAAGGGAAGTAATCCACAATTAGTGCCTGTTAATGATGTAGTTGATCCACTTATGGATAAGATGATTACAGCAAGGTTTGAGAACTATGCCAAAGATGGCAAATATTATGGAATTCCCTTCCATGTTGGAGCCACTGTAATGTATTATAATATGGAAATGATGGATGCTGCCGGTGTAGATATTGATAATATTGTTACCTGGGATGATTATGTTGAAGCAGGTAAAAAAGTAAAATCAGCTCTTGACAAACCAATGACTACAGTTGAGGTTACAGAACACTGGACACTGTATCCAATGATCAGTCAGATTGGTTCTGATATTTTTGCAGAAGATGGCAGTGTTATTTTAGATAATGACAAAAACGAAAGAGTTTTAACATTTATTAATGACATGGTACACAAGTCCGAAATAGCTGTACCAGCTCCTGGTGGATTCCACCACTCAGAAGAGTACTGGGCTTTCATGAATGATGAAGGGGCAGCTTCCTTAATGATGCCACTTTGGTATATGGGAAGATTTGTTCAGTATATGCCTGACCTAAAAGGTAAAATGGCTATTAGACCTCTACCAGTCTGGGATAAAGGTGGAAACAGATCTGCTGGTATGGGTGGTACAGGTACTGTAGTTACAGTTCAGAGTGATAAAAAAGAACTGGCTAAAAACTTCCTGGTTGAAGCAAAGTTATCAGTACAGGCATCACACAAATTATGGACTGATCTTGGTTTTGATCCTGTAAGATGGGAAGTCTGGGATGACCCAGTTATGTCAGAGCCTAATCAGTATACAGAATACTTCCAGAATGAAGATATTTTTGGAATGCTTTTAGATATTAAAGACGAAATTAATCCTACTATGATTACAGAAAAATACCCACAGGCAATTGATCTGCTGAAAAAGAATGTATCTTTCAAAGTCATTAAAGAGCAGAGTCAAACACCTGCCGAAGCTTTAAAAGATGCTGCAGATGAGTTAAGACAGTAGTTAATTAATTAAAATAAATTATTAAATAGACTAAAAGGTTCGGCTCTAATCTTAAGAAAATTGAATGATTAAGTTGGATCTTTTAGTCTTTTATTAAGGAGAATTTCTATGCAGATATTTAAAAATTTTTATGAAAAATACATTAACTCGAAAAAAGTTGCTCCCTATATTTTTGTTTCACCATTTATTTTGGTCTTTTTAGTATTTTATTTATATCCTATAATTTCAACAGTAATTATGAGTTTTCAGGAGATTGGATTTGGGGAAGCAAAGTTTATTGGACTGGCAAACTATAAAAAATTGTTTAACGTACATTATAAAAATGCATTGTTAACCAGTACCAATTATACTTTCTGGACAATTTTAATTTTAGTTCCTTTGCCGATTATTTTGGCAGTGTTTTTAAATAGTGATAAAACAAAATTTACTAACTTTTTTAGATCATCAATTTTTATGCCAGCTTTAACATCTGTAATTGTAGCAGGTATGTTTTTTAGATACGCTTTTGGTGAGCAGGCATCAACTCTGGCTAACTCAATTATTGGTATTTTTGGTTTAGAACCTATTACCTGGCTGCAAAACTATATTCCGGCAATGATAGCTCTGGTTGTTTTATGTGTCTGGCGCTGGCTGGGAGTAAATATAATTTATTTTTTATCAGGACTGCAGAGTATTCCCGAAGAAATTTACGAAGCTGCAGATATTGATGGGGCAAACAGCTGGGATAAATTCAAATATATTACTATTCCTTCTTTAAAACCGGTAATTATTTATGTAATAACAATCAGTGTTTTTGGAGGTTACAAAATGTTTGCAGAAAGTTATGCTTACTGGCAGACAGCAACTCCAAATGATATTGGAATGACAATAGTTTCTTATATTTATCAGACCGGTTTTAATAATTTCAATATGGGTTTTGCTTCGGCAATTGGTATTACCCTGTTATTGATTGTATTAGTAGTTAATATTATTCAGCTCAATATATTTGGATTGTTCAAAAAGGAGGAACAGTAATGTCAAATAGTAAAGTTCAAATTACAGCTATAATTTTAGTTTTATCATTTTTTGCCTTTTTTGCTCTGGCACCATTTTTCTTTATGTTAATTTCATCCTTTAAACCAGGAGACCAGATTATTAAAAATGGAATCAGTGCCAGCATAGATTTTGATATCATGTCTTTGCAAAACTATAAGACTTTGTTTACAGAAAGAAGTGGAATTTATCTTCACTGGTATAAAAATAGTGTATTAATTACAACAATTCAGACAGCTGTAGCAGTGTTTTTAAGTTCCTGGGTTGGTTATGGTCTGGCTGTCTATGAGTTTAAAGGGAAAAATTTAATCTTTGTGCTGGTATTAGTTTTAATGATGGTACCAATTGAAATTTTAATATTACCCCTCTATAAACTATCTATAACTTTAAAAATAATTGACAGTTATGCCGGGGTAATATTGCCCTTTATTGTCCCACCAGTTGCAGTTTTCTTTTTCCGGCAGTTTGCAGTTGGTCTGCCGACAGAATTAATTGATGCAGCAAGAATTGATGGTGCATCTGAATTTGCAATATTTTTCAAGATTATGATGCCTCTAATGAAACCGGCTTATGGAGCAATGATCATTTTACAGGCGATGTTTAGTTGGAATGCTTTTGTCTGGCCGCTAATAGTTCTACGTTCAAATGAAAACTTTACTCTTCCAATTGGTCTTGCTTCTTTAATTACTCCATATGGTAATAGTTATGATATGCTTTTTTCCGGGGCAGTAATTTCAGTTGTACCGATAATAATTCTGTTTATGTTTAAACAAAATTCATTTATTTCTGGTTTAACAGTTGGAGGAGTTAAAGGATAATAAGGAGAGTCAAAATTGCAGCTAAAAATTAAAACTTTGTCTCAAAATAATATACTAATAGGATTGGCATTATTAACTATGTTATTAGTCTTTTATAGTTCAGCTCTGGCATCTGACCCGGTAATTATGGAAGAGAATTTTAAAATTAAAGATCTGGAAAAAATTAAGCTTAAAGTAAAAGTAGGAGAAAAAATTACTTTACCCAGTCAGTTAAAGGTCGAATTACAGCAGGGAATTACAGCTCAGTTTCCTGTTGTTTGGGATGAGACTGCTGATTTAATTTATCGGGAAAAAGGAAATTACCAAATCAAGGGGAAATTAAAAATCCAAAACTATCCGGATCCCTTAATTGAACAACGAGCTGATCCATTTATTTATAAACATCAGGATGGCTATTATTATTTCACTGCTTCTTATCCAGAATATGATCGAATAATTTTGCGCCGCTCAAAAACTATTGCAGGATTAAAAGATGCTGAAGAAAAAGTTATCTGGTGGAAACATCAGGAAAAAGAAATGAGTAAGCATATCTGGGCTCCAGAACTGCATTTTATAAATGGAAAATGGTATATTTATTTTGCTGCTTCCAGAACTGATGCGATCTGGGCAATTAGACAATATGTGCTGGAAAATGATTCAGCCAATCCACTCCAGGGTGAGTGGAAGGAAAAAGGTAAACTTAAAATGAATTTTGAGGAATTTACTCTTGATGCCACTAGTTTTACTCATCAAAATCAGAGATATTTAGTCTGGGCGCAGAAGAAATATGGTGATTCGAATTTATATATTGCAAAACTAAAAACCCCCTGGCAAATAGAAGGAAAACAAAGACTGATAGCTGAGCCAATTTACAGCTGGGAGCGTAAAGGCTTTAATGTAAATGAAGGTGCAGCTGTTATTAAGAAGGGAAATAAAATATTTATCACTTATTCTGCAAGTGCTACAGATGCCAATTATTCTGTTGGTCTTTTAACTGCTGATCAGGACAGTAATCTTTTAGATCCTGATTCCTGGTCAAAATATGATAAAGCTATTTTTAAGAGTAGTAAACTTACTGAGCAATTTGGTCCCGGTCATAATTCTTTTACAGTTGATGAAAATGGAAATGACATTCTAGTTTATCATGCCAGATCATATAAAAAAATTAACGGTGATCCCCTTTATGATCCCAATCGCCATACAAGAGTACAGAGAATTTTCTGGGATCAAAATAATAACCCTGTTTTTGGAATTCCAGGTTATAAAATTGAGGGGGATAGAGGTGTTGTAGCAGAAATTACAGTTGAATAATTAAAATTATAAGCTTAAGTATAAATGAATAATGATAAAATAAGACCTCCTTTATAACAAAGAACTCTCAGCTGAGAGTTCTTTGTTATTTAAAGTAATTTTTTTGCTAAAAAGCTGTTTAATCAGTTTTAAAATGATATAATATTATTAAATGCAAAGAGAAAGCAGCGATAAAAATGGATAATAATTTAATCATCAAAATAAAATTGAAAATTTATAGTTATCTCAGAAAAACTCATATCCAAAATAGGTTAATTGTTTTGTTTTTAGTTCTATCTCTTTTCCCAATGTTAGTAACCGGTATTTATTCTTATCAGAAATCAAGTCAGGCAATTCACGATAAAATTAATACATATTCAGTTGAAGTAGTAAATCAGGTTGCTAAAAATATTGAAGAAGAATTGACCAGAATGGAATATCAGACTATTGAGATAGCATTTTCAGAACTGGTACAGAACACGCTCAGCAATTATGAACAACTGAGTGAATGGGAAATATATGATGCTAGATACAGAATGCGGGCCGATATGGTGAGAAAATTTTCTTTTTCTGAATATATTTCTGATGTTCAGCTCTTTACTGATCAGGGAGATAAAATTATTGCTTATGGAGATACAGGATTTACTTTAACTTTTAAAGATAAGTTTAGAAATAATTTACTTGCAGAGATAAAAAATAGTGATGGAGCTCCTGTCTGGAAGGCAGTTGATTTTAGAGATGAGCTGCATCAGGTAAGCAGAGTGTATCCCGAAAATACACCTGAGAAATCTTATGGAATAATTATCGGGAGGACAATTAAAGAATTATATAAAGGAACACAGCTTGGTTCTGTTATTATTAGAGTTAATGAAAATTTATTTTCTGATGTTTATAGAAATATTGATCTGGGCGAAGGAACTGAGATTTTTATAATTAATTCTGCTGGAACAGTTGTTTCGACAAGGAATAATGATATTGCTTTTAATGAAAAGTATCCAGAATTTAACTTGATTAATAAAATTAATGAAAATTCTAAACAGACAAACACTACCTTTGAGTTAAATATTAATCAGGATAAAAATTTAGTTGCTTTTTCACCAATCAAGGATACTGATTGGTTTATTGTAAGTACCATTCCTTTTTCATATTTAAATCGTGAGACCGGTCAAATAGCAAAGGATATTATGGGAGTTAGCTTGATTATTTTTATGTTAGCAATCTTTTTATCATATTTATTTACAAAAAGTATATCAGATCCTTTAAACAAACTGGTTTCTGCGATGAATCAGGTCGAAGATGGTAATTTAGAGGTTCAAATAGAGGATTACCAGGCACAGGATGAATTATCGGAGGCCAGCAATAACTTTAATCATATGGTAGTTGAATTAAAGGAATTGCTTGAGGATGTCAAGGAAAAGGAAAAACAAAAAAACAATTTAGAATTCAAGGCATTACAGGCTCAGATTAATCCGCATTTTCTTTCTAATATTTTAAATACAGCCCGCTTACTTGCTGATATGCAGAATGCCGATAATCTTGAGAATTTTCTTTCCTCTGTTATTAATTTACTGCATTTAAGCATGAATAATAAAGAAGATTTTATAACTGTAAATAAAGAGATAGAGTATTTAAAAAGTTATCTTAATATCCAGCAGTTTAGACTGCATAATAAGTTTGATGTAAAATTTGAGATTGAAAAAGATTTATTGAATTATAAGATCCCTAAATTTTTACTGCAGCCGGTTGTAGAAAATTCTATTATCCATGGGATAAGTGGAAAAAGTGGGCAGGGTTTAATAGAAATAAAGGGTTTTAGCCAGAAAGAAAGAGTTATTTTTACAATTACAGACGATGGTATCGGTATTTCTGAAACGGAAATTAATAGTTTATTAAATAAGGAAAGAAAAAATAAAGATCAATTTTCTGGGATTGGAATTAACAATGTAAAAGAAAGAATAGAGAATTATTTTGGTAGTGAGTACGGTATTGAAATTGAAAGTTTAAAAGGCTATTTTACTACAGTTAAAATTATTTTGCCTGAGATTGATTAAGCTTAAGAAATATATTAATTTATTTTAGAAAGGATATCTAAAATGTTAAAAGTTTTGATAGTTGAAGATGATATTTTCGATTATACTCATCTTAAAAATATAATTGACTGGAATCAAGAAGGATTTCAAATTTCTGAACAGATTAAAAACGTAGAAGCTGCAAAAGAAAAGTTGTTTGAGCAAAGCTTTGATATCTTAATTACTGATATGAAGATGCCGGGTCAGAGTGGAGCAGATCTTATTCAATTTGTTTCAGATAATTTTCCCGAACTTAAAACTATTGCTCTCAGTGGTTATAAGGAATTTGATTATGTTAAACAAAGTTTAAAAGCAGGTGCAGAAGATTATATTTTAAAACATGAATTAAGGCAGGACAATTTACGTCAGGTTTTAGCTAAAATAAAGAAAGAAATTAATAAACGCGATCAAAAAGAAGATAGTAACATTTTTGAAGAAAGTTTCTTTATGGATCAAAAAGAAATTTTAGTTCAAAATTTTGTTGAAAAACTAATCAGAGGTCATTTTAATAATAAAAATGAGTTAAAAAGACAGATACAATTATTATCTTTAAATTTTGAATTAAAAAATATAGTAATTACAGTTGGACAGTTTGATAATTATAAAGTTTTGCAGGAGAAATATTCAGAATCAAAGTTGATGAACTTAAAAAGATCTTTTATAAATATGGTAGATGAAATTCTTAGAGAAAATGGAAAATCTTTTGCGGTTTTAAAAGATGAAAAAAAATTTCTCTTCTTATTTTCATTTAAAGATAATAGTGAGTTGAAAATTAATAACAGTATTGCTTCAGCTTTAAATAGAATAAAAACAGCTTTAAAAAATTATTTGAATATTACTGCCAGTTTTGCTGTTGGAAATATACTAAAGGATCCTTTGAAAATAGGCGAAAACTATCGAGAAATATTAGAACTTCTGGGAGATAGATTTTACCAGGGTAAAGATATGATAATTTATCAAAATCAAAATAATAGAGTTGATAATCAGCAATTTAATCTTGACATTAAAACAGAAAAAGCTTTGCAAAAATATATTGATCAAAAAGATTATAGCTCCTTAAAATTGGAATTGGAAAGCATATTTAATAAAATTTATCGAATTAAGCCAGGTTTATCAGTTGTAAAAATGACTTTTATTTCTTTAATTAATATAGTGAACAGTAAAATTAAAGATAAAAATTTAAAGAAGGAAAAGATTTTTAAAAACACTGGTAATCCATACCAGAAATTAGAAGAATTCAATACTCTAAAAGAATTTAAGATCTGGATTGAGGAAATTTACAATAATTTGATTATTGAATTGAAAAATAAAAATAATTATTCTGATATTATAAATAAAACCTTATTGTATATGAACAAAAATTATGATAAAGATATTACTTTAAGCAGAGCTGCTTCTGAAATAGGAGTTAGTTACTCATATTTGAGTAGGAAATTTAAAGAAGAGTGTGGACAGGGGTTTAGTGATTACTTAAATCAACTGAGAATAGAAAATGCTAAACAATTAATTGAAGTTGGAGATAGTAATATTAAGGAAATTGTTAATCAGGTTGGTTTTAATAATTATAATTATTTTTTTAAGGTATTTAAAGATTCAGAGGGAATGACACCAAGTGAATATGAGCGAAAAAGCCAGAAATAAATTTTAGAAAAACTACCTCTTAAATGGTGGTTTTTCTTTTTTTTTATTAAAAAACAGCAAAAAATCTGAAATTTCTTGCAGGAATTTTTGATTGAGTATAGAACAATAACAATAGTGAATTAATTTAAGGCTTGAATTAATAATTATTTTATAAAAATTTATGAAAAGTATTAAAAATATATTTTTTATTTAAAATCTAATCGGTTAGATTTTTTAAAATTCAAACTTCTAAACGGTTAGAAATGAAATTTAATCACTATAAAGATAATAATTAAGGAGATAGATTATTATGGTTACAATCAAAGACGTGGCAAAAAAAGCAGGGGTTTCTGTAGCAACAGTTTCTGCAGTAATAAATAAGGATTCTGATGTCAATGTGAGTGACAGGCTTTCAAAAAAAGTAATTAATGCCGTTAATGAACTAAATTATCGTCCAAATAGAATTGCCAGGGCATTATCAAAAAAAGAAAATCCAATGATAGCCTATGTAGTTCCGACAATTAGGAATCAATTTTTTTCGCAGATTGGTCATTACATTGAGAATTTTGCTTTCGAAAAAAAATATGGGGTATATTTATGTAATACACACTCAAAAATAGAAAGAAGTGATTTATATTTAAATAATTTGATTGAAAATAGAGTTAGTGGTGTGATAGTAACTTTAACCTGGGAAATTATGACCAGCAATTTTATTGAGAATCTTCTAGAAGCAAATATTCCTGTGGTGGGTATGGCTGGAGCTCGGAAAAGAGATGATATTGATACAGTGTTAATTGATGATCAGGAAGGAAGCTATAAAGCCGTTGAATATTTAATTAAGAATAATAGATCTAGCATTGCCTTTATTGGGGTGGAGGAAAGTAAAACTACTGAAATTAGATATTCTGGTTACAAAAAAGCATTAAAAGAAAATAATTTAAAATTAGATGAAGATTTGGTTTCAATTCAAAAAGATTTTGACAGAGAAGATGGATATCAGGCAGCAGAAGAATTGATTGAAAATTATGGAGCAATAGATGCCATTTTTGTTTACAATGACGTAATGGCTTCTGGAGTAATTGATTATTTAAATCATCAGAAAATTAAGATACCAGATGAAGTTGCAGTTATTGGTTATGATAATAGTGTAGCTTCTTATACCAGACCAAAACTCACTACTGTAGCTTTACCAAAGTTCAAAATGGCAGAACAATCGATGAAATTATTATTTAATAGAATTCAGAATAATAGTAGGGATGAATATCAGAAATTGTTGATTCATCCAGATTTAATAATTAGAGAAACTACTTAAGGCTTTATAAATTGAATAATTAAAAATCAATATGATTTTTTGCTAAATATTTTTTTAATTTAATTAAGGAGGTGAGGCACAAAAATTTAGTTTAGTGAATTGATTATATATATTGGCAACGGTCTTAAAGACTAATTTTCTAACAAAAAAGGGAGGAATAAATTTATGTTTTTATCAAGTATTAAAAAGGTTTTAGTTTTAAGTGTTATTATCATCTTTGGAATGTTGTTTACAGTTTCTTCAGTAAGTGCGCAAACTGAAATGGATATGTGGACTTTTGTTAATGCACATGCTGAATTTTATGAAATGATGGCTGAGAACTGGAATCAAGAAAATCCTGATCGAGCTATAACACTCAATACTCAGGTATTACCTTTTAATCAAATGCATGACAAGTTAAATATAGCCTTACAAACTGGTATGGGTGCTCCTGATATTGTTGATATTGAAATCGGAAAATTCCCTGGTATTTTAGAGAATAATGCAGAAACTTTAGTTGATTTAAGTTCAGTAATTGATGAATATAGAGATGATATTTTAGAAGCGAGATTAGCACCTTATTCTACTCCTGATAATAAAGTATATGGAATTCCTACTCATGTTGGAACATATTTAATGTATTATAACGTAGATATGTTAGAAGAAGCTGGAGTTTCAATTGATGATATTGAAACCTGGGATGATTATCTTGAGGCAGGAAAAAAAGTTAGTAAAGATACCGATGGAGATGGAGAAAATGATCAATTTATGCTTGCGGTTCCAAGTGAAGAAGCTTCAGCTTTTGATGGAATGAGTAGACAGTTGGGAAGTAATTATTTTGATCAGGATGGTAATGTGATTTTAGATAGAGAAGAAAATATTAGAACTCTAAAGCGCTTAAAAGATTATGTTTATAAATATGAGATAGCTGATGTTGTTACTGATTATCATGAGCAGAATTTCTATAATGCTTTAAATAATGAGAAATATGCTAGTATTTTTATGCCTCAGTGGTATATGATTAGATTTACTGATTTTATGCCAGATCTTAAAGGTAAAATTCGTGTAAGACCTCTTCCTGCATGGCCTAATGGAGAAGGAACACTTTCTACAATGGGTGGTGGAACAGGAACTGCAGTCACTCAAGAAGCAAGCGATGTTGAATTGGCAAAAGAGTTTTTAGCTTATGCTAAATTAACTAGGGAAGCTGGAGTTAAAATTTGGACTGATTTAGGTTTTGATCCAATTGTTACTGATGCCTATAATGATGAATCATTCCAGGAGAAATTCCCTTATTTTGGTAACGAAAAAGTTATGCTGACTATTCAGGATTTACAGTCAGAAATTCAACCACTTTATTTCTCTGATCTCTTAACTAGACTCCGCGACCAATTAAATGAAGAAACACTATATGAAATTTTTGAAAATGGTGGAGATGTAGAAAAGAATATTAAAGAAGCTGCCGAAAAGCTTAGAGCAGAACAATAATCTAATAATTAGTCCCCTCTTTTGAGGGGACTAATTTTCAGTTAAACTTTTTATGGAGGTGTTGTATTTGATGCTAAAAAATTTATTTTATAATAAAAAAGTAGTTCCCTGGATTTTTATTACTCCTTTTTTATTATTTTTTACGGTTTTTAAAGTCTGGCCAATTGTATATTCAGCCTATTTAAGTCTGCATGAAATGAGCGGCTTAAATACGTCTAATTTTGTTGGTCTTCAAAATTATTTTGAAGTTTTTTCTGATAGTGATTTTTTAAAGGCTGTTTGGAATAATACTAAATATATGATTGGGACAATGATTACTTTGATTCCTATCCCTCTGATTTTTGCAGTCCTCTTAGATTCGAAGCACTGTAAAGGTAAAAATATTTATAAAGCTATTTTATTTATTCCTACTTTAACTTCTTTAGTAATTGCTGCTGCTGTTTTTAAAATATTACTTTATGAAGGAGAAGCCGGAATTATAAATACAATTATAGGTTTATTTGGTTTTTCACCACAAAAATGGCTTATTAGTCCCTATTTGACTATTCCCTCAGTAATCTTAATAGCAACCTGGCGCTGGACCGGTATGAATTTGATTTACTTTACCACAGGTTTAACAGGGATATCTCAGGAATTATACGAATCAGCTTCAATTGATGGTGCAAATATGCTGCAGCGCTTCTTTTATATTACTGTTCCATTATTAAAACCAATCATTATTTTTGTAGCAACTTTAAATTTAATAGGTGGCTATAAATTATTTACTGAAGTATTTATGTTATGGGATGGTGGTGCATCTCCCGGGAAAAGTGCCTTAACTATGGCGGTATTATTATATAGAACTGCATTTTCTTATTTTGAATTAGGCTATGCTTCTACAATTGGATTTGTAATGGCTTTAATAATATTAGTACTTTCTTTAATTCAATTAAAAATTACTGGATTTTTCAATGAAGAAGAATAAAAATACTGTTATAAGGGAGGGTTATAATGTCTATTAAACCAAAACAATTAGATAGAATTAAAACAGCTTTAGTTATTCTTTTTTTTATATTTGTTTCTCTGTTATTTATAATTCCATTTTATTGGATGCTTGTATCTTCATTTAAACCAACTGGAGAAATATTTACTGATAGTTTGAGTTTACTGCCCAAAAATCCGATAATTAGCAGTTATACAAATTTATTGGGTACACATTTTTTAAGATGGTATCTAAATACTATGATTTTTGCAGTAGGGTATGTAATTTTAGGATTGTTTGTTTGTAGTCTGGCTGGCTTTGCTTTTGCTAAATATAAATTTAAATTTAGAAATCTTATTTTTATTGTGATAGTAGCTGCTCAAATGCTGCCGATTCATATGCAGTTAATCCCGCTTTTTATTATGCTAACTAAATCGGGGATAGTTAATACTTATGCTGGCTTAATTTTTCCTATGATAGCAAATCCATTGGGTCTCTTTTTTGTCAGGCAGTATATGCTGGGGATACCTGATGACTTAATGAATGCCGCCAGGGTAGATGGCGCTTCTGAATGGCAGATTTACTATAAAATCATCCTGCCAATTTCTAAACCCGCCTTAGGAGCAATGGCAATATTATTTTCACTTTTTGCCTGGAATAATCTGTTGTGGCCATTAATTGTAATGAGAACTGAAGAGATGTTTACTTTATCTGTAGGTTTATCAACATTAATTGGACAGTATAGACCACAATACGGTATGTTAATGGCAGGTTCAACTCTGGCTGTTCTGCCAATTGTACTTTTGTTTTTGAAAATGCAGAGTTATTTTATTTCAGGTCTAACTGCTGGAAGTATTAAAGGTTAAAAAATATAAATTTTTTGGAGGAATATAATTTTGAATAAACTGATTTTAAATATAGAGCAAGCTAAGGAAAAGATCAATAAAAATATTTATGGTCATTTTGCTGAACATTTGGGTAGGTGTATTTATGAGGGCTTTTGGGTTGGCGAAGATTCTGAGATTCCAAATACTAGAGGTATTAGAAATGATGTTATTGAAGCTTTAAGAGAGATTAATATACCGGTATTAAGATGGCCCGGCGGTTGTTTTGCAGATGAGTACCACTGGAAAGATGGTGTTGGCCCTCGCGAGGAAAGAACTACCATTGTTAATAATCACTGGGGTGGAGTAACTGAAAATAATCACTTCGGTACTCATGAATTTATGGATCTATGTGATCTTTTAGATACAGAACCCTATATCTCAGGAAATCTGGGTAGTGGAACTATTAGAGAAATGCAGGAATGGGTTGATTATATGACCCATGATGGAGAGTCTCCAATGTCTGACTGGAGAAAAGAAAATGGTAGAAAAGAACCCTGGGATTTGAAATATTTTGGAGTAGGGAATGAGAACTGGGGCTGTGGTGGCAACATGCGGCCTGAGTATTATGCTGATAAATATAAAAATTATCAAACATATATTAATGATCACGGAGATAATAAAATATTCAAGATCGCCTGCGGCTCTCATGACAGTAATTATCACTGGACTGAAGTTCTAATGGAAGAAGCTGCAGATAAAATGGATGGTTTAAGTCTTCATTATTATACTGTTCCTGGTGATGAGTGGGAAAATAAAGGCTCAGCTACTGATTTTGATCAGAATGAATGGTATATTACATTAAAAAAGGCCATGTATATGGATGAACTAATAACAAAACATAGTACAATTATGGATAAATATGATCCAGAAAAGAAGGTTGCCTTAATAGTTGATGAATGGGGGACCTGGTATGATGTTGAACCCGGCACAAACCCCGGCTTTTTATATCAGCAGAATACTTTAAGAGATGCTCTTGTAGCCGGAATTCATCTAAATATTTTCAATCAGCATGCTGATAGAGTAAAAATGGCCAATATAGCTCAAACTGCAAATGTTCTGCAGGCCATGGTTTTAACAGATGAAGAGGATATGATTGTAACCCCTACTTATTATGTATTTAAGATGTTTAAGGTACATCAGGAAGCACTCCAAATTCCTATTTATTTAGAAACTGAAAAATATAAGGAGATTCCAAAGTTGAGTGTTTCTGCTTCTAAAAATGAGCAGGGAGAAGTTAATATTACTATCTGTAATCTGGATCCAGAAAATGAAGCTAAAATTGAAACTGTTATTAATGCTATCAAGGCCAATGAAGTTGAGGCTAAAATACTAAGTTCAGATAACTTAAATGATCATAATACATTTGAAAACCCTGATAAAGTTAAACCAGAAGGATTTGATAAGTTCAGCATGGAAGGTCAGAAATTGGTCGGAGAAATCCCATCGAGTTCTGTAGTATTGTTAACTCTGAAAAAATAATCATATTATTTTTAAAGTTCATTAAAAGTACGAAAAAAAATCTAAAAGTTTAATATGTCTTTATTATAATTAAACTCAAAAAATAAGCGAAAGGAATGGGTTTATGAAAAAACAACAAGTTAACCCCTATTTACCATCCTGGGAGTATATTCCTGATGCTGAACCTTATGTTTTTAAAGATCGAGTATATATTTACGGTTCTCATGATCGATTTAATGGTCACGCATACTGTTTGAATGATTATGTCTGCTGGTCGGCACCGGTGGAAGATCTCTCAGACTGGCGCTATGAAGGAGTAATTTATAGAAAAACAGAAGATCCACTCAATCCTGAAGGAGCCATGTGTCTTTACGCTCCTGATGTGACTGTTGGATCTGATGGCAGGTATTATCTTTATTATGTTCTTGATAAAGTTCAGATTGTTTCGGTAGCTGTTTCTGACACTCCGGTTGGAGAGTATGAGTTTTATGGTTATGTACATTATGCAGACGGTACCCGTCTGGGCGAAAAAGAAGGGGATCAGCCGCAGTTTGATCCAGGTGTTATTACTGAAGGAGATAAAACTTATTTATATACCGGCTTCTGTCAAAAAGATGATAAATCAAGAAATGGTGCTATGGCCACTGTTTTAGATAAAGATATGCTGACAATAATTGAAGAACCGAAATTTGTAATTCCCAGTGAGCCATATAGTGAAGGAACAGGTTTTGAAGGGCATGAGTTTTTTGAAGCCCCATCAATTAGAAAAAGAGGAGATAAATATTATTTAATTTATTCTTCAATTTTAATGCATGAGTTATGCTATGCAACCAGTAAGAATCCAACCGAAGGCTTTAAATACCAGGGCACCATTGTCAGTAATGCTGATATTGGTATTGACAGCTATAAAGATGCTGATAAGCCAATGTATTATGGCGGCAATAACCACGGCAGTATTGTTGAGATAAATGATAATTGGTATATCTTTTATCACCGCCATACTAATGGAACTAATTTCAGCAGACAGGCCTGCCTGGAGAAAATAGAATTTACTGCTGAAGGTCAAATCCCTCAGGTAGAAATAACTTCTTCTGGTTCTAAAGATAATCCTCTGCTTGGTGTTGGAGAATATCCGGCTTATCTTGCCTGTAACTTATTTACTGATGAGGAATCAGTTTATACAGATTTTAGTGGAGCCTGGATGAATAAGCAGTTTCCTAAAATAACTCAGGATGGAAAAGACGGAGATAAGGAGATTGGATATATTCAAAATATGAAAGATTCAGCGACAGCTGGTTTTAAATATTTCGACTGTCATAAGATAAATAAAGTTAAGATTAAAGTTCGAGGCTACTGCAGCGGCAAATTTGAAGTTAAGACTGTCTGGGATGGTGAAGTTTTGGCTGAGATATCGGTTAAGTCCTCAAATATCTGGCAGGAGTATTCAGCAGCTGTTAAAATTCCGGATGGAGTACAGCCTCTATATTTCACTTATAGAGGAGAAGGAAGTGCAAGCTTAGCTTCATTTACTCTGCTTCCATGATAAAATGATGTTTGAACTTTATATTTTATTTTAATACCGCTATCTATATGGCGGTATTATTTTTTAAAGTTTAAAAAGTCTGAAATTTCTTGCAGGAATCAGTTCACAGGTGGCGAATAATATAAGTATAGCATTAATTTAAGTCTTAAATTAACATCCGATTATTTATTAAAAAGTTAATTTATGTAAAAAATATTTAATAGGAGGAAAGCAGATGAGTTTTGAATACCACGTTTCTAAAAAGGGATCAGATTTTAATTCCGGAACTAAAGAAGAACCATTTTTAACAATCAATAAAGCTGCAGCTGCAGCTCAGGCCGGAGATACTGTAATTGTTCACGAAGGTACATACAGAGAGTGGGTCAAACCACAGAATAGAGGTTTAAGTGAAAGCAGGAGAATTACCTATCAGGCAGCTGAAGATGAGAAAGTAGTGATTAAGGGTTCAGAAAAAATAAACGATTGGGAGAATGTTGAAGATTCAATCTGGAAAACAGAAATAGATAATCAATTTTTCGGTGAATACAATCCCTACCAGAAAGAAATTTTTGGTGACTGGTTGATTCACACCGGCGGCCAGGAAACTAAACACTTGGGTGATGTTTATTTAAATGGGATGTCTTTTTATGAAGTCGACTCATATGATAAATTAGTTGATCCAGAAGTTAAAACTGAAATTAAAGATGACTGGACTGGTAAAATAGATAAAGTTAAAAATCCGGAGCAGACAAAATATCTCTGGTATGTTGAAGTTGACGAAGAAAAAACAACGATTTATGCTAACTTTCATGAGTCTGATCCAAATCAGGAGTTAGTAGAAATTAATGTGAGGAAAGCCTGTTTTTATCCAGAAACAAATGGTATTGATTATATCACTGTTAGGGGGTTCGAGATGGCCCAGGCGGCAACTCCCTGGACACCTCCAACAGCCGACCAGCCCGGTCTAATTGGACCTAACTGGGCAAAAGGATGGATTATTGAAGATAATATTATTCATGACTCTAAATGCAGTGCAATCAGTATTGGAAAAACAGCTGCTACAGGAGATAATTTCCGCAGTAAGAGACAGGATAAACCTGGCTATAAATATCAGATTGAATCAGTTTTTGAAGCAGAAGCTTACGGCTGGAATAAAGATAATGTTGGCTCTCATATTATTAGAAATAACGAAATATATGACTGCGGCCAGAATGGAGTTGTCGGCCATTTAGGCTGTATATTCAGTGAAATATACAATAATCACATTTATAATATTGCTTTAAAAAGAGAATTTTACGGCCATGAAATTGCAGGAATTAAGCTGCACGCGCCCATTGATGTAGAGATTCATGATAATCGTATCCATAATTGTTCATTGGGAACCTGGATGGACTGGCAGACACAGGGAACCAGAATCAGCAGTAATCTTTATTATAATAATAACCGCGACTTATTTATTGAGGTCAGCCACGGACCTTATATTGTTGATAATAATATTCTGGCTTCTGATTATGCCCTGGATAATTTCTCTCAGGGAGGAGCCTATGTTAATAATTTAATAGCAGGAAAGATGGTACACCGAAAAATATTAAAACGCTCTACCCCCTATCACCAGCCTCACAGCACTAAAATTAAGGGTTTTACAGTAATTTTAGGTGGAGATGATCGTTTTTATAATAATATTTTTATTGGTTTAGAGGACCTTGATGATATTTTTGAAGTTGATCACGGAGCAACTTCTAATGACAAAGCAAAAGAGGGTGTAGGAACTGCTCATTTTAATAATTATACAGCTTCTTTAGAAGAATATTTTAATAAAGTTCATCAGAAGCCTGGTGATGTAGAGATATTTATGGATACCAATCAGCCTGTATATATAAATAATAATCTTTATCTTAATGGAGCACTCCCGTTTGAAAGAGAGGAAAGAAACTATATTGAAGCTGATTTTAATCCAGAATTATCAATCAGGGAATCAGGAGAAGATGTCTATCTGGAATGTAAGCTGACATCAGATTTTGAAAATATTGAAGCAGATATCCAAAGTACCGAAAATTTTGAAAAAGTTAGGATTACTGACGCTGACTTTGAAAATAAGTTGGGAGAAAAAATAGTTTTTGATAAAGATTATTTAGGCGAAAACTTTATCCCAAAAGCATCAATTGGTCCATTGGCTGTATTGAAAAATGGTAATAATAGTGTTAAAGTTTGGAGCAAATAAAAAAGTCTGATTTATATTAAATGAATTTAAATTTAAAAAATTAAGACTATTTTGCAGGAATATGTATAAATATGTCGAAATATATATTTAGAAGTTAATTTACTTGTTAAATTAACATTTAAATTAAATTCTTTTCATATATATTAAATTTAAGAAAGGGGGGAATTCACTTAATTAGGATTTATTTAATTAAACAGGGAGGTTATTAAAAAAATGAAAAAATCATTATCTTTAGTTGTGACAGTATCTATGTTTTTAGTTATTTTATTAAGTGTTTCTGCTATTGCTCAAGAAGAAATTGTTCTATGGGATATAACTACTGAAGCCGAGAGTGAATTACCAGTAATACAGGACGCAATTGCTAGATTTGAGGCAGATAATCCTGAGTATACAATAAGACATGTACCAACAAGTAATGATGATTATAAAACAAAATTACAGGTAGCAATGGGAGCAAATAATGAACCAGATATTTTTATGTCCTGGGGTGGAGGTCCATTAAAAGAATATGTTGATGCAGGTAAAGTAATGGATATGACCAAGGCGTTAAAGCAGGATGACTGGATTGAAAGATTTGTGCCGGCCGGTTTAGAAATTGCCAGATTTGATGGAAATTATTATGCTGTGCCAATTACCGGTATGAGAGCAGTTTTAATGTTTTATAGAACTGATATTTTTGAAGAAGTAGGAGTAGAAATTCCAGAAACCTATGAAGATTTTAAAGATGTAATTGTTCAGCTAAAGGATGCAGGGTATATTCCACTTTCTCTGGCAAACAAAAATAGATGGACTGGATCAATGTATTATATGTATTTAGTTGACCGCATAGGTGGAAAAGAAGCTTTTCTTAATGCGGCAAATAGAAATGGTGGATCATTTGCAAGTGAAGCTTTTGTAAGAGCAGGAGAAGTTATTCAGGAACTGGTTGATCTTGGAGCATTCCCTCCAGGTGTAAATGGACTTGATGAAGACCAGGGACAATCAAGACAGCTCCTTTATGCTGATCGGGCAGCGATGTATTTGATGGGAGACTGGGCATATGGATTAATTAAAAATGAGAATCCAGCTATGTTAGAGAATTTCAGTTTCTTTAGATTCCCAGTTTTTGAAGATGGAAAAGGAGATCCAAGCAATTTAGTTGGTTCACCAGGTGGAAATATGTACAGTGTTGCCAAAAGCAGTGAGCATCAGGAAGCAGCTATTGAGTTTCTAAAATATTTATCAGATGAAACTGCAGCAAAACAGTTAGTAGATCTTGGCAACCTTGCTCCTTTTAGAGGTGTAGAAGAATATTTGGATGATCCATTTATGATTGATATATATAATGCGTTGAATAATGCTAATTATGTTCAATTATATTATGATCAGTATTTACCACCTCAAATAGCTCAAGCACACCTAGATACAATTCAGGGTTTATTTGGAAAGACCATGACTCCTGAGGAAGCAGCTCAAATGGTAGAAGAAGAAGCACAAAAATACTTTAATGAACAATAAATATTAACTATAATAATCACCCTGTTTATTTAAAAGACAGGGTGATTATTTAACAATTAGATTAGGAGGTATTAAAATATGCAGAAGGTTAGTAAACTAACGATATTTTTATTTTTACTACCGGCATTATTAATTTTTTCACTTTATATGGTAGCACCAATACCTCTTTCTGCATTTTATTCTTTTTTTAGGTGGAAAGGATTTGGAGAAAGGGTTTTTGTTGGCTTAAGTAATTGGGTGGAATTAATTGGGGATGGTATATTTCATAAGGCATTATTTAATAATTTCAAGTTGGTGTTTTTATCTTTATTTGGGCAGTTACCAATTGCACTGGCATTAGCTATTTTACTGGCTAAAAAAACAAGAATTACCGATATTTTAAAAACTATCTATTTTGTTCCTCTTTTAATGTCTTCTGTTGCTGTTGCAACTTTGTGGAGTAATATTTATGATCCTAATTTTGGGCTTTTGAATATGTTTTTACAAACAATCGGGTTTGAGAATCTATTTATCGATTATCTTGGGAATCCTAAATTAGCCTTATATTCTGTAATTGTAGCAATTAACTGGCGTTATATTCCCTTCTATATGATTCTATTTCTGGCAGCGATAAAAAATATACCCGACGAGCTTTATGAAGCTTCAAGAGTTGATGGAGCTTCAAAATGGGAAAATTTCCGCTATATTACACTGCCTTTGCTCAGACCTACAATAATTAATGCCAGTGTACTTTCTCTTGTAGGTTCCTTAAAGTTTTTTGATATTGTATATGTTTTAACAGGTGGTGGGCCTAATAATGCTTCAGAATTAATGGCAACCTATATGTATAAAAACGCCTTCAATAGCTTGAGAATGGGTTATGGCAGTACTATTGCTCTTGCCTTATTTATAATTGCTTTTACTTTTTCAATTATATTTATGAAAGTTACAAAAAAGGGGGCTAAATAATGTCAAAGACTGCAAAGATCATAGTAATATTACTGGCAGGTATCTGGTTATTGATAACACTTTATCCATTTATCTTTATGCTGCAGACCAGCATGAAAACTAATATGGAGTATTTTACTACCTCAGTTTGGGCATTTCCAGAAAATATAAGTCTAGATAATTATTTAACCGCTATGAATTCAGGTTTTATAAGATTTTATTTAAACAGTTTATTTGTAACTATTACTTCACTTGTAATTATTATTATCTCAGCTTCAATGGCAGCCTACATGATTGCTAAAATAGATTTTAAGTTAAGTAATTCAGTTTTTTCATTTTTTCTGGCTGGAATGATGATTCCGATTCATATTACTTTAATTCCTGTTTATCGAATGACTCAAACTATGGGGTTATATGATAAACTAACAGGACTAATTGGTCCTTATGTAGCTTTTAGCTTACCTATTTCAATATTTATTTTAACAGGATTTATTGCAGAAATTCCAAGAGAACTAGAGGAAGCAGCCTATATTGATGGGGCAAATATCTTTCAGATTTTTACTAAAATTATTTTTCCTTTAATCAAACCAGCAGTTTCTACAGTCGCAATTTATAATTTGGTTTTATTATGGAATGAATTTATATATGCTCTGGTTTTAATTTCTAATCCAGATAAATGGAATTTGACCTTAGGATTATGGAATTTTCAGGGGCAATATGGAACTAATGTACCAATGGTTATGACTGGAGTTATGCTCTCTGTTTTACCACTCTTATTATTCTACATTTTCCTTCAGGAAAAAGTAATTAAGGGTATGACAGCAGGAGCAGTTAAGGGTTAAGAATAAGACATAAAATATGATAATCTAGATTTAATTAAAGCCTTAGAGGATAATTTTAAATAATAAAAATAGTTATTTCAGAATATAAATTCGGGAGAGGTTTGAAATGCTTAAAAGTCAAAAAATTCGAGAAAGCAGTCCTGAACTTGATGCTTTAAAAATGGGGATGGACTGGAAGGAAGACGATTTATCTAAAGCTCAGATTTTAGTAAGCAGCACCTATGGTTATGGGCATCCAGGCAGTTTTCACCTTGATCAGCTGGTTGAAGAGGCACTGCAGAGTTTAAAAAAGCAGGGAGCCAAGGGTGCTTCAATGATAGTCAGTGACATTTGTGACGGTATTGCTCAGGGACATGATGGAATGAATTATTCGCTGGTTTCTAGAGAAATGATAGCAAATATGGTAGAAGTACAGGCAAAAGCAGCTCCTTATGATGGAATAATGATGATCTCAGCCTGTGATAAAGCAGTTCCTGCCCATCTGCTTGCAGCAGCAAGATTAAATATGCCGATAATTCAGGTGCCCGGGGGTTCAATGGCGCTGGGTAAGAAAAAGACCACAGTTGATATGACTGCCCGTGATTATGCCAGATATAAAAGAGGAGAAATCAGTAAAGAAAAATATTTAGAAACTCAAAAGTTGGCCTGTCCCTCCTGTGGTGCCTGCCAGTTTATGGGTACAGCTTCTACTATGCAGGTGATGGCTGAGGCACTTGGACTGGCTTTACCGGGTTCAGCTTTAATCCCAGCCAATGGTCCCTATTTAAAAGAAATGACTGATCTGGCAGCCTCCTTTTTAACTGAAGCTGTAAAAAAAGATCTTAAAGTCAAAGATATAGTAACTAAAAAGTCAATTGAAAATGCAATTGCAGTCCATGCTGCAATAGGCGGCTCAAGTAATGCTCTGCTGCATCTGCCGGCCTTTGCTCATGAACTTGGCATAGAAATTGACGGCAACTTATTTGATGAGATTAACCGTAAAGTACCATTTTTAGTTAACACAATTCCCAGTGGGGATTATCCAACTCAGTATTTCTGGTATGCTGGCGCTGTTCCGGAAATTATGGAAAGAATTAAAGAACACCTCCATCTTGATGTTTTAACAGTAACGGGAAAAACGCTGGGTGAAAATCTTCAAAGCTTAGCAGACTTCTCCTATCTCAAAGGAATGGAAGAAAAACCAGCTTTAATGCCGGAAAAAGAAAAAGTGATTTTCTCAATGGACTCTCCGATTAATGAAGAGGGGGCAATTGCAGTTTTAAAAGGAAATCTGGCTCCAGAAGGCTCAGTGGTAAAGCATTCTGCCCTTCCAGAAGAGATGAAAGATTTTGTTGGTCGGGCAAGAGTTTTTGATCAAGAAGAGGAAGCAATGGAAGCAGTTTTAAATGGGGATATAGTTTCCGGTGATGCTGTAATTATTCGCTATGAAGGACCTAAGGGAAGTGGAATGCCTGAAATGTATTATACAACAGAGGCTATTGCTTCTGACCCTAAATTAAATAAGACAACAGCTCTAATAACTGATGGTAGATATTCCGGGGCCACCCGGGGACCGGCAATCGGACATGTTTCGCCTGAAGCTGCTTCGGGAGGGCCGATAGCTCTTGTTAAAGAAAATGATCTAATCGAAATTGATATAGAAAATAGAAGCATAAATATTATTGGAGTCAGTGGTGAAGAAAAAAGTAAAGAAGAAATCAGTCAGATTCTAAATGAGCGAGCAAAAGATTGGGTTAAGCCGGAGCCAAAATTTTTAAATGGGGTACTGGGTATCTTTACTCAGCTTGCAGCTTCTCCAATGAAGGGCGCCTATATCGATACTGAATATTTAAGTAATTTAATAAATAAAAGTACTAAATAATAATTATTGATGTGAGGAGGATTTAATTGATTAAAGGAATTATAACACCAACGATCACAGTTTTTGATGAGGATAAAAATATTGATTTTGAGGCAACAGAAGAACATATAGAAAATTTAATTGAAGCTGGTGTAAATGGGATTTTATTTTTAGGGAGCATTGGAGAATTTTTTGCAATGACTTTGGCAGAAAAGAAGAAGTTAATTTCTTTTGCTGTAAAAACTGTAAACAAGCGGGTGCCTGTTTTAGTAGGTACAGGTGGTACAGCTGCCGAAGATGTAATAGAGTTGAGTAATTTTGCTCAAGCTGAAGGAGTGGATGGAGCAGCTGTAATCACCCCTTATTTTTTCCAGTTTAACCAGCAGACCCTCTATAATTATTACAGTCATATTGCTCATAATGTAGAATTAGATTTATATATATATAATTTTCCTGCCCGCAGTGGAGTAAACATTGATCCCCAAACAGTTTATAAGCTGGCAAGTGAATATAAAAATATTGTGGGAATTAAAGATACAATGGATACAATCAGCCATACCAGAGAGTTAATTCAAAAAGTTAAAAAAGAGCTGGAGAAAGAATTTGCTGTTTATTCCGGATTTGATGAATACTTTTTACCAAACCTCCTGAATGGAGGAGATGGCTTAATCGGCGGTTTATCTAATATAGCCCCTGAACTTTTTGCTGAATTTTATAAGTCTTACCAAAAAGAAGACTTTAAGAAAATTAATGAAATATCCAATAAAATTAATATGATGATGGAAATTTACAGTCTTTCTGATCCTTTTTTTCCGGCAATTAAAAAAGCTGTTTCTCTCAGAGGGAGTAATCTAAACGCAGCCTGTAAAGAACCGGTTGGTCTCTTGAATGAATCACAGAGCAAAAATATTAAAAAAATACTTAAAAAAGTAAATTTAACCTAAAAAATCTAATTAAAGGAAAAACTACCTCTTAAATGGTGGTTTTTCTTTTTTTTATTAAAAAACCGCAAAAAATCTGAAATTTTTTGCAGGAATTTTTGGTTGAGTATTGAATAATATTTATAGAGAGTTAATTTACTTCTTAAATTAAAGCTTAAATTAACGAAAATTTTGTCATTTGTTTTAATAAATTAAAAAAGGAGGGATCAGTAAAAAGTACTTTCTTTGTTTATGATTCAAGTTAGCTTTCTTAAAGTCTTGATTTAAAATTAAAAGGGAGGAATAATTTTATGAAGAAATTTTCAATTTTGTCACTTGCTTTATTAATGGTATTTTCTCTATTTTCGGTTACAGTTATGGCTCAGGATGAGGTAAATTTAACATTATGGGATATTAGAACTGCTTCTGACCAGGTTACTCCTGCTTTACAGGATGCAATTGAGCGTTTTGAAGCTGATAACCCAAATGTAAATATTGAGCATGTACCTACTCAAAATGATAATTACAAAACTAAGCTGAGAACAGCTATGTCAGCTGATAATGCACCAGATCTATTTATGACCTGGGGTAGTGCCAGCTTAGAAAGATATGTTGATGCTGATAAAGTTTATTCATTAGAATCACATATGACAGAAGATTGGGAAAGTAATTTTATGCCAGCTGCTATGGATTTAGGTCGGGTAAATGGTGAGCTGTATGGTGTTCCAGTAACCAATGTTTCTCCAGCACTTGTCTGGTACAGAACTGATCTGTTTGAAGAATATGGTCTGGAAGTACCAGAAACATATGAAGAACTAAAAAATGTTGTAAAAACATTTAAAGAAAATGGAATAACTCCTTTTGCTCTGGCTAATAAAAACAAATGGACAGGTTCAATGTACTTTATGTATCTGGTAGATAGAATTGGTGGACCGGAAGCTCTGCAGCAGGCAATTAGCAGAAAAGGTGCTTTTAATGACAAACCATTTATTGAAGCAGGTAGAAGAATTCAGGAATTAGTAGAAATGGGAGCATTCCCTGATGGTGTTAATGGTCTTGATGAAGACGCAGGTCAGTCCAGAACTTTACTATATACCGACCGGGCAGCAATGTATTTAATGGGAAGCTGGGCATATTCTTCCTTCAAAAATGAAGCACCTGATATGTTAGATCAGTTTAGTTTCTTTAACTTCCCGGCAGTAGAATCCGGCAAAGGCGATCCTTCTAACTTAGTTGGTACACCTGGAGATAACTATTATTCAGTTTCTACTAAGGCAGCAAACAAAGAAGCGGCAGTTGAATTCTTAAAGTATTTAACTGATTCCAAAATGGGTGAAGAGTTAATCAATATTGGTAATATTCCGCCATTTACCGGTGTTGCAGAAAAGATTGACGATCCAATTATGAAGAAAATTTATAATTCCAGTCAGGAAGCAAATCATATTCAGCTCTGGTATGATCAGACATTACCATTAGAATTGGCACAGGTTCATTTAAATACAACTCAAGCTTTATTTGGTATGGAAATAACACCAGAAGAGGCAGCCAATCAGATGGAAGAAGCAGCTCAAGAGTACTATGGTGAATAAAATAAGTAATTTAATAGGCAGAGGGGATTTAATCCTCTCTGCTCTAATTTAAGAGGTGTTCTAATTATGAATAAAAAAGAATTAATGAACAATAAATATTTTATTGCAGCTCTGTTTTTACTACCTGCCGTTATTTTTTCTCTGGTTTATTTGATTATCCCAATTCCTCTTTCAACCTATTATTCATTCTTTAAATGGGATGGTATAGGGGCAATGGAGTTTTTGGGTCTCGATAACTGGTCAAAATTGTTGAGTGATCCAATATTCTGGTCTTCGATGGCTAATAACTTTAAACTGGTTTTAATTTCACTGGTTGTGCAGATTCCCATAGCACTGTTTTTAGCTGTATTGCTGACTAGAAAAATTAAAGGAGCAAGTTTTTTTAAGACTATCTTTTTTGTGCCGATGCTTTTATCTTCAATTGCGGTAGCTTTTCTCTGGCGCTATATGTATGATCCAACTTTTGGACTAATAAATAGTTTTCTAAACCTGGTTGGGCTGGAACAGTTAACCAGGAGCTGGCTTGGAAACTCAGATATTGCTTTTTATTCAGCATCTGCTCCTATCCAGTGGAGGTTTATTCCTCTTTATATGATTATTTTTATGGCGGCTATTTCTAATATACCAAAACAGCTTTATGAAGCTGCGGAAATAGATGGAGCTAATAACTGGCAGTCATTTTTCTATGTTACTTTACCAATGCTCAGATCTACAGTTGTTAATGCATCTGTTTTAATAATTGTTGGTTCACTTAAATATTTTGCCATGATTTTTGCTTTAACCGGTGGTGGACCAAATCATGCTTCCGAATTAATGGCTACCTATCTCTATACAAAATCTTTTACAGAAATGAATATGGGCTATGGTAGTACAATATCTGTAGCATTATTTTTAGTTGCCCTTATAGTATCAGTTGTATTTTTGAATTTCAGTAAAAAAGATGTCAGGAATTAGGTGAGTGATTATGATTAATAAATTAAAACAGTTAGTTATTTATATATTTTTGTCAGTCTGGCTGCTGATTACAGGATATCCACTTGTTTTTTTGGTCCAGAACAGTTTTAAAATCAGAATGGAATTTTTTCGCAATCCAGTCTGGTCTCTGCCAGAAAAATTTACCTGGCAAAATTATATTGAGGTAATGAAATCAGGTTTCTATATTTACTTTATCAACAGTATTATAGTCTGTTTTATTTCAGTTGCAATTATTATTATAGTTTCTGCTCTGGCCAGTTACGCAATTTCTAGAATAGATTTTAAATTTAATAAAATTGTTTATATTTTATTTCTGGCAGGAATGATGATTCCAATTCATTCAACCTTAATTCCTATTTATAAGATAACACTTTCAATGGGATTATATGATAAACTTTCAGCTTTAATTGGCCCCTATGTTGCTTTTAGTCTTCCAATTTCGGTTTTTATTTTGACCGGATTTATCAATGATATTCCTTATGAACTGGAGGAAGCAGCGATTATAGATGGAGCCAGCAGGTTTAGAATTTTTAGGGATATAATTTTACCACTGGTTAAACCGGCAATTGCTACAGTTGCAATTTATAATCTCACACTGCTCTGGAACCAATTTGCCTATGCTCTTGTCTTAACTTCAAGTCCGAGCAAAAGAATTTTAACTCTCGGTTTATTTGAATTTCAGGGACAGCACGGTATTAATATTCCTTTAACTTTGACAGCTTTATTTCTTTCTGTATTACCCTTGATTCTGCTCTATGTTTTCCTGCAGGAACATATTATTAAAGGAATGACAGCTGGTGCTTTAAAAGGATAAAAATAAAATATTATTAAGATAAAGAAGGAGAGATAATTAATGACGGAATTTAATTTAGATGACTATTCGCTGGAAGAAAAAGTAAATAAATTACTGGCTGAAATGACTTTAGAAGAAAAAGTTGCTCAGCTTGGTTCAATAGGACCGGATAAAATTTTAGAAAATGGCAGGTTCTCAGAAGAAAAAGCAGCTAAATATCTAAAAGATGGTATCGGTCAGATTACAAGAATAGCAGGTGCAAGTGCACTGGAACCGGAAGCTGCAGCTGAGGCGGCAAATAAGATGCAGAAATATATTGCTGAAAATACTCGTCTTGATATTCCAGCAATTGTCCATGAAGAATGTTTGAGCGGCTATATGGGTAAAGGTGGAACTACTTTTCCTCAGTCAATAGGTGTCGCCAGCAGCTGGGAGCCGGAGTTACTGGAAAGACAGACTGATGTGATTAGAAAACAGCTGCGTTCAATTGGAGCTCATCTGGCTTTATCTCCGGTTGCTGATGTGGCAAGAGATTTACGCTGGGGTAGAGTGGAGGAAACATTTGGTGAAGATCCCTATCTGGCTGCAGAAATGGTAACTTCCTATGTTAAAGGTCTGCAGGGAGATAAATTATCAGAAGGAATTGTAGCAACTTTAAAACACTTTGTCGGCCACAGCTATTCTGAAGGTGGACGCAACCATGCACCGGTAAATCTTTCTGAGCGTGAACTTAGAGAGAGCTTTTTATTCCCTTTTGAAGCAGCAATTAAAACTGTCGGTGCTGGTTCAGTAATGAATGCCTATCATGATATTGATGGAGTTCCCTGTGCCTCCTCAAGAGAGTTATTAACAGATATATTAAGAGGAGAATGGGGTTTTGACGGTGTAGTAGTTTCTGATTACTGGAGTATTAAAATGCTTTATAAAGAACATAAAGTAGCAGCTTCGATGCAGGAAGCAGGAATAAAAGCTTTAGAGGCAGGTTTAGATATAGAGCTGCCGGAAGCGGAATGCTATGGGCAAAAATTAGTTGATGCGGTTAATGAGGGACTGATTTCTGAGTCAGTAATTGACCAGTCTGTCAGACGACATCTCCGCTATAAATTTAAGGTTAATGCCTTTGATCAGCGCTATGTTGATCTTGATAAAATTGCTGATCTTTTTGAAACTGCTGAGCAGAGAGAACTGGCCCGGGAATCAGCCCGCAAATCTATGGTCTTACTGAAAAATGAAAATGACTTACTACCCTTAGCTAAAGATTTATCATCACTTGCTGTAATCGGACCTTCTGCAGACAGCACCCGTAATCTGCTTGGGGATTATGCCTACAGTGCCCATGTGGACAGCAAGGAAGATGCAGTTGAGGTTATCAGTATCTTAGCTGGAATCAGGTCTAAAATATCAGAAGAGACAAAAATTAATTATGCAGCTGGCTGCAGTATCATGGATCAGAACAGAGATGGCTTTGCTGAAGCTGTTATGGCAGCCAAGGAATCAGAGGTTGCTCTGGTTGTCGTTGGCGGTAAATCAGGTCTTTCCGGTATGGGAGAAAATGAAAACAGTGATGATGATGTAGTCGACTTTGAAGGTGGAGAATTTTTAAGTGAACTTCAGAATACCACTGATACTACCGGAGAACATCATGATCGGACTTCCCTCGATCTGCCAGGAGTACAGGAAGAATTGATTAAAGAAATTGTTAAGACAGGCACACCAGTTGTGGTTGTACTTGTCAATGGTCGGCCTTTATCAATTGAATGGACAGCAGAAAATGCAGATGCAGTCTTAGAAGCCTGGTTACCGGGAGAAGAAGGTGGAAACGGGGTAGCAGATGTATTATTTGGAGACTATAATCCAGCTGGAAAACTGCCGGTTTCAATTCCTAAAAATGTTGGGCAGACTCCTATTCACTATAACCGCCGCCATATGTCACACTACCGAGATTATGTATTTACAGGTAACAGACCTCTATATCCATTTGGTTATGGTTTAAGTTATACAGATTTTGAATATTCAAATCTTAAGATTACCCCTAAAGAATTTGAGGGCAATAAAACAATTACAATTAAGGCAGATATTAAAAACACAGGTCAGCTTGCTGGAGCAGAAGTAGTACAGCTCTATATTCATGATCGAATTGCTTCTTTAACCAGACCGATTAAATCTCTTAAAGGTTTTAAAAGAGTTGAGTTAAAAGCAGGAGAGACTAAAACTGTTGAATTCAAATTAAAAACAGAACAGCTCGCATTTTATGATAAGGATATGAATCTTGTAGTTGAGCCAGGAGAATTTGAGCTAATGCTCGGCAGTTCTTCTACAGATATTAGGCTTGAAGATGTGGTTGAACTAAAAGGAGATAAGGTGGAATTGACTGCAGAAAGAGAATATTTTACAGAGGTTGAAGTAAGTAATTAAAAATAACTCTAATTTATTGCAGGAATTTTAAAAATTGTATAGAATCTATATATTAGAGACTTAATTTATAACTTAAATTAAAACTTGAATTAATTTCTAAGATTTTAGGAGGAGGGATAAATTATATTTTAAAAAGTGACGGTTAAGTGTAATCTGTTTTTAATTTTATCAAAAATTTAAGGGGGATTAATTTAATGCGAAAAAGTATTATTATTTCAACATTAGTAGCGGTATTATTATTTTTAGGATCTTTTGGAGTAATGGCCCAGGATGGTATTACAATTGGATTGTCAATGGATAATTTGAGACTGGAAAGATGGCAGCATGATCGTGATATTTTTGTAAATAAGGCAGAAGAAATGGGAGCAGAGGTATTAGTTCAATCTGCTAATGGAGATGACACAGTTCAATTATCACAGGCAGAAAATTTAATTACCCAGGGAATTGATGTTTTAGTAGTTGTTCCTCATAATGGTAAGGTGATGGGAAGTATAGTTAGAGAAGCCCATGCAAATAATGTACCTGTACTTGCCTATGATAGAATGTTAATGGATAGTAAAGTAGATTATTATCTCTCTTTTGATAATGTTCGTGTAGGTGAATTACAGGCAGAATTTTTAGTTGATAAACAGCCTACAGGAAATTACTTTTTACTTGGAGGTTCTCCAACCGATAATAATGCTAAACTTTTCCGTCAGGGACAGATGAATATTTTACAGCCTTATATTGATCAGGGCAAAATAAATATTGTTGGTGATCAGTGGGCAAAAGACTGGTTACCACAGGAAGCATTAGGTATTGTAGAAAATGCTCTGACAGCTAATAATAATGATATTGATGTTATTGTTGCTTCTAATGATAGTACTGCCGGTGGAGCAATTCAAGCTCTTGAAGAGCAGGGTTTAGCCGGAGAAGTTTTAGTTTCTGGTCAGGATGCTGACCTTGCGGCCTGTCAGAGAATTGTTGAAGGTACTCAAACAATGACAATTTATAAACCAATTCAGGATTTAGCTAGTAGAGGTGCAGAAATAGCAGTTAATATGGCCCAGGGTAAAGAAATAGACACAAATGGTGCAATTAATAATGGTGAATATGATGTACCATCAGTTTTATTAACACCAATTCAGGTTCATAAAGGGAATATGGTGGATACAGTTATAGAAGATGGATTCCACGAAATGGAAGAAGTATATAAAAATGTACCAAAATCTGAATGGCCTGAACAGTAATCTTAAAAAAGGGGCGATTATTTGCCCCTTTTTCTTTTCTTAATGAAAGGAGTTGAACAATTTGGAAGAAGTTTTGCTGGAAACTAAGGATATCATTAAAGATTTTCCGGGTGTTAGAGCTTTAGATAAAGTATCTTTTCAGGTGAAAAGCAATCAAATTCATGCCCTCTGTGGAGAAAATGGAGCTGGTAAATCAACTTTAATTAAAGTTCTCAGCGGTGTTTATCCAAATGGAAGTTATGAAGGTCAAATTTTTATTGAAGGAGAAGAAAAAAAATTCGAAAATATTCATCAGGCTGAAGAAAATGGAATTGCTGTCATTCATCAGGAATTGACACTTTTTGAAGAAATGAATGTAGCAGAGAATATTTTTATGGGTAATGAAATTTCGCATAATGGATATATTGACTGGAATGAAATGTATGACCAAACAAACAAGTGGCTTAAAAAAATGAAACTGGAGGGAGTTAAACCAACAACTAAAGTTGGTGAGCTTGGAGTTGGTAAACAGCAGTTAATTGAAATCGCGAAAGCGCTGGCTAAAAATTCTAGACTTTTAATTCTGGATGAACCGACTGCATCTTTAACAGACAATGAAGTTGAGTTGTTAATGAAAATTTTAAGTGATTTAAAAAACGAAGGAGTTACTTGTATTTATATTTCTCATAAGTTAAATGAGGTTTTTGAGATTGCTGATTATATATCTGTTTTAAGAGATGGAGAATACATTGGCGGAGATCTGAAAGATAATTTAAACGAAAGAGAAGTAGTTAAAATGATGGTTGGCCGCTCAATTGAGCAGATGTTTCCTGATAGAAAATATAAAGCAGGTAAAGAAATTTTAAAAGTTGAAAGTTTAGATTTAAAAAATTATGAAGGTGAACAAATTTTAGAAAACATTTCTTTTGAACTGGCAGAAGGAGAAATCTTAGGAATCTTTGGATTGATTGGAGCTGGGAGAACTGAAATAGCTAATACACTTTTTGGTTATCTTCCTGGTAGTAAAAAAGGGGATATATATTTAGATCAGGAAAAAGTAGATATAAAGTCGCCAAAAGAAGCTCTCCACAAAGGAATTGCGCTAATTTCGGAAGATAGAAAAAGATTTGGTATTATTCCTCCAATGAGCGTTAAAGAAAATATATCAATTTCATTTTTAGACAAATTTAAAAACCTGTTAGTTGTTGATGAAAATAAAGAGATTGCAAATGTGACTGAACTGGTTGAACAATTAAATGTTAAAACAGCATCTCTTAATACTAAAATTGTTAATTTGAGTGGAGGAAATCAGCAGAAGGCTATTTTAGCTAAAAATCTTGTTGAAACTCCTAGAGTTTTAATAATGGATGAACCAACAAGAGGAATTGATGTTGGGGCAAAACAGGAAATTTACGAATTAATGAATAAATTTGCTGAAGATAAAATGGGAATTATTATGATTTCATCTGAGCTTCCTGAAATATTAGGTATGAGCGACAGAATTTTAGTAATGCATGAAGGTAAGATTACCAAAGAATTTGATAATAGAAATAAAGATATTAGTCAAGAAGATATTATGGTTTATGCTACAGGAGGGAAAATAGATGGCTGATACGAAAAAAATTAAATTTGACTTAAGAACTTATATGATGATTATTGCCTTAGTTTCAATCTGGATTATATTTTCCTTTACAACGGGAGGAGATTTTTTAACTGCAAGAAACATTTCCAATCTATTTAGACAGTCTGTCTTTACATCTATGTTGGCTATTGGAATGGTCATGGTCATAATAATGGGTCATATTGACCTTTCAGTTGGATCTCTGGTGGGTTTAACAGGTGGAGTAGTAGCGATTTTAGATGTCTGGCAGGGAATGAATCCTATAATGTCTATTGGTATTACGCTGTTATTAGGGCTGATTTTAGGGTTGTGGAATGGTTGGTGGACTGCTTATGGAAATGTTCCTTCATTTATTGTTACCCTTGGGGGTCTTTTAATATTTAGAGGTGTCTTAGTTGGAATAACTGGTGGAACAACTATTGGCCCAATGAGTGACCTGTTTTATTATTTTGGTAAGGGATATCTTTCAGATACAATTGGAATAATCTTTGCAGTTTTAGTAGGTTTAGCAATTATAATTATTCAGCTCAAGTCAAGAAGAGATAAATTAAAATATGATTTTGAAGTACTGCCTTTGAAGTTTGAAATTCTGAAAATAGTTGTTTCAGTTGCTTTATTAGTTACCTTTATTCTGATTTTTAATGCCTATCGGGGGATACCAATTCCCTTAATGGTTTTAACAGTTTTTCTAGCTATCTTTACATTTATAACTAATAAAACAACTTTTGGCCGCTATATTTATGCAATTGGTGGAAATAGCGATGCTGCCAAATTATCTGGTATAGATATTAAAAAAATAACTTTAACTGTCTTTATGCTCAATGGTTTGATGGCAGCAATTGGTGGAATATTTTTGACATCTCGTTTGAGTGCTGCTTCAGTTGCAGCAGGAAATAGTGCGGAACTTGATGCTATTGCTTCCTGTGTAATTGGTGGAGCCAGTTTAGCTGGTGGTATTGGAAAAGTAGGTGGTGCTGTAGTTGGTGCCATTGTTATGGCCAGTCTTGATAATGGAATGAGTTTAATGAATGTTGAAAATTTCTGGCAGTCAATAATTAAAGGTCTAATATTAATTCTTGCTGTCTGGGTTGATATTTATACTAAAAATAAGAAATCTGCTGCTTAATAAAAAAGATTAAAAAAAAGCAGGAATTTTTTGTTCGGCCTTGAATATTATAAACTAGAGAGTTAATTTAAAACTTAAATTAATACTTGAATTAATATTGATGTTAATGTTTCAGACTTATATTTTCTTACAAAATGGAGGTAATCAAATTATGAAAAATGTTTTTAAAGATTTTAAAAAGGTAAAATATGAAGGACCAGAATCAGATAATCCAATGGCATTTAAGTATTATAACCCGGAAGAAAAAATTGCGGGCAAAACAATGGAAGAACACTTAAGATTCTCAATCGCTTACTGGCATACATTTGCGGATACAGGTGAAGATCCATTTGGTGCTGGGACCAGAGTTTACCCCTGGGCAGATATTAGTGATCCTTTAGAAAGAGCCAAGGCCAAAGTTGAAGGAGCCTTTACCTTTATGGATAAGCTGGGAGCTCCATATTTCTGCTTCCATGATCGTGATGTAGCTCCTGAAGGAAAAACAGTTGCCGAAAGCTACAAAAATTTAGATACTATCGTTGATTTAATTGAAGAGAAGATGAACGAAACAGGTATAAAGCTGCTCTGGGGAACAGCTAATATGTTTACCAATCCTCGTTTTATGAATGGTGCTTCTACTTCTCCTAATGCAGATGTATTTGCCTTTGCTGCCGCTCAGGTTAAAAAGGCTATGGAAGTAACCAAAAAACTTGGTGGTCAAAACTATGTATTCTGGGGTGGTCGTGAAGGTTATGAAACACTTTTAAATACAAATATGGCCCTGGAACAAGATAATTTGGCCCGTTTTTTAGAAATGGCTGTAGATTATAAAGAAAAAATTGGTTTTGATGGTCAGCTATTGATTGAACCAAAACCCAAAGAGCCAACTAAGCATCAGTATGATTTTGATGCAGCAAATGTGATTGCCTTCTTAAGAAAATATGATTTAGATGAGCACTTTAAAGTTAATCTGGAGGCAAATCATGCAACCCTGGCTGGACATACCTTTGAGCATGAGCTTCACTATGCTAGAATTAATGATATGCTGGGAAGTGTAGATGCAAATCAGGGTGATTTATTACTCGGCTGGGATACAGACCAGTTCCCAACTAATATTTATACAACAACTCTTGCTATGTATGAAATACTTAAAAATAATGGTCTGGGTAAAGGGGGGCTCAATTTTGATGCTAAAGTTCGCCGTCCTTCCTTCAAAATGAAAGATTTATTCTATGGTCATATTGCTGGAATGGATGCCTTTGCTAAGGGCTTAAAAATTGCCAATAAATTATTAGAAGATAAAGTATTAGAAGATTTTGTGGCTGAAAGATATGCAAGTTATGAAAGTGGAATTGGTAAGAAGATTGTAAATAAAGAGGTTGGTCTGGAAGAATTAGCTGAATACGCTATTGAACTTGGTGAAGTTGAAAATTATTCCGGACATCAGGAAATGCTGGAAGCGAAACTGAATCAGTATATTTTAAATAATTAAATATAAATATTTACCTGCTAAAAGCTGAGTGGACGGTTATTTAATCGTCCACTCCCAATTAAGTTTATTTTAAAAAAAATAAACTAAGATTCAAAAAATTTTAAATATCAAGAAAATATTTATCATTTCCTATTGAAATCTGATAATTTTTTTAGTATAATTAAATAAACCGGTTTCGAAGGAAGTGACAAAATGGTTACAATCAATGATATTGCCAAAAAGGCAAAAGTGTCTAAGTCAACAGTTTCTAAAGTAATTAATAATTACTCAGGTGTTGGTGATGATACTAAAGAAAAAGTTTTAAAAATCATGAAAGAAAATAACTACTGGCCCAATTCAGTGGCCAGAAGTCTCTCAACAAAAAAATCGTACACAATTGGTATATTTGGTCCTCAAATTTTAAATAACTTCTTCTTTAGAGAAGTTTTTGAAGGTATAGAGGCTGTAATGGGAGATAAAGGTTATGATCTTTTATATTTTACCAATAAACAGTGGGATGAATCCTGGGTTGATTACAGCTATAAAGAAAAATGTGAAAACAGAAATGTTGATGGCGTAATAATGATGGGTTATGGTAAGGTTAATATAGCTCAGTTTGATCGGCTTTTAAAATCGGATATACCATCTGTTTTTATTGACCTGGATCTGGTTGGTTCTAATACTTCCTATGTAACTTCTGATAATACCGGTGGAGCCCGAAAAGCGGTAGAATATCTAGCTGAATTAGGTCATAAAAAAATTGCAATGATTAGGGGATTAAATGGTTTTAAAGTTTCTACAGATAGATTTGTTGGTTTTCAGCAGGCTATCAAAGCTCTCAATCTCCCCTATAATTCAGAATGGATGTTTGACGGCGATTATAGTATGGAAACCGGCTATCAATCAATGAAAAGAATTCTTAATTTAGATGAAAAGCCAACTGCTGTATTTGCAGAGGATTTAATTGCTATTGGTGCAATTAAAGCTATTCGCCAGGCAGGTTTAAATGTACCAGGTGATTACTCAATTATTGGTTTTGATAGCATAGAGATAGGAAGACATTATCATCTGACTACTATTGCTCAGGATCAGATTGGTTTAGGAGAAGCTGCCTCAAAACTTCTTTTAAATATTATTAATAAGAAATCATTTTCGCCAATCATTTTACCGACTAGACTGATTATTGGAGAGACATGCAGAAAGGTATAATAATTTTTAGATAAATATAAACCGGTTTCTAAATAAAAATTAGGGATATTTTTTTAATATTCAAATTTTAAACCGGTTTCTAAAAGGTAAAGGAGGAAACTATTTGGAAGAAAAGGGTGCTTTTTATTCCGGTGATTATCAGAATTTACTGAAGCAATATGGTTATAGTGAAAAAGAAATTGAAGTTAAGATCAATAAGACCTGGGATTCTCTATTTTTTGCTGATGATTTAAAATTTTATCATCAAACTGACGAAAATATGGCCTATATTACTGATACAGGTAATAACGATGTTAGAACTGAAGGTATGTCTTATGGGATGATGGCAGCAGTGCAGCTGGATAAAAAAGAAGTTTTTGATAGACTCTGGCGTTGGACCAAAAAATATATGTATCAGACAGCTGGAAAATATAAGGGATATTTTGCCTGGTCCTGTGATCTTAAAGGAAATAAAAATTCTCAGGGACCTGCTCCAGATGGGGAAGAGTATTTTGCAATGGCATTACTTTTTGCATCGAGAAGATGGGGAGATGGCAAAGGAGATTTAAACTATTCAAAACAGGCAAAAGAAATTTTGCATGAGGTTATTCATAAAGGAGAGAATTCGCCTGGTGATCCGATGTGGAATTCGGATAATTATTTAATTAAGTTTATTCCGGAAGTCGAGTTTTCAGATCCATCCTATCATTTGCCACATTTTTATGAACTTTTTGCTCAATGGGGAAATGAAGAAGATCGAATTTTTTGGGAAAAGGCTGCTAAAGCAAGTCGTAATTATTTAAAGCAATCTTGTCATTTAGAAACCGGTTTATCAGCGGAATATGCGGAATATGACGGATCACCTCGTTTTGAAGAGGGCCATGGAGATTTTTACAGTGATGCTTATCGAGTTGCTTTTAATATTGGAGTGGATTCACTCTGGTTCAATAAGGATCCCTGGCAGAGGAAGGAAGCTTATAATCTGCAGAAGTTCTTTTTTGATAAAGATGAATATACAAAATACTCTATAGATGGTAAAGAACTGGAAAAACCAGATTACTTACATTATCTGGGCCTTAAAGCTGCCAATGCTGCAGTATCACTGGCTGGAAAAAATAAATTTACAGAAAAATATATAAAAGACTTCTGGGAAGCTGAGCTGAGAAGAGATGAGCGCCGCTATTATGATAATTTTCTGTATTTATTTGCTTTACTTGCATTGAGCGGTAATTTTAAAATTTATTAGTACAAATGATTCTTAATTTTCGGATAAAATTGATTCAATTTTATCAATATACATCAAAATTATAAGGAGGGTTTATTTTGAAGAAGGGTTTAAGTATTTTAATTTTAATGTTGGTTCTGGCTTTAGCTTTTACCACTGTAACAGCAGCTCAGGATGATCTAAAGGAATTTGATGTTTTTATTTCTGTTTCCTTACCTGATTATTCTGGCTCATCCATTGTTGGTGACATAATCCAAAAAGAGACAGGAGTTAAATTAAACAGAGAGTATCTTGTTGGAGATTTAGAGCAAAAAGTTGGTTTAATGATTGCCAGTCAGGATTATCCTGATATGCTAGTAGCAGCTCATTTTACTGACAAATTTGTTGAGGCTGGTGCTTTAATTCCTCTTGAGGATTTAATTGATAAACATGCACCAAACATTAAGAAATATTATTCCAAGCATTTGGATGCCTTAAGAAAAGACGATGGACATATCTATTATCTCCCTCAATTAGCTATTCCTTTTGAACCAGCAGAAAGGAGATATCCATCAGTAGGATTTTTCATTAACAAAAGAGTTCTTGAAGCAAATGATTACCCGGTAATTAAATCATTTGATCAGTATTTTGAGTTAATTGAGAATTATCAGAAAGAACATCCTGAGTATAAGGGACAAAAAACAATTGGATATACAACTTTATTTGATGGCTGGCGAAGATTTGCTACTACCAATGGTCCGATGCACTTAATGGGTTATCCAAATGAAGGTGGATTTGTACCTGTTAAAGAAGGTGGCGAATATGTAGTCCGTCCCTATTATGGCAGTAATGTAGAAAAATATTATTATAAAAAATTAAATGAAATGTATAATAAAGGTGTTGTAGATAAAGAAGCCTTTGTTTCTAATTTTGATCAGTATTTAGAAAAGATAAGTTCTGGCCGAGTTTTAGGAACAATTAACCAGTACTGGCAGGTTCAGCAGGCTCAAGAAGTTTTAATTAATGAAGATCCAGACAGCATTATGGTGCCTTTCCCTGTAACTTATGATCCAATTGTTGAAGAACATGTAAGAGACAAACCATATGTTCAGACTACACAGGGCATGGGAATTACAACAGCCTGTGAAGATCCAGTAGCAGCAATTAAATATCTAGATTACCTTGTTAGTTTGGATACACAGCGCTTAATTCAGTGGGGTATTGAAGGTGAACATTATCAGGTAGATGAAGATGGCATGTTCTACAGAACTGAAGAGCAACTGAAAATGTTCCAGGATCCAACCTGGGTTAGAGATGTATTTGGACGTCATTATTTCTATAATGCCTTTCCAAGTTTAACTGGTCTTGGTCCTGATGGAAACAGTTTTATGCCTAGCAGACAGCCCAGTGCAATTTATGCAAATAGTTCGGAAGCCGAAAAAGAGGTAATGGATGCCTATGGTGTTAAATCATTTACTGGTCTTTATAATAAGCCATTTGAAGACAGAAAGTATTTCCCACTCTGGACAATTACCTTACCTACAAACTCTAAAGCACAGATTGAATCAACAAGAATGACCGATGCTTTAGTGCAGCATATTCCGACTCTGGTAATGGATTCAACAGAGAAATTTGAAACTAACTGGGATGCCTATACTAAGCAGATTAATGGTCTAATGGATGCCCAAATTGAGCACTATCAAAAACAAATTGATTGGAGAATGGAGAACTGGTAAAACTAGTTTATAATCCTATCATTAATAATCGGAGCAGGGAGTTAAACTTCCTGCTCCTAAATAAAAATTTTCTTATTTTTGTTTAATTAGCTATTTCTTTAAGGAGGAATATTTGTGAAGAAAAGTGGAGATACTTTCTGGCAGAAACTCTGGAAGCAGAAAGCTTTAGTTTTAATGTCACTTCCATTTATAATTTATGTTATCATTTTTAAATATGTACCATTATGGGGCTGGTTAATGGCCTTTCAGAACTATTGGCCTGGAAATTCATTTTTCAATCAGACATGGGTTGGTTTAGAAAACTTTAGATTATTATTAACTGATCCTGTATTTTTTGAGGTATTAAGAAATACTCTTGCTATGAGCTTGATTAAGCTTTTATCAGGAATGTTTTTTTCAATTTTACTGGCGCTGGTTTTAAATGAAGTTCGTTTTGCTAAATTCAAAAAAATTACTCAGACTATTTCTTATTTACCCCATTTTATTTCCTGGGTTGTAGGAGCTAATCTGGTTATGAATGCTCTTTCCACTGATGGTGGAATTGTCAATGATGTTTTATTAAATCTAGGAATTATAGATTCTCCGATTATGTTTATGGGAATCCCTAAACTTTTCTGGTGGATAGTTGGTGCCTCTCATGTCTGGAAAACTGTTGGATTTGGTGCGATTTTATATCTAGCCTCGATTGTTTCAATTAGTCCCAGTTTATATGAGGCTGCAGTTATTGACGGTGCGAGTAGATTACAGCGAATTAGATATATTACTCTACCGGCTTTAAAACCTGTTATCATAATTTTATTAATTATAAATGTAGGCCGTTTAATGAATATGGGCTTTCAGCAGATTTATCTGCTCAGTAATGGAAGAGTAATTGAGTACTCCAGGATTTTTAGAATCTTTGAGCTTGATTATGGATTGAAAATGATGCGTTATTCTTTTGCTACAACGGCAGGTATATTTAGAAGTTTAGTCAGTATTGTTTTAGTTTTTAGTGCCAATCAGATAGCTAAAATGATGGGAGAAGAAAGATTAATTTAAAAGGAGGAATCGATTCTTATGCTCAGAGCCAAGAAAAGAGGCTGGGATGATATTTTATTAGATATATTTGTTTATTCATTTTTAATAGCTTTGATTATTGTTACTCTTTATCCATTTCTAAATACTCTGGCAATCTCTCTCAATGAGGGAAGAGATAGTATTAAGGGAGGTATATATCTCTGGCCGCGTGAATTTACAACTTTTAATTATGAATCTTTATTAACTGATCCTCAGATTTTCCATGCAGCAGGTGTCTCTATTGCCCGAACCGTTTTAACTACGGTTTTTGGGACATTTTTAACAGCAATGTTAGCTTATGTAATTAGCCGTAAAGATTTTGTTTTAAGAAAATTTATAACCTTTATTTATGTTTTAACAATGTATGTTCAGGGAGGTTTAATACCAACATACTTTCTTTATCAGCGCCTTGGTTTAACCAACAATTTTTGGGTTTATGTACTGCCCGGACTGGTAGCTGCTTTTAACTTAATTATTGTTAGAACCTATATCAATGGCCTGCCGGAAAGTTTAATTGAATCAGCTAAAATTGATGGAGCATCAGAGTTTACTATTTTCTTAAAAATTATTTTACCCTTAAGTAAACCAGTTCTGGCAACAATTGCTATTTTTACAGCTGTTTATCACTGGAGTGCCTGGTGGGATGTTTTTCTCTATAACTCATCCAATCCAGCCCTTTCAACCCTGCAGTATGAGTTAATGAAAGTATTAGCGAGTGCCAATTCAATGTCTGGCTCAATGCAGCAGGCTTTATCAAACTCAGCTCAAGCCGCCCAGATTACCCCACGGGCAATTAGAGCTACCATGACTATTATTGTTACTGTTCCAATAGCGGTTGTTTATCCTTTTCTCCAGCGATACTTTGTACACGGTCTGACTCTCGGAGGGGTAAAGGAATAATAACAATTTAAAGTTCAATATTTCTTAAAAATTTAAGAGAAAGCTTATAAAAGCAGGATTAAATTACTCTTTTATGAGTTTTCTCTTTTTAATTTGTGGATTTAATTATTAAAAAGAAAGGTGGTATTATGCAGAAAATTGAAGCAGATATTCCTTCATTAAAAGCTGTTTATGCAGATCATTTTAAGATTGGGGCAGCTGTTGAACCCAATCAATTGGAGGGGAAACATGCTCAAATTTTAAAGAAGCATTTTAACAGTTTAACCGCCGAAAATGTAATGAAGCCGGAAACTATTCAGCCTGAAGAAGGAGAATTTAATTTTAACGGTGGAGATAAAATTCGTGATTTTACAAAGGAAAATGAAATGATAATGCGAGGTCATACCTTAGTCTGGCACAGTCAGGTTCCTGACTGGTTTTTTGAGGATGAAAAAGGAAATTTAGTTTCTAAAAAAGTTCTCCTGGAGAGAATGAGAAACCATATTGAAAAAACAATGAAGCATTATAAAGGAGATATTGACAGCTGGGATGTAGTTAATGAAGTAATTAAGCCCTCATCCGATGAGACAAATGGACTCAGAAACAGCAGCTGGTATCAGATTGCAGGGATAGATTATATCAAAGAAGCCTTTATCCATGCTAATAAGATTGACCCGGGAGCAAATTTGTATATAAATGATTACAGCCTTTTATCTGATCCTGCTAAGCGTGATATAATGTATAATCTTGTTAAGGAGCTGCTGACTGAGGGTATTCCTATAGATGGAATTGGAATGCAGGGCCACATCAATATTAAGTCCCCTTCAATTTCTACAATGGAAAAAACTTTAGAAAAGTTTTCTTCTCTGGGGGTAGATCTCCAGATAACTGAGCTTGATCTAAGTGTTTATAAGAATAATAATCAGAGCTATGACAGTTTTAGTGAGGAATTAGCTGTTGAGCAGGGTCACCGCTACAGTAAAATTTTCAAGCTTTTTAAGCAGTATTCTGATTCAATTACCAATGTTACCCTCTGGGGAATCGCCGATGATCACAGCTGGTTAACTGGTTTCCCGGTAGTAAGAAATAACTGGCCGCTTTTATTTGATCAATCATTGAAAGCAAAACCAGCTTTCTGGAGAGTTGTTGTTCCTTCTTAGCTGTTATTGCTGAGATAATAAAGCTTTTGATTAACAAATCTACATTAAGGCTTAATTTTTGTGCCAGCTAAAAATATGTAATATAATAGATATAAAAGGAGGGTTTCAGTATGGAAAAAATTCAGCTTGGAAATACAGGACTTCAGGTAAGTCAGATGGGATTGGGCTGTTTATACTTTGGTGCCAGAGATAGTAAGGAAAAATCTTTTAGAAGAATGGACCAGTACCTTGCTGCTGGAGGAAACTTTTTTGACACTGCTAATATGTATTCTCACTGGATTAGTGATCAGACTCAGGGCGGAGAAAGCGAAAAAATGATTGGTAAATGGCTTAAGGATAGAAATAATCGTACAGAGATTATTTTGGCTTCCAAAGTTGGTTTTCCCTATCCTGGAACTGAGTATGGAACCACCAAAGAACAGATTAAAGAAGAATGTCATAGAAGTTTAGAAAGACTTGGCACTGATTATCTTGATCTTTATTATGCACATACTGATGACTTTAATACTCCAATGGAGGAAACGCTGGAAGCTTTCAATGAATTAATTACAGAAGGAAAGGTTAGGGCAATTGGAGCTAGTAATTTTAAAGCCTGGCGTCTTGAGAGAGCACGACAGATTGCGGAAAAAAATCACTGGCAGAGCTACAGTGCTATCCAGCAGCGTTATTCATATCTGCGACCGAAAAGCGGCTGGGATTTTGGTGATCAGGTAGCAGCCAACCAGGATTTATTTGGATTTGTCGAGGATACCGGAATTTCTCTGGTGGCTTATTCGCCATTACTTCAGGGAGCTTATACAAATCCAAATAAAGAATTCAAAAAACAGTACCAGGGTCCGGATACAGATAAAAGGCTGGCAGTACTGGATGAAATTGCTGCTGAAACCGGAGCAACAAGAAATCAGTTAGTCTATTATTGGTTAATGAATAGAGAGCCAAAGGCTATTCCTCTAATTGCAGCCACTACAGACGAACAGTTTAAAGAAGCTGTTGGCAGCCTGAAACTTGATCTAAGTAAAGAAATGTTAAAAGCAATGACTGAAGCAAAATTTTAAGTTTAATATTTAAATTTAGCAGGATAGATTTCTATCCTGCTTTTAATACATAATTTGAAAGAGGTTGAATAAATGCAGAAGCAAAATTTAAAATTACCAGCTTTACTTACTGATGGTATGGTTTTACAGAGGAATGAAGAAATTAAAATCTGGGGCTGGTCTCAGCCGCAGCAGCAAGTTAAAGTTATTTTTAAAAATAGGGAGTATTTCTCCAGGGCAAATCATAAAGGTGAATGGTTTGTTATTTTGCCTGAAGTAAAAGCTGGTGGCCCCTATGATATGAAAATTACAACTGCTGGCGAAAAAATCAGTATCAGCGATATTTTAATCGGTGAAGTCTGGCTTTGTTCAGGTCAGTCAAATATGGAGTTACCAATGCAGCGGGTTAAGGATCGCTATGCTGAGGAAATAAAAAAGGCAGGAAATGACCAAATTAGAGAGTTTAAGCTCCCGATCACCTATAATTTTAAAGAAGAAAATGAAGATATTGAAGGAGCAGGTTGGAAAAAGGTTACTCAGGATACTATCAGAGATTTTTCAGCAGTTGCCTATTTTTTTGCTAAAAAATTAAATGACAAATATGAGGTGCCGGTTGGTATTTTAAATGCAAGTGTAGGTGGTTCACCGGTTGAAGCCTGGATGAGCAGAAAATCACTGGCTGACTATCCCGTGTATTTAAAAATGGCAGACGAATTTTCAGATACGGAAAAAATTCAAAATGCAGAAGCCCATAATTTAGAGGTTAATAAAGAGTGGGCAGCAAAGGTTCATAAAAATGATCAGGGTTTAAAGAATGCTCCTACCTATTTTGATTCTGCTTATGATGATTCTGACTGGGAGACAGTTGAAATTCCAGGCAAATTCGATCAGCTTAACTTTGCAAATAAAAATGGTGTTGTCTGGTTTAGAAAAGAGCTTGAATTAACTGAAGCAGAGGCAGAAAAACCATCTCGACTCTGGCTGGGAAGAATAGTTGATGCTGATACAGCCTATGTTAATGGCAAAAGGGTAGGTACAGTTACCTATAAATATCCTCCCCGCAAATATAAGCTAAAGGATGGGATTTTAAAGGAAGGTAAAAATCTAATTGCAGTGAGAGTTGTAGTCAATAATGGGCAGGGTGAGTTTGTAGCTGATAAGCCATATAAGCTTTTTACTGGAGAAAATGAAATTGATCTCAGAGGTGAATGGAAGTATAAAGTTGCTGCAGTTATTGAAGAAGATAAAGAGGAAGAAATTTTTATTCAGTGGCAGCCGACAGGTTTATTTAATGGTATGATTTCTCCTCTGTTAAATTACAAACTAAAAGGGATCTGCTGGTATCAGGGAGAATCAAATACCGGTCGTGAGGAAGAATATAAAGACTTATTTGTAAAAATGATTAAACTCTGGCGGCGGAGATTTAAACAGGGTGATCTACCCTTTATTTATGCACAGCTGCCTAACTTTGAACCACCAGAGGAAAATGAAAGAGAAATCTGGGCGGCCTTCCGCAATGCACAGCGGGATGCTTTAAAATTAAAAAACACTGCAATGACTATTAACCTTGATCTAGGAGAGTGGAATGATCTCCACCCATTAAACAAAAAAGATGTGGCACATAGATTTTACTTAGCAGCTCGAAATTTAGCTTATGGTGAAGAACTTATCTATAGTGGTCCTAAATTAAAGAATTTAGTAAAGAGGAAGGATAGAATAATCCTGGAATTCTCTAATCTTGCTGGTGGCTTAAATTTCAAAGGAGATAAGTTAAAAGGGTTTGAGCTTGCAGCAGCAGATAAAAAGTTTAAAAAAGCAAGAGCTGTGCTAAAAAATAATAAAGTTATAATCTACACTGAAGCTCTGAAAAATCCTCAATATATCCGTTATGCCTGGAAAGATAATCCTAAAGAAGCCAATTTATATAACCAGCTTGATTTACCAGCTGGAACTTTTTTAGAAAAAATATAATTTTGTTTGATTTTATTACTAAAATATTTTATATAGTAAAAAATAATATGAAAGATTAGTTTACTAATTTAATTTTCACCTCATGATTGGAGGATAAAAAATGTCAATAAAAAAATTTATCAACAAAAAATCTAAGGCCTATCAGGCCTGGTTAAGTTATGAAAAACTGAGTGATAATTATTTAAATAAAAATGAAGAATTACTGAGCAATATTTCTGTTTATGGGAAGACAAATTTAAGTGCATCAATAAAAGAAGAACTCAAACGGGCTCTGCCTAAGTTTTTAGCAGCAGATTTTAAATTGAATTTTAAAGATCGGTATCAGAATAAAATTTTAATTGCAGCAGAGACCGAGGTAAAAGAGATTGCTGCCGGCAGCAAAGAAATTTCTTCAATTTTAAATAATGTAGAATTTGGCGAATTAGATGAAGAAGGCTATTTAATTAAATATTTTAAAGAACAGGATCTGCTCCTGCTTACTGCAGCTTCAGATCAGGGGCTGCTGTATGGAGTTTTTGCCCTTTTAAGAGAAATTCAGCAGGAAAATGATCTGCTGGAACTAGATCTTTTATCTAATCCCAAAAATAATCTCAGAATGCTAAATCACTGGGATAATTTAGATGGCAGCATTGAGCGGGGTTATGCAGGCAAGTCAATTTTTTATAAAGATAATCAGCTGGTAAATGATTTAAAAAGGATCAGAGATTATGCCCGGATGCTGGCTTCAATTGGTATCAATGCTCTTTCTATCAATAATGTCAATGTTTCTTATCAGGAAACACGCTTAATTGATGACAAAATTGAGATGGTAATTACCATTGCTGATATTTTAAGAGACTATGGAATTACCACCTATTTAAGTGCTAACTATGCTTCACCGATGCAGCTGAGTAGTATTGATACTGCTGATCCACTGGACGAAAAAGTACGACTCTGGTGGAAAGAAAAAACTGCCGAAATTTACGATGAGATTCCAGATTTTGGAGGATTTGTAGTTAAAGCAGATTCTGAAGGCAGACCAGGACCCTTTACCTATGGCCGCAGCCATGCTGATGGTGCCAATATGATGGCAGAAGCACTGGAGCCCCATGGAGGTTTATTAATCTGGCGCTGTTTTGTCTACAACTGTCAGCAGGACTGGCGGGATAAAGAGACCGACCGAGCCCGAGCTGCCTATGACAACTTTAAGGATTTAGATGGCCAATTTAAGGAAAATGTACTTTTACAGATCAAAAATGGACCGATGGACTTTCAGGTGCGTGAACCAATTACTCCACTATTTGGAGCCATGCCGGAAACAAATCAGGTGCTTGAACTGCAGGTTACTCAGGAATATACAGGCCAGCAGAAGGATTTATGTTATTTAATTCCTCAGTGGAAGAAGGTTACTGATTTCGACACCTATGCTGAGGGAGAAAATACCCCTGTTAAGAGAATTGTTGACGGCTCAACTTATAATCAGAAAAATACTGGATTTGCTGCGGTTGTTAATGTAGGTAATGATCAGAACTGGACAGGACACCACTTAGCTCAGGCCAATCTCTATGGCTACGGCCGTCTGGCCTGGAATCCAGATTTATCAGCTGTTAAAATCACAGAAGAGTGGATAAAAATCACCTTTGGTCAGGATCAGGAAGTGATGGAGAGCCTGCTCAGGATGTTGTTATACTCCTGGAGTATTTATGAAGACTATACTTCGCCTTTAGGAATTGGCTGGATGGTAAACCCAGGTCACCATTATGGAGTTAATGTCAACGGTTATGAATATTCGCGTTGGGGAACCTATCACAGAGCGGACCATGAGGGAATAGGTGTTGACCGCAGTGTAGCAACTGGAACCGGTTATGCGGGTCAATATTTTAAGGAAAATGCAGAAAAATATGAGACTATAGAAAACTGTCCGGATGAGCTGCTTCTATTTTTCCATCATGTTCCCTATACCCATGAGCTGGATTCTGGTAAAACGGTGATTCAGCATATTTACGACAGCCACTTTCGAGGTGTGGCAGCTGTTAAAGAACTGCAGGGACACTGGGAGAAACTTGAAGAAAAAGTTGATTCAGAAATCTTTGAAAATGTAAATAAAAGGCTTAAGATGCAGCTTGATAATGCTGTTGAGTGGAGGGATCAGGTGAATACCTACTTCCACAGAATTTCCGGTATTGATGATAAGTTTGATCGGAAAATATATTAGTAATGGAGGAATATAATGACTGAAGAAATGAAATATAAAAATCCATCTCTTCCCTTAACAGAAAGGGTAGAAGATTTAGTTTCTAGAATGACTTTAGAAGAGAAGATGTCGCAGATGATCTATGATGCAGCGGCAGTTGAAAGACTGGATATTAAAAAATATAACTGGTGGAATGAATGCCTGCATGGAGTGGCCAGAGCTGGTACAGCAACCGTTTTTCCTCAGGCAATTGGAATGGCAGCTTCTTTTAACGAAGAACTGCTCCATGATGTTGCGGGGACTATAGCAGATGAGGCCAGAGCCAAGTACAATCAGGCTCAGAAAAAGGATGACCGCGGAATTTATAAGGGCTTAACTTTCTGGACACCCAACATCAATATTTTTAGAGATCCCCGCTGGGGAAGAGGCCAGGAAACCTATGGTGAAGATCCTTACTTAACTGGACGTCTGGGAGTTGCTTTTATTAAAGGACTGCAGGGAGACCACCCCAAGTACTTAAAGGCTGCAGCCTGTGCCAAACACTTTGCAGTTCACAGCGGACCTGAAAGTGAGCGCCATCACTTTGATGCAGAGGTCAATAAAAAAGATCTGCGCGAAACCTATCTGCCTGCTTTTCGTGATGCGGTTAAGGAAGGAAAAGTTGAGGCAGTAATGGGTGCCTACAACAGAGTTAATGGTGAGCCTGCCTGTGCCAGTAAAGAGTTAATGGAAAATATTCTGCGCGAAGAATGGAATTTTGACGGCCACTATGTTTCCGACTGTGGTGCAATAGAGGATATCTATTTAAGGCATCAGGTTCAGGAGAGCCCTGAAGAAGCTGCAGCAATGGCAGTAAATAAGGGCTGTGATTTAAACTGCGGTCGAGTGTATGAGAGCATGAAAATTGCAGTGGAAAAAGGCCTGCTGACAGAAGCAGTAATTGATAAATCAGTTAAGAGGCTGATGAAGACCAGATTTAAACTGGGAATGTTTGACCCGGAAGATGAAGTTCCCTTTAATCAGATTCCATTTGAAGTAAATGACAGTCAGGAAAATAGAGAGCTGGCCCGGGAGACAGCAAGGCAGTCAATAGTTATGCTTAAAAATGAAGAAGATATTTTACCTTTAAATAAAGCTGAGCTGGATTCTATAGCAGTTATTGGCCCCAATGCTGACAGTCAGCCGGTGCTGATTGGAAACTACAGCGGTAAGGCTTCTAAATATGTGACATTGATAGATGGAATACATAATGCGGTTAGTGACCAGACCCGGGTTTACTATGCTGAGGGCTGTGATTTGAGAACAACTGAGCCTTCTTACTGGGGTAATCAGCCGGATGCTGGCTTTGCAGAGGCGGTTTCCATTGCCGAAAAATCTGATGTAGTAATAATGTGCCTTGGTATTTCTCCTGAACTGGAGGGAGAGGAGGGGGCAGTTGCCAACTCAGATGGTGGCGGAGATAAGATAGATATTGCTCTGCCAGGAATGCAGGAGCAACTGCTGACAGCTGTCGCAGAGACAGGAAAGCCAATCATTGCAGTAATTACAAATGGTAGTCCTGTTAATTTAAATTCGGTTGATCAAAAAGCAAGAGCTGTCTTAGAAGCCTGGTATCCAGGGGAAGAAGGCGGAAACGCTGTTGCTGATATTCTATTTGGAGATTATAATCCATCTGCAAAATTACCGGTAACTTTTGTTAGATCTATGGATCAGCTGCCTGATTTTAGAGATTATTCGATGCAGAATAGAACCTATAGATTTATGGAAGCAGACCCACTCTATCCTTTTGGTTTCGGTTTAAGTTATACGGATTTTGAATTTAGTAACTTGAAATTATCGTCAGAATCTTTTTCCACTGACTCTGAGATAGAAATCAAGGTTAGCACAAAAATTAAAAATGCTGGTGAATACAGGGGAGCAGAAGTTGTACAGCTATATCTCAAAGATTTAGATAGCAGTGTTCCAACTCCCAAATATGAGCTTAGAGGTATAAAAAAGATTGAATTAGATCCTGGAGAAGAAAAAACAGTTGAATTTGAACTTACTCGCCGAGATTTTGCCTTAATCAATCAAGAAGGACAGGCTATTTTGGAGGCTGGAGAATTTAATATTTATGTAGGGGGGAGTCAACCTAATAATTATAGTCAGCAGTTAAAAAAACAGAAAGTTTTAGTAGAAAAACTTGAAGTAAAAGGAAATAGTGTTGAATTGGGATACTAAAATTATATGCAGAGTGGTTTGATAATTAACCATTCTGCTTTTTCAGAAAATAGTTTGACAATTCTAAACTAGTATGTTAGTATTATTAATATACTTAACAGGTGGTGGATTTATATGAATTTAGCTTATCACAAAAAATATAACAATTTAAATATGAAAGATTATGTATATAATGTTTTAAAAGAAAATATCATGAACCTGACAATAAAACCAGGCACAATATTACGAAAAAAAGAAATAGCAAGTGAGTTTGAGGTGAGTAGAACTCCAATTAGGGAAGCTTTTGTTAAACTAAAAGAAGAAGGTTTAATTGATGTTTATCCTCAGCGGGGAACCTTTGTATCATATATTGACCTGGATAAAGTTAAGGAAGCTAAATTTATGAGGGAAGCGTTAGAAACAAAAATTGTAAAACTTGCATGTGAGGTTTTTCCCGATGAAAAAATATTTGATTTAGAGGCTAACCTAAAAGTTCAAGAAATGAGTTTACAACAAAATAATTATTTAAAATTATTTGAGTATGATAATGAATTCCATAAAATGTTGTTTGAAGGATGCAATATGGAAAATATATGGACCTCAATTGAACAAATAAGCAGTCATTTAAATAGAATGAGAATTTTAAGTTTATCTGCAGATTTTAATCGCTCAGATGTTATTGAAGATCATCAGAGAATTATAAATACTATTAGAGAAAGAGATTCTAAGAAAGCTTTACAGGTAATGGAGTCTCACATTAGTAGAATTAAATTTGATCAGGAGAAATTAAAAAGAGATTATCCAGATTATTTTGCAAGTTAAAAAGTTTAATTTTATATTAACTAACATGTTAGTATAATTAGAATACAATAGATAATAATTCTTAATTATAATAAAATTAAGAATATAAGTATATAAGATTACATAAAAATGAGGAGGGGTATTTTAAAAATTCAAAATTTTATTTTTGCATTGAATAGTTCATATATTATAACAACTTAAATAGGAGGAATAAAATTGTTTACTAAAAAATCTATTTCTAAATCATTAATTGTTTTTATTGGTGTATTAGTTTTAAGTATTGTTTTCAGTAATTCAATTATGGCCCAAAACTATACTTTAAATATTGGTATGGCAGTTGGTGAAACAAATCCAATGTATAAGGGAGCAATGCAGTTAAAAGAAAATGTAGAAGCCAAAACTGATGGAGATTTGGAAATACGAGTATTTCCAAATTCACAGTTAGGAAGCACAGATGATTTACAGGAACAGGCAAAAATGGGAGCAAATGTTGCAGTTATAACGGATGCAGGAAGACTTGCAGATGTTTTACCTGAAATCGGTATTTTAAATGCTCCTTATATTGCTACAAACTATGAAGATGTAAGAAAAATAGTTTTATCCGATATGTTTAGAGATTTATCAAATCAATTAACCGAAGACAATTATAAAGTTTTATCTTTTAACTGGTATCAGGGTGCAAGACATTTCTTAACAAATAAAAGAGTAGAAGTTCCTGCCGATTTAAATGGTCAAAAGATTAGAACTCCTGGATCACCAGTATGGAGAAAAAGTGTTGCAGCAATGGGAGCAACTCCTACTCCATTAGATTGGTCGGAAGTATATCCAGGAATTCAGCAGGGAGTTATTGATGGTGCAGAAGCTCAGCATACAGCAACTTATGGATCTTCACTTTATGAAGTTATTGATTATATTAATAAGACTGGACATTTTCAATTAATGACAGGTCTAGTTGTTGGGACTAGATGGTTTAACAGTCTACCTGAAGAGTATCAAAATATAATAATAGAAGAATCTATTAAGGCAGGAGACTATGCCTCTAAATTGACAATTGAATTAGGAGAAAAGTATGAAGCTGAAATGGAAGAAATGGGTGTTACAATTGTTGAACCTAATATTGATGCCTTTGTGGAAAGTGTTCAGGGGGTTTATGAGGAATTAGGCTACAGCAAATTAAAAGAGCAAATTCAGAATGAAGTATTAAATTAATTATATTATTTTTACGGCCTCCGATATCGGAGGCCGTAAAAAAATAAAATGGAGGTATTGCGGTGGATAGAATTAATGATTCAATTAATAAGATTGAAAATACCGTTGGTGCATTTGCTTTAGGGATACTTGTTATTTTAGTTTTTGTTGCAGCAGCTTTGAGATATTTAGGTAATCCGATTGTCTGGAGTGTAGATCTTGCTCAATTATTATTTGTCTGGGTTGTATTTTTAGGAGCTGATAGAGCTCTACAAACAAATAATCATATTGGAGTAGATTTTTTTGTCAATTTTTTACCTAAAAAATTCAAAAAAATTATTTACATAATACATTATCTCATTATTTTATTGTTTTTAAGTGGTATTATCTATTATGGTTTTGATTTAACAATTAGAAATTTTTCTAGAAATTTTAATACCCTGGGAATTAGTTATTCTTATGCTACAGCAGGTGTACCAATAGGATGTTTATTAATGTTTAGAACTATAATTTATAAATTCATGAGTAATGAAATTCTTAGTTCAGAGAGTGAACAAAAAGACCTGATTTAGGAGGGAGATTAATGACACTAGTAGTTAGCGTTTTTGTAGTTTTATTATTAACAGGAATGCCTTTAGCTTTTACCATTGGTATTTCGAGTTCACTATTCTTTTTGTTTGAAGCTGGTTTACCTTTTTCTATAGTGACACAAAGAATGGTAGCAGCAACGCAAAATTATCCGCTTTTAGCTGTTCCATTTTTTGTTTTAGCAGGTAACTTAATGAATGCTACTGGTATTACTAAGCGTTTGATAAAGTTTTCAACTATTTTAGTTGGACATTTAACCGGTGGTTTAGCCCATGTAAGCATTGTTTTAAGTTCGCTTCTGGGAGGAATTTCTGGTTCAGCAGTTGCAGATGCAGCGATGGAAGCAAGAATTTTAGGACCTTCTATGACAAAACAGGGCTATGATAAAGCTTATAGTGCCGCAGTTATTGGTTTAAGTTCTTTAATTACTGCTACAATACCACCAAGCATTGGTCTTATACTATACGGTTATACGGGACAGGTTTCTATAGGAAGATTATTCATTGCCGGAATAATTCCTGGTTTATTAATGGCACTTTTATTAATGGTCACAACATATATTACATCTAAGAAAAGAGGATATACTCCTGTAAGAGAGAAAGCTCCAACTAAAAAAGAAGTTTGGCAAGGCTTAAAAGATAGTATCTGGGCAATTATTTTCCCTTTGATTTTAATCATTGGTATTAGATTTGGCTTTTTCACTCCTTCTGAAGCCGGTGCTTTTGCTGTAGTCTATGCATTTATAATTGGGAAGTATGTATATAAAGAATTAAAATGGTCTGATTTAAAAGAAGTATTAAAACAGTCATTATTTGATAATGGAGTAATTGTTTTAATAATCGCTTGTTCTTCAATATTTGGATATGTTATTATTGCAAATCAGGTTCCTCAGCAAATGGCTCAGGTTATCACATCAATTACTCAAAATCCAACCTTGCTATTGTTTATGATTTTAGGATTTTTATTTATTGCAGGTATGCTTATGGAAGCAACAGTAAATGTTTTGCTCTTAACTCCGATTTTTCTTCCAATTATTAAGTCAGTTGGAATTGATCCTGTACATTTTGGAATTATGATGATGACTATTGTAACAATGGGAGGAATGACTCCACCAGTTGGTGTGACAATGTATACAGTATGTTCGCTGATGGACGTTCCAGTAGAGGATTATGTATATCAGTCGATTCCCTTTACCCTGGCAATTCTTGTTTTAATAGTTATTTTGGCTTTCTTTCCAAATCTAGTATTATTTTTACCGGATTTAGTTTATAGTTTATAATTTGGAGGTTATAAAAATTGGATTTTTTAAATAATGATTATTTATTAACTAATACTAAAGCTAAAAATATTTATAATGAAATTAGAGATTTGCCAATAATAGATCCCCATAATCACAGTGATTTAAAAGAAATAATAGATAATGAAAACTGGCATGATATTTGGGAAGTTGAGGGTCAAACAGATCATTACATCTGGCAGTTAATGAGAAGAATGGGTATTGAAGAAGAAAAAATAACTGGTAATGCTTCTAATAAAGAAAAATGGAAAGCTTTTGCGGAGGTTTTTCCTTCTTTTGCACTTAACCCGGTATTTGAGTGGATGCAGCTTGACTTAAAAAATTCTTTTGGGATTCAAAAGCTATTAAATTCCAATAATGCTGATGAAATCTGGGAAATAACTAAATCAAAATTACAAAAAGATGATTATAAACCCAGATCATTACTAAATAAAATGAAAGTAGAAATTATGTGTACGACAGATGATCCTGTTTCAGATTTAAAGTATCATAAAAAGGCCAAAAATGAACTTGAAAATTTAGAAGTTTATCCTACCTGGAGACCTGATAATTACAGTAAAATTGAAAAATCAAATTGGCAGAGAAATGTTCTAAAACTTATTGAAAAATATTTAGATACTAATAATTTATCACTTAATAACTTATTAAAAGCTTTAGAACTTTCACATTCATATTTTGATAAATTGGGATGTGTGTCCAGTGATCATGATTTACCTGAACTAATGAGTAAAGAAGTAAGTTTTAAAGAAGCAGAAAATATTTTTGATAAAAAACTTAACCAGGAGTTAAGAAATAATGAAATAATAATTTTTAAAGCCTTTATGCTTAATTATTATGCAGAGTTAAATCGAAAAAAAGGCTGGATTATGCAGCTTCATATTGGTGTTAAAAGAAATTATAGACAAAGTCTCTTAGATGAGGTTGGTATTAATTCTGGAGGAGATATAATCGGTTCGGAAGTTAATATTGTAGATGGTTTATCATATTTATTAAATAAATTTGAAGATTTAAAATTTGTTGCCTATATAATTAATGATAATTATTTACAGTCATTAGTTTCTATAGCACGAGCTTTTCCAAACTTAAATTTAGGCTCTTCCTGGTGGTTTAATGATAGTGCCTATGGAATGAATAAGCATCTTAATCATATAGCAGCTGTTGATATTTTAGCTAAGCAGACCGGAATGGTGACTGATTCTAGAAAAATTCTATCTTATGCTTCTAGAACTGAAGTATATAGAAGAACTCTTGCTAATTTGTTAGGTGAAAGTGTATTAAAACAGCAGCTACCAATTTCACTGGCAGAAAAAATTGCAGTTGATTTATCTTATAATAGACCTCTTGAGTTATTTTTTAAAAATAAGTAAGAAAAGATTATAAAAAGTTGGTGATGTTAATGAAAATGGTTTTTCGCTGGTTTGGCGAAAGTGATGATAGTGTAAGTTTAAAAGAAATTAGACAAATACCTGGAATGACAGGAGTGGTTAGTGCTCTTTCTGATATACCGGTTGGTAAAGTATGGCCTTTAGATAAAATAAAAAATCTAAAAAAGAAAATTAATGATGCAGGTCTGGAACTGGAAGTGATAGAAAGTGTTAACGTTCATGAGGATATTAAATTAGGGGCACCTTCACGTGACAACTATATCGAAAATTATAAAGCAACTCTTAAAAATTTAGCTGCAGAAGGAGTAAAAGTTGTTTGTTATAATTTTATGCCTGTATTTGATTGGTTGAGATCTGACCTGGCCCTGGAACTGGAAGATGGATCAACTACAATGTCTTATGATGAGAAATGGATTAATAATACAGATCCAGTAAAACTAGTAGAAGAATTTGATAAAAGTTCTGAAGGGTTTTCGCTACCAGGTTGGGAGCCAGAAAGATTAGCTGAATTAAAAGATATTATGAAAAAATATGAATCAATTACTGAAGATGATCTCTTTGAAAATCTTAAATATTTTTTAGAAGAAATATTACCTGTTTGTAAGGAAAATGATATAAAAATGGCTATTCATCCTGATGATCCACCCTGGCCAATTTATGGACTGCCACGAATTATGACTGGAAAAGAAAATATTCGCAAATTATTGGATATGGTAGATGATCCTTATAATGGTCTTTCTTTATGCAGTGGTTCTTTAGGATCAAATCCTGATAATAATGTGCCAGATCTAATTAGAGAATTTGGAAATAGAATTCATTTTGGACATGTCAGGAATTTAAAATTTGATGGAAATGGAAAATTTCATGAGACATCCCATTTATCGGATGATGGTTCTTTAGACTTATTTGAAATTATGAAAGCATATTATGACATAGGATATGAGGGTTATATTAGGCCTGATCACGGCCGTATGATTTGGGGAGAAAAAGCCAGACCAGGTTATGGGTTATATGATAGAGCTCTTGGAGCAACTTATCTTAATGGTCTCTGGGAAGCAATTAATAAATGTAGTAAATAAAAAGGGAAGGAGAGCGATATGTTAAAACTAAAAAAAGAAGAATTAAAAGATAAAGCACAGTGGACTGAAGCCGGAATAAATCCGCCAGAATTTGACTATCAGAACTTAGTTGATAAAACAAAAGCAAATCCTGAATGGGTACACTTTGGTGCAGGTAATATTTTTAGAGCTTTTATAGCTCGCCTGCAGCAGGAACTCTTAAATGAAGGAGAAGTGGAAACAGGAATCATTGCTGCCGAAGGTTTTGACTATGAGATTATAGACAAAATATATAAACCAGCTGATAACTTAAGTCTGGTAGTTAAGATGTCAGCTGATGGTAATCTGGATAAAACACTGCTGGCCAGTATTGCTGAAGGATTAAAAGCTGA
>NZ_FTNC01000005.1 GCF_900156285.1 Halanaerobium kushneri
AGATATATTAAAAGCAATAGTTGGGAGGTTGATCCAAGATATGAAAGAAGAAAACTGGCAAGAAAATATGGAAATCCCATTCCATACCCCAGAAGACACAGACAAAGAGTGGTATAAATACGAATGTCCTAAATGTGGGGAGGAAGATGAAGTTCCAGGCTATGTGATAGATGAGTTTGCAATGGGAAAAGATTTGAAAGAGGGTGAGATGCCAGGAGTGGCATGTCCTGAATGTGGTGCGAAAATGAAGTTTAAATATACATTTGAAAGATAAAACCCTACTAAAGAAATATTAATTAACTTCTATAGTAGGGTGGCCGTCAGGCCATTTTGTTCTTTAAATGTGAAAATATAAATTTAATTGGGCAGTTTTAATAATTTTTAGAATAATTTTTTATTTTTTTAAGCTTTATATTTAGTAGAGAGTCAATTAAAGATAATTAAATCTTTAATACTTGTTTATCTGGCCATTTTATTACTTTAGATAGGTATTTCAAATTTTTTGAGAAACTAGCAGAAGACAATCTTTGGGAGATAGGCAATCACAAATTTGTGAATTTTTTATTTATCAGACAATTGGAAAAAGTCCGAAATGTAGGCAGGTATAATGGATTTTGTGGTGAAATAATATAATAGAGTACTGATGGTCTGACCATCAAACAATATTGCATAATATGGGGGTGAAGAAAATTAAGATAGCAGAAAAATTTTATTAGAAAGTTTCTCCGAAATTAAAACTGAAAATTATATAAAGACAATTATATAAGGAGGAATTTATGTTAGCGCTTTTAGCTGCTTTACCTATTATTATTGTTGGAGTTTTAATGATTGGTTACATGTGGCCTGCAAGTAAGGCGATGCCTTTTGGCTGGCTTAGTGCTTTAATTATAGCCGGTATAGGTTGGGGAATGCCGGTTAAATGGTTATCTGCAGCCACAATTGGAGGAGTAATCAATGCCCTTAGTATTTTACTAATAGTATTTGGAGCTTTACTTATTTTACAGCTAATGAAAAAAAGCGGAGGAGTATATGGCATTTCTCATTCTATGACTTCAATTTCAGTCGATAGAAGAGTTCAGGTAATTATTATTGCCTGGTTAATGGGATCATTTTTTGAAGGAGCAGCAGGTTTTGGGACACCTGCCGCAGTTGCGGCTCCACTATTAGTAGGTATGGGTTTTCCACCTTTGATTGCAGCAACTTCTGCTCTGATTGCAGATAGTACAGCTGTAACTTTTGGTGCTGTAGGGGTACCTATTTGGGGTGGCTTTGCTGCTTTAGAAAACTTAATTGAGTTTCCAATCCAATCAATGGGAGTAAGTATCGAATTTAGTCAATTTTTACACAATATCGGTGCTTTTTCTGCCCTCTTACATTTTTTAGTTGGTTCATTTATTCCGTTGATTATTGTTTTATTAATGACCAGAATTGTAGATGGGTCTTTTAAAAAAGGTTTAGAAGTATTGCCGCTGGCATTATTTGGTGGTTTTATTTTCACAATTTGTCAATTTTCAATAGCCTATTTTGTTGGACCAGAACTTCCATCTTTACTGGGATCATTAATTGCACTACCTGTCTTTATTTTTGCAGTCTCAAGAGGTTTTCTGGTACCTGACAAAAAGTGGGATTTTCCTGCTCATGATCAGTGGGATGAGAGCTGGGAAGGTGAGATTAAAGCTGGAGAACAGGATGTAGATGCTGCTCAAAAACAGGTTGGTACTTTTAAAGCCTGGTTACCATATGCTTTAATTGGATTAATTTTACTGGTAGGACGTCTGGAAATTTTTAATTTAACTCCATTATTAAAAAGCTGGACAGTTGGCTGGACAAATATTTTTGGCACAGGTATTGGTAAAGTGATAACACCTTTTTATAATCCGGGTGTATTTCCCTTTATTTTTGTTGCCTTATTAATTCCCGCTTTACACGGTCTGGACAGTAGCAAAACAAAAGAAGCCTGGAAAGAAACCTTTAAGATGATTCAGCCAGCTGCAATTGCTCTATTCTTTGCTCTGGGAATGGTTTATATTATGATGAATTCCGGTGGAGCAACAGGAGAAGACTCGATGCTGCTTGTTATGGCCGAATTTGCAGCAGCAACTCTGGGCTCAATTTGGTATTTAGTGGCTCCACTAGTTGGTATTTTAGGAGCCTTTATCTCTGGCAGTAATACTACTTCCGATATTATGTTTGGTCCTTTTCAGTATGGAACTGCAGTAGCTTCAGGTACAGCTGTTACTCCAACACTTGCTCTTCAGGCACTGGGGGGAGCGGCAGGTAATATGATCTGTATCCATAATGTTGTGGCGGCAGCAACTACAGTTGGTCTGGTTGGTAAAGAAGGGTTAATAATTCGCAAGAACTTAGCGGTTTCGCTTTTTTATGGTTTAGCCGCTGGAGCCCTGGCCTGGATAATAACAATATTTTTTATGCCAGGTATATTTTAACTTTAAAGCACTGCTGAGGGATAATTATGACCTCAGCAGTGTGATGATTTAAATTTTTTGCAGGAAATTTAGAAATAATAGAGAATTATAATATTATGACTTTAATGGTCTGACCATCAAACCAAAAGAATTTTTACAGGGAGGTAAAGAAATTGAATATAGTTATTCCGATTAAACAGGTTCCAGAAACAAGTAATGTAAAAATGGACGAAGAGACAGGTACAATGAAGCGTGACGGGGTAGAAAGTATTATTAATCCACTTGATCTTTATGCGATTGAAACAGGTATTCAGTTAAAAGAAGAATATGGTGGTAAGATTACGGTGATTACAATGGGCCCTCCAAGTGCTGATAAAGCATTAAAAGAGGCAATAGCCATGGGTTGTGATGATGGTATTTTACTTTCCGGAAGAGAATTTGCCGGTTCAGATACCTGGGCCACCTCTTATGCTTTAGCGGAAGCTATCAAAGAAATTGAAGATGTTGATCTAATTTTAGCAGGAGAAAGAGCTACTGATGGTGATACAGGACAGGTTGGCCCTGGTATTGCATCCTGGCTTGATCTTACACTTTCAACCTATACTTCAAAAGTAGTAGATGTTAATTTGATTGACGAAGAAGTTGATTACACAACAGTTAAACAGGATTCAATCATAGTTGAGAGAATGGTAGAAGATGGTTATGAAAAATTAGAACTGCCGCTGCCTGCTTTACTGACAGTTGTCAAGGAAATTTCCTTCCCGCGCCTACCTACTTTAAGAGGAAAACAGCGCTCACGTAAGGTTGAAATTCCCCAGTGGAATTTAGAAAATCTTGATATGAACAAGGAATTTCTCGGACTGCAGGGTTCGCCAACCAGAGTGGTTAATATTGACCATCCCAAGGTGACCAGGGGTGGAACAATTCTTGATGTCAGAGAAGACGGTAATGTAGAAGAGGCAGTTTCTCAGTTAATCGACTACTTAAAAGCAAAAGAATTAGTATAGGGAGGTAATATAAATGGACTATAATGGTGTATGGACACTGGGAGAAGCACGTGATGGTGAGATTAAAGAAGTTTCCTTTGAGTTATTGAGCAGAGGGCGCAAATTAGCAGATAAATTGGACGAAGAGCTGGTTTCATTAGTAATTGGTGATGGAATTACAGATCAACAGGCAGAAGAATTGATAAAGAGTGGAGCAGATAAGGTATTATTAATGAACGCTCCTGCTCTAAAAGATTTTATAGTTGAAAACTACAGTAATGTAATAGAGGATTTAATTGAGGAATACAAACCAGAAATTATTCTGGCAGCAGCCACAACAATGGGAAGAACAGTTATGCCTTACATAGCTATTAAGACCGATGCCGGCCTAACAGCTGACTGTACAGAACTGGATATTGAAGAGGATACAGGCAACCTTCTGCAGACCAGACCGGCAATTGGTGGTAATATTTTGGCTACAATTAAAACTCCAAATCACAGACCGCAGATGGCAACAGTCAGACCACATTCTACCAAAGCAGCTGAAAAAGATGAAAGCCGTACAGGTGAGATAGTGCATCTTAAATTTGATAGTTCACTTTTAGATGGCCGGGTTAAAAAACTTGGTTTCCGCAAAAATGAAGAAGATGCAGTCAATATTCAGGATGCAGATGTAGTAGCAGCTGGCGGAAAGGGACTCAAAAAAGGTGAAAACTTTGCTCTGATCAGAGAGCTTGCTGGTTATTTTGAGGGAGCAGTTGGAGCTTCGAGGGATGCAGTTGACCGGGACTGGATTTCCTATCCCTATCAGGTAGGTTTAAGTGGTAAAACAGTTACCCCTAAACTTTACTTTGCAGTTGGTATTTCCGGTGCCATTCAGCATCTGGCAGGAATGAAAACTTCTGAAAACATAATTGCAATTAACGAAGATCCCGATGCAGATATATTTAAAGTATCAGATTTTGGCATAGTAGGCGATTTATTTGAAATTGTACCTGAACTGAATAAGCAGCTGGCTGAGGAGGTAAAATAATGAAATATAATCCTGTAACTGAGGAAATTTTAGCAGAATTAAGAGAAATTGTTGGTGATAAAAATGTAATGACAGATGAAGAAAAAATAGAAGCTTATTCTCATGATGAAATACCGGCAGAACAGTATGCACACATGCCAGAGGTTGTTTTAACTCCAAATACAGCTGAAGAAATAGCAGCGGTTATGAAACTGGCCAATAGAGAGCTGATTCCGGTAACCCCTTCAGGAGCTCGCAGCGGACTCTCTGGTGGTGCAATACCTGAGCATGGAGGAATCGTAATTTCCGTAGAAAATATGGATGAGGTTGTAGAGATTGATTATGATAATTTAATGATGGTCTTAGAGCCGGGAGTAATTACCAATAATGTAAACGAAATGTTAGAAGAGAGCGGGCTTTTCTTTGCTGGTTATCCAATGAGTGTAGAAACCTGTTATCTTGGTGGTAATATTGCAGAAAACGCCGGTGGCGGTAAGGCTGTAAAATATGGTGTTACCGGCCGCTATGTGATGGGACTGGAAGTTGTGACTCCAACTGGCGAGATTGTGCAGCTGGGAGGTAAGCGGGTTAAAGATGTAACTGGTTATGATCTAAAACAGCTAATTGTTGGTTCTGAAGGTACCTTAGGTATAGTTACTAAAGCTATTATTAAACTCTTACCTAAACCAACTCAGAGAGTAGGACTTTTAGCTCTCTTTAAAGATGAGGCTACTGCTATTTCTACAGTACCAAAGATTATGACAGAAGGAAGGATAATCCCAACCAGTATTGAATTTATGGATAAACTTTCTGTTAAAACTTCCTGTGAATACTTAAATGAACACCTTCCTTATCAGGAAGCAGGTGCTATGCTTTTAATAGAGGTTGATGGCAATAAAGAGGATATAGTTAATGCCGATAGCGAAACCATTGGAGAACTCTGTCTGGACAATGATGCGATCGAGGTTTATGTAGCAGATAATCATACAACCAGAGAGCGGATCTGGAGTGTGCGCCGAAATATTGCTGAGGCCTTTAAAGTTGTAAGTCCACATCAGAGTTTAGAAGATATTGTAGTTCCAACTGCTAATATTCCTAAACTGATGCCTTATTTAGATGATATCAGTGAAAAATATGAGATTAAGGTTCCCTGTTATGGTCATGCTGGTGACGGTAATCTGCATGCTACTTTAGTTAAAAATCCTGATCATTCAATGGAAGAGTGGTTTGAGATTGAAGAAGAGGCGCTGGCAGATTTATATCAGGCAACCAAAGAGCTTGGTGGTACTTTAAGTGGTGAGCATGGTATTGGTTCCAAGCGTAAAAAGTATATGGAAATGATGATGAGTCCGGCCGAACTTAATTTAATGCGGGGCATTAAAAAAGCTTTTGACCCAAATAATATTATGAATCCGGGTAAGATTTTTGATCTAGAGTAGTTTACAAAAAGAACATCTTGATCTTCAGTGCAAATTTTTGAATCATCTAAAGCTCATAAAAGTTAAAAATAAGGCTAGCTGGCCTATGGGACATCCTCTCACTTGACCAGTTTACAACCTCGTGTTGTTCAACCATATTTTTAACTTTTATTTGCTAAGATTCTTTTCAAAAAATTTGCTATTCAGTCAATATGAACTTTTTGTTAGAAGCAATTCTAAATTAAATATTGTTGAAACTACAATTTATTAAGGAAGTGACTTTTATAATGAAGCAGATTAAATTTCCTTTTGGAAGAGAGGAGTTAGCGTTAGAAGTAGAGGAAGATAGACTCAAGGGTGTTTTACTATCTCAGGCTCATAAATTTGAGGCAGATAAATCGGAAACTGAGATTGTAAAAGAGGCGATGGCTAATCCAATTGCAAGCAAAAAGCTTTCGGAGCTGGCCCGGGCTAAGAATGATATTGTAATTATTTCGAGCGATCACACCCGTCCTGTTCCCAGCCATATTACAATGCCTATAATTTTAGAAGAAATTAGAGAAACTGCTCCTGAAGCCAGAATTACAATTTTAGTGGCCACAGGTTTTCACCGGGCTTCAACTGATGAGGAGCTGAGAGATAAATATGGTGATGCAATAGTTGAGAGTGTTAATATTGAAATGCATGACAGCCGTGATGAAGAGCAGATGATTAATCTGGGTAAGCTGCCTTCGGGTGGAGATATGCTTTTAAATAAAACAGCAGTTGAGGCTGATCTTTTAGTGGCAGAAGGTTTTATTGAGCCCCACTTTTTTGCCGGATTTTCCGGTGGGCGTAAGAGTGTACTGCCTGGAGTGGCCAGCAAAACTACTGTTTTAGCCAATCACTGTGCAGAATTTATTGACAGTGAATATGCCAGAACTGGTAATTTAGAGGGCAACCCAATGCACAGGGATATGCTCTATGCAGCTGAAGCAGCCGGACTTAAATTTATTTTAAATGTTGTTATTGATGCTGAAAAAAAGGTGATCAATGCATTTGCCGGCCATCGCGAAAAAGCGCATCTTAAAGGCACAAAATTTGTGGACTCCCTGGCTGGAGTGGATGCAGAGCCAGCTGATATTGTTATTACTACCAATGGGGGTTATCCACTTGATCAAAATATTTACCAGTCAGTAAAGGGAATGACAGCAGCTGAGGCTAGCTGTAAAGAAGGTGGAGTTATTATCATTGCTGCAGAATGCTCTGACGGTCATGGAGGAGAAGAATTTTACCGAACTTTTCGTGATGCAGATAGTGTGCAGCAGATTATGGATGATATTTTAGCCCGCGGCCGCAAGGAAACAGTTCCGGATCAGTGGGAAACTCAAATTTTAGCAAGAATAATGCTTAAATTTAAAGTGATTATGGTTACAGATCCTGAAAAGAGGAATATTGTCAGGGATATGGGGATGGATTGGGCTGAAGATCTGGAGCAGGCAGTAAAGAAGGCTGAATCTCTGCTGGCAAAGGAAAATCCCTCAATTACAGTAATTCCAGATGGAGTTTCAGTAATTGTTAGAAGTTAGATTCAGCCATTTTTTCAAAACTAATTTTTAAAACTTAATATTTTAATCTGGCCAGGAAAGATCCTACTCAAATTTGAGGTTATACCATTAAAAAAGTAATTTTTCGGGGAGACCCGGATGTTAAGAAATTACTTTTCATAAACTTTAATTTCTGATATGATTAAAGCGAAAAGAGTTTATATTATCCTAACAATAGCTTTTTATATTAGGAGGAACTTATTTGCTTAAATTTGAAGTGGAAAAGCGACTGCGTTTTTTTTCGCTGATACTTTTCCTGGCCTTTATTTTAAAATATAATTATTTGATGCTGCATATATTTTATGCACCATCTCTGACAGCGCTGATAATTAGAAATTTATTTTTTATCATATTTTACTTAAAATTTGTTGAGCCTCTGCTTATTTCTAAAAAGATAAGACAGAGGTTGTTTTTGATGCTGATAATTTTTACTATTTTTGTTTTATCTAACCACTGGTATAACCGTTATTTTGGTAATTTTCTAAGTATCAGTGATATTTTTGCAGGAGAGGGAACCGGTCAATTTTCAATGTATGAGGTTTTATTTACTCATATTTTTAAATACTGGGATGTTATTTTTATTCTTGATATTGTGCTGCTTGGTATTACCGGCTTTAATTCTCTCCCGGATCTTAATCTAGTTAAGGACTGGGGTTTTTGGAAACTATCATTAAAAGAAATTCCCATCAAAAACACAACTGCTTTTGCGCTTATTATTTTACTATTACTGGTTCAGATAGTTGCAGGCAGTTATATAATGGGTGGCAAGAGCCCGGCAGAACTTTACCGATCAGGCAGCTCCTACTTAGCATCAGTTTATGGTATTTTACCATTATATACAATAGAGGCCTACAGTTATATAACCCGTGAGGAAGAAAAACCAAGACCGGAACTTAAAAATATTCCTTATTATAAAAAGCAAAGACAGCTCAGTGGGATCCAAAAACTTCCTGACAAAACAAATGTAATTCTAATTCAGGTGGAATCACTTGATGCAAAGGTTTTGGATTACAGCAAACAGGGAGAACAGATAACACCTTTTTTAAATAAGCTTAAAGATCAGAGTCTTTATTTTGAAAATTTCTATGCTCAGAAAGTTAACGGTAGTTTTGATGCGGATTTATCAACTCTTACTTCTTTATATCCCGTTAATCGCAGTTATGTTTTTAGAGATATTGATCTGAGTGCTTTTCAGTCTTTACCACTGCTGCTTAAGGAAAAAAATTATCAGACTCTTGCTTTTCACAATAATGATCGTAACTTTTTTAATCGGGCTGAAGCTTATCCAGATCTGGGCTTTGATCGTTTTTACAGTCAGAGATATTTTGAAGAAAATATCTACCCTGTACCTGAGGCGAGAGGACTGGGAGTCAATGATTATGATTATTTTAATCAGGCTGCAGAGATTATAAAAGAAAAAGCGGCAGCTGAGAAGCCATTTTTTGCTTATTTAATTTCACTAACCAGTCATACTCCTTTTAATTTTTATCCGAAAACAGCTGTTAAAGAATTTGCTGGAGTAAAAAATAACCTGGTTCAGAATTATTTTAGATCAATTAATTTTACAGATGCTGCAATTGAAAACTTCGTTAATAAACTTAAAGAAGCCGGGATAATGAAAAATACTCTGCTTGTTATTTATGCTGATCATGAGTCTGAAATTAAATCTATAGAATATGAATCAGACAGTGATTTTACTCTCTGGCGGAATGTAAAAGTTCCTTATCATATTCCTCTGATTATTAAACATCCAGAGATTAAAAATAGGACAATTAAGCGGGAAGGTACTACCACAGATATAGCCCCAACTGTACTTGATTTGCTTGGATATCAGGAATTACCCGATCAGTTTGTGGGCAGTTCATTATTTTTAGAAGAGGAAAATCCAATTTTATTTTTACACGAAACTCCACATCTGCTTAAAGATGGGCAGCTTTATATAAAAGAATTGGATCAAATAATTAAAGTGGGACATTTAAAAAATCAGGAAAAAGAAATAACATTTTCTGAGGCAAAAATAAATGAAATAACAGAAATAATTGATTATATGCGCAGTATTTTTATGATTAATCAGGGTGAGATATTTAAGGAGGTGGAATAATTAAATACTTTATAATTATTTCAACCATCATCTTAGTCTTTGCTTTTATATATTTTGAATTCTACTATTTAATTAGACCATCAAAACTGGGAAAAAAAATTATTGAAAACTATAATTTTGATTATCCGGTTCTGATAGCTCATCGGGGTGCTTCTTATGCTGCGCCTGAATCTACATTACCGGCAGTTAAAATAGCTTTGGAAAGTGGTGTGGATTATATAGAACTTGATGTCCAGAGAACCAAGGATGGCGAACTTGTTGTTTTTCATGATACAAATCTTCTTCGATTAACAGATGCCAGAAAAGCTTTTCCTGACAAGAAAAATTATGAACTTAAAAATTTTACCCTGGCAGAATTGAAAAAATTGAATTATGGTGCCTGGTTCAATGTCAAATATCCAGAACGGGCCCGGGATAGCTACAGTCAACTAACTATTTTAACTTTAGCTGAAGTTTTAGACTTTGTTGATCCGGTAAATACAGGGGTTGGACTCTTTCTGGAATTAAAAAGTCCTTATCTTTATGAAGAAATTGAAAAAGAAATTGTCGCTCTCCTGCAGAAAAAAGAAATATATGAGACTGCTGAAAAGAAACCTTATATATTATTTCTTTCTTTTTCTCCAGCAAGTTTAAAGCGGCTTTCAGAATTACGTCCGGAATCACCACGGATACTTTTAACCAGGAGAAATTTTGTTTCTCCAAAACGCTGGCGAGGCTGGCTGGAAATAACAGAAGAAGTAGCAGCTGGGATTGGTCCCAAAGGACATGTCAGTTTTCCCTGGTATATCGGAGCTGCCCATAAAAAAGGGTTATTTGTTTTTCCTTATGTAATTAATCGTTCCTGGCAGCTGAAGATTTTTTCCTGGTTTAGTGCTGATGGTTATATTACTGATCGCCCTGAAATGCTGGCTGATTTTTACAATAGGGTGCAGGAATTTGGAGAAAGTGTGGGAGAACTGGGGGAAAATATACTCGAAGAGGAAGAGGAAAAAAGTACTGATGATTCCAATCAGCAAAAAAAAAATAATTAATTCCCCTATTTAATGGAATTATCCAAAAAGTTTATGATATAATTTAAATACTAGATATTTATAAAATGAAAACATTTTCAAGCTTAATTTTATTATATGTTTAGTGAATAATAATTTGAATTTATTTAAAAATCAGGAGGGTTAAATTATGCAGAATTTTACTTTTCAAAACACAACTAAAATAGTTTTTGGTCGGGATACAGAAGAAGAAGTGGGCCAATATACGGCAGAACATGGTTCCAAGGTGCTGCTGCATTATGGTGGAGGTAGTATAAAAAAATATGGAACCTATGATAAAGTGGTTGAATCACTCAAAAAAGCAGGAGTGGACTATGTAGAACTGGGTGGAGTTGAACCCAATCCAAAACTTTCTCTGGTTAAGGAAGGGATTAAGCTGGCCCGGGAAGAAAATGTAGATTTTATCCTGGCAGTTGGTGGAGGTAGTGTTATTGACTCTGCTAAAGCAATTTCTGTTGGTTATTTTTATGATGGTGATGTCTGGGACTTCTTTACTAGAGAAGCTGAAATAACTGAGGCTCTGCCAATTGGAGTTGTTCTGACTATTCCTGCTGCTGGAAGTGAATCCAGTGGGGCTTCTGTTGTAACAAAAATGGATGGAATGTATAAACGAGATATTGGCTCTGATTTAATCAGACCTCAATTTGCAATTATGAATCCTGAAATAACATTTACTTTACCAAATTATCAGACAGCCTGTGGAGCTGTAGATATTATGGCTCATATAATGGAAAGATATTTTACAAACACTGAGAATGTTGAGTTAACAGATAGATTATCAGAATCAGCTTTAAAAACTATTATTAAAAATGTGCCAGAAGTACTGAAAAATAATGAGGATTATGCGGCCAGAGCTGAAGTAATGTGGACAGGAACAATTGCTCATAATAATTTGCTTGGCACTGGTAGAGAAGAAGACTGGTCTTCCCATGGAATTGAACATGAATTGAGTGGAATTTATGATGTTGCCCATGGTGCAGGCCTGGCAGTTGTTTTTCCGGCCTGGATGGAATATGTGTATCAGCATGATTTAGAAAGATTTGCTCAATTTGCGGTTCGAGTCTGGGATGTAGATCCTGATTTTAAAGATCTGGAATGGACTGCTCGTCAGGGAATTAAAAAGACCAGAGAATTCTTTAAGTCAATTGGAATGCCGGTTACCCTGGAAGGTCTTGATGTTCCAGCTGATCGACTCGAAGAAATGGCAGAAAAGGCAACAGAAAATGGACCAATCGGTAACTTTGTTAAATTAGATACAGAAGATGTTTTAAATATTTATAAAAGTGCATTAAAGTAATGGCTGGAGGTGCCTAAATGCTGCAGAAAATATCTGCCTTTGTTTTTTTATTGATCGTCTGGTTTATCTTTGCAGGAAAAATAAGTGTTGATGTTTTAATAATAGGCAGTGCAGCTTCACTTCTGGTGACCCTTTTTTTTAGTGATATGTTATTCAGGGAAGTTCACCGTAGACTTCCCTGGTATCACTATTTACGTAAGCTGGCACTTATCTTATTATTTATTCCTGTGTTTTTTTATGAAGCAGTAACAGCTGCTTTAAAGGTTTCTAAACATGTTTTTGAAAAAAATCCTTCCTTTAATCCTGGAATTGTTAAAGTTAAGACTGAACTTACCGATATTACAGGCCTGAGTTTACTGGCCAATCTCATTACACTGACTCCAGGGACATTAACTCTCGACTATGACAGAAGCGAAAAAGCTTATTACATCCACTGGATTGATGTAGAAACAGTGGAAGAGGCGGAATTAAAAAAGAAAATAATTGCCCGTTTTGAGCGCTGGGTGGGAGTGATTTTTAGATGATTATTGGACTTGCTATTTTTTTTACCATACTTTCGGTCATTGTATCCTACCGGGTGGTAGTTGGTCCTACCATTACTGATAGGTTAATTGGTGCTGATACAATAGGAATTTTTATGTCTCTGGTAATGCTGATGATTGCTCTTGAATACGATATTTATCTTCTGGTTGATATTGTACTTGCCTATGCAGTCTTATTATTTATTGATATGCTGATTTATGCTAAATATTTTGAGCACGGGGAGCTGTATAGATAATGCCAATTAGATTAATAATCTCATATTTTTTAATGGGAACCGGTTCTGCTTTTGCTGTGGTAACCGTACTTGGATTACTTCGTTTTCCTGATGTCTATACCCGAATTCATGCCGGAGCAGTAGTACTGACTATTTCTGCGGTGCTGGTGACAATGGGGACTGCAATTTATGTCTGGAACTTTTTTTTGAGTGCGAAAATCGTTCTAATCGGAATCTTTTTTCTTTTTTCTAATCCAATGGCAACTCATGCAATCGCCCGGGCTTCTTATAAACGTCAGATTGCTTTACCAAAGGAGTATGAGATAGATGCCTATTCTGATTATTTAGGGAGAGATGACTAATGGCTGTACTGGAAGTTATTTTAGTAATTTTTTTAGTTTTTTCGGCTCTAATGGCTGTTCGCTTTGATGAAGAATTGATTTCTATAATTTTTTTATCTATTTTCTCCCTGATTTTAACAGCATTATATCTTTTGCATAAGGCTGCTGATGTAGCTCTGGCAGAGGCTGTAATTGGTGCTGGTTTGAATACAGCAATTTTTATGAGTGCAATCAGTCAGATAAGACACGGAGATTCTGACTGAAAACACAGCCGGGGGTGGTGAATTTGAATAAACTAATAAAAAAAATAATGAGCTTATTTATTCTGGCTGGTGTAACTTATGCACTTTATCAAAACTTTTCTCTAATGCCTGAGTACCAGGGATTAAATGAAGGGCTTTCCAGTTATATTATTGAATCAGGACTAAATGATACTGGCTCACTTAATTTAATTACTGCTGTACTATATGATTATCGAGCTTTCGATTCTCTGGGGGAAAGTACTGTTATTTTTGGTGCAGTTAGTGGAATAGTTCTTATTTTATCCCGCAAAATGCTTCCTGTTTCTTCTAAGGGATTGTCATTTATTGTTAAAAGAACTTTAGGGATTATGACTCCTTTTATAGCACTTTTTGGGCTTTATGTTATTACTCATGGTCATCTTACTCCTGGCGGAGGTTTTCAGGGAGGAGTAATACTGGCGGCAATTTCTATTATTTTTAGTATAGTATATGGTAGTGCCTTTGATTATCGCCGTTATAGTCCGCAAACTAAAACCGCTCTGGAAACAGGGGGAGCTATGATTTTTCTGGGACTGGGTTTGGCCGGAATTATTCTGGAGGGCGCATTTTTGCATAACCTTGGTTTTTTAACTGCCGAAACAGGGACTTTAATTTCTGCAGGTAGTATTCCCTATATAAACATTGGAGTAGGTTTTAAGGTTGGGGCAGGACTGGCTATTATTTTTTACAGTATGATTCAAAAAACTTTTGAGGAGGATTTTTAATGTTTAATAATTTAATTTTTATCATCCTCTTTATGCTTGGCTTTTATGCTCTGGTTATCAAAACTAATTTAATAAAAAATGTAATTGGATTAAATTTAATGGAAGCAGCTGTTTTCTTCTGGGTTATTTCATTTTCTGATATCGGAGGTAAAGTTTCCATTCATAAATTGGGAGAAGAAGTAACAAAGTTTAATGATCCTGTGCCTCAGGCCTTAACTTTAACAGGTATAGTAATTGGTGCCAGTACTGCGGCTCTGCTTTTAACTTTAATAATAGAATTAAATAAATTTAGTGGAACAATAGACAGAGACCAATTAGAGGGGCTGAATGACTGATGAGTTGGATGAACATTGAACTGATTTTGCTAATTGCTTTACCGGCTCTGACTGCAGTAATTATGTATTTCAGCAAATATTTTAAGCAGCGGCTTCGAAACTTTTTTGCAATTACAGGAGCTGGAATAGAACTTTATTTGATTTTTTCTTTATTTGTTGTAAATTATGAGGCTGTAAAAAAGTCTGATTTTTTTCTCCAGTATACTATTGGTTATCAGAATACACCCTTTGTAATAAATTTTGCTATGGATAATTTGAGCCTGCTATTTTCGTTAATAGTGACTGGAGCTGTATTTTTAATTGTTATCTTCTCGACTCAGTATATCAGAGACAAAGAACATAGATATTTTGCTCTCTTTTTTCTGGTTCTGGCTGCAATCCAGGGCAGTATTCTGACTGCTGATCTTTTTACCCTGTATTTATTTATTGAGACAATTACCATTTTTACAACGCCCCTAATTTCTTTTAAGAAAACCGAGGAAACAACCAGGGCAGCAATGCAGTATTTATTTTATGGGATTACCGGTGGGATCTTCTTTTTTATTTCCATGATCTTAATTTATTTTAAGCTGGGAACTCTTAAAATGGCAGCAGTAGCTGAATCATTTTCTTTAATCTCAGCTCCAATGCAGCTTACAATTATAATTTTCTTTCTGCTGGCTTTAATTATTAAGCTGGGAATTTTCCCGATTCATTTCTGGCTGCCTCGAGCTCACAGTGCCTGTCCTGCCCCAATAAGTGCTCTGCTTTCGGGTGTGCTTTTAAAAGTTTATCTTTACATATTTATGCGTTTATTCTGGACTATGATTTCCTTTGATTTTTTAGTTAATCTGCACCTTAATGCTTTTGTGCTTGATCTGGCCTTAGTTTCGAGTTTAATTGGCCATATTTTTGCCCTGCAGGCTGATAACTTAAAGAAAATGCTTGCTTATTCAAGTATTGGTCATATTGGCATGATTCTGGCTGTGCTGATGCTAAACACCGAAGCCGCTTTTTACGGAGGACTTCTGCATATTATTGCTCATTTATTGATGAAATCCGGACTTTTTTTAAGCAGTGGTTATTTACTGCAGAGAACTCTTTCTCATCACATAGATGATCTAAAAGGGATTGGTCATAAAAACAGACTGGTCTTTATTGCTTTTATTACTATCTGTCTGGGAACAATTGGTATGCCGCCTTTAATAGGTTTTGTCAGCAAATGGTATGTGCTGCTTGCTTTTTTAAAAGCCAGGCATTTTTTTGGGGCATTTGTGGTTGGGGCAGGAAGTATAATTGCTCTTATCTATTATTTGCGCTATATCTCGCAGGCCTATGAGACAGTTAAATCTGAGAGTCTTAGTTTAAAGGAAGAATTTTTTTCACTAAGAGAAATTTTTAATTCGACAAATATTATGAAAACCGTTATCTATATTTTTACCCTGCTGGTTATTTTCTTCGGGCTGAGTTATCAATTATTTGAATTACCAGTTAATACAGCTATTTTTGAACTATTAAATCCGCAGAAATATATTGAGCTTGTTCTGGGAGGTTGATTAATGGATATTAAAATTTTATTTTTGATTTTGGTACCTCTGGGTACAGCCTTTTTAATACCTTTTATCGATCTGATAAATGCTAAATTAAGGCGCTTTTTTGTTCTGCTGGGGATATTACTGGAATCATATTTAATTATAAGTATTATAATAAATAATTATCAGAGCCTTAAAAGTGGTGATTTCTTCCTGCAGTATTATCTTGGAGGCTGGCAGCCACCTATTGGTATTTCTCTAGCGATGGATGCTCTAAGTCTTGTTTTTGCTGTGATTACAGCTTTGAGTCTTTTTCTGATTGTTATTTATTCGATTGGTTATATAGGTCATCATGAGGGGAAATATTATGTATTATATTTTTTAATCGCTGCAGCCTCAATGGGCGCTATTTTAACAGCCGATATGTTTAATATTTATGTCTTTATCGAAATGCTAACTATTACTTCTGGAGCACTAATTGGTTTTAAAAGAAGCCAGGAAGCAAGTGCTGCAGCAATTAAATATTTAATTTATAATGTTTTAGCAGGACTACTTTTTTTCCTGGGAGTACTGCTCATTTATTTTAATCTGGGAACCCTAAATATGGCAGATATTTCTCAGCATTTTGCCAGTCTGGAAAGTGGAATTCAGCTATTTATAACAGCTATTTTTCTAACAGCTATTTTAATTAAAATGGGAGTTTTTCCCTTCTTATTCTGGCTACCCAAAAGTTATGATACTGCTCCATCACCGGTAACTGCTGTTTTATCAGGGGTACTTTCAAAAGTTTATCTTTATATTTTTATCAGGATTTTCTGGACAGTTATAGGTTTTAAAACTTTAGAAGCTTTGAATTTAAATATATTACTGCTTGATCTGGCACTTTTTTCTTCATTTTTAGGTCATCTTTTTGCTCTGCAGTCAGATAATATTAAGCGGCTTTTAGGATATTCCAGCATAGGCCATATTGGGATGATAACTGCGGTAATTATGCTTAATACAGAAGCTGGGTTTTATGGAGGTATTTTGCATATAATTAGTCATATGTTTATGAAGGCCGGCCTTTTTGTTGCCTGTGGTTATTTGCTTCAGTATACTCGCTCTCATGCCTATCGGGATTTTAAAGGGGTTGGGATTAGAAACCGCTCAGTTTTTGTTGCTTTTATTGCTCTGCTTTTAAGTATGATTGGGATGCCACCCCTGCTGGGTTTTGCCAGTAAATGGTATGTATTGATGGCTTTTTTAGAAGCACGTAGTTATTTTGGTGCTTTTATAGTTATTTTTGGAAGTCTGACAGCCGTAATTTATTATCTGCGTTATATTGCCAAGGGTTTTGAAGAAATCAAACTGACAGAAGATGATTTAAAAGAGGAAATTTACAGCAGGCCCCTTTTATCTGTTCTTTACAGAGAAAAAATAGTCAGTTTTATTACTTATGCCTATACAGCAATAATTATTGGTTTTGGACTTGGGTTTAGATTTTTTGATTTACCGCTTAGAATGTCAATTGAAAGTGTAATGAATGTAGAAAGATATATAGAATTAGTACTGGGAGGTTAAATTATGGCTGTTATCTGGCAGCAGTTTCTGTCGAGTTTTCAATTTGATAGTTATTTTCCTCTGCTGGCTGAAGTAGGAGTTATTTTAACTCTGATGACAGCTCTGGCAGCCTGGAATTATATAAAAGAAAATAAATTCTGGTATTATATTTTAACATTTGTGTATCTTTTAAGTTCGCTGGTTGTAATTCTTACAAATGACTGGTTCTTCTTTCTTTTTGGCTGGGAGATGGTAACTCTGGCTACAACCTTTATGCTGGCCTGGAGTGACTGGAAACTGGTTCGGCAGTATTTTGTAATTCAATTCAGCGGCAGCAGTATTCTTCTTTTTGGAGCTCTGGCAGCTAATGCATTTGGTTATGCAAAAATTGGAGCAATTAATTCTATACCTCTGCAGTTTTTATTGATTATGGGAATTGGAATGAAGAGTGGTCTCTTTTTATTTCATTTCTGGCTGCCTCCAATTCATTCAGAAGCACCGGCACCTGTGAGTGCAATTTTGTCCGGCTGGGTTGTTAAACTGGGCTATATATTTTTGCTAAAGATTATTCCACTGGAGAAGGGCAATACCTTTCTATTTTTGTTGGGGCTGGCGATGGTTATTTATGCTGGCTGGCAGGCTCTGCGTTCTGCTGATTTGAAGATTATGCTGGCCTATTCTACAGTAAGTCAGCTGGGATTTATTGCTCTGGCCATTGGTACAGGTGGTAAATATGCTTTTTATGGAGCAGTATTACATATTATTGCCCATGGATTTGCAAAAACAACCTTATTTATCAGCAGCGGTATCTGGCAGAAAGAATACGGAAGCCGGATTATTTATGATTTTAAAGATGCGATCAGCCGCAGGCCTGTAACCTCGGCAGCAGCAATTATGAGTCTTGCTTCCCTGGGAGCCGTAGTTTTCACAGCTGGATATAAAAGTAAATACTTAATAAAGTCTGCTCAGACACCAGGTATCTTAGTGACAACAGTCTTCTTTTTACTCGGATTTTTAAGCTTTTTATATGCGGCTCGAGTTATTTATTGGATTTTTATAAAAGATCAGGATTATAGCAATTTTCTCAGTGATTTAAAACATGGATTTAACCACTATCAGATTTACACGGCAGATGTGCTGGCTTTGATTACCGGAACATTAGGGATTATAGTTGTCAGTTTTTGGCCGGAGATGCCAGCTGGTGTTTTAGCCAGCCTGGCAGATAAAGATTTTCATCTGATCAGCGGTTTGAGGGATAGTTTAATTTATTTGGCTCTGGCTGCTTACCTTTTTGTTAATAATAATGGCTTTAAGATTAAAGTGAGGGATAATTTATCTTTAGAAAATTATCTGCAGGCTTTTTTAAATTTTGTTTATGGTTTAAGCCGCAAAAGTGTTAAGTTTGATACAGAAAAGATTTTTGAAGCATTTTTCTACAATGCTATCTTTAATGCTTCTAAAAAGCTGTATAATTTAGTCTATCAGGATTTTACTATACAGCTGCTTTGGATTCCAATTTTTATGACTGTGCTTTTACTCTGGCAGCAGATTTATGCATATTTTTAAATTTGACATTTTTAATTTAATAATGATATTCTTGCGTAAAGCAGAGCTGGGCCTGCTGCCGATTGGAGGATGATTAATTAATGAATGAACTAGATATAAGTCAAAAAATATTAAATAAAGCTGCAGAAATTGAGCCAAAAATAATTAAAATTAGACATCAGATTCATCAAAATCCTGAACTTTCCTTTCAAGAAAAGGAAACAGCAGCTTTAGCAGCAGCTGAAATGCATAAATTAGGATTTAAGGTTCGGAAAAATATTTTTGGAACTGGGGTTACAGCTACTTTTAAAAATTCTAATGCTGAAAACAGTAAAACACTTTTAATTCGGGCTGACATGGATGCACTGCCTGTGCTTGAAAAAAATGACCTTGAATATATTTCTAAGAATGAGGGAGTAATGCATGCCTGTGGTCATGATGGGCACACTGCAATTTTGATTGGTACAGCTGTGGTTTTAAAAGAGCTGGCTCAGGAGTTTGAAGGTAATCTCAAATTTTTATTTCAGCCGGGAGAGGAGACTTCAGGTGGAGCTGCAGGAATGATTAAAGAAGGAGTGCTTGAAAATCCCCAGGTCGATGCGGCATTGGGACTTCATCTCTGGGGTAGTACTGCTGAAGGTGTAGTGGAATATAAGAGTGGTCCTTTTATGGCTTCACCTGATCATTTTGATTTAAAAATAATTGGCAAAGGAGGACATGCTGCCCGGCCTCATAACACTATAGATCCGATTCCAATTGGAGCTGAAATCATTTCTACTCTCCAAAAAATAGTCAGCCGCAGAGTTGACCCGCTGGAATCAGCAGTAATTTCTGTCTGTAATTTCGACTCAGGCAGCACCCATAATGTTATTCCAGATACAGCGGTTTTAAAAGCAACTGTTCGCTCTTTAAAACCTGAAATTAGAAAACAGCTGGCTGCTAACATTGAAAAAGTTATTAAAAATATCTGCGATATTTATGATGCAGATTATGAGTTTGATTATGTTTTCGGTTATCCACCGGTAATAAATAATTCGGAGATGACAAAGTTATTGTCAGAATCAGCTGCCAAAGTTTTAGGTAAAGATCGGGTTCGTGAAAGAGAAAAAGCTGAAATGGGAGGCGAAGATTTTTCCTTTTTTGGTGAACAGGTTCCATCAGTATTTTATTTTTTAGGTATTGCTCCTGAGGGAGAAATTATTAACCATCACCAGGCTGATTTTAAATTTAATGATTCTGTTTTAAAAGATGGAGTAGCTGTAATGGCTCAAACTGCTCTCGATTTTTTCGCTAATTATCATAAACAGTCTCAATAATATAAATTAAAAATCTAAAAACCTCTGCCGGTAAGTAATTTATAGGTGGTTCTTTATTTTAAAATTGCTAAAAAAATGGGGAATAAGGAGTGGTATAATGAATAGCAATAAAACAATTTTAATAGTTGATGATAGCCAATTTAATATCCAAATTTTAAGTGATATTCTTCAAGAAAAATCATATAAAATTGCTTTAGCTAAAAGCGGAGAAATGGCATTAGAATTTGTTAAAGCTCAGAAGCCTGATTTAATTTTGCTTGATATTATGATGCCTGATCTAAATGGTTTTGAAGTCTGTAAATCTCTAAAAAATAATCAAAAAACTGCAAATATTCCGATAATATTTATTAGTGGTCTTGATAAAAGTAAAGATATAGTAAAAGGTTTTCAAGCTGGGGCGGTAGATTATATTGTTAAACCTTTTCAAAAAGAAGTAGTATTGGCTCGAGTAAATACTCATTTAAAATTAAACGAAACTCAAAAAAAGTTAGAAAAAACAAATAATGAGTTAAAAAAATTATTAGATGAGGTAAAATATCTTTCTTTTCATGATGAGATGACCGATTTATATAACAGACGTTATTTTGAAAATGAGTTAGATAGATTGTCTAATTCACGTCAGCTTCCGATAACTATTTTTGTAGCTGATATAGATAGATTAAAATTTATTAATGATAATTATGGTCATAATAAAGGTGATCAATATATTAAGGCGGCTGCAGATATTTTAAAAAGATCAACAAGAAGCGAAGATATTGTTGCTAGAATTGGTGGAGATGAATTTGCAATTATCTTAACTGAAAGTGGGTTTGAAGCAGCAAAGATTATTTTTGACAGAATAAGAGCTAATGTTATAGAATATAATAATAGAAATCAGCTTGTAGAAAGTTTGGAAATTTCAATTGGATTTTCAATAAAGGTCAAAGATGATGAAAATATTGATAATATATTTCAACAAGCAGATGAGATGATGTATAATAATAAAGGAAAGAATACAACTTTAAAGAAATACAACTTTAGCAGTTATTAATTTTAAGTATTGAGTATCGAGTAGAATTGGAGGAAAAAAAGATGAATTATATAAAAAAATCAACTAAACTAGAAAATGTTTGTTATGATATTCGAGGACCTGTACTTAACGAAGCGACTCGATTAGAAGAAGAGGGTTATACTATTTATAAGCTTAATCTAGGGAATACCGCTCCTTTTGGTTTAAATGCACCTGACGAAATTATTCATGATGTAATGTATAATTTAAAGAATTCTCAGGGTTACTGTGATTCTCAGGGTATTTTTCCAGCCCGCAAAGCAGTAATGCAGTATTACCAGAAAAAAGGGATTATGGATGTAGAAATTAATGATATCTATATCGGTAATGGGGTAAGTGAGTTAATAACTATGGCAATGCAGGGGCTGTTAAATAATGGAGATGAGGTTTTAATCCCAATGCCGGACTACCCACTCTGGACAGCCTCAGTTAATTTAGCTGGAGGTAAAGCCGTCCACTATATCTGTGATGAGCAGTCTAAATGGTATCCAGATTTGGATGATATAAGAGCTAAGGTTAATAAAAAGACTAAAGCGATTGTAGTTATTAATCCTAATAATCCAACTGGTGCTAATTACCCAACTGAAATTTTAGAAGGTATTATAGAGATTGCTAAGGAAAATGAACTAATTGTTTACAGTGATGAAATTTATGAGAAAATAACATATAATGGAGCTGAGCATACTTCAATTGCAACATTAACTGATGAGGTTTTAATTGTAACTTTTAGTGGGTTATCTAAATCCCATCGAGTTCCTGGCTTTAGAGCTGGCTGGATGATGCTTAGTGGTCAAAAATATCATGCTGAAAGTTATATTGAGGGTTTGAAAATTTTATCTTCAATGCGGCTCTGCAGCAATGTTCCTTCACAGCACGCAATTCAGACATCATTAGGCGGCTATCAAAGTATTGATGATCTAGTTCTGCCGGGTGGAAGACTTAAGGAACAGCGTGATCTAGCCTATAAACTTTTAATCGATATTCCTGGGATTAGCTGTGTCAAACCGGAAGCTGGACTTTATCTTTTTCCAAAAGTTGATACTGAAAGATTTAATATTACAAATGATGAGCGTTTTATTTTAGATTTTCTGATTCAGGAGAAGGTGCTTCTGGTCCAGGGCAGTGGTTTCAACTGGCCTCAGCCCGATCATTTTAGAATAGTATTTTTACCATCAGAAAAAGATCTAAAAATTGCTCTTGGTCGTTTAAAGAAATTTCTGAGCAGTTATCAGCAGTAAGTTTAAAATAATTGGATTAAATAAAATAATAAATTAAGGGTTGATTTAAGTTGAAAAAGGCACTAATTTTTTTAACAATATTAACTGTATTAATTTTAGCAGCTGTCGGCTGTAATCAGCAGCGGGGAGATGTCGTATATATTGAGCGAGTTATAGATGGTGATACTGTTGAAACTGCAGCTGGAGATTCAATCCGCCTCTTGGGAGTTGACACCCCTGAAATTGATTGGGAAAATAATCAGTCTGAGTTTTATGCTGAAGAGGCAAGAAAATTTACTATTGAAAATTTGACCGGGGAAAATGTAATTTTAGAATTTGATCAGGAGAAAGAAGATCATTATGGTCGGACTTTAGCTTATTTAATTCATGATGGAGAAAATTTTAACCAAAAACTGCTGGAAAATGGTTATGCCTCTTTAATGATCGTAGAGCCCAATGATTATTATGAAGCTGAATTTAAGCAGGCGGTAAAAAAAGCTAGAGCTTCCCGGCTTGGCATCTGGTCTCAGGTGCTGGAGCTTGAACGTGATTTACCCGTGATTTCTTTTCAGGAGGCAGCTTCATTTATTGGAGAAAGGGTAATTGTAGCTGGTAAGATTGTTAATACAGCAGCTGCAGATTCTATTAATTACCTAAATTTTTCTGATAACTATCAGGACACTCTTTCTTTAGTTATTTTTAATCATAATTTAAATAAATTTGATTACCAACCTGCTGAATATATTTTAAATAAAAAAATTAAAGTTTTAGGCAAAATAGAACTCTATCAGGGGAGTCCACAAATTATTGTAGATGATCCACATGATATTTTAATTATTGATTAAAGTCGTCCTGGGATGATAAAATTAAGATTAAATGTAGAACCCTCTAAGTTTAAACTTAGAGGGTTTTTTGCTGCTTGTTAAGCTGCAGCAGGTTTTGGTAGATCCTTATTTCTAAACTGTAGATATAAGACAATTCCGAGAAGTGAAAGACCAATTATATCTGACTGCCAACCTGGAATTAATAGACCCAGAGAACTTCCCAGCAGTAAGATTCTTTCAATAATAGTTGTTTTTCTGTTTAAATATCCTAAAACAGCAGCTGCTAGCGAGAAAACTCCAATAATTGAACTTCCGGTAATTAAAATTACCTGAACAGCTGTAGTATTAATTAACAGCAAAGAGGGAGAATAGGCAAAGACAAAGGGCACCACAAAACCAGCAATTGCTAATCTAACAGCCGTTAAACCTGTTTTAAGTGGATTTGAGCCCGCTATACCAGCACCTGCATAGGCTGCCAGAGCAGCTGGTGGAGTTAAGTCTGCAACAACTCCAAAGTAAAGTACAAATAAATGAGCTGCTAAAATTGGAACTCCAAGTTGTGTTAAAGCTGGAGCAGCCATTGTTGCCAGTACAATATATGTAGCTGTTGTGGGCAAACCAGTTCCCAAAATAGTACAGGCAACCATAGTAAAGAATAAAGCCATAAATAAGTTGCCGTTGGCAAGTGCAACTGTCAGACTTGTAAATTTAAGGCCCAGTCCGGTTAAAGTTGTAACTCCAACTATAAAACCAACTGCTGCACAGGCGGCTGCCACACCAAGCGCAGAAATTGCACCTTCTCTTAAAGTATCAAGCAGATCCTGCAGACCCATTCGAGTATCTTTTTTAAGAAAACTTAAAGCATAAGAAACAATGATTCCTAAAAATGCAGCTCTCAAAGGAGTATATCCTTTAAATAAGTAATAGAAAATAATGATCAAAGGAGCAATCATATGTCCTCTTGTTTTTAAGACTGTTAAGAATTTAGGTATTAAATCATCGCTCATTCCTTCTAAGCCCTGCTTTTTTGCCTCAAAGTGAACCATTAAACCTACTGTAATATAATAAAGAATCGCTGGTAAAATAGCCGCTTTGGCAATTGTCACATAAGGAACTCCAATAAATTCTGCCATAATAAAGGCTGCAGCTCCCATGATTGGGGGCATTATCTGACCACCTGTAGAAGCAGCTGCTTCTACAGCAGCTGCAAATTGGGAATTGTAACCAACCTTTTTCATAAGTGGAATTGTAAAAGATCCTGTAGTTACAGTATTAGCTACTGAACTTCCTGAAATTGAACCCATTAAACCACTGGAAACAACAGCTGCCTTTGCAGGTCCACCAGTTGTTCTACCGGTTAAAGAGAGGGCTAGATCAATGAATAAGTCACCAAGTCCTGTTCTTTTTGCAAAAGCTCCCAAAAGTAGGAATAAGAAAATATAGGTTGCGGATACTCCAAGTGGTATCCCAAAAATACCTTCAGTTGTAAAATACATATGACTTGCAATTCGAGACCAGGAATAACCTCGGTGGGCTAACATTCCCGGCATCTGCTGACCATAATGAGCATAAAGTAAAAATAGAATTGAAATCACCGGCAGTTCCGGGCCTAAAGCACGTCTAGTACCCTCAAGTACTATAATGATTGCTAAAATAGCCATAAACTGATCCAGCTGTGTGTACATCCCGGCTCGATGAACCAGTGATTCATAATTAATTATTATATAAGATGAGATGGCAATACTAGCTAAAGCCAAAATCATATCAAAAGTTAATAACAATTTATTTTCTTTTTTATGTTTTAAAGTTGGATATAAAAGAAAAATTAGTGTAAAAATAAAGCCAAGATGAACGGCTCTCTGTTTTAGGGCTAACAGCACTCCAAACCCAGCAGTATAAAGATGAAACAAAGATAAAGTTACAGCAATTGTAGAAACTATAATTGCTGCTAAACCGGTATAATGCCGATAATCTGTAGTCGGGTCATATTTTTTGAGTAATTCATCTTCCTGTAAATGTTCTTTTTCAGCCATTTTAATACCTCCTTAAGATAAAACTTAAATAGCTAAAAGCTGTAGTCTTAATCTGGAGCAGAGTTTCAGTTTCAACTTTTTCGTATAATTTAAATGTTTTATTATTAAAAATGAATTCATGTTGAGCATAGTCACTAACTCTGAGCATTATTTCCGGCAGCTGTTGATTAATATTTTCTATTATAAATTTACCATCTGCGGTTATATAATTTCCCTGCCCAGCTGAAGTGGGAAGCCCTGCTCCATAAGACTGATATTCTGTTCCTGTCAGTAATATTTCTCCATTTTTTATTTCAAAGAATTCAATTACCGGTGTTTTCGCAACAGAATGTAGATATTTAATACTAAAATTATCCCCATCTGTCAGCTTTTTTTCCCAGATGATTTTATCTGCTTGATAATCAATAATCTGAAGAGTATTAACCTTGAAGATAGAGAGTGAAATAATTAAAATTAAAATTGATACTATAAGCAAAAAAAATTTAAATTTTTTGTTTTTATTCATAATAAATGAGAGCCGGGTATTTTTCAATACCCGGTTATCCTCCTTTAAGTAGATTTTAGAGGCTTGATATTATTTTTTAAAAGTTTCTACATATGATTTATGAAACTTTAAGCTTAGTCTAAAATCTAATTCTTAATCTCTAATTCTTAATCTTTAATTCTTATAATAATCTTAGTTCATTTATAGTCTTAATAAATTACTTAACTTCATCATAATATTTCTGAGCACCAGGATGTAGTTCAACTGTCATACCTGATTTAGCACCCTCTAAAGTAATGTCTCTAGCTCTATCATGAGCAGCAATTAGAGTGTCTCTATTTTCAAAAATTGCTTTAGTAATATTATATACTACTTCTTCACTTAAACTTGATTCAGCAACTAAAATAGCCTTTAAAGCTACAGTTTGAATATCATTATCTAAACCATTGTAGGTTCCAGCCGGAACGGTAACTCCGGTTAAATAAGGATAACTTTCATTTAGTGAGGCAATATCTTCATCGCTGAAGTTTAATAAAGTAATATCCTGAGTTGCAGCAACATCCATTACAGCTGCAGTTGGAATACCGGCTGTTAAGAAAGCTGCATCAATCTGTCTATTCTTTAAACGACTTGCTGCTTCACCAAATGAGAGATAATCTTCTTGAATATCGTCATAAGTTAAACCAAAGAAATTTAAGATTTGGTTTGCATTAGCTTCAGCACCACTACCAGGAGCACCAACGGCTACGCTTTTACCTTTAAGATCAGCAATACTTTTGATTCCTGCATCATTACGAACAATAATCTGAATTACTTCTGGATATAAAGAAGCAATACCGCTCATATTGTTAACCTGATTACCTTCAAACTGTCTTTCTCCATTGACAGCATAGCTAGCAATATCATTCTGTAGAATTGCAAGTTCTACTTCCTGATTGTAAATTAAACGGGTGTTGGTTACTGAGGCTCCTGTTGATTGAGCAGAAGCGTTCATATCATCTATATTTTCATTTAAGACCTTGGCAATTGCACCACCAATTGGATAGTAGGTACCTGAGGTACCTCCGGTTGCAATTGAGAGGAAAGTGGTTTCCTGTGCAGAAACCATTCCACTAAGTAGAAGACTAAAAACAAGAACAGCACTTAAAATGAATAGAGTGTTTTTACTTTTTAACATAAATTATAACTTCTCCCTTCTTGTATTAAATTAAATTAATTTAATTCTTTAACACTTTACTATAGATATTTTTAGAATAAAGTGTTCCTATTTAATTTTACAACATTTGAGGTCAAAAAGCAAGAATATAATTTCAGAAACAGGCGCTGATAGCTGTTATCTGGGGTAATTAAGGTCTTAATAAGTTATAGATTTTATCGGCAGAAAGCTCGCTGGGTCTGCCCCGAGGAGCGTCAAAATACTTAAAATTAAAATAATTAAAAAATAAAATAACGTGAAAACTTGAACAAGTTCCCAAAATGAGTTATAATTAATTAAAAGTTAATATCTGATCAGCTGGGTTAACTATCTGAAAGGATATCATATTTTAGCACTTCCTGAATTTAAGGAGATTTCTGAGGATCAGGGGAGGGATCTTTCTATGTCAAAATATATATATATATATATATAGGTACCAGGTACAAAAAGGCCTTTTTGTACCTGGTACAAAAGAAATATATCACAACTAATGGAGGAACGAAGATGAAGAAGAGAATTGGCTCAGTTGCTGTTGTTGTTGAACAAAGAGAAAAAGTAAGCAATCAGATAAATAAAATTTTAAGTAAAAATGCGGACTGTATAATTGGTCGGATGGGAATCCCTTCGGCTGAACACGGCTTATCAATGATCTCGTTAATAGTCGAGGGAACTTCAGATGAAATTGGAGCAATGACAGGTCAGCTGGGAAGTTTACCTGGAGTTAATTTAAAATCAGCCTTAACTTCAGTTGAAGTTAAGTAGAGATAAACTAACGTACATGTAAAAAAATAGGAGGAAAAAATATGAGTGAAGTTAATTATTTTAAAGAGGAATTCGGAGAAAATTACAGAACTGAAATTTGTGATTATATAACTGATGAAAAGATTGAGGATATTTTGGCTGCAGCTGAAGCACCAGATAAAAAAGAGGTTCAAAGAATTATAGATAAGGCGCTGGAGCTTAATGGAATTACACCTCTAGAGGCGGCGACCTTATTACAAGTTGAGGATGAAAATTTAATTGATCAATTTTTGGAAGCAGCAAGAAAGGTCAAAGAAGAAATTTATGGGAAAAGGCTGGTTATTTTTGCTCCCCTATATTTTGCTAACCAATGTGTTAATAATTGCCTTTACTGCGGCTTTCGTAAAGATAATAATCAGCTTGATCGTAAAAAATTATCCCAGCAGGAAATTCGAAATGAGGTTGAGGCGTTAGAAAGAGAAGGTCATAAAAGATTACTTGTTTTAACCGGTGAAGCACCAATTACTGATTTAGATTATGTTGTAGAGAGCATCAAAACTGCCTATGATGTTAAAACAGAAAATGGGGGAGAAATTAGAAGAATTAATGCTGAAATTGCTCCTTTAAGTACTGAAGATTTCAAAAAGCTGAAAGAATCTGAGATTGGAACATATACCTGTTTTCAGGAAACATATAACCGCAAACAATATGCTAAATTACATCCTTCAGGTCCTAAAAGTAATTTTGAATGGAGATTGTCGGTGATGGACAGAGCTCAGGAGGCGGGAATTGATGATGTAGGAATCGGAGCTTTGTTTGGACTTTATGATTATAAATTTGATGTAATTGGAATGCTGCTTCACGCAGAGTATCTAGACAAAAAATGGGGTGTGGGACCACATACTGTTTCAGTACCAAGACTTAATCCTGCTTTAGGAACTCCTTTAGACGAAGTACCCTATCCTGTTTCAGATGCTGATTTTAGAAAATTAGTTGCTGTTTTAAGGTTGGCAGTTCCTTATACAGGTATGATTTTATCAACCAGAGAAAGTACAGAAATGAGAAATGAATTATTTGAACATGGTGTTTCTCAAATTTCTGCTGGCTCCAGAACAACTCCTGGTGGTTATGATAAAAAAGCTAAGAATAAAGAAGAGCTGGCCCAGTTTTCACTGCATGATTTGAGACCGATAGATGAAATAATTAGTGGAATTGCTGAAGATGGTTATATACCTAGTTTCTGTACAGCCTGTTATCGCCTCGGTCGAACAGGTAAAGATTTTATGGATTTGGCTAAGCCTGGAAAAATCCAGGAATTCTGTCGTCCCAATGCAATGCTTACTTTTAAAGAATATTTACAGGATTATGGAACTGAAACAAGCCGCAAACATGGTAAACAATGTTTATCAGATTTAATGGATAGATTGGAAGCAGATAACCCCAAATTAGCAGCAAATATTGCTGATAAATTAGATGCAATTGCAGAGGGAGAGCACGATTTATATCTTTAGATTTTAAGTTGTTACCATTTTAGAATAGTTAATATTTCAAGCATCAAATTCTGATCTGCTCCAAATTAAGATTAAAGAAGGGAGTAAGATTATTGTTTCTATTTTACTGATGATTTTTAGTGTAACTAATTTCAAGTTAAGAAACTATTATAAATAAGGAAGTGGAAAAATGAATTCTACAGCCAAGGGAGATCGACCACATATCGCAGTTTTCGGTAGGCGGAATGTTGGTAAATCTTCGTTAATAAATAAACTGACTAATCAGAAGCTGGCCCTTGTTTCCAGCCAGCCGGGAACAACTACTGACCCTGTTTATAAAGCAATGGAGCTGCTGCCAATTGGTCCTGTGATGATGATCGATACAGCGGGGATTGATGACCAGGGTGAGCTTGGAGAAATGAGGATCAAAAAGACCAAAGAAATTATGCGCAAAACTGATCTGGCCCTGCTGGTTATTTCTGCGGTCCAGGGAGCAGGAGAATTTGAAGCTGATTTGATTAAAGAATTCAAAGAACGGGATATTCCATTTATTGTGGTGCTGAATAAAATTGAGCTTTTGGAAACAGAAAGGGCTGAGCAGAGATCTGTTTTAAAGGAGCTTGATCAATTTTTAAAGAAATTCAAGCTCGAATTCATTAAAGCCAGTGCAGACCAGGAAATTAATATAGACTTAATTAGAGAAGTAATTGCAGAAGAGATGCCGGAAGACTGCAGCCGCCAGACAATTATGGGAGATTTAATTAACACAGGTGATACTGTTGTTTTAGTGACTCCAATTGATAGTGCTGCTCCCAAGGGGAGACTAATTCTGCCTCAGGTACAGACAATTAGAGATATTCTGGATCATGACGCTGCTGCTCTTGTAACTAAAAAAACAAAGGTTAAATCAGAAATTGATAAATTAAAAAATCCTCCCAAAATTGTAGTTACTGATTCTCAGGCTTTTGAAACAGTTTCCAAAGAGGTAGCAGAAGAAATATTGCTGACAGGTTTTTCCGTTTTATTTGCACGTTATAAAGGTGATCTGAAGACCTTTGTCCGGGGAGCAAAAGCAATGGAAAAATTAAAGGCCGGAGATAAAGTGCTGGTAGCTGAAGCCTGTACTCACAGACGTCAGCAGGATGATATTGGGACAGTCAAAATACCAAATTGGATCCACAGTAAAATAAGCCCTGAAATTGAATTTGACCATGTTTCAGGTAGGGAATTTCCAGATAATCTGGAAGACTATACAGTGATTTTACACTGCGGCAGCTGCATGTTAAACCGTAAAGAAGTTCTATCACGGCTGAAGGAAGCAGAGGCTGCGGGGGTTCCGGTGATTAATTATGGAATGGGTATTGCCTGGCTGCACGGGATTTTGGACCGAGCTCTGGAACCTTTTCCAGAAGCTTTAGAACTCTGGCACCAGGATCAAGAAAAAATTGTAGGAGTGATTTAGTTGAATCAGTTTGAAATCAAAAGAATAATTGATCAGGCATATGATAAAGCTCAATTAAATAAAGAGGATATTACTGCTATATTGGCAGAAGATTTAGCCAATCTAGATTATTTATTACAAAAAGCAGATGAAAAGCGAGACGAAATTTGTGGTGATGAAGTACATTTAAGAGCTATTATAGAATTTTCCAGCTACTGTAAACAAAACTGTTATTATTGTGGATTGAGAAAAGATAACCAGCAGCTCAAACGCTATCAGTTAAAGTCAAAAGAAATTATTGAAACTGCTCAAATGGCGTCTGAATTGGGTTATCAAACAGTGGTTCTGCAGTCAGGAGAGGATGATTATCCTGCAGAAGAAATAGCTGAAATTATCAAAAAAATTAAAAAGACTACAGCTATGGCAGTAACTCTGAGTTTGGGAGAAAGAGATTTTGAGGCTTATAAACTCTGGCGGGAGGCTGGGGCAGATCGATATCTTTTAAAACATGAAATAGCAGATAAAGTACTTTATCAAAAATATCATCCAGGAATGAGTTTTGAAAATAGAATTGAAAGTCTAAAATATTTAAAGGTTTTAGGTTATCAGATTGGAAGTGGAGTTATAATTGGTCTGCCGGATCAGACTCCGGCAATTCTGGCTGAAGATTTGCTGCTCTGTCAGGATTTAGAACTTGATATGATTGGTTCAGGTCCTTTTATTCCCCATCAGCAGACACCGTTAAGAGGGAGTGAAAAAGGAACAGTCGAGATGACTTTAAAATTTACTGCTTTAAGCCGACTTTTACTACCTTTAGCACATATTCCGGCGACAACTGCGCTGGGGACCATTGATGCTGAAGGGCGCCAAAAAGCTCTGCAGGCAGGAGCCAATGTAGTTATGCCTAATGTAACAGATGGCAGATATCGAGAACAGTATCAGATTTATCCAGATAAAATATGTGTAAATGAAGAAGCAGGAGATTGTCGTCAGTGTATCGGCGGTATAATAGCTTCACTTGGTCGTTATGTAAGTCAGAATCAGGGTCACAGCTTAAGAGAGTAAAAGTTAAATATTAATAAAAAACAACTCCCAATTTAAACTGCAGATTTAAAATTACTGCAGCTTGAGTTGGGAGTTTAATTATTTTCATCTGATTCATTTTCCTTTTTTTCATGTTCATGTTCGCTGAAATCAAGAGCCTTATTTGTAGCTGCGAAATATTCGGTTTCAGATAGATAAATATTACCTTCACCTACTTTATCAGTCAGCCCAATTTTACGGAACATTTTAAGTAAACGCTCATTAACTCCAGTCAGCATAATCTCCCCACCATTTTCCTGAACCTGGTCTATAAATTCTTCTAAAACTTTAATAATTGTGATATCAATTCTTCTGACATTTCTCAGCCTGATAATAAAATCTGTATTTGGTTCAAAAAATTCTTCCAGCTGATCTTTTAAATCATCAGCAGCACTAAAATGAACCGCCCCTTTGAGATCAACGACCCTTGCCTGTTGGGATGAGATTTCAGATTCATCAGCTTTTTTATGGTGGACATGGTGCAGATGATAACCCTGGTCATCGTCTTTTTTATCATAATAGAGCATATCAATATCAGCTTTTTTTGAAATTTGTAAAACGACAACTAAAGAAACTAAAACACCAAAATAGATTGCCTGATCAATATTTGGCAGCACAATTGTAGCAATAAAGGTTGAGCTGAAAATTAGAGCATCTCCTTTAGTAGTTTTTAAATTCCTAATTACTTCTTTGAAATCTAAAATGCCTATAGCTGCAGCTATAACTAGACCTGCTAAGACAGAAACTGGAATATAGGCTAGATAAGTTCTGAAAAATAAAATAAAAAACACAATAGAAATGGCAGAAAAAAATTGTGAAACTCTGTGTTTGGCACCAGCACTCAAGTTGGCAAATGTCTTGGCAAAGGAAGAAGAAATGGCAAAGCCGCTAAAAAATGAAATAACCATATTGGTAATTCCCTGACTCTTAAACTCTCGATCAAAGTTGGGTTCCTCATCTGTTTTTAAAGCCAGAGACTGCAGTACAGCCATTGTCTGAATCAGTCCCAATAAGGCAATAGAAAAGGCTTTAGTATAAACCTGACCGATTAGACCCCAGTCTAAACTTATCAGATGAAAATCTATAATTCTTTTCGGAATTTCTCCAACCAGTGGTATTGACTGATTAATTCCAGCTGTTGTAGTTAGGATAGTCATTAAGACTACTGTTATTAGATATTCCGGCAGTGATTTCTTGATTAGGGGTATCACAAAGATTAAAAATAAAGTTGCTGCCCCAACTGCTAAATTAAGATAATTGAGCTCGGAAATATTTGAAATAAACTGGGTGCTTTTGGTGATTACATTTGAACCACTGACCCTGACCCCGGTGAAATTTTCTATTTGAGAAAATAGAATTAAAATAGCTGCTCCATGAGAAAGGGCGACAACAACAGGGTGTGAAATGTACTTTATTAATTCACTGAGGTTAAAACTGACAAGTAAAAATTGGAATAAACCAATTAAAAAGGTCGTTAAAAATATGACCTGCAGATAATTTTCTCCCTGAAAATTATTTAAACTGCTGTAGAGAGCAACTGTGATCATATTGGTAGGACCTACAATTACATAAGAAGAAAAATTAAAAATAGAGGCAGTCAGCATCGAAAAAATAGAGGCGTAAATTCCGTAAATTGGATTAATTCCTAAAATTAAAGCATAGGCCATATTCTGCGGCAGAGCAATAGTAGCAGTGGTTAAACCGCTCAGCATATCCCCACTGTATTTTTTAAACAATTTTTTTATATTTAGCAAGGTGGTTCACCCCAATTCTGGATTATATTTTTTTCTTTGCTTCTAGTTTAACAGGCCAGCCTAAAACTTTCAATTGAAAAAGGAATTTTATAATTTAATTTTGCATAGGCAGAGAGCAGGATCAGTAAGCTGCAGCATCTAAAAACACAAGATAAAATTTATTGAAATATATTTTTAGATACTTGAAAAATAAAATAAAATTTATTAAAATAAAATGAGAAATTCTGCTGCAAAAAAAACTAAAATAATTTAAAACGAAGCTGATTAAAAAATATTGAATTTAATAGGAGGAGATGAATATGTTAACAAAAAATAATTATTTAACTGCAGTATTCATTTTGCTTATTCTATTATTTGTTTTTTTTCAACCATATTGTGTACAGGCACAAGAAAGTCAAAATAAGACAAATATTGAAGGTACACCAACTTTTAATCAAGGAATACTTATTATTATTTTATTAATATTTTTGCTTTTAGTTATGTTTATATGGGAGCCGCTTCCAATAGGTGTTATATCTTTATGTATACCAGTTATTTTAATTATACTTGATTTTTGGACGAAGGTCTCAGTTGAGGATGCTTTATCAGGATTTAGTAATTCAGCGACAATTACAGTTATGGCAATGTTTGTAATTAGTAGGGGAATTCAAAATAGTGGAGCAATGCAATTTCTAGGAAATAAAATTATTAAATATACTGGTGATAATGAGAAAAAACAAGTGATTGCAATAAGTGGACTGACAGGTATTATTGCTGGTTTTATTAATAACACTCCGACAGTTGCTACTTTTATACCTATGGTGACTGATTTAGCTAGAAAAACAAAAGTATCTCCCTCTAAATTGTTAATCCCACTCTCTTATGCTGCTATGCTGGGTGGTACATTAACTTTATTAGGGACATCCACTAATCTTTTAGGAAGTCAGGTATCTGCTCGCTTGATAAACCATCCTTTTTCCATGTTTGAATTCACAAAATTAGGGATAGTAGTATTTGTGGTGGGAATTTTATATTTAATAACAATTGGACACCGCTTAATACCCGAAAGAATTAGACATGATCTAAAAGATTATATAGAAGAATATGAGATAGAAAAATATTTAACTGAAATAAAAATAGCTGAAAATTCTCCTTTAATTGGACAGGATATAGGAGAATTATTGTCAAATAAGGGTAAGAATTTAGATATTATACAATTAAATCGCAATAATGAAAAATATATGGAACCTCTAGAATTAAAAACAATTAGGCCAAATGATCATTTGGTTATTAGAGCAGATTATGAAACTGTTTTAGAATTTGCAAAGATTAATGGGGTAATTATTCTACCAGAAATTAAAATTTCTCAGGCACAATTAGAAAACGAGATAACCGGGCAAAAAGTAATTGAATTAGTTATTCCTGATAACTCGTTTTTGAAAGGCAGGACTATAAATAATGTTAATTTCCTTAATCGTTATGATGCAAGTTTGCTTGCAATTAGACATGGAGGAGAAATTGCCCATACTGATATTAAAAATTTTTATTTGAGAGAAGGGGATGTTCTTCTATTACTGGCTGCTGAAAATACTATAGAAAGGCTAAAAGAAAATCAAAACTTTATAATAAGAGAAAGGGATGAAACAGAAACTATTGCTTATAAGCCTTTAGATATTATTTTATCAGTAGGAATCGCTTTTTCGATAATTATTTTGGCATCACTTAAAATATTGCCGATTCCGATTGCTACTTTAGCAGGTATTGCAGCAATGGTTATCTTAAAATTAATAGATCCACAGGAAATATATGATTCAATTAATTGGGAAGTTATTTTTCTTTTAGCGGGTTTAATACCACTAGGGGTTGCAATTGAGCAGACTGGAACTGCTAAGTTTATAGCTAATCAGATTTTAAATATTGCAGGATTTTTACCGGATATTATTGTTTTGGCGATATTTTATTATATGACTACATTACTTACAGATATAATAAGTAATAATGCCACTGTGGTACTTATGATTCCGGTGGCAATAAATGCTGCAGATCAGATTGGAGCAAATCCTTTTGCCTTTGTTTTAGCAGTAACATTTGCTGCTAGTGCTTCGTTTGCGAGCCCGGTAGGCTACCAAACAAATTTAATGGTTTATGGACCGGGAGGTTATAAATTTAGGGATTATGTACTAGTAGGTGCACCCTTAGAAATAATAATGGCTGTTATAGTACCAATTGCTATTTCAATATTTTGGGGGTTATAAAGCATATAACTGTCATAGAACTACAGTAAGTCGAGAAATTAAGAAGGGCTTAATGTTCAAAAAATAAAGGTTATGAGCTGAAGCAGAAAATGAAAGAAAAAATGGTGCAGAATTATTAGATGGGGAACAGGTTTTTCAGAACTAAGGAAAAAATATCAAAATCCCATTTGATTAATCTCAATTTCTATTGTATAATACAGCTAGATAGAAATTTCTACATGACTAGATTTAAAAATTAAAGAACGGGGAGCCAAACTGGAAGCTGAGAGGATGAGCAATCATCGACCCACTACCTGATCCTGGTAATGCAGGCGTAGGTAAAATAAAAAGACCTTAAACCCTCCGGTTTGTTCCTCACAAATTAGGAGGGTTTTTATTATGCAGAATAAATTTTCAACAAGAATGCTGGCAGAAATTGGGGTGGCTGTTGCTCTTGCAGTTGTTTTAAATTTTCTTAAACTCTGGCGGATGCCGCAGGGTGGTTCAATAAGTTTAGAAATGCTGCCGATTTTAGTGATTGCTTTCCGCTGGGGAGTAGGAGCCGGAATGTTTAGTGGTCTGGCCTATGGACTGCTGCAGCTGATGTTTGGAGCTTATATAATTCATCCGATTCAGTTAATTATGGATTATCCTCTGCCTTATATGGTTTTGGGTGCAGCGGGTATGTTTAAGATCAGGAAAGACGAGATTATTAAGCCTCTTAAAATGTTCTGGGCAGTGGTAGTTGCCTCGGCCTTAAGGTTAATTGTTCACATTTTATCAGGAGTTATCTTTTTTGGCAGTTATGCACCTGAGGGTCAGAATGTCTGGGCCTATTCTACTATTTATAATGCGACATTTTTGATTCCAACTACTATAATTACTTATATTGTGCTGATAATTGTAATGAAGGCACTAGAAAAAAAATAATGACGCACTCAATGCTAATGGTGTGATGCACTCAATGTGCTAAGGCAAATCTATTTATTTGCTATAAAAGAAAGCGAGTATGACGGGCTCGATGCCCTAATGCTGAGCTGACCATGCGTTTATAAAAGAAAGCTCAGTACAATTTAATAAATGAAACAGGGGAGCCCTTGGGCTGAGATAAAGCAGATGCTTTAACCCTTAGAACCTGATCTGGATAATACCAGCGAAGGGAGTTGTGGGGAGTGATTATTAATATGATTACTTTATTTTAAAACACAGTTTCCTTAATTGGGAGCTGTGTTTTTATTTTGCAATGATTTTTAAACTGATTTTTATATAATATTCTAAATTAATTTCAAAATTATAAGGAGCTGAGCAAAATGACTCAAATGACAAAAGCAATTAATGGTGAAATAAGTAAAGAGATGAGGATGGCAGCAGCGGAGGAAGGGGTGGCTGCAGAATTTATTTGTCAAGGAATTGCTGCAGGAACTATTGTTATACCGGCAAATGTTAACCACAAAAATTTAAAGGCAAAGGCCTTTGGCAGAGGTTTAAAAACTAAGGTTAATGCTAACTTTGGTACTTCTGAAGATTATGATTCTATTGAAGCTGAGTTAAAAAAATTGGAGGCAGCAGTTAAAGCTGGAGCAGATGCAGTTATGGACCTCTCTACGGGAGATAAAATAAAAGAAACTAGAGCAGCTATACTAAAAAATGCTGAAGTTCCTGTCGGAACAGTCCCTATTTATCAAGCGGCTGTAGAAACAGTTAAGTCAGGACGGGGAATAATTGAGATGAAAGTTGAAGAATTATTTGAAGTGATTAAAGCTCAGGTTGAAGAAGGGGTAGATTTTATTACAGTCCACTGCGGCTTGACTTTAGAAACTCTAAGACATCTGGCGGCTGAAGGAAGAGTAACCGATATTGTCAGCCGGGGTGGATCGTTTATGGCAGCCTGGATGCTCCATAATAATCAGGAAAATCCACTTTTTGAGTATTATGACCGCTTACTTGAAATCTGCTATAAAAACGATGTAACTTTAAGTCTTGGTGATGCTCTCCGTCCGGGCAGTCTGGCAGATGCTACAGATCGAGCTCAGATCCATGAACTTTTAGTTCTGGGTGAACTGGTAGATAGAGCTCGCGAGGCGGAAGTCCAGGTGATGGTGGAAGGACCAGGCCATGTACCCTATGATCAGATTGAAACAAATATCAAACTGCAGAAAGAACTCTGCAAAGAGGCTCCATTTTATGTGTTAGGACCTTTAGTTACAGATATTGCAGCTGGTTATGACCATATTACAGCAGCAATTGGCGGCACAGCAGCGGCAGCGGCGGGGGCGGATTTCCTCTGTTATGTTACCCCGGCTGAACATATTGGCTTACCTGATATTGAAGATGTGCGGGAAGGAGTAATTGCCTGCAAAATTGCAGCTCATGCTGCAGATATTGCAAAAGGAGTTAAGGGGGCAAAGGAGAGAGATAATCAGATGGCAGCCGCCAGAAAAAAATTAGATTGGGAAAAGCAGATTGAGCTGGCCCTGGCGCCAGAAAAATTAAAAGAATCAAGAGCAGCCCACAACCAGACTTTAAAGGAAGAAGATGCCTGTACAATGTGTGGCTCTTATTGTGCGATGAAAATAGTAGATCAGCAGCTTAGTTAAATAATATTTAAGTCCTGATTTAATAGAAGTCAAATAAGAACTTAGAAAAACTGACGATGACTAAAACTAATTATCAAAATAAATATTAACTTAATTCTGAAAGGATGATTAGAATGGATAATAAGAAATTGACCTTTTCGGCACTTTTAATTGCTCTGGGAACAATGACAGGACACTTAATCTATATTCCAGTGGGAGTGGCCAAAGCTTTTCCGGTCCAGCATTTAATTAACATTTTATCCGCTGTTTTACTGGGGCCTGCCTATACAGTTTGGAATGCTTTTGCAATTTCTCTGCTTAGAAATATGCTGGGAACCGGTTCTCTGCTGGCTTTTCCGGGCAGTATGATTGGGGCCTTAATAGCCGGTCTGCTTTATCAAAAGTTTAAATCTAAGGGGTGGGCTCTGGTGGGAGAGTTAATTGGAACAGGACTTCTGGGAGCAGTGGCTGCTTATCCGATTGCCAGATTTTTGATGGGCAGCGGTTCCACAGTGTTTTTCTTTGTTATTCCTTTTTCTTTAAGTGCAGCTGGAGGGGCAGTGATTGCCTATTTATTCTTAAAAGCAGTGGAAAAGGCAGACAGCCTATCATTTATTGAAGATTTAAATTAATAATGAAGATAGAAAATTGACTGAATTAATTTTAAAGATTAGAGAATTGAAATTGGAGCAAGCAAAAGGAGCTGATTATATTGAAGAAAGTCTTAACAATAGCTGGTTCTGACTCTGGTGGAGGAGCAGGGATCCAGGCTGATTTAAAAACAATGACAGTTCATCAAGTCTATGGAGCGTCAGTAATAACAGCAGTTACAGCTCAAAATACGTTGGGAGTACAGGGAGTAAAAACTTTAAGTGTTCAGGCGGTAATTTCTCAGCTGGATTCTGTTTTAAGAGATATAGAATTTTCTGCTTTAAAAACTGGTATGCTGGCCAACAGTCAGATTATTGAGCAGATAGCTGCAAAAATAAAAGAATATTCTCTGCCAAATCTGGTTGTTGATCCAGTAATGGTAGCTACAAGTGGTGACTTATTATTAAAAGAAGAAGCAGTTGAAACATATAAAGAAAAACTCTTTCCGCTGGCGGAAATTATAACACCTAATCTATATGAGGCGAAAGTATTGGCAGGTGTAGAAACTGAAGAAAATAATGATCCGCAAGTTCTGGCAGAAAAGCTAATAACTTACGGCAGCAGCTGGGTGCTGATCAAGGGCGGTCACACAACTAAAAAGAGGTCAGCAAAAAAAGCAGTTGATCTCCTTTATGACGGCAGCCAGTTCATAGAATTTGAAGCAGAACATATTCCTACAAATAATACTCATGGAACAGGCTGTACTCTTTCGGCAGCAGTTGCTTCAAATTTGGCTCGGGGAATGGACATGGAAAAAGCAGTGGGCCAAGCAAAGAAATTTATTACCGGGGCCATCAAAAATAATTTTCCTGTTGGCCAGGGTAATAGCCCGGTCAATCATTTCTGGCGGCTTCAAAATCTGCAGCATAGTTCCAATCAGCAGTTTTCTTAAGTTTATCTAGTCAAATAAGATATTAGGAGGTAAAAATGCTAAACTGGGATCTTTATTTAATCACAGAAGAAAGTTTATCAGCTGGCAGAAAAACTATAGAAGTTGTGAAAGAAGCAGCTGCAGCTGGAGTTGATGTAATTCAGCTGCGGGAGAAAAATTTGTCTCTGCGGGAAAAATTTAAGCTGGGACAGCAGATTAAAAAAATATGCAGTCGATATCAGATCACATTGATAGTCAATGATCGGCTTGACCTGGCTCTGGCTTTAGATGCAGATGGTGTGCATCTGGGGCAGAGCGACCTGCCTCTGCGGTCTGCCCGCAAAATTTTAGGTCCAAATAAGATTATTGGCCTTAGTGCCTGCCGGGATCAAGAAATCACTCAGGCTGAAGCTGATGGTGCAGATTATCTGGGAGTGGGAGCAATTTTTAAGACTAAATCTAAGCAGCTCAATTCAGATAAAAATGGAATTGGTCTGCAGAGATTGGCTGAGATTAAAAAAAGAACTGATTTACCGCTGATAGCAATTGGAGGCCTGAATAAAAGCAATGCCCCACAGGTAATCAAAAGTGGGGCTGACTGTATTTCGGTAATTACAGCTCTGACAAAAGCGGAAAAGATAGAAAATGAAACTCGAGAATTTAAGCAAATAATCAAAAAAGCAAAATCTAAAAGGAGGGTCCTAAATTGTCAGCAGAAACTAGTCAAAATAGAAAAGAATATGCCGAAAGGTTAAAAAAGTTTAAAAAAATTATCAAAGCAGAAAAGCCTTTGATTCATCATATAACAAATAATGTGACAGTTAATGACTGTGCTAATATAACTTTAAACTGGGGCGCTCTGCCGGTGATGGCCCCAGCAGTAGAAGAATCAGCTCAGATGGTGGAAAATGCTTCATCTCTGGTTCTAAATCTGGGGACTATTTCTTCCTGTCAGCTTGAGTCAATGCTTAAAGCAGGTAAAAGAGCAAATGAACTAGGAATTCCAATAGTATTAGATCCCGTTGGAGTTGGAGCTACAAAGTTTAGAATTGAAGCAGCTCAAAAAATATTAGCTGAGCTAAAAATTTCAATAATTAAGGGCAATCAAGGTGAGATATCTTTCTTAGCCGGAAAAGAAGCTGAAGTTAGAGGTGTAGAGTCGATTGGTGAATACAAAAATACAGCTGAAGCTGCAGAAGAATTGGCCAAAAAGTTAGGAGCAGTTATTGTTGTCAGTTCTGAGATTGATTTGCTTAGTGATGGCCGCCAACTCTCTGAGATCAACAGAGGTCATCCTCTAATGGGAAAAGTTGTGGGCACAGGCTGTATGCTGGGGTCAACATTAGGTGTTTTTGCTGCTGCAGCAAAAAATTCCAATTTATCTTTATTTGAGGCAGCCCAAACAGCAGTTTATTATTATTCTCTAGCTGGGGAAAAGGCGGCAGAAAAGGAATTAACTCCTGCTAAGTTTAAAATAGAATTTATGGATGCTATATATAAATTAAGATTTTGATTTTAACTACTTTCTCTAAAAATATTATTTATTTTTGCAAACGAATTTTATAATGTCAAATAAATGATTGAAATTTCCGCCCCCAACTAATATAATAAATTGTGGTAAGATATTTTGGGAAGGGGATTATTGTAATGGGAAAAAGAGTAATTAAGTCAGTTTTGCGAGCAACCAAAATTTTAGATTATATAGGCAATAATGAAAATGAAGTAAGATTAACGAAGATCAGTAATGATCTTGAAATAAATATGAGTACTTTACACAGTATCATTGCAACTTTAGAAAAAGCAGGCTATATAAGTCAAAATAGTAATAATCATAAATATTCTTTAGGCAAAAAGCTTTTTGAACTGGGAAAAGTTTATGAAGGAAAGATCTCTTTTACAGATCTTGCTAGACCTTTTTTGGAAAAATTAGCAGATAAATTTGACGAGACAGTTCAGCTGGGCGTCTTATCTGCTGACAAGGTACTTTATATTGATAAGGTAGAATCTAAACATAGTTTAAGGATGACCTGTCAGATGGGAAGCAAAGATGAACTTCATTCCAGTGCCACAGGTAAATTATTACTGGCTTATTTGGAAGAAAAAGAAGTAGATAGATTATTGAACAAGAAATTAGAAAAATATACTGAAAACACTATAACTGAGCGTAAAAAATTAAAAAAAGAACTTGAAAAAATTGAGAAGCAGGGATTTGCTCTAGATAAAGAAGAATCAGAAATTGGTTTAAATTGTGCTGCTGCACCAGTAAAAGACAACTCTGGTAAAGTAATAGCAGCAATAGGAATCAGTACTCCTACGAGTAGAGTTTCTGAAGCTAAATTAATGGAAATTAAAGATAATTTAATAAAAGAAGCTTCTGATTTATCAGATTTATTATCCTAAAAATTAGTTTGACAAAATTAAGTTATTCACATACAATAATTTTACATTAACAAATTAATTTTATAATAGCAAATTAATTTCAAAGAGGGAGGATAATATGAAAGTAGTAGCTTTTAACGGCAGTCCCAACAGCGAGGGAAATACATATCATGCAATCAAAATGGTGGCAGAAGAACTCGAAAATAAGGATATTAAAACGGAAATTATTCAGGTAGGTAATAAAGAAATCAGAGGTTGCCTTAGCTGTAATAAATGTGTCAAAAACCAGAATGAAAAATGTATTATTGATGATCAGGTGAACGATTGGATTCAGAAGCTGAAAGAGTCTGATGGGATTATTATTGGCTCACCTGTTCATTATGCAGCAATTGCTGGAACAATGAAGTCATTTTTAGACAGAGCATTTTATGTAGCAAGTGTCAACGGCATGATGCTCAGACATAAGGTAGGTGCCCCTGTTGTTGCAGTTAGAAGATCAGGTGGAATGCCAACTTTTAATCAGCTTAGTAATTATATCAATTATTCGGAAATGATGATGCCTACATCTAATTACTGGAGTGTAATCCACGGTACGACCCCAGGCGAAGCAGAAAAGGATGAAGAAGGAAAACAGATTATGAGAATTTTAGGTAAGAACATGGCTTATCTGATGGAAGTTATGGAAAATGCCGAAGGTGAAGTTGAAGCACCAGAGGCGGAAAGAAAGAAATTAATGAACTTTATCAGATAAACACCGTTATTCATATCTTTTAAGGAAGAGCTTGCTTTAATCAGCAGGCTCCTTTTTTATTTCTTTTGCTGATTTTTGAGACTTGAATCATAATAATTAATTTTTACTTAATATTTTGAAAATAATTTGCAAAAAATTTATTTTTGTGTTTAGATATAAATAATAGCTGATAGAATTGCTTTGATTTTATTTATTCAAAAATAATTAACTGGAGGCGGATTTAATGTTCGAATTTATAAATAACAGTGAGCAGCGAGTAATCTGATTTAAGTCTAATTTTAACAGAGAAAGGGGTAAATTATGCAGTTTTTAATCAATAATCCACAGTTCTGGCGCAGTGATGGGATTAATGAAAACCCGCCGGAAAAGTTTGAACTTAAATTAAAAGATGGTAAGCTGGAGCTGCCGACAGAAGTTAGAGCCAGACTGGGACTCAACACAGAAACAGAAGTTAGAATTAAATTTAATCAGAAGGGAATTTACATTGAAAGAGCAGATCCCAGGCTGACAAAAGTTTATATTGAGCCGACAAGTGACTGTAATTTAAACTGCAAAACCTGTGTCCGCCATTCCTGGGAGGAAAAGATGGGTTTTATGGAAATGGAAACCTATTATAAATTAATTGAAGAACTGAAAGACTTTAAGGGTCTAGAAAAAATTTCATTTTGGGGAATTGGGGAGCCGCTTTTTCATCCAGAGATTGCAGAGATGATTGAGCTGGCCTCAGAGCTGGGAGTAAAAACGCAAATGATTACAAATGGGCTGCTGCTCGATCAGAATAAAGCAGAAGCACTGCTTGAGGCCGGTCTGGACAGCCTGGTGGTTTCTGTTGATGGGACTTCTCCAGAAACTATGGCCGATATTCGTTCTGGAGCTGATTTGAAAACTGTAATTGAAAATGTGCAGAGATTTCGCAATCTGCGGGATAAAAAGCAGAAAAAATGTGAGATTGGAATTGAATATGTAATTATGAAATCAAATGTGGATGAATTAAAGGATCTGCGCAAGCTGGCCTTTAAAATGGGAGCTTCATTTATTTTTCTAACAAATCTCCTACCTTACACTGAAGATATGTCTGATGAAATATTATATTCATTTTCAATCAGCCGCTCCCAACCTGAAATCAGAACTGAACACCGGCCGGAAATTTATCTGCCGCCAACGGATTTAAGAGAAGATATTATCCGTGATCTGGCTGCAGTAGGAGGTAAATCAAGTTCAATCAGTACGACTCAGGTACCATTTAATCCCCATCGCGGTTACTGTAAATTTGTAGAAGACGGCTCAATAGCAGTTAACTGGCAGGGAGAAATTAGTCCCTGTATTGCGCTAATGCACAGTTATGACCTGTATGTCAGAGAACGGAAGAAACATATCAAAAAATATTCACTCGGAAATATTTCCGATGAGTCACTCTCAGCAATCTGGAATCAGAAAGAATTTAGAGATTTTCGCAAAGAGCTTAAAGAATTTCCTTTTTCAGACTGTACCCAGTGTTCCGGCTGTGAGATGTCAAAAGAAAATGAAGAAGATTGTCACGGTAATGAATTTCCGGTCTGTGGCGACTGCCTCTGGGCCAGGGGAGTTATTCAGTGTCCCTAAAAGTTAAGTTTTATCTAAAAATAAATATTTTTCTAAAGATTAAGCAGGAATTTGGCTATTAATATTTAATATTAATAATATACCTTCGAGTCTTTTTGCCTAAGGAATTTTCTATGGGAATTAGACCGCTGGGTTGAGGAATAAATGACTCAGCCTCCCGTGCTTGGAAAGAAGAGTAAATTTAAAGGAGGTATAATTAATGGGAAAAATTTATGAGTACAAAGTTTTAAGAGTTGATTTGACAAACGAAGAAATTAAAACAGAAAAAATATCGGGTGAGCTTGTTAAAAACTATCTTGGGGGTAGAGGTCTGGCATCAAAGATTTTATATGATGAGATTGATCCAAAAGTTGATCCCTTAAGTCCAGAAAATAAACTGATCTATGCAACTGGACTTTTAACCGGAACAGCTGCTTCTACTGGTGGCCGCTACATGGTTGTTACCAAAGGGCCTCTTACAGGGACTATAGCCAGCAGTAATTCAGGTGGATTTTTTGGAGCCGAGCTTAGATTTAGCGGCAATGACATTATCATTTTTGAAGGTAAGGCCAGTCATCCAGTTTATCTTTCAATAATGGGAGATAAAGTTGAGCTCAAAGATGCTTCTGAAATCTGGGGTAAGCCGGTTTATGAGACCACTGATCTCCTGATTGAAGCAGCTGGTAATAAAAACGCAAGAGTCAGCTGTATTGGTCCGGCCGGTGAAAAGCTAGTTAAATTTGCCTCAATTATGAATGAAAAAGATAGAGCTGCCGGCAGAACCGGTGTTGGAGCAGTAATGGGTTCTAAAAATCTGAAGGCAGTTGTGGTTAAAGCTGATGAAAAACAGGTTGAATATTTTAAAGATGAAATGATGAAAGTTGTCAAAAAACAGACTAAAATACTGAAAGAAGATGGAGTAACAGGTGAGGGTTTACCTGCTTTAGGTACCAAAGTTCTAGACAATATTATTAATTCTACTGGGGCCTATCCAACTAAAAATTTCCAGTTTGCAATCTTTGAGGATGTGGATGAGGTTTCTGGAGAAGCACTGGTTGAAAAAGGATATCTGCAGTCAAATACTGGCTGTTATGGTTGTCCAATTCGCTGTGCCAGAAAGACAAAACTTCCCAATGGCCGCAGTGGAGAAGGTCCAGAATACGAAACAGGCTGGGCTTTTGGTGCAGACTGTGGAGTTAATGATCTAAATGCTATTTCAGAAGCAAATTTTATCTGTAATGACCTTGGTCTGGATACAATTACAGCCGGTGCAACTATTGCCTGTGCCATGGAATTATATGAAAAAGGCTATATAGATAAAGATGAACTGGAAAATGGTCCTGAATTAAAATTTGGTTCTTCTGAGTCAATAATCTATTATACAGAAAAAATGGCTTACCGTGAAGGCTTTGGAGATCAGCTGGCGGAAGGTTCATACCGCCTGGCAGATTCTAAAGGACATCCTGAGCTTTCGATGAGTGTTAAAAAACAGGAGCTTCCTGCTTACGATCCTCGCGGTGTTCAGGGACATGGACTTAACTATGTTACTTCAAACCGCGGTGGCTGTCATGTTAGAGGTTATATGATCTCACCTGAGGTTTTAGGGGTTCCAGAAAAGTTGGATCCACAGGAATTAGAAGGAAAGCCTAAGTGGGTTATGACCTTCCAGGATTTAACAGCTATCATTGATTCAATTGGAATGTGTCTTTTTACTTCCTTTGCTTTAGGACTTGATGACTACAGAGAAATAGTCAATGCAGGCACTCAGTTTGAGTACAGCTCAGAATCTCTGCTGGAAACCGGTGAACGAATTTATAACTTAGAGCGTCAGTTTAACTTAGAAGCAGGTATTTTACCTGAAGAAGATAAACTGCCAGCTCGCTTTGATGAGCCACTTCCAGATGGTCCACAAAAGGGTATCAGCACTAAATACAGAGAAATCTTACCTGAGTATTATGAAATTAGAGGCTGGCAGGAAGATGGTTGGATCAGTGAACAGAAACTAAAGGATATGAAAATTAAATAATAATATTGGCGGGGTAAATAATTGGCTTTTAAAAAATATATTGCAGTTTAAGGTTATTCAATTTAGCCTCGTAAATCCATCCAGTTCTCTGCCGGGAACTGGGTGGAATTTTAATATTAAAGGATGATAATTATGACATTAAAAGTTAAATTTTATTCACTATTTAGAATTAATTTAAAAAGTGCAGGAACTGAATATAAATTGAACAGTAAAATTACAATTGCAGAACTGATAAAAAAATTAGATCAGGATTATGATAATTATTTTACTCAAAAATTACTGGAGGAAGACCGGAGTATCTCACCCGGGGCGATTATTCTGGTTAATGGTAAAAATATTATTCATCTAGATAAATTAGAGACAGAGATTACAAACAAGGATACAGTAACTCTATTTCCACCCTCAGCAGGAGGTTGATTATGAAGAATTATTTACAAAGACAGCAGGAATTATTTACAGATAAACAGCAGCAGAGGCTGGAAAAATTAAAAGTTATGATTGCTGGTGTTGGAGGTCTGGGGACAAATCAGGCTCTACAGCTGCAGCGGATTGGAGTTAAAAAAATATATCTTTATGATTATGATCAGGTGGAAATATCAAACTTAAATCGGCAGCTCTGTTATGGGAAAAATGATATTGGCCGTCCAAAAGTGGAGGCAGCAGCAGAGTTTTTAGGTAAATTTGAATTGGAAACTGAAGTTATTGGTATAAATGAAAGAATAAGTTTAGAAACTAAAATTCCCAATGATGTAGATATTATTTTTGATGGTCTTGATAATTTTGAGTCCCGCTTTATTTTGGATCAGCTGGCTGCAGAAAACAAACTGCCTTTTATCCATGCCGGGATAGAAGAGTTTTTTGCCCAGATCATGCTGGTGCTGCCTGAAAGCAGCTTGCGTCTAAAGGATGTTTTTGCCGGCAGTAAAAAGCAGAAGCTGCCTGCAGTTTTTTCCCCTGCTGTGACAGTGACTGCTTCCATTCAAGTGTTGGAAGCTCTAAAATATCTACTTGGTTTTGATAATTATTTAAATAATCAGCTGCTGTACATTGACTTATTCAACAATCAGATAGAAAAAATTGACTTGAGTTAAATTAAAAATTCATATTTTAGTTATCTGATGTAATTTTTCTACTTGATAAAAATTGATTTCTCTGTTAGCCTTAATTTCAGGAGTTGATAATATGCAGACAGAAATATATCATTTATTTCATAGTGGGACAGCAGTTAGAGTAAAAGATAAATTATTTATTTTCGATTATTTTAAAGACGAGCCGCAGCAGGAAAAAGCAGTGACTAGTTCTTTAGAAAAAGGAGTCATTCGTTCAGACAGCTTTAAAAATATAAAAGAAACTTATGTTTTTGTTTCTCACAGCCATCATGATCACTACAATCAGATAATTTTTGACTGGGGAGAATACTGTGATCAGATAAATTATATTTTAGCTGCTGAAGTTGCAGAGGAATCAGATCTGGAGAGCAAAGATAACCTTTACTTAATGGAAAAAGACGAAGAACTGAAGCTTGATCAGATAAATATTTCAAGTTATGGCAGTACAGATAAAGGTGTTTCATTTTTAGTTGAGCTTGATAATTTAACTATTTTTCATGCCGGGGATTTAAACTGGTGGAAGTGGAAAAAGTTTAGCCCAAAGGTTCAAAAAAGAGAAGAAAGAGAATATAAAAGAGAAGTTGATAAGCTTAAGGGTAAACAAATTGATATTGCCTTTGTGCCGGTTGACCCGAGATTAGAAGAAAACTTTTATCTGGCCGGAGAATATTTTATCAATCAGCTTAAACCAGCACTTTTTGTCCCCATTCATTTTGCTGATAATTTTGATGTAACTAAATTTTTTCGAGATAGATTTAATTCAAATCAGACAAGAGTGGCCGAAATCACTGAATCTGGAGAGAAAATTCTTTATACAAGAAAATAGAATGAGTTAATTTAATGTTTTAATTAAGTAAATTTCAGAAATTAACTTGACAAATAATTATCTAAATATTATACTAAATTTAGATAAAGAAAAATGTAAAGGTTTACCCGAGCTTTTAATTCTGCAAAATAAAGTATTTTATAACTTGCTTGTAGTGGAAAAAGCAATTTTTTTATTGTCAATGTAAACGTTTACCCGTTTACATTACAAGGATCTGGAGGTGTAAATATGGGTGTTACAATTAAAGATGTTGCCAAAAAAGCTGGAGTTTCTATTGCTTCTGTCTCTAGAGTAATTAATGACAGTAAGCCTGTAGCTCCAGAGACTAAAGAAAAAATACTTAAAGTAATTAAAGAAACGGGTTATAAACCAAATGCGATGGCCAGAGGTTTAAAGAAAAATGAATCTGGACTAATTGGTTTGATAACCCCTGATATGGAAAATGGTACTTTCGCTGAGCTGGTTAAGGGAATAGAAAGTGTTATTGAAAAAAATTCTATGAATTTAATAGTTTCTAACTCAAAAGGTGAGATTGAACGAGAATTAAGAGAGCTACATATTTTTAAAGAACAGCAGTTGGATGGAATTATATTTTCAGGTGTTAAATTCACAAAAAAGCATAAAGAATATTTTGATAGGTATAAGGTTCCGACGGTTGTTGTTTCTCAGAAATTTCCTGGTTCTGGTTTACCTTATGTTGATATTGATAACTATAAAGCTGCCTATCAGGCCGTTGATTTTCTGATAAAAAATAATCACCAGCAAATTGCAATGGTTAGGGGTCCATTTTATGATAAATCAGCCGGTAAACAAAGGTATAATGGGTATTTTGAAGCTTTAAAAGATGCCGGCCTTAAAGTTAATTCTAGTTTTGTTAAAGAAGGTAATTTTACAATTAAAAGTGGCTATCAGGCTATGGAAAAGATTTTAAGTGAAAACGAAATGTTACCAACTGCAGTTTTTGCAGCTTCTGATAGAATGGCAATTGGGGTTTTAGACTGCTGTTTAGATAATAACCTTAAAGTACCTGAAGATATTTCAATAATTGGTTTTGATGATATAGAACTTGCTACAGTTGTAAGACCAAAATTGACTACTGTTAGAGTGGATCACAGTAAATTAGGAGAAAAATCAGTTGAATTGCTGCTTAACAAAATTAAAAAGAATAAAGATAGTGAATCTTTTTATGAAGCAGATTTTGAAATTGTTGAAAGAGAAACAGTTAAAAAATTAACTTAGTTTGAGAATAATAAGTTAAAAGTTTATGAGAAAATAGCAGTTAAAAAGATTTAATATTGCTAATATTGGCAATGTTAATATATTTATCAAAGATAATCAATTAATATCTTGAGGAGGTGGATAAAAAAATAATTTATCAATTGTCTGACACTGGTAATTCTAAGATTAAATTAAAAAAGGGGGGATGGGCTTGATAGCCCACAATAATGAGTAAAAAATTAGTTTTAGCTTTGACAATGATTTTAGTTTTAGCGATTTCTGCAGGTGTAATGGCACAGACAGAAATAACAGTCTGGTATCATTCAGGTAGAGGTGCAGAAAGAGCAGTTACTCAGGACCAGGTAAAGAGATTTAATGAAATGCAGGACGAAGTTTATGTAAACTTAGTTGAGCTTCCAGAAGGTAGCTATAATGAGCAGGTTCAGGCTGCAGCTGTAGCTAATGACTTACCTGATGTACTTGACCTTGATGGTCCATATGTTGCTAACTATGCCTGGTCAGGATATTTACATCCACTAGAAGAATACATGAGCGAAGAAATGAAAAATGATTTCTTACCTTCAATTATGTCTCAGGGAACTTACAATGATCATGTATATGCATTATGAGCTTTTGATTCCGGCCTTTCATTCTGGGGAAATAGAAAGTATTTAGAGGCTGTTGATGCAAGAATTCCTACTTCTGTTGAAGATGCCTGGACCTATGATGAGTTTATGCAAATTGTAAAAGATTTACAGGCGCTTGATGAGGTAGAATATGCTCTTGATTTTAAGATGTTTGATGTTGGTGAATGGTATACTTATGGATTTTCACCATTTTTCCAGGCTTTTGGTGCTGATTTGATTGATAGAGAAGCTAATCAGGCTGAAGGGACTTTAAATGGGGAAAAAGCGATTGAAGCTGGTAAATGGTTTAAGTCACTATTTGAAAATGGTTATGCAAATCAGAATCCTCCGGGAGATACAGAGTTTATCAATGAAGTTGCAGCTTTATCCTGGACTGGACACTGGAATTATAACCCTTATACAGAAGCTTTAGGTGAAGATTTAGTATTATTACCTGCACCTAAGTTTGAAAAGCAGGCTACTGGTATGGGTTCCTGGGCCTGGAGTATAACCAATAACTCAGAAAATCCAGAAGCAGCCTGGAAATTCTTAGAGTTTGTACTTCAGCCAGAAAATATTGTTCAGATGACAGATGCCAATGGTGCTGTTCCTGCAAGATCATCTGCTGTTGCATTATCTGAACCATATAAAAAAGGTGGAGATCTAAATCTGTTTGTTGAACAGCTGGAAACTATTGCTGTTCCAAGACCAGTTACTCCTGCCTATCCAGTAATTACTGATGCTTTTACTACTGCTGTTGATAACTTTGTCAGTGGTGGAGATGTAAAAGAAGAACTGGATAATGCAGCTCAAGAAATTGATCAAGAATTTGAGTATCTAGGAATTAATTAAGATAAAAATTCTGATTGGTGTTTATCAGCCGGGAGAAATCTTCTCCCGGTTTCAATTTGAAAATGTAATCTATTATTTAACGTTTTTAATGAAAGGAGGATTTTATGCTAAGAAATGATAAAAAGTCTATTACTACCTTTATGCTGCCGGCATCAATTTTATTATTAGTTTTTATGGTTTTACCTTTTTTAATGGCATTTGGACTGTCTTTTACCAACCAGCGTTTAATTGAAAGTCCCCGGGGAACTCAATTTGTTGGTTTAACTAATTATGTTCGGGCTCTTGGTGACAATCTTTTTAGAACCGGTCTTACAAATAATGCTATCTTTGTTCTGGTGGTTGTACCACTACAGACAGCTTTAGCACTGGCACTGGCGATTTTAGTAAATATAAAAGTTAAGGGTAATAAATTTTTTCGAGTAATATATTTTATACCAACTGTTACCACAATGGTTGTTGTGTCTGTAATCTGGAGTTTTTTATATCATCCGGACGGACTAATTAATGGCTTTTTAACTTCTATTACTTTTGGCGCCTGGGATGGAATTGACTTTTTAAATAATACTACTACAGCCTTTCCTTCAATTATGCTGATGTCGATGTGGCAGGGAGTTGGCTTCCAGATGCTGATCTTTTTAGCAGCCTTACAGGAAATACCGGATTCTTTTTACGAAGCCGCTGATATTGATGGTGCCAATACCTGGCAGCAGTTTTTATATATCACTTTACCACAGCTAAAAAATACTACAACTTTTGTTATTATTTCAACAACAATCCTGGCCTTTAGATTATTTACTCAGGTTTATGTAATGACAAATGGAGGACCACAGAATTCTACTTATACAGCAATGCTTCATATTTATAATATGGCCTTTAAGCGTTTAAATATTGGCTATTCTTCGGCTCTAACAGTTATATTCTTTTTAATTATTTTAGTAATTTCAATTATTCAGAGAATTGCACTTAATGATACAGAAGAGGAGGTGTAGTAATGAAGTACAAGCAGAATAGAAAAATCTTTGCTTATCTTGCAATGATTGTATTAAGTATCTTTTTCATATTTCCTTTATTTTATATGATTTCAGTATCTTTAAATCCGGATGAAACTGCAATTTTAAGAAATATGGCTTCAGTGAGAGCCTTTTTCCCGGGAGATCTCAGCCTTAAAAACTTTTTTGATGTATTTGACAGAATGCCATTTGCCAGGTTTTTATTTAACTCAACTTTTATTGTAAGTACTACAATTATAATTGGTCTGCTGGTCAACAGTATGATGGCATTTGCACTGGCACGTCTGCGCTGGAAGGGGAGAGCTTTGATAGTTTCTGGTGTAGTAGCTTTAATGATTATTCCTTTTGAAGCAATAGCAGTTCCATTATTGCTGATTACAAATAGATTGGGCTGGCTGGATAGCTATCATGTACAGATTATACCTTTTATAGCCAATCCACTATATATATTTCTGTTATTTCAGTTCTTTAAAAATTTCCCATCTGAACTGGAAGAGGCTGCAATTATTGATGGTGCAAATTGGTTTGGAATCTACTGGCGGATTGCTCTGCCCCTATCAAAGCCTATTTTATCAAGTGTAGCAATTCTACACTTTCTGATGCAGTGGGGATCCTTTCTCTGGCCTTTGATGGTAACTAGAGGTCCGGAATATCGACCTTTAACAGTAGCCATGGAAGTATTCTTTGGTCAGTATCCGCGCAACTGGGGAGATATTATGGCTTTTGCAGCTATGATTACAATTCCTGTGTTATTATTATTCCTCTATTTGCAGGATACCTATGTTAATACTGTAGCCAGAAGTGGAATTAAATAAGACAGATAAATCTTTATTTTCCAGAAAAATAATACTATAATGATTAGTGCTGAACAATAAGAAGCAGCTGGAATAAGATTTGATTTAAGATAAGTAAATTTAAGATTTGAATTTTGTAGGAGGCACAAATTATGTTAGTAGATAATTTATATAAGGAAAAATATAGACCCCAGTATCATTTTTCCCCGGCAAAAAATTGGTCCAATGATCCCAATGGTCTTGTCTTTTATCAGGGAGAATATCATCTTTTTTATCAGTATAATCCCAATGATGTAATCTGGGGACCGATGCACTGGGGTCATGCTGTCAGCAAGGATTTAATCCACTGGGAGCATCTGCCGATAGCTCTGGAGCCAGATGATGAACTGGGGATGATTTTTTCCGGTTCAGCTGTTGTAGATAAAAATGATTCAACTGGCTTTTTTGATGGGGGAGAAGGTCTGGTAGCAATTTATACCACTCATCTTGAACGGGAAAAGGGACCACTTCAGCAGCAGGCAATTGCCTATAGTAAAGACAAGGGCCGCAGCTGGACAAAATATGCGGGTAATCCTGTAATAAAAAATTATGGAGTAGCAGATTTTAGAGATCCCAAGGTTTTCTGGCACAAAGAAAGTCAAAAGTGGGTAATGATTGTTACCTGTGCTGACCGGGTTAGATTTTATAATTCTCCAGATTTAAAGGACTGGAATTATTTAAGTGAATTTGGTCAGGAGATAGGTATTCATGTTGATACCTGGGAGTGTCCGGATTTAATAAAAATGCCGGTAGAAAAATCAGGGACTGCAGATGCTTCAGAAAATAAAGAAAAATGGATTTTAGAAGTCGGTGATATCCAGGGTGGTCAGTCTGGTGTAGCTGTTCAGTATTTTATTGGCGATTTTGACGGCAGAGAGTTTAAAAGTGATTATGACAGGAGTTTTTTTGTAGACCAGGGGCAGGATATTTATGCCCTGCAGAGCTGGTCTAACCTGCCTGATCAAAGAGAAATTTGGCTGGGCTGGATGAACAATATCGGCTACATGTCTAAAATACCGACAACAGGTTGGCGGGGAATGATGTCAATTCCCAGAGAACTATCTCTAAAAGATGATGGAGAGAGGATTAAGTTAATTCAAAAGCCGATAACCGAATTAAAGAATTTGAGAGAAAAATTTTATTCTGAAGTAAATACTGAACTTGAGGGTTCAAAAAAGATTGACTTTAAAGAACAGAGTTATGAAATTAAAGCAGAGCTTGACTTTAGTGATGCTGAAGAAGTTGTTTTTGCTCTGCATAAAAATGACAAGCAGGAATCATTACTTAAGCTGAATAAAAAGCAGAATAAAATTATAATTGATCTTAATAATTCTGGTAACACAGATTTTGATGAGACTTTCCTACTTGAAAAAGAAATAGATTATGATTTTAAAAAAGCAGTTGATTTAGATATTTTTATTGATCGTTCTTCTATGGAAGTTTTTTTGGATGATGGCGAGATTTCTATAACAGATCTTGTTTTTCCAGAGTTAGATTCAGAGGAGATAGAGATCAGAGTTTCTGGTGGAAAAGCTTATATAAAGAATTTAGAAGTTTATAAACTTAATTCTATCTGGGATTAAATGAAATTAATAATTATTTAATGGATTATCATTCACCCTGTATATACAAATTTATTTAAGTATATACAGGGTAATATCTATCGAAATGGCAAATTAATTTTAAAAATTGCTTGACAATTATAATTATTTAATTTATACTTAGAATGCGTTAAAAAAATATTTTTTTAAAAACTTTTGCACACGCGTTCAAAAAATCAATTATAAGTTTATAATTTACATAAGTCTAATGAGGTGTTTTAGATGACAACTATGAAGGATATAGCTGAAAAAGCAGGAGTATCACGTTCTACAGTATCTAGAGTTATCAATGGTCATGATTCAGTAAAAGAAGAAAAAAGAAAAAAGATAATGAAAATAGTTGAGGAGTTAAATTTTAAGCCAAATAAAGTAGCCCAGAGTTTAGTCAGCAATAAATCTTATCTTATTGGTGTTATAGCTCCCAATATTTCCAACCCATTTTACAGTGAAATTATTGAAGCACTAGAGATTGAAGCAAATAAAAAGGGATATAATATTATTGTCTGCAATTCTGGCGGAAATATAGAACGTGAGAAAAATTATTTAGAAATATTATATGGCCGGCAGGTTGATGGTATAATTGTTATTCCTTCAGAATATAAACTGCCTCATTTTCAGGAACTAATAGATAATGATATTCCAGTTCTAACTTTAACAAAAAATATAAATAATTTTGATTCAGTTTTGGTTTCTCATCAAAATGGTGGCGCTGAAGTAGCCAGACATTTTATTGAAATGGGACATAAAAATATTGGTTATATTGGTCCCGTTCCAGATAAAGAAGGGAAATTACTTGGATTTAAAAATGAGCTAAAAAAACACTGCTTGGAAATTGAGTCTTCAAATTATATTGAATCTGATTTTGCAGGGCGTTCAGCTTCTCAGGTGGTTTATAAAGCTACAACAAAATATTTAAAAGAACATGATCTAAAAGCAACAGCTTTTTTTGTAGTTAATGATCTAGCAGCTTTTGGTGCAATACATGCTTTTTCTGATTTTGGCTTAAAAATCCCCGAAGATCTTTCAATTGTTGGATTTGATAATACATTTTTTGCTGCAGAGAGCAGACCAACTTTAAGTTCTGTTGCTCAACCAATAGAAGAGATGGGAAAAGTTTCGATTGAGATATTACTTGACAAGATTAATAATAAAGAGGAAAAATATTTTACAAAATTACTTGAGCCTTATTTAATTGTTAGAGATTCCAGTAGAATAAATAAAAAAAGCTGAGTTATTTTTTTTGAAGACTTTTGAACACGTGTGCAAAAAGTGTGGAGGTGATATTGAAAATAGCTGAGTATTTGAAATTGTTAACTTTAAATTAATTTATTAAAAATTTTAGGAGGGAAATAATGAGTAAAAAATTATTAGTTTATATGCTTTTAGCTTTAATATTATTGGTGTGTCAAACTGTTACAGCAGCAAATTTCAATCAGTCGCCTATTCTGGATGAGAAAGTTGATAGTGGAGATTTACCGGAAATAGAAAATAGACTTCCAGCTCAACCTTTTGTTGTTCAAACTGGAACCCAGGTACCAGAAGAGTATTTAGATTATCAGATTGGTGAATATGGAGGTACACTTAATTTAGTTTCAGTAGAGGCAGGGATCCATGAATTGTTTTTAGGATTTGGAACCCCTATCCTGAGGGCCCCAGGTCAAACGACAGAGGATCCTAAACCAGCAATTGTAAGTGAATACAAGCATAATGAAGATTATACAGAATTTGAATTTAAAATTCGCGAAGGATTAAAGTGGTCTGATGGAATAGAGGTAACAACTGAAGATGTCAGATTTGCTTTCGAAAATTTCTATGCTGATGAAGAAGTGGCTGAACAATTTCCCTCAATGTTAAAAGACCCAAATGATAACCCTGGTCAGCTGGAAGTAATTGATAAATATCGTTTTAAAATTAAATTTTCAGAAAGCTTCGGCTGGTTTGAAACACAACTAGCTTCCTGGATTACTGATTATACAAAAATTTTCAAACCTGCTCATTATTTAAAACAGTATCACAAAGATTTTACTCCTGTAGAAGAAATGCAGTCAGAAATTGACGAAGAAGGGCTAACAAGCTGGTCAGAATTATTAACCTTAAGAGATATTAATCACTGGGAGTTGTCTCAGCCATTTTCCATAGGATCACCGGTACTTACGGCCTGGATGCCGGTCAATATTGATTCTAATGTAATGGAGTATCAAAGAAATCCTTATTACTGGAAAGTTGATCAGGAAGGAAACCAGCTGCCGTACATTGATAATATAAAAGTTGCTAAAGTTAATAAGCAGGAATCAATTGATATGAGAGTAATTTCTGGTAATGTTGACCTCCTTTCTCAAAGTGCAACTTTAAATAAAATGTCACTTTATAAAAAGAACGAAGAAAAGGGTAATTATAATACTGTACTTACTGGTTCTATAAATAATCCTCCACTTCTCTTTTTAAATCAGGATTATAATTATCAAAAAGAAGATAGTGTCTGGCAGAAATTAATGCAGGATCCAGAGAAGAGATTTTCTAAAGCTTTAGCCTTAGCCATTGACTCTGAAGATGTAAATAACAGTATTTACTTTGGCCGCTATGGTAAAAAAGGCTTAACTGCAACTTATGATCCAGAAAAGGCAAGAGAATTATTAAATGAAATTGGAATGGATAAATTTGATGATGAAGGTTACAGACTTGCACCAGATGGCAGTAAATTTGAGTTTGTGCTTTCAGTAACTGATCATGCTCCAGATATTGTGCCATTATCAGAACTTTTAAAACAGCATATTGAAGATATTGGAATTAGAACTTCAGTTGATCAGATGGGAATAGATTTATGGTGGCAGAGAAACTATAATAATAAATTTATGGGTTCAATCCACTGGAATGATGGTCCAATCTGGTCTTCAGGTATTTCCGAAGATTATCTGCCTGATTTTAAAGGTTCCTGGGCTCCAGCTTCTTATGATAACTACCTTGAACTTGACGGCAGAACTCCACCAGAATATTTACAGGAGTTTTTCGACATTCATACTGCAAGAAAGAAGTATCCGGCAGAATCTAAAAAAGGTAAAGCGCTGTATAAAGAGTTGGAAAAGTGGTTTGATGACAATTTAGTTATGCTTTATCCTGTAGCAGATGTTACAAGTCCTAATATTATTTCCAAGGATTTAGGAAATGTTCCCGCTGAAGGTTATCCATGGGGGCTTGATATTCCGAGAAACATGGATCAGTTATACTTTAAAAAGTAAGTCAGTTAATATAATAACAGTCAGGTTTTACCTGGCTGTTATTTAAAAAAATTAAAGAGGGGGAAAAAAGTTGGGTAATTATATTTTGCGTAGATTTTTAGTAATAGTTCCCTTGTTAATAGTGATTTCAGTTATTTCTTTTATTGTAGTTCAACTACCACCCGGAAGTTATGTTGAAACATATATTCAAAATTTAAAAAATCAGGGATATCAGCCTGATGAAAATGAAATAGAAAGACTTGAAAGCAGATATGGATTAAATCAGCCGGCCTATATCCAGTATTTTACCTGGATGAAAAACATGATTTTTGAAGGTGATATGGGTAGATCTTTTGTTTATAAACAGCCGGTAAGCGAAATTATAGCAGAAAGAGCTCCGATGACGATTATGATTTCTCTGATGGCCATACTGCTGCAGTGGATTGTGGCTGTTCCAATTGGAATATTTTCAGCCCGCTATCAGTATTCAATTTTTGATTATATTGTTACCTTTTTTGGATTTATCGGACTCGCTTTACCAAACTTTTTATTTGCACTTGTGTTAATGTATTTTGTCTATGTTCACACCGGTTGGGCTGTTGTTGGGATTTTTTCACCTGAATTTGTTGATGCATCCTGGTCATTTGCTAGAGTATTGGATATGCTAAAAAATCTCTGGATTCCACTGGTTGTAATCGCAACAGCTGGAACTGCAGGTTTAATCAGAACCCTAAGAGGAACTCTGCTTGATGAATTAAAAAAACAGTATGTTACAACAGCCAGAGCAAAAGGAATGAAGGAAAGAAAATTGATTTTAAAGTATCCTGTTCGAGTTGCAATTAATCCTTTAATCAGTACAATCGGCTGGATGCTGCCGGCAATTGTTGGTGGAGAAGTTGTTGTATCTCAGGTTCTAAATCTGAAAACACTGGGACCGGTTTTACTGGGTTCAGTTCAAAGTGAAGATATGTACCTTGCCGGTGGAATAATTATGATTTTAAGTTCGCTGACTGTAATTGGTACTTTATTATCTGATATTTTATTGGCCTGGGTAGATCCAAAAGTGCGTTATAAATAATTAAGAAAGGAGTGTTGAAATGGCTGAATCTAAAGATTCTATACTTAAAAAAATAGGTAATTATATAAAAAATATTTTTTCAAAAAATAAAAAAGATAAGTATGAGCGACTTGAATATGCATCTCAAAGTCAGCTGATCTGGTATCGTTTTAAAAAACATAAACTGGCTGCATTTGGTTTAACCGTACTTGCAATTTTATATTTTACATCAATATTTGCTGGTTTTGTGGCTCCATATACTCATGTTGAAAGAATTGGTGATTATAAGTATGCTCCACCAACTGAAATTCATATGATCAGCGAAGAAAATGGTTTAAGAACCCCATTTGTTTACAGTTACAGCAAAGAATTAGATCCCGAAACTTTTCAGTATGAATATGTGATAGATAAAAGTACAGAGTATTCCCTTAAATTATTTGTGGAATCAGAACCATATAAATTATTGGGTTTTATTCCAATGGAACATAAATTATTTGGAACTGGAGATAAAGATGCACCTGTATTTTTATTTGGAACAGACAATTTGAGCCGTGATATATTTTCCAGGATTTTAATAGGTGGTCGTGTCTCACTATTTGTTGGTTTTGGTGGAGTTTTCTTAAGCTTTATTATTGGAAGTTTACTTGGTGGGATTTCTGGATATTTTGGTGGAGTTATTGATGAAATAATAATGAGGGCTGTTGAGTTATTGATGAGTATTCCAAAAATTCCTCTCTGGATTGCTTTTTCTGCAGCTGTTCCTAGGGACTGGACAGCAGTTCAAACCTATTTTGCAATAACTATGATTTTAGCTTTAGTTGGCTGGACCGGACTGGCCAGAGTTGTGCGAGGTAAACTAATGTCTTTAAAAAACGAACAGTTTGCAATGGCTGCAAGAGCTGCGGGGGCAAGTGACTTTAGAATTATCACCAAACATTTACTACCTGCATTTATCAGTTATTTAGTTGTTCACCTGACTTTAGCAATCCCTGGAATGATTTTAGGTGAGACTACACTCAGTTTTCTGGGTTTAGGTATTCAGCCACCTGCTGTCAGCTGGGGAACACTGCTGCAGGATGCACAGGATCTTACTGTATTAGCTGATTATCCCTGGCATTTGATTCCAACTGCGTTTGTAATTGTTACAGTATTGATGTTTAACTTTATTGGTGATGGTTTAAGAGATGCGGCAGATCCATATTCCAGCAAATAGAAAGGGGGAGATTAGTAATGAATAAAGATGATAATATTTTAGAAATGAAAAATTTGAAAACACACTTTTTTACAGACCGCGGTACGGTAAAAGCTGTTGACGGAGTTAATTTGAATGTTAAAAAAGGAAAAACACTGGGAGTAATTGGAGAAAGTGGTTGTGGTAAGTCTGTAACTGCTCATTCTATTTTAAGATTAATTCCATCTCCTCCCGGTCAGATTGTTGATGGATCTATTAATTATCAGCAGAAAGATAATAAGATTATAGATCTGGGAAAATTGGATGCGAGAGGAGATACTATCAGAAATATAAGGGGTAATGAGATTTCTATGATCTTTCAGGAGCCGATGACATCTTTTGGACCTCAATATACAATTGGTCATCAAATAATGGAAGCCATAATGATTCACAATCCTGAAATGGCAGAAGAAGAAGCGAAAAATAAAACAATCTATCTATTAGATCAGGTAGGGATTCCAAAGGCAGAAGAAAGAGTAGACTCCTATCCCCATGAGTTTAGTGGAGGAATGCTGCAGAGAGCAATGATTGCAATGGCTCTTTCCTGTTCACCAAGACTATTAATTGCAGATGAACCAACAACAGCTCTAGATGTAACAGTTGAAGCTCAAATACTTGAATTATTAGAAGAACTTCAGGATGAGACTGGAATGTCAATCATCATCATAACTCATAATCTGGCTGTTGTTTCAGAGGTAGCTGATCAAATTGCAGTAATGTATTTAGGTAGAGAGGTAGAATTTGCAGATTCTGATCAGATTATTGATAATCCACTCCATCCCTATACTAGAGGCTTGTGGAATTCTATACCTTCTTTGGATGGGGAGTTAAAGGAGTTAAAACCGGTAAAAGGTACGGTTCCTGATCCTATCAATATTCCTGCTGGATGTCCTTTTGCAGATCGCTGTCCGGAAATGATAGCTGGTGTTTGTGATCAGGGTAATCCACCGGATAAAATTGAGGTGGAAGAAGGTCACTATGTTAGATGTTTTCTATATACTGAATAAGCGAAAGGAGGAAAATAAATGCAGCAGGATACATTAGTAGAAATTAATGATTTAAAACAATATTTTGCTATTGAAAAGGGTATTTTTAATCGTAAAGTAGGTGAGATTAAAGCGGTTAATGGAGTCAGCCTGAAAATAAAGCAGCGAGAAACTTTAGGACTGGTTGGAGAAAGCGGTTGTGGTAAATCAACTTTAGGTAGGGCAGTTTTAAGGCTGCAGGAGCCAACTGCTGGTGATATTTATTTTAACCAGGAAGATGAAAAAGTTTCAGTGCTGGAGCTCAACAATAGAGATATGCGTAAGGTAAGAGCTAATATGCAGATGATTTTTCAGGATCCTTTTTCTTCTCTGAATGAAAGAATGACAGTAATGGATAATATTATTGAACCACTTGTAGTTAATAATATTGGAGATAAAGCCAGTAGAAAAAAAAGGGCTGGTGATTTACTGGAGCAGGTTGGTTTAAGAAGAGAATATTTAAGCCGTTATCCCCACAGTTTCAGTGGTGGACAGCGCCAACGGGTTGGAATAGCAAGAGCCCTATCAATCAAACCACAATTTATTGTAGCTGATGAACCGGTTTCTGCACTTGATGTTTCTGTCCAGGCTCAAATTTTAAATTTATTAAAGAAATTACAGAAAGAAATGGATCTCACTTTTTTATTTATTTCTCATGATCTGGGGGTAATTCGTTACGTTTCTGATAGAATTGCTGTGATGTATATGGGTAATATTGTGGAAATTGGAGAAAGGGAAGAACTCTTAAGAAATCCCTATCATCCCTATACTGAGGCACTTTTATCAGCTGTTCCAAGACCAGGACAGAGGAGAAACAGAATAGTACTCGAAGGTTCGACACCTGACCCTATTAATTTACCATCAGGATGTATTTTTAGAACCCGCTGTCCTTATGCGGAAAAGAAGTGTGCTGAGCAGAAACCAGAGTGGGAAAATGTTGAAGGTGAACATTTTGCTGCCTGCCATTTTAAAGATTCACTTGAATTAAAGGGAATTAAAAATAGAAAAAGAGCTTAGAAAATAAGATAGAAAGAATTTAGTATATTTAATATATGAAGGATGGATAAAATGATTACAAATAATTTATATAAAGAAAAATATAGACCTCAGTATCACTTTAGTCCAGAAAAAAATTGGTCAAATGATCCAAATGGGATGGTTTATTATCAGGGAGAATACCATCTTTTTTACCAGTACAATCCGGCAGATGTGGTCTGGGGGCCGATGCACTGGGGCCATGCTGTTAGTAAAGATTTAATTCACTGGGAGCATTTACCGATTGCTCTTGAGCCTGATGCTGATCTTGGGATGATTTTTTCCGGCTCTGCAGTTGTAGATAAAAATGATACAACTGGTTTTTTTGATGGTGGAAAGGGGCTTGTCGCTATTTATACCACTCATCTAGAGCGGGAAGAAAGTCCACTCCAGCAGCAGGCAATTGCCTATAGTAAAGATAATGGACGCAGCTGGACAAAGTATGAGGGTAATCCTGTTATCGAAAATTATGGGGTTGAAGATTTTCGTGACCCTAAAGTTTTCTGGCATCAGAAAAGTGAAAAATGGGTATTGGTTATTGCCTGTGATGATAGGGTAAGATTTTATAATTCTCCTGATTTAAAAGAATGGAAATATTTAAGTGAATTTGGTTCTGAACTGGGAAGTCACGGCGGGGTCTGGGAATGTCCAGATTTATTTAGACTTTCAGTTGAAAATAGTAATCAGGAAAAATGGATTCTTCAGGTTGGAGATCAGGAAGGTGGAGAAGCAGGAGTTTCAACTCAGTATTTTATTGGTTATTTTGACGGTATAAGATTTGAAGCCGATGAAGAAAAAAGTCATAAAGTGGATTTTGGTCAGGATTTGTATGCTCTGCAGAGCTGGTCCAATATGCCAGATCAAAGGAGAGTATGGCTTGGCTGGATGAATAATATTGCCTATGCTGAAGACATCCCTACAGATGGTTGGAGAGGGATGATGTCAATTCCCCGAGAGCTTTCATTAAGAAATACTAAAGCTGGATTGAGACTTATTCAAAAGCCAGTAAAGGAACTGAATCAGCTTCGTGAAGAGTTTTATCATCAAGAAAATATTTTCCTGGAAGATGAACTTTCGATTTCCTGTAATTCACAAAGTTATCAGCTTAAAGCAGAATTAGAAATAGATGATGAGAGTGATTTCAGTCTTTCATTACATAAAAAGGATGATCAGCAGTCACTATTAAATTATGCTGGGAAAACAAATTCTTTTAGTCTGGATTTAAGTAAAACTGGATTAGTAGATTTTAATAAAAATTATTTAAAAGAGAAAAACATTAATAGAATCAGCAGTAATAATATTTTATTAGATATTTTTGTTGATTATTCATCAATAGAGATCTTTATTGACGATGGAGAAATTTCAATTACTGATTTAGTTTTTCCAGAGAAAAATTCAAACGAGATTAAACTAAGTGTGAACAACTCTGAAATTAAAATAAACAAATTAAATATATTTGAAATGAACAGCATTTGGTAAATTTATCAGTTAATAATTTTTTCCAAAGAGTCAAATCAGCAGAGAGCCATTTTTGTCTATTCTAAAAGCAGCTGGAACAAAAATTTCTTCCAGAAAATGTTGATTTGGCTCTATTTATGTTATAATAAAGTAAATATTTTTCAATTTAATAAGGAGGATTTTCAATGCAGGGAGTAATAACTTTAGGAGAAGCTTTAATTGATTTTACACCACTAGATGATCAGAATATGGACTTTCGCAAAAATCCAGGTGGAGCACCGGCCAATGTTGCTGTTGCTTTAAGCAGACTGGGAGTAGATATTAGTTTTGTTGGTAAGGTTGGGGATGATGTTTTAGGTAATTTTCTGGCAAAAAAGTTAGAGTCTGAAAAAGTTAATATTGACAACCTTGTTTTAACTAATGAGGCTAAAACAGCAATTACCTTTGTAACTTTAGATGAAGATGGTGACAGAAGCTTTGACTTTTATATTGATCCCAGTGCTGACAGATTTTTAAGAGCGGATGAAATTGATGAAAAACTATTTAGGGAAAATAAGATTTATCATTTTGGGTCTATTTCTTTAATTGATGAACCGGCCAGAACTGCAACTAAAAAAGGTATCGAACTGGCTCACCAAAATGGAATGCTGGTTTCTTATGATCCTAATCTTAGAGAAATGCTCTGGGATTCTCTGGCTGATGCTAAAGAGATGATCTTATCTGTAATGGATCAGGTTGATATCCTAAAAGTTTCAGAAGAAGAGCTTGAATTTTTAACCGGCAAAAAAGATATTAAAAATGGTGCAACAGAATTAAAAGCTGAATATAATATTCCGGTAATTTTTATTACCTGTGGCAGTAAGGGCTCATACTATTATAAAGATCAGCTTGGTTTTGTAGAAGCATTTAAAGTAGATGCAGTTGATACAACTGGAGCTGGAGATGCCTTTATGTCTGGAGTTTTATATAACTTTAATCAGAATGAGCTAAAGCTGGAAGATATTGATGATGATTTCTTAGAAAAAACTTTAAAGTTTGCCAATTATTCTGGTTCACTGGCCGCATCAGCAAGTGGAGCAATGGCTGCTCTGCCGACTTTAGAGGAAGTAAATAAATTAAAATTATAAATTTGACTCTAAAATTCTCTTCTTTAAAGGAATTATGCCGAATTTTTTTGAAGAAGAGTTTCTTTTTTATATGAAAGAGAAAGTTACCTTGGATTTGATGACCTCTGTCAGTAAATTTTTTCATATACTTAGAAACGGTTTTGCTTATGCTTTAATTTACAGAGAGTTTGAAAAGGTGTTTTGCCGAAATAAGAATTTAAAATATGATAAAAAAACAAAAACCAGAATTATTACAGCTAAAAATTCTACCATTCTAGCAGGATAATTTATGAAATTTAGATTAAAATTATTTTTTAAATAATTATTACTCATTTTTAGTCCAATTCCTGTGATAACAAAAGGAAATGTAAAAGCAGAAAAGCTTGGGTAAAATCCGCCTGCTATCATCTTAGGTAAGTACAAAATTACTGCTGTGACTGAAATGATAGTCAAAGCCAGCAGACAGCTTAAAATAAATATATTTTTAACCGGAAATGAACTTAAATATCCAGCCAGACATAATCCTGCAGGAGCTGTAAAGATAGTAATCGTAGGTAGAGCTGCTTCTGGAATTTCTTTAACTTTAAATACCCTGTAAGATATAACTGGTAATAGTATTATGTAAGATGCAAAACCCAGATAAAATAATATCTGACCTAAAAACAAATTATTATAAGCTGGAGCAGTAACACTGGCAACAACAATTCCCACATAAACAATAAAGTAGCTGGGGAAAACTTTTTTTATATTAAATTTTTTAATAAATTTAAGGCTAAATAAGACAATTAAAAGCAGATGAGTTATAACAGCAGAATAATAAATAGTCTCAGCAGCTAATTTAGATACAGGTATTAAATATGTAGATAGAATCATTAAGCCCATTGTAAAGGTTGGAAAACCGGAAGCTAGCTTTACAATTAAAGGATCAAAAGGCTGATTCAGAGCATTATTAATTAAGCTGTAAGCAGAAAAAGATTAAAATTGAACAGATAAATTTCAAAATCTCTTGCAATCAGCAATTAAATACTATATAATACTTAAAAATAAAGAAAAATAAACCTGTGAACAGAAGAGTAGGAATTTTAGTGGAATCAGCGAATCGAGGATGGTGTGAGCTCGAGCAAAACTTGATTCTGAAGCGCATCTGTGAGGATTTTTTCTGAACTCAGTAGGAAAAAACGTAGAATTGCGTTAAATTAGCTGAAAGTGGATAATTATGTTATCAAGCAGAGTGGTACCACGGATATTAACCTGTCTCTATTATATGGAGGCGGGTTTTTGTAGTTTTTTAGCAGTTTTTTGCTGAAAATATTTATAGAAAAATTGTTGGTCTGATTTGTTGAGAATTGAAAAGAGAGCAGAAAATCTAAGGAGGAATTTTAAAAATGGCTAAAAAAGAAATTAAGAAAATTTTGTTGGCGTATTCAGGTGGTCTTGACACTTCAGTGGCGATTAAGTGGCTGCAGGATAAATATGATGCGGAAATTATTACTTATACTGCCCATTTAGGTCAGCCTCAGGACTGGGATGCAGTTGAAGAAAAGGCGCTGGCAACAGGTGCTTCTAAGGCCTATATTGATGACATTAGAGAAGAGTTTATTACCGATTATGTTTATCCGGCACTTAAGGTAAATGCGATGTACCAGGAAAAATATCCCCTGGCAACAGCCCTGGCTCGTCCTTTAATATCCAAAAGAATGGTTGAGATTGCAAAGAAAGAGGGGGTAGATGCACTAGCTCATGGCTGTACTGGTAAGGGTAATGATCAGGTTCGTTTTGAAGTTTCTTTTAAGGCTCTGGCGCCAGAAATGGAAATTATTGCACCTTTAAGAGACTGGGAATTTGTTTCCAGAGACGCAGAGATTGAGTATGCAGAAGAGAATGGAATACCTGTTAAGGCGACTAAAGACAGTCCCTACAGTATTGACCAGAACTTATGGGGGATCAGTATTGAATGTGGTATTTTGGAAGATCCCTGGGAAGAACCGCCTGCAGATGCCTATCAATGGACTAAAGATGTAGATGATACACCTGATAAGCCTAAATATCTTACAATAGATTTTGAAAAAGGAATTCCAGTAGCAGTAGATGGAGAGAAGATGTCTCCGATTGAAATTGTAGAAAAGTTAAATGCAGTTGGTTCAGAATACGGAGTCGGCAGAATCGATATGTTAGAAGACAGACTGGTTGGAATTAAATCGAGAGAGATTTATGAAGCACCAGCAGGAGAGATTTTAATTACCGCCCATAAAGCTCTGGAAGATCTGACTTTAGATCGTGACACTAAAAATTACAAGGCAGAAATGTCAGCTAAATATGCTGAGCTGACCTATAATGGCCTCTGGTTCTCACCTTTAAGGGATGCTTTAGATGCCTTTGTGGAAAGGGCCCAGGAAACTGTAACCGGTACAGTTAAAGTTAAGTTATATAAAGCAAGCTGTACTCTGGCAGGTAGAAAATCTGAGTACTCTCTCTATGACCACGGACTGGCTACTTATGATGAAAGTGATAATTTTGATCATAAATCTGCTCCTGGATTTATTAATCTCTGGGCTCTACCTCTGCAGGTGGCAAATCAGAAAAAGAGAGAAGAGAAATAGATGGCAAAAAACAAATTATGGGGAGGAAGATTTGAGGCAAAGACTTCGGAACTAATGGACAAATTTAATGCTTCTCTTCCTTTTGATATTAATTTAATGGAATATGATATAAGAGGCAGCCTGGCCCATGTTAAAATGCTGGGTAGACAGGATATTCTAAAAGCAGAAGAAGTTGAAAAAATTACTGAAGGTCTTAAAGCTGTCAGAAAAGATCTCAGGGCTGAATTAGAAACTGGAGCTTTTGATTTTAATGAAGCTGAAGATATTCACAGTCTGGTTGAATCAAGACTGACCCAAAAAATTGGTGAGCTGGGAGGCAAACTTCACACAGGACGCAGCCGAAATGATCAGGTCGCTGTTGATATGCGTTTATATCTCAGAGATCAGACTGAGCAAATTATGGAAATGATCTTAAAATTTATGCAGGTTTTGCTCGAACTGGCAGAGGAACATATAGAAACTGTAATGCCGGGTTATACCCATTTGCAGCGGGCACAGGCGTTAACTTTTGGTCATCATCTTCTCGCCTATTACTTTAAAATGAAGCGTGATTACGAGCGTTTTCAGGATGCCTTAAAAAGAATTAATGTTTCTCCTTTAGGTTCAGGTGCTCTTGCAGGCAGTTCTTTTAACTTAGATCGCGATTTTACGGCTCAGGAGCTGGGCTTTGATAGAGCCTGCGAAAATTCGCTGGATGGAGTTAGTGATCGAGATTTTGTTTTAGAATTTTTGTCTGTTGCTTCAAATTTAATGCTGCATTTAAGCCGCTTAAGTGAAGAAGTTATTTTATGGAATTCTAAGGAGTTTTCTTTTATTGAGCTGGCGGATCAGTATACAACTGGAAGTTCAATTATGCCTCAAAAAAAGAACCCTGATCTGGCGGAACTGGTAAGAGGTAAAACCGGCCGAGTAATCGGCAGTTTAAATCAGCTGATGCTGACCATTAAAGGCCTGCCTCTTGCTTATAATAAGGATCTTCAGGAGGATAAGGAAGGCCTCTTTGATAGTGTAGATACAGTCAAAATAATTCTCAAGTTATATCCAGAGATGTTAAAGACTATGAAAGTAAAAAAAGAAGTAATGAAAAAGGCTGCGAGCAAAGGGTTTTTAAATGCAACGGAACTGGCCGATTTCCTGGCAGATAAAGGGATTCCTTTCCGTCAGGCGCATCAGATTGTAGGAGAGGCAGTATTATTTGCTGCTAAAAAAGAAAAAGAACTGGACCAGCTGGGGCAGGCTGAGTGGGAAGAACTGCTGGCTCAGCATATAGAAGTCGAGGCAGAGGTATTGCAGAAAAAACTTTCCGTTGAGGCTGCAGTTAACTCCCATGCTACTAAAGGTGGACCAGCGTTTACAGAGAGTAAACGAACAATTAAAAAAGAAAAAAAGTTTTTAGCTGAGAAATAGAGAAGTTTAAGATTAATTAGCTTTATAGTAGAGCCCCTAATTTAGTGATGTCAATAATTCTAAATTAGGGGTTTTATTTTTTAAGAAAAAGTATTACAATAGATATATAAGTAAACTACTTAAGATTGGAGGCTTTAATATGAGAAATTTAAAGTATCATTTTAATAAGGTTTTTTCAGTAATTTTAATATTATTTTTAATTATGATTTTTAATATTTCAGCTGTGTCTGCTTTTTCTGATTATGAGAAAGATGTTGCAGATAGATTATATAAGGATCTGAACCAAAAATATAGGATTACCGAATTTAGGGAAGGCAGCCTGGAATATGAAACTCTTAAAACACTTGAGAAAAATATAATTAAAGAGAAATTTAAGAATGAAGAATTTAAAGCCCACCATGTTGATGATAAAAAAATTAATGCCTACTATATTGGTGCTGGAAATATAATGCTTTTTGAAGGCTTGTTACAGAAACTGAACACTGAAGACCAGCTGGCAGGTTTAATTGCTCATGAGATGGGACATGCTGTGGAGGAACACCTGACTGAGGATTTAGAAAGAAATTTAGGATTATCATTGTTAAACATTTTATTCAATCATTTTACCGATAATGAATATCAGACCATGACTAATGTGGCTCAGAATTTAATAGCCAATGGTTATTCTAGAGATCAGGAACAGGAATCAGATATTTATGCGGTAGACTTAATGTTAAGAAGTGGCTATGATCCTCAGGGCTTGATAGAGCTAATGCAAATTTTTAAGAAAAATAGTAATAATTTCAAACTGCTGGAGTTCACTCAGACTCATCCTATTCCTCAAAGTCGGATTGACTATCTCAAAGAATATATTGCGCAAAAAAAATCTAAAACTACTGGCGAAAAAAATACAGAAAGTAATGATACCAGTCTTAATCTGCCGGTGAAAGTTGATTCTGCAAACTTTGAAAATAGTCTGATTTCATTTTCCTATCCCTCCGACTGGGAGATAAAAGAGGAGCGAGTATTAAAGAGAGAGGTCCGTTTTAGATATCAGCTTCAGGCAGAAAAATTAAAAGCAGAAATATTCTTAGAAGATTTAAGTTCTAAAACTTTTATGGAAACAGGACGTAAACAGTTTAATTATGCAGCTATTGAGGCAGAGGAAAATGGTTATCAGGTAAGTAAGCGAGTTATTAAGGATGATAAACTGGATATTTATCAGTTACAATTAAATCGAAATCAGCAGGTTGAACTTAAATATTTTATTAATCAGAAAGGCAGACAGCAGCTTTTAAGGTTAAGTTTTGAATTGGCAAGTACAAATAATATTCAGCCGCAAAAACAAATAGAAAATTTAATTGACAGTATTAAATTTAAATAAAATATTTAATCTGGAGTGGTTATTTTGAAAAATAAGACAAGAAAATTAGTCTGGGCAAGTTTTTTGTTGATTCTTGGAATAATATTACCGAGACTTGTTAACCTAACTGGCAGTATTACACTGGGGAATTTAATCTCCCCAATGCACATTCCAGTCTTTTTAACAGCCTTAATTTTAGGTCCTTTTTATGGGACGCTGGTAGGATTTATTACACCTTTATTTAGCACTTTGCTTTTTGCTATGCCGCCTATGATGCCGCCAATTGCAGTTTTGATGGCTTTTGAACTGGCAGCTTTTGGACTAATAGCTGGTTATCTTTATTCAGATAGGTCAAAGAATATATATTTGAGTCTGATTTCTGCTATGATTCTGGGGCGTTTGGTTTATGGGCTGGCTTTAATTGCAATCGGGCCAATCTTTAATTTTAATCCACCATTTATTCCTTTTCTACAGGGAGCTTTTATTACCGGGATTCCGGGGATGGTTATTCAACTTGTCTTAGTTCCAATGATCATTGACAAGATAAAGCCAATAAAGGAATTTGCAGAGTTTAATAGAAAAATAAAATAGAGGTATTTTTAAGACTTTAAACTCATTATTGAGGAGGGAAATTATGCAGTATGATATATTTTCTGTAGGAGATAATATAGCTGATTATTATCCCGAAGAAAAGAAGGTTTATGCCGGTGGAGGTGCTTTTAACACAGCTGTGATTGCAAAAAGACTGGGGGCTAAAGCGGCCTATTATGGAGTTTTTGGAACAGATGATAATGCGAAATTTTTATTTGAAACTTTAAAGAAGGAAAAAGTAGCTTATCCAGTTAACGATATCAGAAAGGGAAGAAATGCACTTTCGATTATTCGAAAAGCAGGAAACAAAGCAATTGTAGAAGCTGTGGATAAAGGTGTCTATAAGAATTTAAAGATCAACAAAAATGTGCTGGAAATCATCAAAAATTCTAAAATTGTTCACAGCAATATTTATTCATATTTTGAAGATTATCTGCCTCAGCTTCATTATAAAACTAAACTTTCATTTGATTTCTCCTATCTTCGAAATAAAGAATATATAGAAGATATTATTTCTAAAGTAGATATTGCCTTTTTCTCTGAAAGTAAAGATAATGAGGATCCAGCAGCTTTTTTAGACTGGGTTTCTCAATTTGAAGTTGAAGCTGCTATTTTGACCCTTGGTGATCAGGGTGTTTTAATGAAAACTGGAGATAATTTAATTAAGGAAACTTCTTTACCAGTAGAAGTTATTGATACCTTGGGAGCTGGAGATGCATTTATTGCTGCTTTTTTAACTTATCTGGCAAAAAATGAAAAAAATTATCAAAAAGCTTTGACTAAAGGATTGCAAACTGCGGCAAGATACTGTAAAGTAAGAGGTGGCCTGGGAGTTTTTCAGCCGCGAGAAGAGGAACAAAAAATTTATAAAAATGTTCATGAATAAAAAAGCAGAAAAAAGTTATAAATTGCATTAGATCTTTATTTTGAAATTTTAAAGGATTTAAATAGTTTTTATAGAAAATATTTTTTAGAGAAAAATTATTTTAGCTATTGTGGGGAAAGGATCATAGAATATGCGTCTAGTCTTAACAGAAAATTTAAAAGAAGATATGGAACTTGCCAAACCAATTTATGAAAATGGAAATGTATTACTTAATAAGGGTGTTAGTAATCTCTATAAATATAAAAGAAAACTGCTGGAACTTGGAATAAAGCATCTATATGTAGAAGATAAGTATTCATATGATATCGAAATAAATGAAGCAATTAAGGACAGCACAAGACGTAATGGTAAAAAGATTGTGACTAATACTTTTGATAGAATTAAAAATGGGTTTATAGATTTGAATACTGGTGATTTAAAAAATGTTATTGAAGATATTACTGATGAGCTGGTTTTAAATGAAGATGTTTTATTAAATCTGGTAAGTTTAAAGAGTACCAGCAATTATACTTATGAGCATTCAGTCAATGTAAGTGTTATCTGTATTGCTCTTGGTAAAATGCTTGGTTACAGTAAAAGTGAGCTTTTTAAGCTTGGTATGGGTGGTATGCTGCATGATGTAGGTAAAACTTTGATTCCCGAAGAAATCCTGAATAAGCCAGACAAACTAACAGATCATGAATATGAAGTAATTCAAAATCATCCTGAACTTGGCTTCAATTATCTTCAACAGATAGAATCTATAAGTCCACTATCGCGGATTGTAGTTTATTCACATCATGAGCGAGTTGATGGTTCTGGATATCCACGCGGACTAAAAGGTGATGAAATCCACGAATTTGCCAGAGTGGCTGCTATTGCTGATGTTTTTGATGCGCTGACAAGTGACCGAGTTTATAGGGACAGATGGCCAACCTATAAAGCTGCTGAATATATTATGAATCATACTGAACAGTTATTTGATTATCAGCTGGTTAAAAAGTTTCTGCCCCAGGTTTCTTTTTATCCTAATGGTTCAGAAGTAATTTTAAGTACGGGTCATCGCGCGGTAGTTAGAACACAGAATGTAGGTTTTCCTACCCGGCCAATACTCAGATTAATTGAAGATGATGAAGGCAATGAGTTGGATCGAGAATTGGATCTTTTAAAACATATGAACATCGTAATTACTAAAGTTATTGTTTAAATATCTGATTCAAAAATAATTTTTCTTTAATAAAATTTGAGTTTTTTTAAAACTATCTTCCTAAATTACTCAGGGAGGTAGTTTTCTTGATTTAAGAAGCTTTGTAACATTTTTCTTCGATTAATTTAAAGGGATATCACCCTCAATATAGAATATAATTAGCAGGTAGGAAAATTTATTTAATTTTATTTTTTACTAAATGTTTACAGGGAGGAATATCTTTATGACCAATGAGATCACCTTTGCTCTGGATATCGGCACCAGAACAATTGTCGGGATATTAATAAAAGAAAATGAAAATGGCTATCAGATTGTCAATTCTGCTGTGCGTGAACATCAGACCAGAGCGATGCTTGATGGTCAGATACATAATGTGGCCCGGGTGGCAGATGCCGTTGCCGAAGTGAAAAAGGAACTGGAAGAAAAATCAGGCCTAAGCTTAAAGAATGTTGCCATAGCAGCAGCGGGAAGAGCCTTAAAAACTGTAACCCAAAGCCACAATATTGAACTGGAAAGAAGCAGATATATAGAAGAGGAAGATCTTAAAACTTTAGAGTTAAAAACTATTCAAAAAGCTCAGGCTGAACTTAAAAAAGATCAGCAGCAGAACCAGTCTTATCAGAATCAGGGACTGGAAACTAAGAAAAATAAAAATAATGCTGTAGATTATCATTTTGTTGGCTATACAGTTCGCAGATATAGTTTGGATGGAATGGAACTGGGTCATTTATTGGGGCAGCGGGGCAAGAATATGGAAGTTGAACTGGTTGCAACTTTTTTACCAAGGATTGTTATCGACTCACTACTTTCCGTAATTAATAGAGTTGGATTGGAAGTTGAACATTTAACACTTGAGCCAATTGCTGCTTCTCAGGTGGTTATTCCAGAAGCAATGAATAACTTTAATCTGGCCCTGGTAGATATAGGAGCTGGAACTTCTGATATTGCAATTAGTAAAAGCGGCTCTATTTCAGGTTATGCAATGGTGCCAGTGGCAGGTGACGAAATTACTGAAATTATTTCCGAGAAGTTTTTAATTGATTACAATAATGCTGAGAATGTAAAATGCAGTCTCTTAAAAAATGAAAATTTAGAAGTTAAAACAATTCTGGGTGAGAGCCTGGTGTTAAATAAAGATGAGGTTCTGGCTGCAATCGAGGAACAGCTCGAAAATTTAAGCAGTTCAATTGCAGAAAGTATTTTAGAAATAAATTCCGCTCCACCTCAGGCTGTTATCTTTATTGGAGGAGGGAGTCTGACTCCTGGCCTGAAAGAGAAGTTTGCTAAAAAAATTGATATAATTGAGAGTAGAATTGGAATTAGAAAAAGAGAAGATTTAAATAATATTGAAGGTGAAATTGAAGGAGTTAACACGACTCAAACGCTGACTCCACTTGGGATAGCAGTTAGTACTCGAGAAACACAAAGTAAGGCTGTTTTTATTGAAGTCGAGGTCAATGGTGATCGAATAAATCTGCTTACACTATCTCAACCCACAGTTGCCGATGCACTGCTTGCTGCAGATATAGAAATGGAACAGCTTAGTCCTCGTCCGGGGATGGGGATTACTGCTACAGTAAACGGTGAACTAAAAACCGTAAAAGGAGAAATGGGTAGTGCAGCCAAAATATTTCTAAATCAGGAGGAAGCTAAACTTAAACAGAGAGTTTCTAATGGTGATCGGATTAGTTTTCAGGCTGGCAGACCAGGAAAGAATGCTGAGGCAAAAATTAAAGAAATTATTCCAGATGAGGATCTATGTAATTATGATATATATTTAAATGGCAGTAAAAACAAAGTTGGTACTAGTGTTTTTCAAAATGGAAAACTGGTAAATTTAGAGGAAAAATTAGTTGATGGAGCTGAGATCGAATATACTGTACCAGAAACTATTAGGGAGGCTCTGGCTCAACTGATGGAGGTTCCTGCAGCAACTTTTACTAATGAAAGTGTTAAATATAATTTTAATGGTAGAGAAGAAGAAACTGTCATTTCCAGATTTTCTGTTACTACAGTGGAAGGGGAAAAAGTTGATCTGGATCGTTCTTTAGAATCCGATTTGAAACTTCAAATTAAAGAAAAACAGGAAAAAACCCTTACAATCAGGAAGTTACTGCAGGAAAAGGGTAACCAGGAAATTGATTTTTACTTTAATGGCAGTGAGCTAAGTGTTCCCAATCAGAGATGGGAAATAGAGGTCGATGGAGAAAAAGTCGAACTGGATTATAAAATCCAGAATGGGGATCAGATCAGAGCTTTTTCGCGCACCTTAACTGTTGAAGGAGTATTTGATTATATTAATTATGGGATCTCTGGTAAGATGAAGCAGAAGATGCAGTTGGTTTTAAATGGAGAACCAGTTAATCTTTCAGCAAAAATAAATGATGGTGACCGATTAAAAGTTAAATTGAATGCTCAATAAGATATACTAAATATAGATTGGGAGGAATAAAATATGTTTTACCCGCTAAAATTTGATCATAAATATATAGAGAAGATTTGGGGAGGAAATAAACTCCAGAATTATCGCAATGATCTACCAGAGGTGGAAGGACAGATTGGTGAAAGCTGGGATGTTTCTGCTCAGGAAGCAGGGATGAGTATTGTTCAAAATGGCAAATTAAGTGGTAAAAGTCTTAAAGAACTGACTTCAATGTATCCTCAGCAAATTCTGGGAGAGGAAATAGAGGCAGAAGAATTTCCACTTTTATTAAAAATACTTGATGCACAGGCTCAGCTTTCAATTCAGGTTCATCCAGATGATGATTATGCGGCTAAATATTCGGGTGAAGCTGGTAAAACAGAAGCCTGGTATGTTATTGATGCTGATGAAGATTCTTATTTAGTTATTGGTACTGAAGACTGTACAGAAAGCGAATTTAAAAAGGCAGTGCAGAATGATGAAATTAATCAATATGTTAAAAAGATTAAAGTAAAAAAAGGAGATGTCTTTTTTATTAAGGCCGGGCTGCTTCATGCTATAGGAGCTGGAATTATGCTGGCTGAAATACAGCAGAGCAGTGATACAACCTACAGAGTCTATGATTATGGCCGCGGCAGAGAACTGCACTTATCAAAGGCAATGGATGTTATTGATTTTAAATTAAGCTCTGAAAAAAGAAAAGGTCTCAAAGTATGTGGTGATGATTTTGACTACAGCTATTTTTGTTTGAATGATAAATTTGCTCTTGATATTATTAATGTAAAGACAGTCTATCAGGATCAGGGTGACCAGGAGCGATTTTATATTTTAACAGTTGTAGAGGGATCAGGCAAACTATTTTATGATGATCAGGAGCTTGAATTAGCTGAAATTGATAGTGTGTTGATTCCTGCTTATTCGGAAGAGTTTAGGGTGGAAGGGAATTTAAAGCTCATGAAAAGTTATATCCCTGATTTAGATAAAAATCGTCAGCAGATATTATCTGTTGTTGAGTAAATATATAATTTAGTTAAAGTTAAAGTTAAAGATTTCCTTTTCGTTTGCAGGAAGTATTTTGTTTAAAAAATTAGTTTAATATTTTTTATTGAGAAAGGAATTAATAATGGCTTCTAAAAAACCAAACCAGTTAATAAAGTCTCTTGATAGAGCACTTGATATTCTGGAATTAATAGTAGGAAAAGAAAATGGAATGGGTGTAACAGAAATCAGTCGGGAGCTAGATATTCACAAAAGTACAGTTTATCGGCTGCTGGATACTCTTAAATTTAGGGGATATCTGGAAAAAAATGAAGATAACCACAAATATATTGCCGGGATTAATTTATTTGAACTGAGTTCTAAGGTTTTAAATGATATTGACAGCCGAATTAGGGTCCGTCCGTATTTAGAGGAATTGATGCAGAAGACTAAAGAGACAATTCACCTTGGGATCCTCGATTCCGGTGAGGTTATTTATCTAGATAAAGTAGAGAGTACGGCCACAATCCGCATGTATTCGCAGGTCGGTAAAAGAGTTCCGGCTCATTCGACCAGTCTTGGCAAAGCAATAATGGCTCATTTACCAGAAGAAAAAGTTAGAGAAATATTAAAAGAAAAAGGAATGGAGAAAAATACTGAAAATACAATTACCAGTATTGAAGAGTTTCTGATTCATCTAAAAAAAGTAAAAAAACAGGGTTATGCAGTCGACGATGAGGAGCAGGAAGAGGATATCCGCTGTATAGCAGGACCAATTTTTAATCACCGGGGTGAGGTAGTGGCAGCTTTTAGTATTTCAGCTCCCATTACCAGAATGACGGAAAGTAGAATGAGCGAACTGGCTGATCTTGTTGTTGAATATTCTAAAAAAATGTCCAGATCATTGGGGCACAGCAGCTGATTTTCAGTTTAAAGGTGATTAAAGCTTTTTTGATTTTTTTATCTTTTTAAGATAAAATATTTATAAATTGATAATAATTTCTGCTAAATTGTGGAGGAATCGATATATGAAAAATAGAAAAATAGGTATTCCAAGAGCTCTGCTCTATTATTATTATTTCCCTTTCTGGCTTAAACTTTTGACGGAGCTTAATCTGGAACCAGTCATTTCGGACAGTACATCCAGAGAATTACTGGATAAGGGAGTTAAGAAGTCACTGTCTGAAATTTGTGTTCCCATAAAAGTTATGATTGGCCATCTAATAAATTTAGATCAAAAAGAAGTTGATTATATATTTTTACCCAGATTTCGATCAATTAGAAAAGGTGTCGTTTTATGTCCTAAATTTCTGGGGCTGCCGGATATGGTTAAACATTCTCTGCCCGGGTTAAATACAGAGTTGATTTCAGATCAGATTGATTCAAAAAATGATAATATAGCAGATTACTCCAATCATCAAAAGCTGGCTGCAGTTCTGGATATTCCCAAAAAAGAGATGAAGAAAGCTTTGAAAAAAGCAGCAGAATTCTGGCAGCGCTACAGAAAACTTCTTTATAAAGGTTATCTGATTGATGATTTTGCAAAGATTGAGGACATTGAAGCGCTGGAGAATTTAATTTCTAAATTTGAAACTGATAATAATTTTCCTCAGAGCAAAAGAAAAAAAATAAAAACTGCCGGGAAGGAAGAGGTTGTTGATATTGCTCTGATTGGATATGTTTACAATGTATTTGATCAGTACATAAATATGGATATTATAAATAAACTTAAAGAAATGGGAGTTCGCGTTCATACTTTTTCTATGGTAGCAGAAGAAATAATAGAAAAAGAATTATCCAGTTTGCGAAAACCGATGTTCTGGGAGTTTACAAACAAACTTTATGGAGCGGCAGAACACTATTTTAAAAATGATAAAATAGATGGAGTTATTCACTTAACGGCTTTTGGTTGTGGTCCTGACTCAATGCTTGGTCAGATTTTAGAAGTAGATGCTAAAGAAAATAATAAAGCTTTTATGACTTTAAGAATTGATGAGCAGACCGGTGAAAGTCATATTATAACCAGAATTGAAGCTTTTATTGATTTACTCAGACTAAAAAAGGAGAAAAACTAATATGCGATTATCTTTTCCTTACATGGGTCCTACAATTGTATATAAAAAGCTTTTTGAACTGCTGGGTCATGATGTTGTAATGCCTCCCAAACCGAATAAAGAAATCATTGATCTGGGGGTAAAATACAGTCCTGAATTTGCCTGTTTTCCCTTTAAGGTGATAACAGGTATTTATTTAAAACTTATGGAGAAAAATGTTAATACTTTAGTTACAAGCGGGGGGCATGGTCCCTGCCGTGCAGGTTATTATGGCGAGGTTCATAAAAAAATATTAAAAGATTTGGGTTATGATGTGGAAATTATAGTTATTGATTCTCCTCATGATGATTATAAATATTTTTATGATATTGTTAAAAGATTAAAAGGAGATAGTTCCTGGTTTAAGGTAGCAAAAGTAATTAAAACAATTTATGATCTGACTCGTGCTCTTGATGAAATTGAAAAAAAGATAGAGATATTAAGAGCCTATAGTGACAGTGGTAAATAAATAGAATCTGGATGGATGCTCAACAGGATTTTTATCAAATAAAGTCTGCAGCTGAAGTTAAAGAAATTAGAAATAAGTATTTAAATAAATTAGAGAAATTTAAAACTTCAATACCACCTGAAAATGAACGTTATCGAATTGGAATAATTGGTGAAATCTATGTGGTGCTAGAACAGTCTATTAATAATCAAATTGAAGAAAAAGTTAACCGCTTTGGCTTTGAGGTTGAACGTTCTCAATATCTAACTGATTGGGTTAGAGACAATGCCCTTCCTTTTACAGGTAAGGATTTAGAAGAAATTGAAGCTAAAGGAGAAGAATTTATAGAGATTGAAATTGGTGGTCATGCACGAGGAAATATTGGTCATGCTATTGATTTTAAAGAAAAAGGTTTCGATGGGATTATTCATCTTAAACCTTTTGGGTGTTTACCTGAGCTTGTATCTCAGAGTGTAATGGATGATCTATCCGAAAAATACGAAATACCGGTCTTAACTATTTCTATAGACGAACAGACGGCTGATGCTAATGTACTGACAAGAGTAGAAGCTTTTCTGGACATGATTAAAGAAAAAGATTACAGGGAGGTTATGTAGATGAAAAATCTTTATCTGGGTGTAGATATAGGTTCAGTTAGCATCAATATTGTTGCAATTGATGAAGCAAATAAATTACAGTTTAAACTTTATACCCGTAACTCAGGTAATCCAATTGAACTTGTCAAAAAAGGTTTAAGTAAATTTGAAGATGAAATAGAAATTCAAAATTATCAAATCAGTGGAGTTGGAGTGACTGGTAGTGGACGCCAGCTGATTGCTTATGTACTCGGTGCTGATACTGTTAAAAATGAAATTACAGCTCATGCTAGAGCTTCAACCTATTATCATCCTGATGCCGGTACTATCTTTGAAATCGGTGGTCAGGATTCGAAATTAATTATTGTTGAGGATGGGATAGCAGTTGATTTTGCCATGAACACTGTCTGTGCTGCCGGAACAGGTTCTTTTCTTGATCATCAGGCGGAAAGGCTGGGAGTTCCAATTGAAGAGTTTGGTGGGTTAGCCCTGGAAGCTGATCGTGATGTAAGGATTGCCGGCCGCTGTACAGTTTTTGCAGAATCAGATATGATTTCAAAACAGCAGTATGGTTTTACTAAGCCAGAAATTATCAAAGGTCTCTCAAAGGCACTGGTTAGAAACTATATGAATAACCTTGTGCGGAATAGAGTTTTAGAAGGAAGATATATATTTCAGGGTGGTGTGGCAGCTAATGTTGGAATTAAAGCTGCCTTTGAAGACGAAATTGACGCAGAAGTTACTGTGCCTGAACATCATGATGTAATGGGAGCAATTGGAATTGCCATGCTTGCCAAAAGGGATGTTAAAAGAAGTGGTAAGGCCAGCAGTTTTAGAGGCTTTGATCTAACAGAGCAGCAGTTTGAAACTAAAAGTTTTGAGTGTGGAGACTGTGCCAATAACTGTGAGGTAATTAAAGTTATTGCAGATGGAAAAGTAATAGCAGTTACTGGAGATCGTTGTGGTAAATGGGAAGCTTCTTTGATTGGTGATAGTGTGGTTAGTTCTGAGACTGACTCCAGAAAAGAAGAAAGTTCAGCTGATAAAATTTCAAAAAAGAAAAATAAGGACCCTGAAGAGATTGAGGTTGATCTCTATAAGGTAGATCCAGAAGAGGAAAAGCAGGTAATGAAAGAACTGGAAGAACTAGAAGATCAGGAAGAGCTGGAAGAATCGGATAAAGATGAAAAAGAAGATAATGTTCTGGTTTAAAGTATAAAAGTAGTTTAAAAAATTAATTATTTAATAAGCGAGGTGCCAGATGGATTACCGTTTAGAAGAAGATAGTTTGGGAAAGGTAAAAGTTCCCAGTGATAAACTATATGGTGCACAGACTGCAAGGGCAGTGGAAAACTTTCCGATTGGTGAAGAAAAAATGCCGACAGAAATTATCAGAGCTTATGGGGTTGTCAAAAAAGCTGCTGTACTGGCCAATTATGAGCAGGAATTGATTAGTAGAGAAAAGAGAGATTATATTTTAAAGGCAGCCGATGAATTAATCGCGGGGAAGCTGGATCAGCATTTTCCTATTTCACTCTGGCAGACAGGTTCGGGAACTCAGACAAATATGAATGTTAATGAGGTGCTGGCAAATAGGATTTCAGAGATGGCAGGGGAAGAACCAGGCAGTAAAAAACCTGTACACCCCAATGATGATGTCAATATGTCTCAATCATCTAATGATACTTTTCCTACCGCAATGGCTCTGGCAGCTGTCAGCAGAACTGAAGATTTTTTGCTGCCGATTTTTGAAAAATTACAGACAGAATTGGAACAAAAAGCTGAAAAGTATTCAGATTTAGTTAAAGTTGGCCGAACTCATTTAATGGATGCAACCCCTATAACTTTAGGCCAGGAGTTTGCAGCCTTTTCGGCCCAGATTACTGATATTATTGAAATGCTTAAAGATAGTCTTAAATATATAAAAAAGTTGCCACTGGGAGGAACTGCTGTTGGGACTGGTTTAAATACTAAGGTGGGTTTTGCTGAGAAAGCAGTTAAATTTATTAATCTGGAAACTAAAAATTCTTTTAGAGTGGCTCAGAACAAATCAGCCGGTATTGCAGCTCATGATAGTTTTGTTAATTTAAGTGGGGTTTTAAAAACAGCAGCTTCTTTTTTAATGAAGCTTGCAAATGATACTCGCTGGCTTGCATCTGGTCCGCGTTGTGGTATTGGTGAAATTAAAATACCTAAAAATGAGCCTGGTAGTTCAATTATGCCGGGAAAGGTTAATCCAACTCAGGCGGAAGCTTTATTTCAGGTAGCTGCACAGGTAATGGCAAATGATACAGCTGTTAATATTGGTGGAGGTAGTGGTAATTTTCAGCTTAATGTTGCTAAACCTTTAATTATCCACAATATTTTACAATCTATCAGCTTACTTGGAGATGCGGTTAAATCTTATAATCAGCGCTGTCTAAAGGGGATTGGAGCCAATCAGGAACAAATTGAATCTTATCTTGATAGCTGTTTGATGTTAGTTACGGTTTTAAATCCGATTATTGGTTATGATAAGGCAGCCCAAATCGCCCAGAAAGCTTTTAAAGAAAATTTAAGTTTAAAAGAAGCTGCAGTTAATCTTAATTATTTAACTGAAGCAGAATTTGAACAATATGTAGATCCTAAAAAGATGACCGAGCCCAATCTGGAGTAGCATACTAGTACCGTGAACCACCCGATATATGTCGGAATGTGTCGTTTGAAAAACACCTATAAATAAATATATATAATTACAAGTTCTGAGAATTAAACTCAGAACTTTTTCTTTTGGAAGATAATATAATTTTACTAAATTTATTGGTAATACTTATTATTAAAGCTATTAAAGCACTTTTTTTGCTCTAAAAAAGAGGACTTCTGCCAAAAATATTGAATTATATTAAAGAGTAATCTGGCAGCAGAATGAGACTAGCTTAAATAAAATGAGCCGAGCTTACCTTCGTAAATTGAGCTTAGAAATACAGATAACGAAGGGAGCTGAATCTTAATGAAAAAGCTTTATGTTGCTATAACAACTGCTTTGATTACATTTGGTACAGCTATTTCCGTATTAGCTGATACTAGTAAATGGTAAAATTTTAAATAATTTGCTGTCAGATTATTTAATTGGGAGGTGAATAAAATTGGGAAAGAAATTAAAAATTTATTTGTTAATTATATACTTAATTAGTCTCTTGTTCCTTCTAATTTTATTTCCGGAATTTATTCATGAAAGTCGTTATTCCCATGTGATTTTTTTATTTATTGTAACTTTTTTAATGAACAATTTTAGTATATTTTTTAACTATATTACAAGAATAAAAACATCTATGACTATTCCAGTATTGATAAGTGCCTTTTATTTTATTAATCCATTATGGGTGGGGATTGTTACAGCCTTAGGTACTATAACTTTTAAAGAAGAAATAAAATATTTTGTCTGGTATAAGTTTTTATTTAATAGAAGTTCAATTTTTTTAGCTTCTGTTTCAGGAGCGCTCGTTTTTAATTTGTCAAGGTCAGTGCTTGATGGTAATACATTTCCAATATTATCTGCATTGATGGCTAGTATTGTATATTTTATAATAAACAATTTTTTAGTTTATATTGTAATTAATTTAGCGGATAATGATGTGAATCAAATGTCATTAATAAGTTATTTTAGAGAACTCTCAAAAAATTTAATTACATCTTATTTTATTGGTCTTATCTTACTTGCTTCATATATCAATTTTGGTAAGTCTTTATTTGTTCTTGTCATTATCTTATTATTTATTATTAAAGATTTTTTCTATTCACGGCTGCAGCAGATGAACTCCTATACCCAGATAATCGAAAGTTTTCTTAAAGTAATTGATTCAAAAGATCATTATACTGAGGGTCACTGTGAGCGGGTGGCCAATTATACATACCATCTTTGTAATGAAATGAATTTATCCAGAGCAAAGTCAGAAAAGATTATCAGTATTGCTAAGATCCATGATATTGGTAAAATTTATGTTGATGATGATATTTTAAGAAGCTCAGATAAGTTGAGTGAGCAGGAGTATAAGGAGATTAAACGACATACAGAGTATGGATATCAACTTTTAAAGGACATTGATTTAATCAATGATGAGCTTGATATAATTCTTTATCATCATGAACGTTGGGATGGCAGAGGATATCCCGAAGGACTTAAAGGAGAAAAAATTCCGGTAGGAGCTAGAATTTTAACGGCCTGTGACTCACTGGATGTTATGATTACCGGGAGAACATATAAACCTCCGATGACAAAAGAAGAAATTATTGCTGAGTTTAAAAAGTGTTCTGGAGGGCAGTTTGATCCAGAAATTGCCCGGAAAATGATCCAGTTGATTAAAGATGGATATTTTGATGACAAATTTAAAAGTGAAGAAAAAATCAGGGAATTAGAGTTGTCACTTGAATACTAATCTATCAGGAAAAGGGGAGAGCTGAATATGAATACAGAAATAAAGAAATTGATTCAGGAACTTGAGGGAGTAGTATCCTGTAATTTAACAGGGGTAGATGAGATAGATGAAATCCATATTATAGCCGATAAGAAAAGAGATCCCAAGCGAATAGTCAGAGATGTAGAAACAGTTTGTCTGGTACATAAAGATTTTAAGATTGACCATAAAAAAATCAGTATTGCCAGAATAGACAGTGATTTTTCAGAGGCAATGGAAGGTTATGCGAATGATCGAATAGAGTTAGTTTCAATTTATACTGAAAATAATCGTTCTCGCTGTAATGTAGAAATGAAAATAAATGGCCAGGAGATTAAAGAAAGTTTTGAAGCACAAATTGGTGAAAATATAGAAAAATTGATCGGGAGGTCTGTTTTGACAATTTTGAACAAGTTTGTGGAATTTAATCTTCAGCTTATTGTAGATGATATTTTTACTATTAAAGGTAAAGAGGACCTTGTAATTGCTCAAATTTCGATGTATAATCCAGAGAATAATATGATGCAGGAGAAATTAGTTGGGGCAGTTCATGTAAATAATAATATATCTTTAGCAATAGCAAAAGCCTGTTTAAAAGCAGTTAACCGTAAAATTTGTAATTATCTTTAAAAAATGAATACGGGGTGATTATCTTGCTGAAAAAAATATTTATATTATTACTTCTATTAATAATTTCATTTTCCTTGTATACAGTGCTTGCCAATATTTATCTTGATCGACAGTATAAGCAGGATGTCAGCTCGATGCAGAGAAGATATACACTCAGTGATAATATTACTATTCCTAATCCAAACAGTATTTCTATTCCGTCTTCATTAAGGAGATATATTCAGCTTAGTATTCCTGATCGTAATAACTTATCAACTTATGTTAATTTAAATTATTCTGGTAAATTTCGCAAAGACAAGTATGGTGAGATGTATGATTTTAAAGTAAAATCCTTTTATAATTTAAAAAACGAAGAATTTGTTAGTGAGTGGTTTATTGATGAAAATCGTATTATTTTTGATAAGTTAAGAGAAGTATCAATTGGAGAAAATCAGATTTATGAATTCAAATATTTAGGGGTTAAAAATGAACGAGAGGTTTATGGACAGGCTGCCAGGAATTTTTTGGGAAGCCGCATGATTATTGATGCAGTTTATTTTCCCTATTATTATTTATCGAGTGAAAATATAGATTATAAATATATGAGTAATAACCGGACTTTATTAGAGTTGGATACTGATACTGGTAAAATAAACTTTGTTCTTGAATTCAATGACGATGGTCTTTTAAGCACAATCACTTCGGGCAAATTTAGTTTTGATGGAAATAGTGTCAGCCTTAAGGCATCTTATAATGATTATATTGATTATAAAAATTATTATCTCCCTGGCTCAATTATTGTGGAGATAGAAAATAATTTTGATAAATATATTTTATATGAAGCTAATCTTGACAGTGTTGTTTACAGATGAATATGAAAGCTTTAGAATACCTTTTAGTGTAAATAAAAAAGGTATTTTTTCTGTGACATAGCTCACGGAAATCAAAGAATAAAAACTGTACAATAAACTTGACAAAAGAAGTCGGAATTAATATAATATGTATTGACAGGTCAAATCTGTCTTTACATATTCTAATATAATAACTTTCAAAAAGCATAAGAATATAAGGAGGAGTTTTAAATGTTTAGAAAAGTAAAAGATGATATCTACAGTGTAGGAGTTATTGACTGGCATCGTAAATTATTTGATGAGTTGATTCCACTACCTGATGGTACAAGTTATAACTCGTATTTTATTAAAGGTGAAGAAAAGAATGCTATTATTGATACAGTAGAACCTGATTTTGTTCAGGATTTTTTAGATAATCTTGACGATCTTGGCGTAGAAAAAATTGATTATATTATCTCCAATCATGCTGAGCAGGATCATTCGGGTTCCATTCCTTATTTATTAGAAAAATATCCGGAGGCTGAGGTTTTAACTTCCAAAAAAGCTAAACCAATGCTTTTGGATTTAATGGAACTTGATGCAGATAAGATTAGAGTGGTTGAAGATGGCGAAACTGTTGATCTGGGTGGACGTACTTTAGAGTTTATTGATACTCCCTGGGTTCACTGGCCTGAAACAATGTCCACTTATCTGCAGGAAGAAAACATTTTATTTCCCTGTGATTTCTTTGGCTCTCATCTGGCAACAAGTGATTTGTTTGTAGAAAACCATAGTGAAGTTTATAAAGCTGCTAAAAGGTATTATGCAGAAATTATGATGCCTTTTAGAATGATAATCAAAAAGAATCTGGCAAAATTAGAAGATTATGAGATTGAGATGATTGCACCGAGTCATGGTCCAATTTATGATAATCCGGAAATGATCTTAGAAGCTTATCAGGAGTGGGTAAGTGATGAAGTCAAACCAGAAGTTGTAGTTCCTTATGTTTCTATGCATGGAAGTACTGATGACTTAATTAAATATTTTATTAGTCAGTTAATTGATGAAGGGATTAAGGTTAAACCATTTAATCTGGCAGATGTTGATTTAGGAGATCTGGCAATTTCTCTGGTTGATGCTTCAACTGTAATCTTTGGTTCTCCAACTGTTTTAACCGGTCCACATCCTTCTGCAGTATATGCAGCTTATCTGGCCAATGTTTTAAAGCCTAAAACTCGCTATGCTTCAATTATTGGATCTTATGGCTGGGCAGGTAGAATGACTGATAAACTTTTAGAGCTGATGCCTAATCTGAAAGTTGATCTCTATGATCCAGTAGTTGCTAAGGGTCATGGATCGGAAGAAGACTATCAGGAAATCGACCGCCTGGTAGAAGAAGTAAAAGCTGATCTGGATAATTTAGAATAAAATATAATAGATAAATTAAATAAATAGTTTAGTTAAGACTCCCTCTGGCCTGAGCAGCTAGAAGGGGGTCTTTTATTTTGATAATTAATTTCAACAGGATAAAGGATTTCATTTATCAATCAAGAATATATTAAAAAGAGTAAGCTAAGAAAGGCTGGAAATAAAATGATATATTTAAATAATGCTGCAACCAGCTGTCCAAAACCTGATATTGTATATGATAAGGTAAATGATTTTTTTAGGAGTTCTGCTTTTAATACTTCTCGTTCTGGCAGTGGAAGCAGTAACTCTACCAGTAGAGAGATTTTTATGGTTAGAGAGAAAATTGCAGATTTTTTTACTCTCCAGGATTCCAGTAAAATTGTATTTAATTCTGGTGCCACAGAAGCTTTAAATACGGTAATTAAAGGGGTTTTAAAAAAAGGAGATCAGGTAATTACATCCTGTCTTGAACATAATTCAGTTTTGAGACCCTTAAGAAGACTTAAAGCAGAAAGAGATATAGATATAAATTTTATTAGTTTTGATAAAAAAGGAGAGATTGATTATCAGGAACTTGAAAATTGTATTCAGGATAAAACAAAGCTAATTGTTCTTTCGCATGCATCCAATGTTCTGGGTACAGTTAATAATCTTGTCAAGATTTCTGAGATTGCAAGTAGGGCAGGTGTTTTGCTTTTAATTGATGCAGCTCAAACAGCTGGAGTAATAGATATTAATTTAAGTGATTTGGCAGTAGATTTTATGGCCTTCGCCGGTCATAAATCGCTTTTTGGTCCTCCTGGAATTGGTGCACTCTATGTTAAAAATCACAGCTACCTTTTACCACTTAAGGAAGGAGGAACCGGTAGTAATTCTTTGAGTACAGATCAGCCTGAACTAATGCCCGATTATCTTGAAGCTGGAACCCCTAACTCTATTGGAATAGCAGGTTTGGGAGCAGGGATTGATTTTATTAAAGAGGAAGGTATAAGCAAAATTCATCAGCAGGAACTAAAATTACTGCACCGTTTAATTGAGGGTCTAAATACTATTCCCCTAATAAAAAGCTATGGTAGAGATGATATTACTAATCGAACTGCAGTTATTTCTTTTAATATAGGTGATAGAAGTTCTAATCAAATTGCTTTTGAACTGGAGAATAAATATAAGATAGAAGTGCGAGCCGGACTGCATTGCGCCCCCATACTGCATAAGAACTTGGGAACTTTAGGGCAGGGTATGATTAGGGTTAGTCCCGGTTATTTTAATACTGAAGCTGAGATAGACAGATTTTTAAATATTATTGAATCATTGATTTGAATTCATAAAAATAAAAGAATTATTTAATTAAATCTAAAAAAATAAGTTGAAGCTTAGATTTTAGACGAGACGATAAATTTTTAAGGAGGCATAAATTTATGCTGGAGATAGATGCCAGAGGACTTGCCTGTCCTAAGCCTGTAGTTAAGGCCAAAAAGGCACTTGATAACAATGAAAAATTTATAGTAATAGTGGATAATAGAACTGCAGTTGAAAATCTAAGTAAATTGGGACAGAAAATGAAAGCCGAAATTTCTGTAGTAGAAGAATCGGAAACTGAGTTTAAAGTTATGTTTAAACAATCAGAATTCTCATCTGCAGATACATTAGTAGCAGGTGATCAGACTTCAGTTTCTGAAGCTGGTTCTGAGGCTAAAATTTATTTTATAAGTTCTGATACAATGGGTGAAGGTAACGAAGAGCTGGGGCGAATTTTGATAAAAGGTTTTATATCAACAATTAAAGACTTAAATCCTCTGCCCGAAAAAATAATTTTTATTAATTCTGGAGTTAAACTTGCTATTTTGGAAAAAGATATAGTAGCAGCTTTAAAAGAACTTGAAGCCAGAGGTGTAACAATTCTTCTCTGTGGTACCTGTGTTGATTTTTATGATTTAAAAACTCAAATGCAGGTTGGAGAGATTAGCAATATGTACGAGATTGCAGATAGTTTAAATAGTAGTGCAGTTTTAAAAATATAAAAGCATATACTATTTAATTTTTTGAGGAGGTGGTGATAGTTATGTCAAATATAAAGTTGACTGATTACAGTAAAACATCTGGTTGAGCGGCTAAGATGGGCCCTCGGGCTCTGGCGCAGGTTCTGCGTCGCGTTAAATTTCCCGCTGATCCAGAAAAGTTACTTATTGGTCTGGACAAAGCTGATGATGCAGCAGTTTATCAGCTTACAGAAGAACTTGCTCTGATTCAGACACTTGATTTCTTTACTCCTGTGGTAAATGATCCTTATCTTTTTGGCCAGGTAGCAGCAGCAAACGCCTTAAGTGATGTATATGCTATGGGGGGAAAGCCTATTCTTGCTATGAATATTGTTGGTTTTCCCAGCTGTCTGGAAGGAGAAATACTTTCTCAAATTCTTCAGGGTGGAGCTGATAAAGTTAAAGAAGCAGGGGCAAGTCTTTGTGGAGGACATACAGTTGAGGATGATGAACCTAAATATGGTCTTTCTGTAACTGGGATCATAGAACCCAATAAATTAGTCAGTAATTCCAGTATTCAGCCAGGAGATTCTCTGATTTTAACCAAACCTCTGGGGACAGGAGTAATGGTCTCTGCGATTAAAGCAGGTCTTGCCAGCAGTAATATAGATAATCCTGCTGTTGCTTCTATGCTGGAGCTGAACAATAAAGCAGTTAAATATTTTGATCAGTACCAGATAAATGCCTGTACTGACATAACTGGTTTTGGGCTTATAGGTCATTTATTAGAAATGTCAGAAAATAGCTCTCTGGAGCTTTCAATTGAGGCAGCAGAGATACCAATATTTTCAGAATGTCGCGAATATGTAGAATCGGGTTTGTTACCTGCCGGTGCCTATAAAAACAGGGATAATTATGAGGATTTTGTAACCCATCTTGGGGAAAGAGATCAGATATTATATGAGTTGATGTATGACCCTCAGACTTCAGGTGGTTTATTAATTTCTGTTGCTGAAAAAGATGCGGCGGATTTTCTGATTGATCTTTATGCAGAAGATATTGAAGCAGCTTTAATTGGTAAAGCTACTGAGAAAGATAATGGCTCTAATAAAGGAGTTAAAATCATATGGGAGTAAAAAATGAAAAACTAATACTTTTTCAATCTACTCATCACTCAATTAAAGCCGAAAAAGTACTGATGGATAATGATATAATTTATAGAATGGCTGCTGTTCCACCAGAAATATCTGCTGATTGTGGTTCAGCTATTGCTTTTAGCCTTGATCTGGAATCAATTTTAGAAATGTTTCAGAGAAATAATGTTTTGGTTAAAGCAATTTATGAGATAAATAAAACTAAAGCTCATAAAGAGTATAAAAAAATATATGAGGATCAATAAACAAAAATGCTTCCCGAATCTAAATGCCGGGAAGCATTTAACTAAACAGCTCAATATAATTATTTAAAAATTTGTAATATTTATTTTAATCAAACATTTAAAAATGGGAGGGTGTTTAAATGTATGATGTCAGTATTATAGGGGCAGGTGTAATCGGTTCAGCTATTGCCAGAGAATTATCAAAATACAAGCTTTCAGTCGCATTAATAGAAAAAGAATCTGATGTTTCAACTGGAGCTTCAAAGGCAAATACAGGGATTGTTCATGGTGGTTATGTAGCTAAGGCAGGAACTTTAAAGGGAGAGCTATGTATTCAGGGGAATTCTATGTATGAAAAATTGAATGAAGAACTTAATTTTGGTTATCAAAAAACCGGTGGACTTGTACTTGCTTTTAATGATGAAGATGAGAAAACTTTAGAAAAATTATATAAAAATGCCTTAAAAGTGGGTCAGCCTAAAGAGGATATAGAAATAATTTACGGTGATCAAATTAAAGAGATTGAGCCCTATGTTAGTGATCAGGTACAGGCTGCTTTTTACTGTAGGAGTATAGGTATTACTTCACCTTATCAATTTACAATTGCCCTGGCAGAAAATGCTGTTGATAATGGGGTGGATTTGAAACTGGAATCAGAAGTAATTAATATTGAAAAGAAAAATGAATATTTTGAAATAGAAACTGTTAAAGAAAAAGTCAAAAGTCGCTATATTATCAATGCTGCCGGAATTTATGCAGATCAGATTGCTGCTATGCTGGATACTGATGATTTTAAAATTTACCCGATGCGAGGAGAATATGTTGTTTTTAGTAAAAGTCAGGGTCACCTTGTTAATACAGTAATTTTTCAGGCTCCCAATCCAAAAACTAAGGGGGTTGTAACAACTACAACTACTCATGGTAATTTTATGATTGGTCCTAACGCCGAAGAGATAGATAAAAAGAATGATGTAAGTACAAGTTTTAAAGAAATTAAATATATTATTGATCAGGCAAGAAAATCAATTCCAAATTTTGATACAAATCGAATGTTGAGGACTTTTGCCGGGCTAAGACCCAAAAGTACTCGAGAAGATTTTATAATAGAAGAAAGTAAGATTAAGGGTTTTATTCAGGCAGCTGGAATTGACTCACCCGGACTTACTTCTTCACCTGCTATTGCCAAACGAATTGTAAAGCTGCTTGCAGAATCTGGTCTTGAGTTGAGTCCTAAAAAAGATTTTAATTCTCAGAGACCGGCTATTGAAATAAAAAAAGATGAAGATTTTGCTGGTGAAATAGATCATGAAAATCCAGCTAAAAACATTATCTGTCGCTGCGAAAAGGTTACTGAGGCAGAAATTTTAGATGCATTGAATAGATCAATTCCGATCAAAACCACTGATGCAATTAAGAGACGAACCTGGGCTAAAACCGGAGAGTGCCAGGCTAATTTCTGTGAAAGCAGAATTAAAAAAATAATAAGCAGAGAATTATCCATTCCAGTCTCAGAGGTTGAAAATAGGGATGAAGACTATGTACCCGAGCGGCTTGATGTTTATGAGCTGAAAAAGAAACTGAATAAGAATTAAAATAATTTATCTGGGATGGATTTAAAAATAATTTTGACAGATAATATTTATAATGTTATAATATGAATGAACACTCATTCAAGGAGTTGATCAGGGTGGCACAGGAAACGAAAGCTAGAATTAGAAAAGCAGCTATAGAAGTAATAGCAGAGGAAGGCTTTTTTAATACAAGGATGCAGGATATTGCTGATAGAGCCCAATTAGCGGTTGGCACTATCTATAATTATTTTTCAAGTAAGGATGAAGTTTTATCATATATATTTAAATATGAGATTCAGAGAAGGATGAAAAGTATATCTGAGTTAAAGGAGCAAAAATTATCAACCAGGAGATTTTTAAAGAAATTTTTGGACAGGCATTTTTTAACTTTAAGAGAAAACCCAAATTTAGGTAGGGTTCTTGTTCGAGAAAAAGAATTTTCTAGAGCTAAAGATAATAATGAAATTAAGGAAAATATGAATTCTTTAATTAAGATGCTGGAAGACATATTTGTAGAAGGAATTAACAAAGCTGAGATAAAGGACATTAATGCCCATCTGATGGCTGTTTATTTTTTTGGTTCAATGCAGGGAATAATCGAATTTGCTCTTACTGAACCAGAGATAGAAATGCTTGTGGATGGACCTGATTTTATTATTAAAAGAATTGAACACATATTTAAATAATTTTAGAAGTTATCTTATTTTAAAGGGAGGAGTCAGATGCCTGTTGAAGTTTATATTGCAGTACTCTTTATCCTGGCAGTAGCTCTTTATTTTAGAAAAAATAAATAAGAAGTTTTTAGTTATGTGAGCTTAATCACTGTAAACTTGAGCTATATTTTTTATAATTGACTTAATGAATGAACAATCATTCATTAAGGTTGTTTTTTAAATAAGTAAAATTTAAATTATCAAATGGAGGAGTTGATCTTGATGGAAATAATTAAGTTAAGTGAACTAGAGGGAAAGAAGAACAAAAGAGGAGTAATTGCTAAGGAAGTATTAAAACATGAGAATGCTCAGGTAATGAATCTTGTTTTATCTAAAGGAGATATTGTACCTGCTCATCAGGTGCCGGTAGATGTGTTTTTCTATGTTAAAGAGGGCAAGGGTACTTTGAGAATTGGTGATCAGTCCAATGTTGTAGAAGCTGGAACAGTAATTACCTGTTCTCCAAATACAGAAATGGAATTAAGAGCAGATCAGGGAGAAAAGTTTGAAGTTTTAAATGTAAAAACTCCGTCACTTTAAAACTAATATCGGCTGTGAAAGCAGCTGATACTTTTATAACACTATATGAATGAGCATTCATTCATATAGTGTTATAAATAATAATACGACAGAAATTGAAAAGAAAAGAGGGATTAAAATGATTAATCGAATAACAGATTTAGTGCTGAAGTTCCCAAAAACAGTCTTGATTATAATATTGATAATTACAGCTTTTTTTACTTTTCAAATTTATGAGAATGCACGTCTGGAAACAAATCTCGATAAATATAAGCCAGCAGACCATCCCAAATTTGTTGCGAGTGAAGAATATGAAGATTTATTTGGGATTAGTGACTCAATAATAGTAGCAGTTGCAAATAATAGTTCAGAAAATGGAATTTATAATCCTGAAACTTTAAAAAAGATTGATAAAATATCTCGAGCTTTAGAAAAATTACCTGAAGTAGCTAGAGGTGATGTAAAAAGTCTGGCTACAGTTGATAATATTAAGAGTAGTGATTTTGGTCTGGAAGTGGATCCATTATATCAAAAACTGCCAGAAAATGAAGCTGAAATTTTACAGTTAAAAAAAGAAGTAGAAACAAACAAAATGATAAATGGCAGAATTGTTTCCAAAACAGGCAATTCAGCTTTAATAATGGCAGAATTAAAAGATGAAGAAATAGACAGGCTTAAGCTTTATCAAAAAGTTAAAGAAATTGTTGAGCCTTATCGCGGTGGCAGCGAAAATATTTATATTGCTGGTCAGCCTGTTGTGGAGGGAACTTTAGCTCATTTGATGCCCCAGGACATGAAAAAAATGATTCCTATTGTTATCTTTGTAATCATTTTAGTTCTCTTTTTGACTCTGCATAGTTTTAAAAGTACCTTGCTGACAGTATTGGTGGTTCTTTTCAGTACAATCTGGGCTTTTGGCTTGATGTCTTACTTTGAAATCCCAGTTTATGCTGTTTCAACAATGATTCCAGTGATGCTGATTGCGCTTGGAGTTGCTGATGGAATTCATCTGCTCAGTCATTTAAATCAGGAAATTAAAGCTCAACCTGATCGTGATAAACTTGATTTAATTAAAGAGATGCAGCAGAAACTCTGGAAACCTGTGGTTATGACATCAGTTACAACTGCAGCTGGCTTTTTATCATTATTAACTTCAGATGTACTGCCAATTAGATATTTCGGCTTATTTACAGCAGCAGGAGTTATGAGTGCTATGTTTTTTTCTTTAATTATGATTCCAGCTGGTTTAAAAGTGATTGGCCTGCCAGTATTAAAGTTAAAAAATGATAAAAATAAAAAAGCTGATCAAAAATTTTTCCATGGATTATCGAAATTTGTAAGAGAAAAGAGAAAAGTAATTGTAGTATTAACAATAATAATTACAGTAATGGCAGTCTATGGTGCTTCTAAAATCTGGATTGACTCCAGTATGTTAAATAAGTTTAGCGAAGATGAAGAAATAGTTAAAGCTGATCACTTTATTAACAATAATTTTGGTGGTACAACACAGCTAAATTTAATTTTTAAAGCTGAAGAAAATGGAGTTTTTAAAGATCCAAAATATCTAAAAGATATTTGGAAGTTACAAAATCAACTGGAAAAAAGAGATCTTATTGGTACAACTTACAGCTTAAATGATTACCTGCGGCGAATAAATAAAGTAATGAATGAAAATCAAGAAGAATTTAATCAAATACCTGATTCGCGCGAGTTAGTTGCCCAGTATTTACTATTATATTCAATGTCGGGCGATCCGGAAGATCTGGACAGATTAATTGACTATGATTACCGACAACTGCATGTTCAGATTAGTTTGAAAACAGATAGAAGTCAGGAAATAAAAAGTATTATAGCTGAAATTGAAGATTTTGCTGCTCACACATCTTTAGATAAATTTGAAGTTGATTTTGCAGGTTCAGCCTATACAAATATGATATTTACTGGCTTGATCCTGGACGGTCAAATTTTAAGTCTGGCAATTTCTCTGATTGGAGTTTTCTTTCTGCTCAGTCTTTTATTTAAGAGTTTTACAGCTGGTCTGATAGGAGTTCTGCCGATTGCAGTTACAGCAGCTGTAAACTTTGGTTTAATGGGAGGTCTTGGAGTATCTTTAAACACTACTACGGCTCTGATTTCAAGTATTGCAGTTGGAATGGGAATTGACTATGCCATTCATCTTTTATCACGCTATCAGTACTATGGTATACGAGGTTTTAGTAAAGTAGAAGCTGCTGATAAAGCAATTAATCTTTCCGGTAGGGCTATTACCTTTAATGCTTTAGTAGTAATTGCAGGATTTATGGTACTAACATTTTCAAAATTTCCTCCAAATAGAGAGCTCGGCTGGTTGGTTTCTAATGCATTATTTGTTAGTTTAGTTGGGACCCTGACTCTGGTAGTGGCATTAATTGACATTATAGAACCAAAATTCATTTTTAATAGAAGAAAGGATGATCAAAAATGAGGAATAAAATAATATTTACAGGTGTAATTTTACTGGTTTTAATAACAGCCTTTGGCACAGCTTTAGCCGCAGATTTAAGTGGAGAGGAAATTATGAAAAAAGTATATAACCGTGAGACTGGTGACAGCAGAACTGCAAATTTGAAAATGATTTTAGTTAATAAACAGGGATCTAAACGAATTAGAGAGATTAAACAGTTTGAAAAAGATTTTGGGGAAGTAGATAAGAAAATCATGTTTTTCATTTCGCCTGCTGATGTACGCAATACTTCTTTTATGAACTGGAGTTATGATTCTGAGCAGAGTGATGATCAGTGGATTTTTTTACCAGCATTAAATAAAGTTAAAAGAATTTCTTCAGAAAATAAAAGTGACTATTTTATGGGTTCTGATTTTACCTATGACGATCTGGGAGATAGAACTCTGGCTGAAGATGAACACAAATTAATTGGAGAAGATACTATTCATGATAAAGAAGTGTATGTAGTTGAAAATATTCCGGTGGCTGAAGATGATTTATACAGCAGGACTGTGACTTATGTCTGGAAGGATAAATGGATTGGTCTAAAAAAAGAATTTTATGATCGAGAAGGAGAACTGCTTAAAGTTTTAACAGTAAATGAGGTAAAAGAAATAAGCGGAATTTTGACAATTGTTGATTCAGAAATGCATAATTTACAAAATGAACACCGAACAATCTTAAAAAATAGTGAAGTAGAATATAATACCTCAATAGACGCCAATCTGTTTAGCGAAAGAATGATGAAACGAGGAATCCAATAAGTTTGAGGGAGGTTTGCAAAATGAAGACTTTAAGAACTGTAAAGTCCAACAATCTAATTCTAATCGCAGCACTGACAGCAGTTATTCTTTTATATACAAGTTCAATTGTGGGTGCAGCGTATATTAGTCAGAAAATTACAGGTTATTCGGCCTTTGATTTAGAAAAAAGTGCAGATCTATACTCTGATTTGGAGTATGAGCTGACCTTTGAACACCGATTTAACAAGGGGCAGCTATATTTTAAGCCGAAATTAAAGTTTGATTCAGCAAAGGAAGAACTGGAACTGGATTTATATGAAGGCTATCTTGATTTATTTTTTCAAGATGCTGACCTGCGGCTGGGAAGACAAATAATAACCTGGGGTAAGGCAGATGGCCTGACAGTTATTAATTTAATTAATGATCAGCATAGGGGGATTCATCCCATTGTTGATCCAGATGATAGTTTTATAGCCAGTGATGCTTTAAAATTAGATTACTATACAGCAGGAGGAACTTGGGAGGCAATTTTTTCTCTGCCTCCTGAAGCATCCAATTTGAATTCTGATCGGTCAGGTTATGGCTTTCGCTATTCAGCTCTGGGAATGGGTTTTGACTATGAAATCACAGCGGGCTCATTTCCTCAGTATAATTTAATGCTTGATTCTTATAACAGAATAACAGGAAACAGTGAGTTTGTTTATAGAGATCAAAATTTTATTGGCGGTAGTTTTTCTAATGATCTGGGCAGCTTTGTTTTAAAAGGAGAGAGTGCCTATTTTTTTGATCGAGATTATCTGCAGCAGACTGATCAGGGAGCCCAGATTGTAGAGAATGATGAGCTGGAGGTTTTGCTGGGAATTGACTTTTATCCAGGAGATTATTTAATATCTCTCCAAGCTAAAGAAGGATTTTTAATCGATGAGCCTGATAATCTGAGGAGAGATAAAAGTATAGGAGAATATTCCTTAATGATCCAGAGATCATTTTGGCGTGATAACCTATCTGTTGAAAACTGGCTAATTTATAGAGAAATGCCTACATTACCAGGTATGGAAAACACTTTACTCTGGCGTCCCCGTTTAACTTATGATTTTTCTGACCGGCTGACTTTTGCTGCAGGAGTTGATCATGTTATTGAAGGAAGCAAAAGAAGTGAAATATTTTATCAGCTAGAATATATTTTTTAAAATATGATAATATAGTGTTCTGTTATAATTATTGATTTTAAAAAAGAATGGCTGCTTAATCTTGAAATCTAAAATTGTCTACAGACTTAAAAACAGATTATGAATAAAAAACCCCACTGAGTAAGTAAAGATAAAAATCTCTACTTTCTAGTGGGGTTAATGAATTATTTAAATAGAGTTAATTAAATTTAGGGTAACCGGGATCAATCAACCTATTATTCTGGTCTAAGAGTTCCATTTCTCTGGCGGCATCAACCGGAAAATTCCAGTCAAAGACATCCAGATTATTTTTAAGGTGGTTTTCAGAACTTGCCTTAGGAATTGCAACAATATTTTTTTCAATTAACCATCTTAATGCGAGCTGAGCAGGGCTTTTATCATATTTTTTTCCGAGGGATTCTAAAACACTATTTTTAAACACCTCTCCCTGGGCCAGCGGACTGTAAGCAGTAAGTATAATGTCATTTTTGAAGGCAAAATCTAAAAGGTCTTTTTGATATAGTGTTGGATGAAATTCTACCTGATTAACAGTAATTAAGTTAGAGTCATATTCTAAAGCTTCTTTTAAAAGGGGAATAGTAAAGTTACTAACGCCAACATTTTTGGTCTTTCCAGCTTCTTTTAATTCTTTCATTGCTTTTAAAGACTCTTCGACAGGTATTTCTGGACTGGGCCAGTGAATTAAAAGTAAGTCAAAATATTCTATATCAAGTTCATTGAGAAGACGATCTGCTGCTTTTTTAAGATCATTATATTTTAAATCTTCACTTTTAATTTTAGAGGTTATAAATAAATCTTTGCGTTTAATATCAGACTGATTTAAAGCAGCAGCAATTGCCTGATGGTTTCCGTACATATCAGCAGTATCAATATGTCTATAACCTAAATCAAGTGCTTTCTTTACAACTTTAGTGCACTCTTTTCCTCTTAAACCAGAAGTCCCAAGCCCCAGAGCAGGGATTTCATTACCATTTTTGAGTTCGAATTTCTTCATAATTTCACCTTCCTGTTCAGATTATTTATTATTATTTAAATCTTTTTCAATTTTTTCCAGCAAGTTTTTTGCTTCAGGGAATCTATCATTAATATGCATAGTTTTTCTGAATTCAGCTGCCGCTGCTTTTAGCATATCAGCTTTATAATATGCTCTACCGAGATAGTAGTGACTCTCTGCATAATCTGGATTCTTTTCTACAGCTATCGAGAAACTAGAAATAGCACTCTGATATTTCTCTCTTTCTAGATGAAGCTGACCTTCAGCTAGATATGCCTTTACATAATCAGGATTATATTTAAGTGATTGCTCATAATAATTGAAGGCCTGATTATGATTTCCTTTTTCTTTTTCTATATTACCAAGCAGGTAATATCCATAATAAGAGTTTTCATTAATTGATACTGCTTCCTTAAGTGCTTTTTCTGCTTCTATATAGTTTTCTAGTTTGAGATAACTTTCTCCAAGACCTATATATAAAGCTGTGAAATTATTTCTGTTTTCAATTCCTTTTGCAAAAATAGTGACAGCAGAATTATAATCATCTAATTCTTGATATAAATTACCAAGATTTAAATATAAAGCGGATTGTTTTCCACCCATTTTATATACTATCTAATAATAATCTTAGACCATTCAATAATCGATTAATATTAAATGTTTAACACTTTTTTTGCTTTATCTAAGTAAATTAACTAAATAGCTTGATTCAAATACTTTAATGCGATAAAATAAGCCAAAGATATACTTTAAATTAAAAGTTAAGTAAAAGCAGAGTTCTTAAGAATTATTTGAGGAGTTGAGTAGATGAAAAAGGTAAGTATAATTGGAGCTACCGGTTATGTAGGAATTGAGTTGATTCGGCTGCTGCATGATCATCCAGAAGTTGAAATAAAAGATTTAGTTTCCAAAAGCAGTGCCGGCCAGCTTTTAGTTGATATTTATCCTCAGTTCAGGGGTTCAATATTAAATGATTATCAGCTAAGAGCAATGGAGGATTTTAAGCCAGAGGAAAGTGATTTGATTTTTACGGCTCTGCCGCATGGAGTTTCTCAGAACATTGTAAGCGAACTTTATGGAAAAGGAACAAAAATTATTGATCTCAGTGGTGATTTTCGCTATCATGATGTAAAAGTTTATGAAAAATGGTATGGAGTTAAACATAAATCACCTGAACTGGCGAGAGAGGCTGTTTATGGATTAGTTGAGCTGAACAGGGAAAAAATAAAAGGAGCAGAGCTTATTGCCAATCCAGGCTGTTATGTGACAGCATCACTTTTAGGGCTTTTACCACTTGTCAGTTTTGAGAAGGCTGATCTTAATTCGATTATTATTGATGCCAAGTCTGGAGTGAGTGGAGCCGGCCGCAGTTTAAAAGAGAATCTGCTTTTTACAGAGACTCATAATACAATGAAAGCCTACAGTCCTGGAGTACACAGACATAGTTCAGAAATAGAATATGTACTAAATCAATTTTTAACAGGAAAATACAAAAAAACTTTTGGTAGTTTAAAAGATCAGATTGACTTAGAAACTGAGGAAAAGGCAAAAATTTTGTTTACACCTCATTTAATTCCAATTAAGAGAGGAATTTTGGCGACGATTTATCTTGATTTGGAGGAGCAGAGTTCTGGATCTGAAATTATGGAACTATACCAAAGAGCCTATAATAAAGAAAGATTTGTACAAGTATTAAAAGATTCTTTACCTGAAATTAAGAATGTAGCTGGATCAAATTACGCCCAGCTAGCTTTTAGATATAATAAACGTACCAATAGAGTTATTATTATTTCAGCAATTGATAATATGCTTAAGGGGGCCGCCGGTCAGGCAGTACAAAATATGAACTTGATTTTTAATTTACCCGAAGAGACAGGCCTTGAGGCAACAGCTTTATTCCCCTAAATTAGGCAGCAGAATATTTGTTTATCTATCTAATATGCTAAAATTTAAGTTAGAATTAATTTTTAATTAAAGCAGCAAGGAGGAGAGTACAATAGAAGAATTAATTGAAAAGGCTAATGTTTTAATTGAAGCTTTACCCTATTTTAAAGATTTTTTTGGCAAGACTTTCGTGATCAAATATGGTGGCAGTATTATGGCAGATCCAAAATTAAAAGAAAAATTGATTGAAGATATTACTCTGCTTAAATATGTGGGTATTAATCCGGTAATTGTTCACGGAGGAGGACCTGCTATTAATAAGACTCTGGATCGTTTAAACATTGAAGCTAATTTTATCGATGGTCTTCGAGTAACTGATAAGGAGACAATGGAGATTGTGGAGATGGTCCTCTCGGCTCAAATTAATAAGGAGATTGTGGCTCTGATTAATAAAATGCAGGCCAAGGCAGTCGGAGTTTCGGGTAAAGATGGTAATCTGATCAAAGCCAAGAAGAAAGAATTTAGTGACCCAGAAAAGGATTTAGGTTTTGTCGGTGAAGTTGAGAAAATTAATCCGGAGTTAATTGAAAAGTTGATTGAAGATGGTTATATCCCTGTGATCGCTCCGGTTGGTGTCAATGATGATGGTGAAGGTTTAAATATCAATGCTGATGCAGTAGCAGGTGAACTTGCAGCTGCTTTAAAGGCTGAAAAATTAATTTATTTAACTGATGTAAATGGTATTCGCTTTGAGGCGAAGGATCCGGAGAGTAGGGTCTCACAGCTTACATTTTCAGAGATTAAACAGTGGATTTCTGAGGGGAAAATTCAGGGAGGTATGCTGCCTAAAGTTGAGGGGTGTATGCAGGCTGTAGAAAGTGGAGTTATCAGGACTCACATTTTAAATGGTCTGGTAGCACATCCACTGCTTTTAGAAATCTTTACTGACCGGGGAGTTGGGACCATGATTTTAAAGGATTAGACGGTCTGGCAGAATTTAATTTACGAATTATTTTTAAGTGATTGACTAAAATTGATTATTTCTATTAAAGAGAAGGGAGAATTGATAAGATGGAAATAGAAGAAATTATTGAGATGGATGAGAAACATTTTATGAATGTCTACAGTGGTAGATACCCGCTTTATGTTGAAAAAGCAGAGGGAATAAAATTATACAGCAAGGATGGCAAAGTTTATCGTGACTTTCTGGCAGGAATTGGGGTTAATGCTTTAGGTTACAGCAATCAGCGTTTTAAGCAGGTTTTAAAAGATCAGATTGATAAAATAATTCACTGTTCTAATCTTTATTATATTGAACCACAGGCCGAGCTGGAGAAAAGACTCTGTCAGAATTCCTGTTATGATAGGGTTTTCTTTGCTAACAGTGGTTCAGAAGCCAATGAAGGTGCTTTAAAGCTGGCCCGTAAATATTTCAAGAAAAAAGGAAGCAATAAGTTTGAGACAATTACCGCAGATAAATCTTTCCATGGAAGAACAATGTCAACTGTAACTGCTACCGGACAGGATAAATATAAAAAACCATTTACCCCACTACCAGAAGGCTTTTCTACAGTTCCCTTTAATGACCTGGCTGCTTTAAAAGCAGCAGTTACAGATCGGACAGCAGCAATTATGCTGGAACCAGTTCAGGGTGAAGGTGGAATCTATCCTGCTGTTCAGGAGTATTTAGAAGGAGTACGTAAGCTCTGCGATGAAAAAGATATTCTTCTAATTTTTGATGAAGTTCAGTGTGGAATGGGACGAACTGGTGAACTTTTTGCCTATCAAAATTATGGAGTTGAGGCTGATATTATATCGCTGGCTAAGGCGCTTGGAGGAGGGGTTCCAATTGGAGCTTTTATGGCTAAAGAAAAAGTCGCTTCAGCTTTTGAACCGGGTGATCATGGAACAACCTTTGGTGGAAATCCTCTGGCAACAAGAGCCGCGGCTGAGGTAATGGATATTATGCTGGAACCTGGGTTCTTGGATTCTGTTAAGGAAAAAGGTGCCTATTTTAGAGGGGAACTGGATAAATTAGTTTCTTCAAATAATAATTTAATTGAAACTAGAGGTTTGGGTTTGATGCTGGCTTTAGAAGTCGCTGAAAGCTTATCAGCAAAAGAGATCACCAGCCAGCTATTTGAGCGTGGTTTTTTAGTTAATGCAGTAAAAGAAACTACTCTGCGCTTTTTACCACCGCTGATTGTAGAGAAAGAAGATATAGACTTACTGATTAAAAATATTGAAGAAATAATTAAAGCTGAGTAGTTATTTCTTTACTTTAAATTATTTTCAGCATCTGCTATAATAAGATTAAAATAAAGTTAAATAAAAATGATTGAGCTCCAGAAGCTATTTGGCTTGATGGAGCTCTATTAATGTTGAAATATTAGCTCTGATTAAGAAAGGTAGGGAATTAAATGGACAAACGACTCAAAGGTTTAAAAGAAAGTATTGCTAAAAGAAGAAAAAATGATTCGGTTCGTTCTTATAGTATAGGTCGAAATGAACTATGTCCCTGTGGCAGTGGTAAGAAATTCAAAAAATGCTGTGCCCGCAATAATCCAGGAAAGAATGTAGAGGAATATTTTGAGGCAATTAAAGATGCAGAAAATGAAGAAGAGGTATTAAATCTGCTTAAAGATGCTGTAAAAAATTATCCTCTTGAACACAGGTTTTTGCTGCCTCTGATAGTTTATAGTTTACAGAGTAATAATTATCAGGAAGCTGGAAAATATTTAAGACATGCCTGGCAGCTAATGGGAACTGATTTAGATGAGGCTTTTATTTCCCCACTGGTGAACATTATGCTGGATCAGGAAGAGATTGATGAGGCAGAAACTCTGGTGCGCCAGGCCTTAGAGGATAAAGGCGAAAGCATTCCACTATTAATTGCTCTGGCTGAGGTTTATAAAAAGGGTCAAAACTTTCAGCGGGTTAATGATATTATCGAGAGAGCAATGCAGATTGATTCCGAGAATTTGCAGTTAATTGTTTTCCGACTGGAAACCCTGATGGATTTGGACGATGTAGTAAGTGCTTTAAGCCTTTTTGAAAAATATTATGATCAGCTTAAAGAATATAAACATATGCGGGTAATCTCATTTTTAGATGATTTTATTAAAGAAAGGTTTAATCTTAAAGAAAATAATAATTTAAAAAAGAAAGAGGCTCTATCTCAGGCCGCTAAGATTTTTAATGTTTTTCAGCAGCTGGATAACCTCAAAATGAGTAAAGCAGAAAGTGAAGGTAGTAAATTACTGGCTGAAATTAGAGATCTGCCGCCTAAAAACTCCCAGATAGCTCTTGATATTCTGGCCCGGTATCTAGCTACAGAATTATATTCGGAATTTGCTAATTTTGCTGAAGAGCTTGAAACTGAACATATGAAAAATCCTGATTATTTGAGACTCTTATTCCTGGCTGATTATCAGCAGGGAAATTTACAGGCAGCTGAAGAAAAAATCAAGACAGCCTTTGCTATTGAGAAGAGCAGAAAGGATGGCCATTTCCATAACTGGCAGGTAGCTTCTGACTATCTGAGATTTTTAGTGGATCATGGTGATGGGGAGGAACTGGCTAATTTTGTTAATGATTTTGCTGGTCTATTAGATAATGATGATAATTTACTGGCAAGTTTAATGATGCTGATTGAAAATGAAGAGGCGAGAAATTATCAAAAAAGTTTACTTGACAGTCTGCTTAACCTGGTTGATACTGGTGGAGTTGAGCAGATTAAGAAAAAGGATATTTATAATAACCGTTTGTTTATAAGTCTGGCTGCTCTGGATGGAGATGAGACAATCTACGATCAGGGTCGAGAAATAACAACGGAAGAATTAAAGACTGTAATTGAAGAAGTTGAGACTGCCAATATTGGTACTCCGGCTTTGAGTTATGCCAGATTAAGACTTTTAAAATATCAGTCGGATCTGCAGGAGGATCAAAAATCAGAACTGGTGGCCCGGGTTAAAGAGTCTGATGTAGAAAGCTATTTTGACACTGTTGCTTACTATGAAACTATTTTAAGATTTGCTGATCCTGCTCCAATTCTGACAGAAATTCCTTATGGTAAATTTTTAGATGATGAGTATCTCGATTTTTACCGTTTGATTGCGGCTTTAAAACTAAATTATTATGAAATGGGAACCGAACTCTTCCACCGTCAGCTTTTAAGAGAGAGCAAAAGAAATAAAGTAATGAGCTATTTGGTTAGACTGCTTCGTTACTTTAAGGAGGATAAGTTGATTGAGCACTTTAAAGCAATGGAAGTTGATGAGGTTATTATTAATTATTTGAAAAAATTAACTAAAAAGAGAAGTTAAAACGACTAAAATAGAGACTTTAAGAAAAAATTCTTAAAAACACTTGTTATTTAGGCTGATAATTATTATAATATAGCTATAACAGCCGGGGCGGAATCTTAAGATTAAGAGCTGCACCCATTTAGAAGCTGTTAAATACAATAAGTTTAGTCCACCTGGATCAATGGACTGGGATGGGAGGAAAAGAAAATAAAACTCAAAACAAGACAGATCGTGATTGCTGGTATGCTGGGAGCTATTTCTATTATATTAGGTGCTACTGGATTGGGCTTAATTCCCTGGCCAAGCGCAGCCGGACATGCAACGATAATGCACCTGCCGGCTATTTTGGGAGGGATTATTGAAGGTCCGATTGTAGGTCTTCTAATTGGTTTGATTTTTGGTATTTTTAGTTTTATTAGGGCGACAAATCCGATTTTTGCTGACCCGATTATTGCTATATTACCGCGTTTGTTTATTGGAGTGGCTGCTTATTATGCCTATCAATCAACAAAAAAATTAAACCAGAGTACTTCTTTAATACTGGCTGGAGCAGTTGGTACTATTGTCAATACAGCCGGTGTTTTAACTCTGGCCGTAATCAGAGGTTATTTACCTTTAAGTGCTGCTCTGGCTGTTGCTGCTACAAATGGAATACCTGAAATAATTGTAGCTGCAGTATTTTCGTTGATTATCGGCAAAGCTTTGATTAACTTTCAAAAGAATAATTAGAATAAAAGACTGAAGCAGCTGCTTCAGTCTTTTTTGACTTAATTGTTCCAGATAAGGTATAATATAATATATAGATTAGGAGTGTTTAACTCCATTTGAGGCTTGAGAGGAGGAGTTAAAATGAAAGATAAGCAGAGAATTAAAGAAGTGCTGGAAAATACTGAGATATTGCTTGAGCCAGACGATTTAATTTCTACCGAACATGATACAACTCTCCACTATTATGTAATCAGCAGGCCATATTATCTTGATGAATTTCCGGAGGAAGGACCCGAAACAAAGGTTCGCGAAGGGAAAATAACCTGGGAAAAGCCAAAACTTTTAACTCCGGATTATATGATAAATATGAGTGGGTTTAGTGGTGAAGCAAAAAAAGCAATGCAAATGATTGCCCGCGAAAATCCAGATCTTGCCGGTTTACTTTATAAGATGAACTATAAAAAGCAGTCAATTAGTACCTTTACTATTGGCAGAGAAATTGAGGCTGCTGAAGCTGAAATACGGGAAGAAATAGATGAGAATGATAATAACTTAACAGTAATTATTAAAGGTGTAGATGAACTCTGGGATGTTTCGCTGATGAAATTTATTCAGACTCTAATGTTAAAAAGTGCCTATAAATCTCAACTTCCAGATTATGAAGAAAAGGGATTTTTAAGCACAGATGATAATGGTTACTCTGTAGTTACCAGAAATCTCGAAGGACTGCCAATTGCAGCCAGTGAAGAGATCGAAAAAATGTTTGAGATGGTTAAAAATGGGGATGAAGATCCTGCTCGATTGAAGCAGGAGCTTGATCGCTGGGGAGTTTTTAATGCATATCAGGATAGATTTTTTGATCTTTTTAGGGAGGACTGATAATAATGAAAAGTGCTTATGAGATTGCAATGGAAAGAGCCGATGAAGTTTATGGAACAGGTGATAGGGAGGTAAACTCTCTCGAAATTAGGGAAGAGCTAAAAGATATTATGGCTCCGTTTTTTAAAGAAGAGATGGATGCTGAAGGCTTATGGCATAAGTTAGAAAATAAAGGGGAAGCTTATTTAAAAGAAGCTCAGTTGATGTTAATTGAATCTATTGGACTTCGTAATTCTTCTGAACAGATAAAAAGACGGAAAGAGGCTGTGGTTGCTGTTGAATCACTTAAGGAAAGTGCTAATACAACTTTTTTCGAAAAGCAGTTTACTCAGGCTCAAAGTTTACAACAGCAGTATCAGACTCAGAAAAAACAGCTTGATGAGCAGGTTAAACAGCATTTAGAACAGGCACAGGGACAGGGTCAGAATCCTCTGGCTGCTGCTCAGGGTGGTAATAATCAGGGGCAGAATGGAATGAATGCTCAGATGAGACAGCAGTTAGCACAGAAAGTTTCCGAATTTCAGGAAGGCTATAATAAAAGATTTACTAAACTAATAAAGAAAATGAAAACTGAGATAGAATAATTTGGAAGATTTAATTAAATAATATTTAAGAAAAACTTAAAAATTTAAATTAAATTTTAAAAATCCGGCCTTTTAGTCGGATTTTTTTACTTTTAAAGCTAAAAATAAACAGGAAAACTTTAATCAAGCTAGAATAATATATTAAGAAGATATTTAGATAACAGGAATTTGTTAATTTTATCTATAAAATTAAGGTTTTTAAGGAAAAATTTACATGCGACTGATATCGTCAGGATGGAGGCTATGTAATGATTAAAAATATAGTATTTGATCTGGGAAATGTTCTGCTTGATTTTAAACCTGATCTTTATTTAGGAGAACTGGGTTACAGTGAACAAATAAAGTCACAACTTATGTCAGAGATTTTCGCAAGCGAAGAATGGCTGCAGCTTGACCGGGGAACTATTACTCAAAAACAGGCAGTAGAAAAATGGCAGCAGCGAAATCCTGAAATTAAAAATTTGATTGCAGATGTTATGGAGGGTTGGGAAAGAATTCTGACTTTGAAAGAAGACACTCTGAAAATCATAAAGTCTCTGGCACAACAAAAGTACAATTTATATATATTATCTAACTTTCAGAAAAAGGCCTTTGATTATATCAGCAGCGAATATGATTTTTTTAAGTATTTTGATGGACAGGTGATTTCGGCAGAAATTGGAATGATTAAACCTGAGGCTGAAATCTATGAACATCTTTTAGATAAATTTGATCTAAAAGCATCACAGACATTGTTTATTGATGATTCTAAACCAAATATTAAAGCAGCACTTAAAAAGGGAATTAGGGTCATTCATTTTACTGATGCTGAAAATTTAAAAGAAGAATTAAAATTATACCTCAGGGAGTGACAATTATGCCTCACATTTTATTTGGCCGTTCCAGAGAACTGGAAATTGAAATTACAGAATATTTAGATCTTGTTAATCGAGGGGCTCTGACTTTTAAAAGAGATTTGAAAAGGTATATCCAGAAAGATTTTAATCTTTTTGAGGAATCTCTAACTGATATTAAAAAGATTGAAAATAATGCGGATGAGCATCAAAAAGATATTAAATATAAGTTATATAAATATATGTTGATTCCGGAATCAAGGGCTGATGTTTTGAATATTATTGAAGAAATTGATACAATAACTGACCTGGCAAAGGAAGTTATTTATGAGATCTCTATTGAAAAACCAGTGATTCCAGAAGAATTAGAAAGTGATTTTTTAGAACTTGTAGAAAATAGTTCTGAGGCAGTAGATATGCTGGTTAAATCAGTTCGAGCTTTTTTTGAAGAGATTTCTCAGGTTAATGATTATGTAAATAAGGTACATTTTTATGAGCATCAGGCAGACAAAAATGAGGAACGACTAAAAAGAAAAATATTCTCTGATCAATGCAAGGAGATTGATATTGCCTATAAGCTGCAGCTACGATATTTTATTGAAGAAATTGCTGCTTTATCTGACCAGGCAGAAATGGTAAGTGAAGATGTTTCTGTGGCAGCTGTTAAGAGAAGAATTTAAACTAGTAAATGGTGGTGTGAAAAATGATTGAAGTTATTATCTATCTCTCCAGTGGTCTATTTTTAGGCTGGTCATTAGGTGCCAATGATGCGGCAAATATTTTTGGAACCGCGGTGGGCAGCAGGATGCTTAAATTTTCAACAGCTGCTTTAATCATGACAGTATTTGTAATTTTGGGTTCAGTAGTCAGTGGTGCGGGGGCTTCAAATACTCTTGGAGCTCTGGGACAGGTTGGGACCCTACCGGCAGCATTTGTAGTTGCTTTTGCAGCAGCAGTTGCAGTTTCCTGGATGACAAAATTGAGTTTGCCAGTGTCTACATCTCATTCGATCGTTGGAGGAATAATAGGCTGGAATCTTTATTCCGGTTTTGCAACTGATCTCAGTGTGTTAAGGGAAATAGTTGGTGCCTGGATATTTTCTCCAGTACTTTCGGCTTTTTTTGCTGTGATTTTATATTTTATCTTCAAAAAATGGCTCAATAATGCTAAAATTCATCTTTTGCAGCTTGATTTTTATACCCGCTGGGGATTATTAATTGTAGGTGCTTTTGGAGCTTATTCTCTCGGGGCTAATAATATTGCTAATGTAATGGGAGTTTTTACTGGAATTATGAATATTCCGGATTATAATTTGGGTATCTTTACTTTTAGTGGGGCCCAGCAATTATTTTTGCTTGGGGGTATTGCTATCTCGGTGGGAGTAGTTACTTATTCAAAAAAAGTTATGCTAACTGTTGGCTCGAATATTATGGATATTTCACCTGTAGGAGCTTTTATTGTAGTACTGGCAAGTTCAACTACTCTTTTTATTTTCGCTTCAGCCAGTCTTAAAAATTTTCTGATTATGCTTGGCCTACCTTCTTTACCACTGGTACCAGTATCAAGTTCTCAGGCAGTTGTGGGAGCCGTACTGGGACTGGGTCTCGCTAAAGGTGGTCGAAATATTAATTTTAAATTACTCGGTAAAATTGGTGCTGGTTGGGTATTGACTCCAATTACAGCTGCAGTGATTTCATTTTTCTTACTGTTTTTTATGCAGAATGTCTTTATCAGGTCAGTAGTTTAAAATTACGGTTTAGCTGCTGATATTTTCAGTAACTTAGATTATAATATCGATAAGATAATAAGATTTAAAGAGGTGATTAAATGTTTGAAGATATTCAGCTGGAAAATTATCTGCAGCTGATAATTGATAAAATACAGAATAATCTTTTGGTCTGGGCAAACTTAATTGAACTAATCATTTTTGCTGCAATTACTGTAAGTGCATTTTTCATATCTAAATTTTTATATAGTCATGTTGATGATTTGCTGGGAAAAATTAATGCTTTAAAAGAACGCAAAAAAATAAGGATTCTTGATAAATTATTATTTCCTTTAGTTTTAATGATTTTAATTGGTCTTTATTATGTTATTGCGGCAGCCTTTAATTTACCATTTGTGATTATCAGTATCTTTGGTAATTTAGTTTCTGCCTGGTTAATAGTTAAAGCGATTAGTTTGTTTTTTCCCCGGAATAAAATGTTTCGTTTTTTATCATTTTTAATCTGGATAATTGCAGCTTTAAGGATTCTAAATATTTATCAGGAAACTCTAAACTTACTTGACAGTCTTGCTTTTAACAGTGGTAACTTAAGAATCTCTCTGCTGCTTATTATTAAAGCCATTATTATTTTTAGTATCTTATTCTGGTTGGCTGGTAAAGTCAGCAGGATTGTTACTTCCAGAATTGACAGCAGTGATGGTTTAACACCTTCGATTAAAGTGCTTTTGAATAAGATTTCCAAGTTTTTAATTTTCACATCTGCTGTTTTATTTACTCTGAGTGCTGTAGGAATAGACTTAAGTGCCTTTGCCTTCCTTGGTGGTGCTATTGGTGTTGGTCTTGGTTTTGGACTACAGAAAATAGTTTCCAATTTTATTAGTGGAATAATTATTCTCGTTGACAAATCAATTAAGCCTGGAGATGTTGTAGAAATAGGAAATGTATATGGATGGGTTAGAAAACTTGATACCCGTTTTGTTTCTGTAGTAACAAGATCTGGAAAGGAATACTTAATTCCAAATGAAGATTTTATTACTAAAGAAGTTATAAACTGGTCTTACAGTGATGAGCTGGTCCGGGTTGAGGCAGAGGTTGGAGTTTCTTATAATAGTGATTTAAGACAGGTTGAAAAACTAATGATGCAAGCTATAGAAGAGAAGGATAGAATTTTAAGTGATCCGGCCCCCAATGTTCTTTTAATGGGCTTTGGAGATAGTTCGGTGAATTTTGAACTTCGTTTTTGGATCAGTGATCCCCGAAATGGAATTCAGAATATTAGAAGTGAAATTTTAATGTCAATCTGGGATAACTTTAAAGAACATGATATTGAAATTCCATTTCCTCAACAGGATTATCATCTGCGGTCACTTCCGGAAGATGTAAATGAATATTTAAAATCACAATTTAAAGAAAAAAATGCAAATAAGGAGGCTAACTATGAGTAAAATTTTAATTCCTTTAGCAGCTGGTTTCGAAGAAATTGAAGCAGTGACAAATATTGATGTTTTAAGAAGAGCAGGAATGGATGTAATTACTGCTGGAATTGGTAGTAAGCAGATTGAAGGTGATCATGGTATTAAGATAGAGACAGATACAGAAATATCAGAGTTAAGTGCTGATGATATCTCTGCTGTCGTTTTACCAGGAGGAATGCCTGGAGCAGCAAATTTAAGAAATAGCGCTGAGCTTTTAAAATTAATTAGAGCAGTTAATGATAAAGGAAATCTATGTGCGGCAGTCTGTGCTGCTCCAATTGTGTTGGAGGCAGCGGGGATTCTGGAAGGGAAAAATGCAACTAGTTATCCCGGCTTTGGTGATCAAATGCAGTCAGCAAATTACCGAGAAGAAAGAGTAGTAATTGATGATAATATAATCACCGGCAGAGGCCCGGGAGTAGCAATGGAATTTGCGTTAACTATAGTGGAATATCTGCTGAATGGAAAAGAGCGAGTGGAGCTAGAAAAAGCAATGCTGGTTAAATAAGAAGATTTAATTAATACATCTCCCCCTTTTGAAAAGGGGGAGATGTATTAATAGTGACTATTTTAAAACAGTTTTTGCTGTGAGCGAAAATTTTTATCTAACAAAAAAGTTAGAAGATTAAAAAAATGAGTTAAGGGGGAGTAAAATGGCAGTAATTAAATTGAGTGCACTTGATCATATTTTTGAAAAATATGAAGAGAAAAAAGGTAATTTGATCCCTGTCCTCCATGATATTCAGGAAGAAATAGGTTATCTTCCGGTTGAAGTTCAGCGCTATGCCAGTAAAAAGCTGGGAGTTGCTATGAGTAAAATTTATGGAGTTATAAGTTTTTATTCTTTTTTTACTACAGAACCCAAAGGTGAGCATACAATTGGTGTCTGTATGGGAACAGCCTGCTATGTTAAAGGGGCAGAAGATATTTTAAATAGACTAAAAGAAGAATTAGAAATTGAGACAGGCCAGACAACTGCTGATAATAAATTTACGATGACTGTAACTCGCTGTCTGGGGACCTGCAGTATGGCGCCAGTAATTATGATTGATGAACAGGTACATGGTAATCTTACAGCAGCAAAAATTCCAGAAGTAATTAATAAATATTAATAATTGAGGTGTAAAAATGGCAAAAAAAGAAATTTTAATCTGTGCCGGGACTGCCTGTTTATCTGCCGGAGCAGAGGAGATCAAAGATAGGTTTGAAGAAGAAATAAAAAAACTTAATTTAACTGAAGATTATGAAATAAAAACAGTGATCAGTAATACAGGTTGTATAGGCCCCTGTAGTTTGGGACCAATTGCGATAATAAAAGATGACAGTACATTTTACGGCCATTTAAAGACAGAAAATGTGGAAAGAATTGTTCGAGAACACCTGCTGCAAGGTAAAATTGTTGAAGATTTATTAACCGAAGAAAACGGAGAAAAGATAGAAGATTTTAAGGAAATCCGTTTTATGAAAAAACAGAAGCGAATTGCTTTAAGAAACACAGGGATTATCGATCCCAATAAAATTGAAGAATATATTGAAAGAGACGGTTATCAGGCCTTGAAATCTGTCTTGAATAACTTAACTCCTCTGGAAGTAATTGAAGAAATTAAAAATTCGGGGCTTAGAGGAAGAGGGGGCGCAGGTTTTCCCACCGGTATGAAGTGGAGTTTTGCCCATCAGGCAGAAGGGGAACAAAAATATATAATCTGTAATGCAGATGAGGGTGATCCGGGTGCTTTTATGGATCGCAGTATTTTGGAAGGTGATCCCCATAGTATAATTGAAGCAATGATCATTGCAGGTTATGCAATTGGAGCAGAACAGGGATATGTTTATGTTAGAGCAGAATATCCGCTGGCAGTTAAGAATTTAAAAATAGCAATTAGGGCAGCAGAAAACAATGGCTATCTGGGCAGCAATATTTATGGAAGTGATTTTTCATTTAATCTGGAAGTAAGAGTAGGAGCAGGCGCCTTTGTTTGTGGAGAAGAGACAGCACTTATTGCTTCTATAGAAGGCAAAAGAGGTCAGCCTTCAACTAAACCACCCTACCCTGCTAATTCTGGCTTATGGGGAAAGCCAACTGTGATCAATAATGTAGAGACACTGGCCAATATTGTACCAATTATTAATCAGGGTAGTGATTGGTTTAGCAGTATTGGTACTGAAAAAAGTAAAGGAACAAAAGTATTTGCAGTGGCTGGTGATGTTAAAAATACAGGCTTAGTGGAAGTACCAATGGGCACAACTCTCCGGGAAATAATTTTTGATATTGCTGGTGGAATTGCTGAGGATAAAGGTTTTAAAGCAGCTCAAATCGGTGGACCTTCTGGAGGTACAATTCCTAAAGAATATCTAGATTTACAAATAGATTATGAGTCAGTCAAAAAAGTAGGAGCCATAGTTGGCTCTGGTGGTTTAGTAATTATGGATGAGGATAATTCAATGGTTGATGTGGCAAGATTTTTTCTGGAATTTACTGAAGATGAATCCTGTGGTAAGTGTACTCCCTGTCGGGTGGGTACAAAGAGGATGCTTGATATTCTGGAGAAAATACTGGAGGGTAAAGGAAGACGTCAGGATCTCGATAAATTAGAAAAGCTGGGAAATACAATTAAGGAAACCTCCCTCTGTGGACTGGGACAGACTGCTCCCAATCCGGTTTTAAGTACTCTTAAATATTTTAGAGAAGAATACGAAACACTAATTAAGCAAGCAGAGGAGGTAAATTAAATAGTGGAAATTATTATAGATAACAAAAAAATTGAAGTTGATAAAGGTAAAACAGTTCTGGAAGCTGCTAAAGAAAATGGAATTGTAATTCCAACTCTCTGCCACAGCTCTTTTTTAGAAGATGTTGGTGCCTGCAGAATGTGTTTAATTGAAGACCTTGCTGACGGAAAACTAAAAACTTCCTGTACAACTGAGGTAAAAGAAGGGATGGAAGTTTTAACCAAAAGCGAACGAGTAGAAGATTCACGCCGGACAATCCTTGACTTATTAATTTCAGATCATCCCTTAGACTGCATGACCTGTGAGGCAGGTGGAAACTGTATCCTTCAGGACTTAGCCTATCATTATGGTATTGAGCGATCTTCGTATGGTGCAAAAGTTGAAAGACGTTTTGAAATTGAAAGAAACAATGAATTTATTGAGCTGGATCCTGATAAATGTATTTTATGCGGTAAATGTATCAGAGTTGATCAGGATATTCAGTGTTCAGATGCTATAGATTTTGTTGACAGAGGTTTTCAGACTAAAGTTGGGGCAGCTAATGATGAGGGATTGGGTGGGGAAGATTCGACCTGCGTTTTCTGCGGTCAGTGTGTAGAGCTTTGTCCAACCGGAGCTTTAAGCTATATCCCTTCTCAAAATAAAGGTAGAGAATATGATTTTGAAAAGACTGTTACAACCTGTCCTTACTGTGGAGTTGGCTGTCAGTTGGAGCTTAAAACCAGAGATAGAAAAGTTATAGAAGTAGGTTCAGTCTATAGAGAAGGAACTCCCAATCCTTATGGTGAAGCCTGTGTTAAGGGAAGATTTGGTTATGATTTTATTAATCATCCTGATCGGCTTAAGAAGCCGCTGATAAAAAGAAATGGTAGTTTTGAAGAGGCCGAATGGGAGGAAGCTCTGTCAATGGTGGCAGAAAGGCTGACGGAAATTAAAGATGAATATGGTGGAAGAGCTCTGGCAGGCTTGAGTTCTGCTAAATGCACAAATGAAGAAAATTATTTAATGCAGAAATTTATGCGAGCAGTAATCGGTACAAATTCTGTTGACCACTGTGCCAGGTTATGTCATGCTTCAACTGTTGCCGGTCTAGTTAAGGCTTTTGGTTCAGGAGCGATGACCAATTCGATTGCTGAAATTGAAGGTTCAGACGTGATATTTGTAATTGGCTCCAATCCAACAGAAAATCATCCGGTAATCGGCAGTAAGATGAAAAAAGCTCAAAAACAGGGGACAAAATTAATAGTCGCTGATCCTCGTCAGATTGAACTTTCATCGCTGGCAGAAGTAGCTATCCAACACCGGCCCGGTACAGATGTAGCATTACTCAATGGTCTGATTCATGTAATTATTGATGAAGGGCTGGCCGACCAGAAATTTATTGAAGAACGAACTGAAAACTATGAATATCTAGCTTCAGTGGTTGAAGATTATACACCTGAAAAAGTTGAAGAGATCACAGGGGTTGAGGCAGTTAAAATTAAAAAAGCAGCCAGACTCTACGCTGAGGCAGATAAAGCAGCAATTTATTTTGCCATGGGAATCACCCAGCACAGAACGGGTACAGATAATGTATTATCAGTTGCCAATTTAGCACTTTTGACAGGAAATGTTGGTAGAGAAAGTACTGGAGTTAATCCACTCAGAGGTCAGAATAATGTTCAGGGAGCCTGTGATTTGGGTGCTCTTTCAAATGTTTATCCAGGTTATCAATCAGTAGAGGATCCTGAGATCAAAGAAAAGTTTGCCCGTGCCTGGGAGACAGAAGAACTCTCAGAAGAAGTTGGTTTAACTGTTGTTGAAATTTTTAAGCAGGCCGGAAAAGAGATTAAAGGACTCTATATTATAGGCGAAAACCCGGTGATTTCTGATCCAGATCAGCGGCATATAGAAGAGTCTCTTGATAAACTTGATTTTCTGGTTGTAGAAGATATATTTTTGACGGAGACTGCTAAATTTGCTGATGTTGTGCTGCCGGCTGCCTGTTTTGCTGAAAAAGAAGGCACTTTTACCAATACTGAAAGAAGAATTCAAAAGGTTAATCAGGCAATTGAACCTCCTGGAGAGGCCAGAGCTGACTGGAAGATTATTTCCGAAATTTCAACTAGAATGGGTTACCAGATGAATTATGATTCTCCAGCAGAAATTATGGCAGAAATTGCAGAAGTAACTCCGATTTATGGCGGAATCTATGCTGATCGACTGGGAGATAAAGGTCTGCAGTGGCCCTGTAAAGACAGGGAGGATCCTGGAACTAAATTTTTACATCAGGGAGAATTTGCTCGGGGTAAGGGTAAATTTCATCCTGTAACTTATATCCCACCTGCTGAAGAGGTAGATGAAGAATATGATTTTATCATGATGACCGGGAGAATGCTTTATCACTTCCATACTGGAACAATGACCAGAAATTCAGAACCAATTGATAAACATGAACCCGATGCCTATCTGGAAATCAATGAAAAAGATGCTAAAAAGTTAAGAATTAAGGAGGGGGACCGAGTCAGAGTGACTTCTCGCCGGGGTGAGGTAGAAACCAATGTCAGAATAGGAGAAAGAGTTCAGCCGGGCCAAATTTTTATGCCCTTCCATTATGCAGAAAGTCCGGCCAACAGACTGACAAATCCTGTTTTAGATCAGGATGCCAAAATACCGGAACTTAAAGTAACTGCGGTTAAGATTGAGAAAGTAAAAAGCAATAAAATTTGATAAGAAGAAAAATGCCACGCCAATAATACTGGTGTGGCATTTTATTTATAATAATTAAAAGATTAGTTTTTAAATAGCTCAACACAGACTTCAACGATCTCTGGATCATATCTGCGTTCCTTATTTTCAACCAAAATTCTTAAAGCTTCTTTTTGGCTGAAGGCTTTGCGATATGGTCTTTCAGAAAGCATTGCTGTAATTGAATCTGCAGCAGCAATAATTTTTGCTTCTTTTAAAATTTCTTTTTCTTTTAAGCCTGCTGGATAACCAGAACCATCTGGCCTTTCGTGATGCTGTAGAATGATTTCTTTTATTTTGGAATTAAATTTTACATCAGATATAAGCTCATAACTTAATCTGGGGTGGTTTTCAATCAATTTAAACTCAACCGCTGTCAGTTTTTCATTTTTATTAATGATCTCTAAAGGTAAATATATCTCACCAATATCATGCAGTAGAGCAGCAGTATTTAGTAATTCTAAATTCTGAGCAGAAAAAGATAAAAATTTTCCAATCTCAGAAGCTAAAGCTGCTACATTTTGAGAAAAATTTTTCTTATAATAAAATTTTTTTGAATGTATTTTGCTTAGAGCCTGAATTAAAGACTCACTTAAATTATTATTGCTTTTAGCAAAATCGAGATGTGTTAATCCCATTAAATAATCCATTGATACTTCAAAAAAGTTGGCTACTTCAATTAAAAAATTGTTGGAGGGTGTTCTAACCCCTCTTTCATATTGAGCAATTGTTGATCGGGAATAATTAAGCTTAGTGGCTAACTTATCCTGAGTTAAGTTCATTTCTTTTCTTAAAGTCCTTAACCGGTCTTTAAAATCATTCATTTAGATACCTCTCTCCAAATTATACTTTTACTATTTTATAGTAAAATCTCAGTTAATTCAATGCTTAAAATAAATCAAACAAAGAATGTAACAAATTCAATTATACTCTGTTTAGATAGCATAATATGTAATTATTGTAACAATTTTTTAATAAAAATTAATGTAATTAAATTTAAAATATAATATACTATTAATTGCTGTGCAATTATTTTTTAAAAGCTAAAGGGGAGATTAAATAAGTGAAAAAGAAAAGAAAGTTTAGGATAGATGAACTATCTTTAAAAAAACAAATTAAGTTTTCATATCTGATAATGCTGGCTCTGGTATTGTTAATTAGTGCCTATTCAATTTATAATATTTATCGGACTTCTTTAGATACTGCCTTATTAACAGTGCCCATTTCACTGGCCATTATTGCCGTAGTTATTTCATTGGTAGTTATTAAACTGGTTACAAATCAAATCAATTATCGACTTAGTGAAATCAAAGAGGCAACCGGTAACAGCAAGCTGGCCCTGGAAGATATAGCGGCTGCTTCTGAAGAAATTGCTGCCAGCAATGAAGATTTAGATGAGCAATTATCAAAAAGTATTAAATCGGTTAAAAGGGTAAATAAGGCAAATAATCAGACCAGTATTGAATTTAAAGATATTTATAATAATTTAAGTGAGACAACCACAGCAGTAGAAGAAATAGCAAAAGCAAATGAAGAATTAACAGAAGTAATTGAAAATTTAGCTGAAAATTCGCTTGGAATTCGAGATGAAGCTGCCAGAAGCAGGAATGAAATGAAAGAAACAAATCAGTTAATTCATCAGGGTAATTTGATTTTAAAGAAAACGCTTGCAGCTACTGAAACTTTACAGGAGAAAATTGATGATATAGATTCTATTTCAGATACTATTCTTGAAATTTCTAACCAGACCAATCTTTTAGCATTAAATGCTGCTATTGAAGCAGCAAGAGCAGGAGAAGCCGGCAGAGGCTTTTCAGTTGTGGCAGAAGAGATACGACAGCTTGCCGAAAAAAGTAATGGAGCTACAACTGAGGTTCAAAATATTCTGGATGAAATAACTGTTAATGCCAATCAAGTTAAGAGTTTTCTGCGAGTTGATAAAAATAAACAGAATAAAAACAAAAAGGAAACTGTAGAATTTGTTTTCAATGAGGTAACAGAAAATGCTGCTGAAGTATATAAGGCTATGGATTCAATGTATCAGTTATCTGAAGAACAGGCAGCAGCAACAGAAGAAGCAGGAGCTTCAATTCAGGAAGTTTCAGCTAATTCAGAAGAGGTATCAGCGCAAAATGAAGAAGTGTTAAATAGTTTCGAAATAGCTTCAGATAAATTCGATATTAACATTGAGGAAAGTAATAAACTGGATATTATTCTTGATGAGATAGAAGAAGCAAGCAGGGATTTTGCCGCTGGAGTAGAAGAACAGGCCGGTGGGACTGAAGAAGTTTTAGCAATGTTAGAAGATTTGGTAGAGCAGAGTAACTATTTTGGTTAAAAATATCTCCAAATAAATATAAATAAAAAAAGAATTGGCACTTTAACCGGAGCAGACTTGAATATAAATAATAAGCGATCGCAGTTTCCATGTCTGACTGAAAGGAGTTAGAAACTGCAGCTTATTATTTATTAATGAAAGTCGTCGTGCAGGTTATGGCCAATTCTTTTTATTATTTATTTATTATACATTTCCCCATAATATCTCTCCAGCATTTTCTTAGCGGAGAATCTTTCATAGGTAGTATCAATACTTTCTGCCATCATATCTTTCCAGCGATCCTTGTTACCATAAAAAGTTGGAACAACTTCGTTGAATAGAACTCTGTAGAGGGCATAAAGATCACTTTCATCCTGACCTTCACCTACATAGCCATCTCCAAACTGCCAGCCATTGATTCCGTGTTCACAACCTTCAACCCACCAGCCGTCAAGAATACTCAAGTTTAAACCACCATTCATGGCAGCTTTCATACCGGAAGTACCACTGGCTTCAAGTGGTTTGCGGGGATTGTTTAACCAGATATCAACACCACGAGTCATATAACGGGCAATTTCCATATTGTAGTCTTCTAAGAAAACTACACTGTTAGGAAATTCTTTCGCTTTTTTAACCAGATTGGCCACAATTTCTTTGCCATTGTCATCAGTTGGATGTGCTTTGCCGGAGAAGACCAGCTGAATCTCTCCAGATTCTAAATAAGGATCAATAATATCTGATTTTTTGAAAATTAAATTAGGTCTCTTATAAGCTGTTGCCCTGCGAGCAAAGCCAATAATTAACTTATCAGGATCAAGTTCTGCCCCATTTCTTTCTTTGACAAAGTCAACAAGTTCTTGTTTCATTGTCTGATGAGTACTATAAATTCCTTCTTGATCTCCCATATTTTCAATAATTCTATCATCTACCCAGGTACCTCTGTGGACTCCATTAGTGATTGAAATGATAGGTGATTTACCGGCAACATCTTTCCACATTTCGCGAGATGTCTGTCCGTGTAGTTTAGCAACTCCATTAGAAATTCTAGCCAGACGTAAACCAGCCACTGTCATACTAAAGGGGCTGTCACCAATTTCTTTCATTTGTTCTCTACTTAGTCCATTAAAAGCACTCATTTTCTTGAGGCTGTCAAGACTGTGAGATTCATTTCCTTCCTTAACTGGGGTGTGAGTGGTAAAGACAATATCATCTTTAACATCATCCCAGGCTGTATGGAAGTCCATACCTGTTTCCATTTTTTCTTTAATCAATTCTGTTCCTGCTAAGGCTGCATGTCCTTCATTAAAATGATAAATATCAATATTTAAGCCGAGTTTTCGAATTGCTTTAACTCCACCAATACCGAGTGCTATTTCCTGAGCAATTCTTCTCTCGTTAAAACCATCGTAAAGACCATCAGTAATTGTCTGATACTTTCTGTTTTCAGGTAGATTTGCATCAAGTAGATAAAGAGTAGCATTATCAAATCTATCCAGTTTCCAGATTTTTAAAGTTACCTCCTGATCTCTAATTGTGACGGTAACAGTTTCTCCAGTATCTTCAGCGTAATCATAAATTTCTTTATTTACAGGATGCTGATCCTCAGGTCTACCTTCATCATTTATTACCTGTTTTGAATAACCTTTGCGCCATAAAAGTCCAATTCCTGTTACAGGATAAGAAAATTCCTTTGCTGCTTTTAGAATGTCTCCTGCTAAAATTCCAAGTCCACCTGCATAGATCCGCATGTTTTCATCTAAACCGTATTCCATACAGAAATAAGCTGTGTGCGGCTTATTATTGTTCATTAATAAATCACTCCCTATTAATAATTGCTCAAACGATTGCACAAATTTTATAATAATATCTATTCCTATTTGTTCATTATATCAAATTTTCAGCAAATGTCTATTTTTTAAATACTTTTTCTTTAAACTCTTCCAGCAGTTTATGTTCATTATCACTATCAGGTAAAAAATAATAGGCTGGAATTTCGCTGTGGATTACAGGTATTTCATAGCTTAATCCTTTTTCCATGGCTTTTAGATATCTTTTAGCAGTCTGTTCCCAGGTATAAGTTGTCTCAACTCTTTCGCGTGCTTTAAGCTGATAATCACGCCAGACTCCATGTCGGCCAACAATTTTATTAAGGCCCCGGGCAATATCCTGGGGATCTTCAGGATCAATTAGAATTCCAAATTCGTCATCTGCCATAATTTCACTCTGACCTCCATTTTTAGTAACAACGGCTGGTAATCCGGCTGCCATTGCCTCAACTGGAGCCAGACCAAATGGCTCATAAAATGAGGTTAGAGAGAAGACGGACTCTTTTTCTGACAAATAACCATAGCATTCTGCCAGTTCTTTTTGACTGCTTAGAGGAAACATTGAAACCTTACCCTGAAGCTTATTATTTTTAATAACATTCATTATTTGATCTAAAATTTCTTTTTCTTCTCCAGCAGCAGAGCTGTAATCTTCAAATGGATTTTCAATTCCGCGGAGAGTAATAACCAGATTAGATTTTTTTTGTAATTCCTGATCTCCGGCAAAGGCTTTGACTAAAGCGAGATGATTTTTCTTCTGATCAAGACGGCTGGCACAGATAATAGCCGGTTTATCAACTCTATTTGCTTCCAAATCTCGCTCAAGGTACTGATCTATCATCCTGGCAGTAGCTTCAGAATAACTGCCATCAAAAACATCAGTATTTACTCCAGGAGGAATAACCGAAAACTTTTTATCGTTTTCTATGTTCACAGCTCCCTGATAATAGGAGTGGGAATATTGTTCCATTCTTTCCTGTGAGGTACTTACAATAATTTGATTGGAAAATTTCATGGATAGTCTCTCAGCAATAATTCGACTGTGAAATTTAAAGCGCTCAATTAATTCTTCGCAGTTTTCTTTTGTAAAATTAAGTTTATCCATTTTTTGAGCTCCTAGTGAGTGACCGGTGAAGGAAAATGGAGTTTCCATTTTTTCTTTCAGCAGCACACCAGCCAGCCCTCCATCACCATAATGGGTTGTAAAAAAATCGGGAAAGGCACCTTCTTCATCATAAAATTCGGCGATAGCATCGACATATTTTTTTAAATGTGGCCACAATTTTTCCTTGGCCAGAAATTTATCTCCGCCAAAAGGAAGTCTAATTATTCTTAAATTTTCACAACCCGGATAGCTGTCATAGAGTTTGCTAAATTCAGGCCATTCTGGATCATTAATCTGACGAGTAATTATATCTACTTTAACCCCCATATTAGCAAGGGCCATACTTACTTCTTTAACATAAACAAGCTGACCTCCAAAATCAGGATGTTCTGTCCAGTAACTGTCATTTTGATCGAAATTACCCTGAGGGTTTAAAAATGCTACATGTTTAATTTCACTCATTAAAATTACCTCCTTCAATTGGCTGAATATCGTAAAAAGATATTATTTCTCTTAATGGTGGAACTGAAGAAAGAGCACCTACTCCCTGAATTTTAAATGCGGCCACTGCATTTCCAAGTCTGGCTGATTCTTTAACTGGCAGGCCTTTAAGAATACCGGTCAAAAATCCTGCCCAAAATGAGTCTCCAGCACCTGTAACATCTATAACTTTTTCGGAAAAAACAGGTATATGGAGAGCTTTATTACTTCCATCTGAAAGAATTACTCCATCTTTACCCAGACTTAAAATGACAATCTTTGCTCCATCATTGTGGTATTTTTTTATATAGTTTTCTGGATGGTCTTGACCATAAAGGTGATAGGCGTCGTCTAGAGATGGTTTGATTACATCAGCTTGAGCAATTAATTCTCTGATGATTTTACTTCCTTTGCTTCCTTCCGGCCAGAGGTTAGCCCTGAAACTGGGATCAAAGGCAAAAAATTTATCTTTTTTTATAGCATATTCAATAGCTTTAATAGCAGTTGAACGAGCCGGATTTTTAGAGAGAATAAAACTGCCTGTAAAAAAGATTGAAGAGTTGTTAATTTTGTTATATATGCTGTCACTTATCTGTAGATTAATATCTGCTCCTCGATAAGCAAGCCAGGAAGGAGTTTCCTTACTTTTATTAACAAATATGATTGGTGTACCCTCTTCCTGATCATACTGCATACAGTCCAGATTGATGCCTTCATTTTCTAAAATTTCTGTCAAATATTCGCCAAACTCATCTTTACCAATACGACTAATAAAAGCAGTTCTATTTTCGAGGCGCTGCATATTTACTAATACATTGGCCGGGGAACCACCAAAGTAACGAGTAAAATTAACACATTCTTTAAGCGGTGCTTCTTCCCTGGATATCATATCCAGCAAAACCTCTCCATAAGCAGTTATATCAAAGTCATTTTCTGCAAAACTTAAACTGTCATGAATTGTTAACAATCGCCTCACCTCACATTTTTAATTTTAAAGCTACTCTTAAATATTATTTCTACATAAATTTTAAATAACCTGTTTTTTATAATAATTAATCTCAGCTGAGAGCAGGAATAGTAATAAAGATAAAGAATTATAATTAATACAGAGAACTATTTTGTCTGACATTAATTGATCAATAATCTTAATGCTATCTGATAAAAATACCTTATTAGTAGTGGAGTTGATTTTTATGTTTAATCAAAATTTAAATATTAAACCAGCTAAATTATACTATGCTGGAGATGATCTGGGCTTAACGTTTTCTCAGGACAGTATAAATTATAAGATCTGGTCTCCTCCTGCTCAGTCAGCTGTAATAGAAATTTATGCTGATGACAGGGGCTTAAATAAAATGGCTGAATATAAAATGCAGCCTGCCCTCAGTGATACCTGGGAAACTAAATTGCCTCATAAATTTTATGGAAAATATTATCAGCTGCGGCTAAAAGTTCACCGCAGAGAATATAATTTTGTTGATCCCTGGGCGAAAGCAGTTGGAACCAACAGTGAGTATGGACTGATAGTTGATCCTTCCCGAGTTTATCCTCCAACCTGGACTCATGACAAAAAAGTGGAGTTGGAAGACCCTGTTGATGCGGTTATTTATGAACTTCATGTTAAAGATTTTTCAGCTTCAAAAGAAAGTGGTATCAGACACCAGGGTAAATATACTGCTTTTACTGAAAGACACAGTATTAATCGAGAAGGAATGCTGACCGGAATCGCTCATCTCAAGGAACTTGGAGTTACTCATGTACATTTACTGCCTGTGTATGATTTTGCATCTGTAGATGATACAGACCCTGATGATTATAACTGGGGTTATGATCCTTTATATTATATGGTGCCAGAAGGTTCCTATGCTTCTGATCCTGCCAATGAAAGTCGAATTTATGAATTTAAAAAGATGGTCAAAACCCTTCATTCTTATGGAATTGGAGTGGTAATGGATGTAGTCTATAATCATACCTATCATACCCAAAATTCTCCTTTTCAAAAGATTTTTCCTAACTATTTTTACAGGTTTACAGAGGATGGTAAATTTGCTAATGCATCAGGATGTGGAAATGAGATTGCTACTGAACGGGAAATGATGCGTAAATATATAGTTGATTCTTTGTTATACTGGAGCCGGGAATATCATATTGACGGCTTTCGCTTTGATCTGATGTCATCGATCGATCGAGAAACAATGCTGCTGGCAGAACATAAGCTGCGCAAAGAAAATCCGTCAGTTTTAATCTATGGAGAACCCTGGACAGCTCTGGAACCACAGCTGCAGCGCTATCAACAAATTCGCAAGGGGGATCAGCGGGGAACAGGGATTTCAGTTTTTAATGACAATTTCCGCAATGCTCTTAAAGGTGATAGTGATGGCACTGGCAGGGGTTTTATTCAGGGTGAGATTGGTCTGGAAAGAGAAATTGACGAAGGCGTTATTGGAGCAATTGGTTTGGAAGAAAGACGTTTATATGGTTTTACACTGCAGCCGGGAGAAAGCATTAATTATCTTGATTCTCATGATAATTTAACTCTCTGGGATAAATTGGCCCGTTCCTGTCCAGGGGCTAACGAAGAACAGCGACAAAAGATGCATAAACTGGGACAGGTAATCTTGTTAACATCACAGGGAGTGCCTTTTATGCAGGCGGGAACCGAATTTTTACGGACTAAATTTGGAGACAAAAATAGTTTTAATTCTGGAATTGAGATTAATGAATTAAAATGGGAAAGGAAAACAACTTATCGAGATCATTTTAATTATGTTAAGGGTCTGATTAATCTGCGCAGCCACCACCCGGCTTTTAGAATTCGTAATAGAACAGAAATTAAAGAAAAACTGCATTTTATTGATTCTCCATTTGCTACAGTTGGTTATGGTATCTTTAATAATGCTAATGAAGATGCCTGGAGTACAATTCTGGTTTTGTTAAATCCTTCTCATGAATGGAAGCAGTTTTATTTGCCAGAAGACAGGACCTGGGCAATTGTAGTTGATGATAAGGAAGCTGGAACAGAGCCAATAAGATTTTTTTATTCTCATGAAGTAATGGTACCTCCAATTACAGGAATGGTAATCTATGCAGCAGATTTAGTTACAGGTTATTAAATGCTTGTAGCTTTTCTCTTCTTGTGATAAAATTAGTACTAAGTATTTGAGTAGGGAAGTGTTTGCACTAAATTGTGGCAAATTTTACTTATTTACAAAATTTAAAAAATTTATTACAAAGAAGGGAGTATTAGAGTAAAGAATGATTAAAGATGAGAATTTAAAGAACGTTGAGTTACCAAAAGAAGTTGAGGAACTACTGGAGGCCTGTCCTAAATACACAGTTGCTCATAATGAACAGCAGCTGGTCGAGTTGTCAGTTAGAGATGCTAAAAATGGCTGTCAGGAAGTAAAGTATGATATACCTGATCAGGGTGAGGTGGTGGAGGCTGTAGTTTGTAAGGTCCGAAATGGTATTTCCGCCAATTATCCTGAACCTTATATGCGCCGTCGTGATCCTAACTGTATGCTGATTGCGGATGATAAACCAACAGATAAAGAAAGATATGAAAATCGATATGGAGAAAGTTTTGAAAAGAATATGCGCGGAGAGACTTTTGAGTGGTTGAAGACACAGGAGTTAGCTTTATTCTTTTTTGAAACAGGACCTAATGGACTGGGTGTGAAGGCACTGGCACTGGTGCCAGCAAATGCCGGTTTTTTTGCGTTTGGTCTTTCATTGCTGCAGGGAATTGTTGATACCCGTGAGTTAGAGGAAGTATTTAAGCCTACCTCTCATATCTATGTTGCACCACCGTTTAGACATACTCATTTTGACGGTGAACAGGTTGTTGTACATCGTAGATTGGACAGTAAATACGAAATGTTTGCCTATAATCTTTATCCCGGACCCAGTGCTAAAAAGGGAGTTTATGGTATGCTGATCAATCAGGGAGAAAAAGAAGAATGGGTAACTTTACACTGCTCTGCAGTTCAGGTTGTGACTCCATATGGTAATACTGTCAATATTTCTCACGAAGGTGCCAGTGGTGGTGGTAAAAGTGAGATGCTGGAAGATATGCACCGTGAAAGAAGCGGACGTCTGCTCTTTGGTCAAAACTTAATGACAGATGAGAAATTCCACATTACTCTACCACAGGGTTGTGGTTTAAGACCAATGACTGATGATATGGCAATCTGTCACAATTCACTGCAAAAAGATAATGGTAAATTAACTTTAATGGATGCAGAAAATTCCTGGTTTGTAAGAGTTGACCATATTGATAAATATGGTACTGAACCTAACCTGGAAGCAATTAGTGCTAATCCAGATAAACCATTATTATTTTTAAATATTGATGCTGCGCCAAATAGTACTGCTTTAATCTGGGAGCATATAGAAGATGAACCGGGTAAATCATGTCCTAACCCAAGGGTAACAATACCGCGTGATATTATCCCGGATGTTTTAAAAGAACCACTTTCTATTGATGTCCGCAGTTTTGGGGTGAGAGTTCCTCCCTGTACTAAGGAAAATCCTACTTATGGAATTATGGGCTTATTTCATGTTCTTCCACCAGCACTTGCCTGGTTATGGAGATTAGTTGCTCCAAGGGGACACGGAAACCCAAGTATTATTACAGGTGATGGAATGAGTTCCGAAGGTGTAGGTTCTTACTGGCCATTTGCTACCGGTAAAAAAGTAGATCAGGCTAATTTGTTACTGGAGCAGATTATGGACACTCCAAAAGTAAAATATATATTAATACCTAATCAGCATATTGGAGCCTGGAAAGTAGGATTTATGCCAGAATGGATAACTAGAGAGTATTTAGCCCGTCGTGGAGGAGCCTGGTTTACTGAAGATCAATTGAAACTGGCCAGAATGCCGCTTTTGGGTTATTCTCTGCAGGAATTACTGGTCGAAGGGCAGCATATAGAAAAAGAATTTTTACAGGTTCATCGTCAGCCTGAAGTTGGCGAAAAAGCTTATGATATTGGAGGAAAAATTCTTTCTGATTTCTTTAAAAAGTGTATTAAACAGTATCTAGAACCCGGACTGGATCCAGTTGGTAGAAAAATCATTGAGACAGCTCTTAATGATGGTGGGGTAGAAGACTACTGTGATTTAATTGAAGGTGAACCAATAATCAGGCAAATTTAGAAATATTATTTATAGTTTTCTATTTAATCAAGATTAAAAAAGCTTAAAAATATAGAGGGAGGGACTACCTCCTTCTTTTTTTATAAAATATGTTAAGCGCTTGACATATAAATTGAGAGATAATAAAATATAAATATAATTTATAAACAAAAAATTTCTGGAGGGATTAAATTGGCAACCAAAAATGAAATAATGTTAATTACATATGCAGATAGTATGGGCAAAAATTTAAAAGATTTAAAAGAAGTTCTTGATAAACATTTTCAGGAGGCAGTTGGAGGAGTTCATATTTTACCTTTTTTTCCGTCCTCTGCAGATAGAGGTTTTGCACCTCTTACTTACAGGGAAGTTGATCCTGACTTTGGTGATTGGAATGATATTAAAGCTCTGTCAGAAGATTATTATCTAATGTTTGATTTTATGGTTAATCATATTTCAAAACAGTCTGAGTACTTTAAAGATTTTCAGCAGTATAAGGATGACTCTAAATATGCTGATTTTTTTATTCGTTATCAGGATTTCTGGGAAGATGGTGAGCCAACAGAGGAAGAAGTTGATTTAATTTATAAACGTAAACCCCGTGCTCCCTATATTGATGTTGAGTTTGCAGATGGTACAGAAGAAAAAATCTGGTGTACATTTGCGGAAGAACAGCTGGATTTAAATATGGAATCTGATGTAGTTAAGGAATTTATCAAAAATAGTCTGGAGTTTTTAGCTGCTCAAGGTGCTTCAATTATTAGACTGGATGCTTTTGCTTATGCAGTTAAAAAGGCTGGTACAAGCTGTTTTTTTATTGAACCTGATATCTGGGAAATCTTGGACTACTGTAAAGATATCCTGGCTGAAAAAGATGTTGAGATTTTGCCTGAAATTCACGAACATCATTCGATTCAGCTTAAAATTGCAGAAAAAGGCCATCCAGTTTATGATTTTTCTCTACCAATGCTATTACTACATTCAATTTATAGTTCGACTTCCAAAAGACTAAAAGAGTGGCTTAAAAAATCACCGGACAATCAATATACCACTCTGGATACACATGATGGTATAGGTGTAGTTGATGTTAAGGATTTAATGACAGATCAGGAAATAGAAGCAACCAGAGAGATGCTTTATAAACAGGGATCTAATGTTAAAAAGGTTTATAGCAGTGAGGCCTATGATAATCTGGATATTTATCAGATTAATTGTAGTTATTACTCAGCTCTGGGCAATAATGATGATGCATATCTTTTAGCAAGAGCAGTACAGTTTTTCGCTCCCGGTATTCCCCAGGTATATTATGTAGGAATGCTGGCTGGCAAAAATGATATTGAACTTCTGGAAGAAACAAAGGTAGGTCGGAATATCAATCGTCATTATTATTCAAAAGCAGAAATTGAAAATGAAGTTAAAAGACCTGTAGTGGAAAAGCTGATTAGTTTGATGGAATTTAGGAACTCCTATCCAGCTTTTAATGGAAATTATACTATCCATAATTCTGAATCGGAAGAAGAATTAAAAATTAGCTGGCAGAAGGAAGAAGCGAAAGCAATTTTAAATGTAGATTTTAGCAGCAATAGTTTTGAAATAGACTATTTTAATCCTCAAAAAGATAAAATGGAAAGCTTAAAGCTATAAATATATACCTTTGATCTTTAATTTAAAGAGTTTAAAATTAAATGATTGGAATTTGACTGTTTAAAAATTTAAATTAATAAAGAATATTTATTTTTGATTTTTTAAATCCAGGAGGTATTAAACTATGACTACACAAAAAGATGTGGCGGAAAAAGCTGGTGTAACAGTGACCACAGTCTCCCGGGTTATTAATAATCGTGGCTATATAGCAGATGAGACTCGAGAAAAAGTTTATCAGGTAATGGAGGAATTAAATTACAGACCTAACGCAGTAGCCAGGTCACTTTCAAAAAGGAAATCTGATATTTTGGGAGTGATTCTGCCGGCAGTTTATCATCCTTTTTTTAGTAGCCTATTGTCATATTTAGAAAATTATGCCCACCAAAATGGTTATAAAATAATGCTTTGTAACTCTCAAATGGAGGCCGAAAAAGAAAAAAATTATATAAATATGCTGCGAGCTCAGCAGGTTGATGGTATTTTTCTGGCAAGTCATACTTTAGATATTGCTAAAGAAATTAAGGTAGACTTACCTGTGCTAACTTTTGACCGGCAGATCGAAGGAATTCCCTATATCTGTTCGGATAATTTTAAAGGAGGCAGACTGGCAGCAGAACATTTGCTGGCAGAGGGGGCTGAAGAATTAGTTTATATTGGAGGTAGTTTGGAACTGGACTTACTTTCCAACCAGCGTTTTAAGGGCTTTAAAGAAACAGTAAACAGAAAAGGCCTAAAAGTAAAAAAGTATCAGTGTCAGTTAAATAGTTTTGATCGTCAGGAGTATAAAAAGTTAGCAAGAGAAATTTTTAGAAATAAAAGAAAAATTGATGGTATTTTTGCCAGCAGTGATTTGATTGCTGCAGCAGTAATCAAAGAGGCTGAAAATAATGGGATCAGGGTGCCTGATGATTTAAAAGTTATTGGTTATGATGATCTTGAGCTGGCCCGGCTGTTCAGGCCAGAAATCACAACCATCCGGCAGCCTACAGCGGCTATTGCTCGCAGAGGTATAGAACTGCTATTAAAGGCAGTAGAAGGTGAGGAAGTAGAAACAGAAAATATTCTGGATGTCGAGTTAATTAAAAGGGAGTCAGCCTAAATGATATTAAACAGGCAGGGAATTAGCTAATTCCCTGCCTTAATATAATTTATAGATATAATAAGCTTAGACTATGGTGTTTTTCGCAATTATCATGGGCAAGTTAGTATCGCCTTTAAGAGATTTGTCAGCAGTTATCTGAACACCTTTATCTAAAATCACATTTTCCAGATAAGCATTTTCGCCAATCTCTGATTTCTGCATAATAATAGAGTTTTTAATAACTGCACCTGGATGAACTTTAACTCCTCTAAATAAAACGCTATTTTTAACTTCACCTTTAATTGAGCAGCCATTTGCAGCCAGAATATTCCGGGCGTTGACACCATTTTTATAGCCAGTGGGAGCCTCATCTTTAGGTTTGGTATAGATTGGCCCATTTTTAAGGAAAAGATCCTGCCAGACATTTGGTTTTAAAAGTTCCAGATTACTTTTATAGTAACCATTGATTGAGTTAATTACAGCTGCGTAGGAACGGAAAGGATAGCCATAGACTTTTAAATTGTTTAAGTTGCCTATTATTGCATTTTTGACAAAATCCCATTCTCCCTTAGAAATACATTCGTCAATTATATCAAGCAGTAGTTCTTTTTTCATAATATAGCGTTGTAAGGATATTTTTTTATAGAAATTTTTTTTGGGATTAACCTTCATGTCAATTATACGATCATTATCATCAGTATTGATTACTGTATAAGTTGTATCCCGACGGAAAACTTCAAGCTGACGATAGATTATTGTAATATCATTATCATTTTCTATATGATATTTAAAAGCGTCTCTGTAGTCAATATTGGCAACTACATTGGGACTTCCTATAATAACATATTCCTGATTGCTGCGCTTAATATAATCAATGTTACTGGCAAAATTCTGCAGGTCACCTTTATAGGCCCGGTTAGCCTGATAAATATGCGCAGGAGGTAGGATAAAGAGACCATTTCTTTTGCGGTCTAAATCCCAGGCTTTGCCAAAACCAATATGGTCCATTAGAGAACGATATTTAGTCTGCAAAAGCAGCCCAACATTGGTAATCCCCGAATTAACCATATTTGACAAAGGGAAATCAATTAATCGGTAGCGGGCTCCAAAAGGAACAGAAGCCAGAGAACGATGTCCAGTTAACTTATCCAGAAAAGATTCATCAAGTGCGTTATTAATAATTGCCATTACATTATTCATATTTGCTCCGCCTTTTTTATAGATCGGTGTCATCATCATTTATCCCACCACCATTCCTGCTTTTATATTTGAAGCTTCCGGGATGACCTCATCATCACCAATAACTGTTATTTTTAGTTCATTACTTTTTTTATCATCTGTTTCCAGGCCAATTTTTGAATTTTTTTCGACAATTACATTTCGACCTACGATTGAATTTTTAATTTTAGCACCACTTCGGATTCTGGTATTGGGTAGAATAACTGAATCTTCAACTACAGCATCCTGAGCCACTTTAACTCCGAAAAAGAGAACCGAGTTTTTAACTGTACCCATAATCTGAGTTCCTTTGTTAATCATTGAATTATCTACTTCAGCATCTTCGGATAGATATTGTGGAGGACGATTGGGATTAACACTGTAAATAATCCAGTTGCGATCCTGAAGATCCAGAATTGGCTTTTCTCCTAAAAGATCCATATGAGCCTGCCAGTAACTTTCAATGGTTCCTACATCTTTCCAGTAACCTTTAAAAGTATAGGCGTAGAAATTGAGATTGTCAGCCATCATTTTTGGGATAATATTATGACCAAAATCGCCGGCTGAATCATCATTTTCTTCGGCTTCCTCAATTAAATACTTTCGCAAATATTCCCAGTTAAAAATATAGATTCCCATAGAGGCCAGATTGTTTTTAGCGTTTTCTGGTTTTTCCTGAAATTCAATTATTTTTTGATCTTCATTGGTATTCATTATTCCAAAGCGATGGGTTTCTTCCCAGGGAACCTCCAGAACTCCTATTGAAACATCAGCATTTTTTGTTTTATGATAGTTTAACATTTCTGCATAATCCATTTTGTAGATATGGTCTCCGGAGAGGATTAGTACATATTCTGGATCATAAATATCTATAAATTCTATATTCTGATAAATTGCATCTGCAGTCCCCTTATACCAGGAACCACCGCCTTCCTTAACATAAGGAGGAAGTACAGTAACTCCACCATTGTGACGATCAAGATCCCAGGAACTCCCACTGCCGATATAACTGTTTAAAACCAGTGGTTTATACTGGGTCAAAACACCGACAGTAGTTATTCCAGAATTGGTACAATTACTAAGAGGAAAGTCGATTAATCTATATTCAGCACCAAAGGGTACAGCAGGTTTGGCAATGTTTTTTGTTAACACTCCGAGTCTGGTCCCTTTGCCACCGGCAAGCAGCATGGCCAGCATTTCTTCTTTTGGCATATTGATTACCTCCTTTAAAAATTGAAAATAAACTATTCCTGTGTGGCTTTTTCTATTCTGGAACCCTTACTATTTTCTGTTGATTTTTTAAGACTTTTAGTTTTCTTATTTTTGTTCTTTTTGTTTTCTTCTTTGTATTTTAAGTAAATTCCAGCCAGAGGTGGCAGATTAATGCTGATTGAATAATCAAAACCATGAAAAGGAATTTCTTCAGTTTTAACTCTAGCTGCAGTTTCATAATCCGAACCACCAAAAACTTTTTGATCACTATTTAAAAGTAATTCATATTCACCGGGACCCGGAACTCCTATTCGATAATTATCTCTGGGCACAGGAGTAAAGTTCAGGACAATCACCAGCTGTTGAGTTTCGTTTTCAGCGCTTCTGATAAAACTGATTACACTCTGTTCATAATCATCTGCCTCAATCCAGCGAAAACCTTCATGTTCATGGTCAAGTTCCCAGAGCGCCTTTTCTTTACGATAAACCTGATTTAACTCCTGCATAAACTCCTGAGTTAACTGATGTTTTTCATAGTCCAGCAGCAGCCAGTCCAGGCTTTGTTTATAATTCCATTCAATAAACTGACCAAATTCCCCACCCATAAAGAGAAGTTTTTTACCGGGGTGAGCATACATATAAGTAAAAAGAAGTCTCAGATTAGCAAATTTTTGCCAGTAGTCTCCTGGCATTTTATCCAGCAGTGACTTTTTGCCGTGGACAACTTCGTCATGGGATAGAGGCAGTACATAATTTTCACTTTGACTGTACATGCTCGAAAAAGTTAATTTATTATGTTCCCATTTTCTGTAGACTGGATCATGTTCCATATAATCCAAAGTATCGTTCATCCAGCCCATATTCCATTTAAAGTTAAATCCAAGTCCGCCATCATGGACTGGAGCTGTAACCAGGGGCCAGGCACTTGATTCTTCCGCAATCATTAAAATACCAGGATAACGTTCAAACATTTCACTATTTAATTCCTTGATAAATTCTATGGCTTCCAGGTTTTCAAAACCACCATACTCGTTAGCAGCCCACTGACCATCTTCTTTTTCATAATTTAAATAAAGCATATTACTTACTGCATCAACTCTTAATCCATCTATATGGAATTTATTCAGCCAGTAATTGGCACTGGAGATCAAAAAACTCCAGACTTCATTTTGAGCAAAGTCAAAGTTTAAAGTATCCCACTGAATATTTTCGGCTCGTCTGGGATCAGAACTTTCATAGAGATGAGAACCGTCAAATAAACGCAGTCCATGATCATCTTTACAGAAATGACTCGGAACCCAGTCCATAATCACACCAATATCATTTTGATGCAGTTGGTCAACAAAATACATAAAATCTTCAGGACTTCCGTATCGGGAAGTTAAGGCAAAATAACCCGTGGTTTGATATCCCCAGGAACCAGGGAAAGGATATTCTGTTAATGGCATTAATTCTACATGGGTAAAACCCATCTCGTTAATATATGGTACCAGTTCATCAGCTATATCTCTGTAGTTCATTAATTCACCATCATCCTGTTTCCAGGAACCGGGATGCATTTCATAGATGCTTAGTGGCTCTTTAAGATGATTAGAATTTTTTCGTTTTTTAAGCCATTTATTGTCCTGCCAGTTGAAAGTTTCAGTTTCATAAATTTGAGAAGCTGTTTTTGGAGGTGTTTCCTGTCTTCTGGCATAAGGATCGGTTTTAACTCTAATTACCCCCCTATAGCCTCTAATCCAGTATTTATAGTACATTTTATTTTCTGCTTCTTCAATAAAAGTGGTCCAGATACCGGAGTCTTTAATTTTTTTCATTGGGTTTTTATGTTTGTCCCAGTCATTGAAATCTCCTACTACACTTACTTCTTCAGCATTTGGTGCCCAGACTGTAAAACGAACACCTTTTTTTCCATTTTCATTAGTAATATGTGACCCTAAAAAATTATAGCTCTCATAGTGTCTGCCCTGATGAAATAAATATCTATCATAATCACCAGGATAATTATTTTTAGGCATTAAACTCCCCCCCTAAAATCTTGATAAAAAATTTATTTAAAAATTTTATAAATCTACTGTTGTATTGTATTTATTCTCTATTTCCGTTAAATTTCCTTTAATTAATCAGTTGATAGATCTCAAATTATGACTCTTTTCTGAAAAAACGATTTAGTTGACATTATTCTTGACATTTATTAAACTAAGGTTAACAAATATAATTTAGTTGATTTTGTAAATGAGTAGAAAGTAGATAGAATTGTTTTTATAATCACAGGAGGTGGCTCCATGAAAAAAGGTAAAAAGAAGATTTTGTTTGTTGCTTCAGAAGCGGATCCATTTATTAAAACTGGGGGCTTAGCTGATGTTGCTGGTTCTTTACCACAGGCACTAAGAGAAGAGGGGCATGATGTTAGACTGGTGATTCCACAGTACAGACAGATTCCAGAAGAATACAAAGAAAGAATGGAATCAGTCTGCCATTTTCGGACAAAACTAGCCTGGAGAGATACATATTTAGGTGTTAACAGACTTGAGGAAGATGGAGTTCCAGTTTATTTTATTGATAATAAATATTATTTTGATCGAGATTCAATTTATGAAAATGATGACAAACATGAGCAGTTTGCTTTTTTCTCCCAGGCGGTTTTAGATATGCTGCCTGTAATTGATTTTAAACCGGATATTATTCATGCTAATGACTGGCAGACAGGACCATTACCACTGCTTTTTGCAGATCGATACCGTCAGCAGAGCTATTATCAGGATATTAAAACTGTATTTACTATTCATAATTTAAAATATCAGGGACAGTTTGCAGGTCATTCAGCTGGAGATGTTTTGGGAGTGGCACCACATCACTGGGAAAGTGGTAATATCAGGCATAATGGTCTGCTTAATTATATGAAAACCGGGATTATGTATGCCGACCATATCACAACGGTAAGTGAAAGTTATGCTCGAGAAATTCAGACTTCGTATTTTGGTGAAGGGTTGGATTATGCCTTAAGAATGCGAGCTGATGATCTGAGTGGAATTTTAAATGGGATTAGTTATGAAAAATTTGATCCTAAAACAAATAAAAATCTAGCTGTTCGCTTTTCTAAAGGAGAAATTGACAAAAAGCTGGCCAATAAAATTCATATTCAGCAGAAACTTGGTCTGGAAGTCAATGCTGATAAACCCTTGATTGGTTTTATTTCGAGAATGGTTGAACAGAAAGGTCTGGATTTGGTTAGAGCTGTTTTTGATGAAATCATGGCAACTGGGGCTCAGTTTTTAATTCTGGGTACCGGTCAGAGAGAATACGAAGAATTTTTTAAGGCTAAACAGCATAAATATCCTGATAACCTTTCAGTAAATATTAAGTATGATGCTCAGCTTGCTGATCAAATTTATGCAGGTAGTGATCTGTTTTTAATGCCTTCCAGGTTTGAGCCCTGTGGCTTAAGTCAGCTAATCAGTTTTCGTTACGGCACTATTCCAATTGTAAGAGAAACAGGTGGTTTAAATGATACTGTAGTTTCTTATAATGAAGAAACCGGTGAGGGAACAGGATTTAGCTTCAGCAATTACAATGCTCATGACATGCTCCATACAATTGAAAGAGCAGTTTCTTTTTATGAACAGAAAGGAGTCTGGAATAAACTGGTCAATAGAGTAATGGACCTAAATTACAGCTGGCATAATTCAGCTAAAAAATATTCCAAACTCTATAATAATCTGACTGAAGAAAAAGCTAAGCGACCTAAACAGAAAGATAAGTCTGAAATGAAAATAAAAGTTTATCAGCCTGAAAACGCTGAAAAACTTAAAGTTAAATCGAAAGCTAAGAAAACGGAGGCTCCCAGCAAGAAAACTGCTTCCAAAAAGAAAAGAAAAAAAGTTAATATTAATCAGGCTGCAGCGGCAGAACTGGCTGAACTTCCGGGGATTGGAAATGCCTATGCAGAGAGAATAGTTGCCTATCGGGAGGAAAATGGAGATTTCAAAAAGAAATCTGAGTTAACAATGGTTAAGGGAATTGGTAAGAAAAAATATCAAAAAATATCTTCATTACTGACTCTTTAGCCAAGATAACAGTTAAAAAAGCAACCTGGCCGTCTTAAATGGCGGTCTTTTTTTGCTGAAATTTGATAAAAAAATCACAATTTGATAGAAATTTTCATTTTTGTTTGCTTATAGCTTTTAGATTAAATATAATAGATATAGAGTAAAGTTAGAACTTAATTTAAAATATATTTTGAAATTAGTTGGAGGTAATAAAATGAAAATTGCACTGGTTTCTATTGTGTCTGAGATTCATGATGAAGATAGAATTAATGAGACTCTAAAAGAAAGTTATCAAATTTTAAACAAAAATTTTGAGCTGGAGGAGATAAAGGCTGACGAAATTCCTTTCACTGATTTTAGTGAATATGATTTAACTATTAATTTTATTAAATCAGGGGGTTCGGAAAGTATCTTTGCAGAAAATGTTGAATATTTACCTCAGCCTGCTTATTTACTGGCAACTGAACTTCATAATTCGCTCCCTGCTTCACTGGAGATACTTAGTTTTTTGAATGCAGAGGGTCTGGATGGAAAAATACTGCATGGAGAAATGGAAGATCTGATTGTAGAAATTGAAGAGCTGGCAGCCTATAAGAAGGTTCGAGATAGAATTGCTGAGGCAAGGCTGGGTGTTATCGGTCAGCCTTCAGACTGGTTGATTGGCAGTAAGGTTGATTATCAGCATGCGGCTCATCACTGGGGGACTGAATTTATAGACATTGAACTGGAAGAAATCTATCAGGAGCTTGAGCGGGTGGACTCTGCTAAGGCAAAAAGAATTGCAGCTGATTTTTTAGAAAATGCTGCTGAAATTGTAGAAAGTAATGAATCAGATCTGGTGGAGGCTGCAAAAATTTATCTGGCTTTAAAAGAAGTAATTACAGAAAATGATTTAGATGCTCTGACTATTCGCTGTTTTGATATAGTAATGGAGTTAAATACTACCGGCTGTCTGGCACTGGCACTTTTAAATAATGAAGGACTTGTTGCTGGATGTGAAGGTGATGTACCGGCTGCATTTACTATGTTTTTAGCCTATCAGTTAACCGGACAAATGCCTTTTATGGCCAATCCGGCAGCAATAGATAAAAAGAAGGATGAGATACAATTTGCTCACTGTACTGTAGCTACTAATATTAGTAAGGATTATATAATTAGATCTCATTTTGAAACTGGTATTGGGGTTGGAATTCAGGGGATTTTAGCCGAGGGTCCGGTTACAGTATTTAAAATTGGGGGCGCCGGCCTGGAACAATATTTTGTAGCCGAAGGAGAAATTATAGAAAATATGGATTCTCCTAATGCCTGCAGAACACAGCTTAAGATTTCTTTACCCCAGAGTTCAGATTATTTCTTAAATGATGCTATTGGTAATCATCATTTGATTATTCCGGGTAAGCATGCAGATAAAATCAATGAGTTTTTAGGTATGGAATAACATTTAAATTCACAGGAGGAATATAATGTCGAAATTATTAGAAGTTAAAGATCTGCATCTGAAAATTGAAGATGCAGAAATTTTAAAAGGAATGGAATTTTCTCTGGAAAAGGGAGAGGTATTTGCTTTAATTGGGCCAAATGGCTGTGGGAAATCTACTCTGGCCTATACACTAATGGGGATTAATAATTACCATCCTCAAAAAGGGGAAATGATTTATAAGGGTGAAAAAATAAATGAGCTGGCGATTAATGAGAGAGCTAAAAAGGGGATTACCTTGGCCTGGCAGGAACCAGCTCGTTATCAGGGAGTAACTGTCCGAGAATTTCTATCACTTGGTTTAAAAAGCCAGAGAGAAGAAGTAACTGAAGAAAAATTAAAAGAAGCTTTAAATAAGGTAGCAATTAATCCAGCTCAGTATTTAAACCGTTTTGTTGATAAGAGTTTGAGTGGTGGGGAAAGAAAAAGAATTGAGCTTGCTTCCTTAATTTTAATGCATCCTGAACTGATTATTTTAGATGAGCCGGACTCGGGTGTGGATATTGTTGCTTTAAATAACATTGCTGAGATGATTAATTATTTTAAGGATTCTGGCAGTGGTATTCTTTTAATAACTCATTCTGAAGAAATGCTGGAGTATGCAGATCGAGCTGCCTTAGTTTGTGAAGGGGAGATTATCCGTCAGGGTAATCCAGCAGATATCAGTGAATATTTTAAGTCATTTTGTTTTCCCTGTGCTAAAGAAGAAGATTGTGAGACGGAGGTGGCCAGTTAATGAATGATTACCAAATGATGGTTGACGCCTACAAAGAAGCGGGTGGGGATGATGTTTTTGCGGACAGTGAAGTAGCCCATCTGGTTTTGGAAAGAGACAAAATTTTAGGAATGCATGCCGTTGAAGGCCTGGAAGTGGAAGCAGATAAAATTAGTAATGATACAGTTAAAGTAAAAGTTACTATTAAAGAAGGTTATAAAATTAAAAATCCTGTTCACATGTGTTTTGGGGTTTTGCCTAAAGAAGGACGCCAAAAAATCGAGATGAAGGTAGAAGTACAAAAAGATGCTCAGGTAGAAGTTAGAGCTGATTGTGTTTTTCCTAATGCTGTTCAGGTCGAGCATATTATGGATGCAGTGATTAATATAGCAGCCGGAGGTAGTTATATTTATAAGGAGCATCATTTTCATGGGGATAATGGTGGGGTAGAGGTAATAGCAAAATCTGATATTAATGTTGAGTCCTACGGAAAACTTGTAACTAAATTTGATTTACTTAAAGGCAGAGTTGGTAAAATAGATTTTGATTATGAGGCGAATATCGCAGAACATGGAACAGTAGAAATGCTGGCTCGAATTAGTGGGCAGCAGGATGATCTGGTTAAAATTCGAGAAGCAGCCCACTTAAAAGGAGAGTCGGCCCGGGGAATTTTAGATTCCAAAATAGCTCTTAAGGATCAGGCTGAAGCTGAAATCTATAATGAATTAACTGCAGATGCTGCTGAAGCAATGGGTCATGTTGATTGTACAGAAATTATTAAAGATCAGGCAATTGCCCGCGCGATTCCAATAGTAGATGTGCGGCATCCGGAGGCAAAAGTTACCCATGAGGCAGCAATTGGTAGTGTGGACAGTACTCAGCTGCAGACACTGATGGCTCGAGGCTTAGATGAAGAAGAAGCTTCTGAGGTTATTATTCAGGGTTTACTTAACGATTAACGTAAAGGTGCCGTGTACCACCCGGTTTGTGTCGCAATTAGTCGAAAAAAGGGTGTTTTAGACCAAAAACAACAAAAGCCGGGTGGTACGGTACGTGCACATAAATGAACACAAATAAAAAGAAACAGGCATAAGGGAGGAATAATTATGTTAAAGAGAAAGAAATCATTAACATTAATTTTACTTTTAAGTATAATGGTCCTGGCAGTTCTACCTGCTGCAGCAAAGGAGATAAATATTCAGGCTCCTACTGTTCCGGCAGCACTTCCGTTTTTATGGATGCAGGAGAAGGCCGAATTACCGGAAGCTGTTGATTTAAAGATTAATCTTTCTTCTGATCATCAGCGAGGAATTTCCTTGCTAGCTCAGAATGATATTGATTTTTTAATAACTGGCTCTAATCTGGGAGCTAATGCCTATAATCGTGGCATTGATTTAAAAATGTTAAATATTAATACCTGGGGAATCGATTATCTTCTAACAGATGGTTTTAAGGCAGATAACTGGCAGGATTTAAAAGGAAAAGATCTTGTATTACCACTTCAGGGAGGTCCTTTAGATTTTCTGGCCCGCTATCTGGCAGCTGAAAATGGAGTCGACCCTGAGACAGAAATTAATCTGGTTTATCGGCCCCTGCCTGGTGCTGCTCAATTATTTATGGCAGGAGAATTTGATGCTATTATTTTACCTGAACCACTGGTAACAGTAAGCCTGGCTAAACGTAAGAGTGCAGAAATCTCAATGGATATTCAAAAAGAATGGGCTAAAATTCATGGAGATGATCGAATTCCTTTTGTAGCTCTGTTCGTAAATGGAAAATTTGCCAGTGAATACCCCCAGTTTACAGATATTATCGACGGTTATTATAAACAGGGCATAAATTGGGTTAATAATAATCCAGAAGCTGCAGCTCAGCTTGCCTCCCGACATTTTGGGATGCCAGCACCTATATTAAAAAAATCTTACAGCAGAATTAATCTGAATATATATCCTGACTCAGAAAGCAGTGAGCTAACGGAACTTTATTTTGGAGAAATGCTGAAAATGTATCCGGACTTAATAGGTGGAAGTATGCCCGATGAAGAATTTTATTATTAAACCATTCTGGTTTTTATTAATAATTATTTTTCTAATCTGGGACAGGGGAGCAGCTGGACTTAACAGCCTCATCCTGCCCTCGATTGGAGATAGCTATCAGGCTTTAAAAGAAATAGCGATTTCTGGTATTTTAGTTAAGAGCTTTTTAATAACTTTAAGAAGAACAATAATTGCTTATGGTAGTGCCGTGGTGGTCGGAATTATTCTGGCACTTTTACTGCATCGATTTTCTTTAATGCGGCAAACATTTCGACCTTTAATTACAATTATTCAGGCTACACCACCGGTTGTCTGGGTTTCTCTTGCGGTTGTCTGGTTTGGAGTTGCTGATGATCTAACTCCTATATTTTTAATTTTTATTGTTTCACTGCCTGTTATTTTTGTTAATATTTTTCAGGGGCTTGAAGAGATGAATACTGATCTAATCGAAATGGCAGAGGCTTATTCTACTCCTCGGTTTAGAATTTTAAAAGAAATCTATTTACCATCATTACTGCCGGCATTGGTTTCCGCTTTGAGTATAGCTTTTGCATTTGCCTGGAAGTCTTCAGTTTTTGCAGAATTTATTGCTTCCTCAAGTGGGATTGGGTATCAGCTCAGTCGTGCAAATTCGTTGATGGCGACTGATCGTTTATTTGCCTGGACAATTATTTTGATATTATTTATGCTATTTGTAGAATATTATCTTTTAGAGAAATTAAAAGATTATGTCAGCAGGTGGAAAAATGACTGAAAAAAATAAGATTTTAGAGCTTAAAAGTATCAATAAGTCCTATCAGAAATTAAGGGTTTTAAAAGATTTCAATTTAGAAGTCAATCAGGGCGAAATTTGCTGTCTTCTTGGTCCTTCTGGCAGTGGTAAAACAACTATTTTTCGTATTGCCTCAGGTCTCGAATCAGCAGACTCAGGCAGAGTAGAAAAAAATAATGATCCCCGTTTTGCCTATGTTTTTCAAAACCCGAGACTCCTGCCCTGGAAAACAGCTGTTGAAAATTTAATTTTTGTTCAAAAAAATTATGGTCTGGAAAACGAAACAAAATTAAGAGATTTACTTTTTAATTTATCAGGACTGGAAGATTTTAAAGATGCTTATCCTCATGAATTATCAGGAGGAATGCAGCAGCGTCTGGAGTTAATTAGAGCTTTTGCAGTAAAACCTGATTTAGTATTTCTGGATGAACCTTTTAAGTCTCTGGACATGAAAACAAAAGTTAATTTAAGAAAATTGATCAGTTTAATTCAGGCTGAGAGCGGTATTACAATTTTCCTGATCACACATGATCCCGAAGAAGCTCTTTTGCTTGCTGATCGAATTTATATTCTTGCCGCTGAGGCTGAAGGAATAAAAAAAGAGATAAAAATTGAAAAACCTAGAGAAAAAAGAAAAATTGCTGATCCACAACTTTATCAGCAGCTGGAAAATATAATGGATATTTTTACTGATCTAGTTTCCGATTTGAATTATGCAGTTGAAGATATTAGAAGTTTATTTTAATAATTATATTTGTTATCTCCTTCTAAAATAGAAATAAAAAGAAAGGATGATTTTATGCCACCAACTGTCGGAATTGCCCTGTCCGGGGGAGGAGTTAAGGGGTTTGCTCATCTGGGAGTACTTAAAGCACTGGAAGAAAAAGGAATTAAACCAGACTTGCTGGCCGGGGTCAGTGCTGGAGCAATAGTCGGTTCCTTTATTGCAGCAGGTAAAAGACCCGAAGAGGCGATGGAACTAATTAATGAAAGTGATTTTTTTGATTTTGCTAAATTGAGTATTCCTAATCGTGGAATTTTTACACTGGATAATATGACAGAAAACTTAGAAAAATCACTTGGTGTTAGAAGCTTTGCAGATTTAAAAATCCCTTTTTATGTTGGGGCTGCAAATCTAGAAAAAGCTAGAATGGAATATTTTAATCAGGGAGATTTGATTAAAATAATTCAGGCCTCTTCTTCAATTCCAGTACTTTTTTCTCCGGTTGAAATTAATGGAGATCTTTATGTTGATGGAGGTTTGTTTGAAAATTTACCGGTTAATCCACTGCTCAATAAATGTGACAAAATAATAGCAGTTAATGTGATGCCAGTAAAATTGGAAGAAAAAATTGAAAGTATAACAGATATCGCGGTTAGAACTTTTCAACTAAAAACAGTTGCAAATGCAATGGAGCTCAGAAAAAAGGCAGATGTTTATATTGAACCGACCGGGATTGAGGAGTATAATATTTTAAATACAAAGTACAGTCAGGAATTATATGAACTTGGTTATGATTATTGCAAAAATATGGAGATTGATATCTAACTCAAAAACTGCACAGGAGGTATAAAAATGCTGACAAAGAAAATTCTGAATGCTGTTTTTAAACGAGTTGAAGGTCAAAAGTTTGAAATTGAATACTGGGATGGAGAGACAAAGGTTTTTAATCCGGAATTTAAGGAACAGTCTGCTTTTAAAATTATTTTTGCAGAGAAACTAAGTTTAAATGAAATTAGAAAAAGTCCTCAGCTTAAACTTGCTGAAGCTTATATGGAAGAAAAAATTAATTTTGAGGGCGATATCAAAAAGTTGATTAAAACAGCAGGTGATAATGTTTTTGAACTAATGGAGGAGATTGAAAAGCATAAAATAGATCGAGTGCTTGATTTCCAAACTTCTGAGTCTCCCGAAGAAGAAGAAGAGGGAGTTAGAGAACATTATGATATAGGCAATGATTTCTTTAAGCTCTGGCAGGATGATACTATGACCTATTCCTGTGCTTATTTTAAAAATGAAAATGATGAACTTAAAGAGGCACAGCTGCAAAAAATTGATCATGTCTTAAAAAAATTAAATTTAAAATCTGGGGAAAGATTACTTGATATTGGCTGTGGCTGGGGATCGCTTGCCCTGCGAGCCGCGGATAAATATGGGGTAGAGGTTATGGGAATTACTCTGAGTAAAGAACAGGAAATTGAAGCCAAAAAAAGAGCTGCTGAAGCCGGTCTGGCTGACAGAGTGGAAATCAGAAGACAGGATTATCGGAAACTGGCAGAAGAGGATCAAAAATTTGATAAAATAGTAAGTGTGGGTATGTTTGAGCATGTCGGTAAAGAAAATATTCCGCTTTATTTTGAGGCGGTTGATAAGATGTTAAAAAACAGAGGGCTTTCACTGGTGCATTCTATTACCCATTTAAAAGAACAGCCAGCACATCCGTGGCTGCAGAAGTATATTTTCCCCTGGGGCTATATCCCTTCTTTGAGGGAAATTGTCTGGCAGTTACCTGAAAACAATTTTCATCTTTTGGATGTTGAAGATATCGGATATCATTATTCTCTGACTGCAGAAAGATGGCTGGATAATTATGAAGAAGTTGAAAATGAGGTTAAAGAAAAATTTGATGAAAATTTTTATAGAATGTGGCGAACATTTTTAATGGGAGTCGTATTTACTTTTAGATATGCTTCAACTTCTGTTCATCAGCTGCTCTTTTCTAAAGGGAAAAATATTGATTTACCGCTGACCAGAGATTATATTTATCAGGAAGATTAATTAAGATAACTATCTATCAGACTACGGACTATTTTCAATAATTAATATAAGGAGCTGAAAAAATGGCAGAAAAAAAATATAAAATTGCAATTATTGGAGGCGGACCTGGTGGTTATACTGCTGCTTTAAGGGCCGGCCAGCTGGGAGCGGACACTGTTTTGATTGAGAAAGAAGCTCTGGGAGGGACCTGTTTAAACTGGGGATGTATCCCGACTAAGTCTTTTGTCCGTTCGGCTGAAGTATTTGCTGATATTAAGAATGCAGCTGATTATGGTATTAAAGTCGAAAATGCAGAACTTGATTTTCCAGCAGTAGTAAAAAGAAAAGATAAAATAGTAAAACGCCTGGTGCGAGGAATTGATCATCTACTGAAGAAAAGTGGAATAGATAGGATAGATGGTCTGGCATCTTTTATTGATCAAAATACAATTAGAATCGAAAAAGATACTGAGATATTTGAAATTAAAGCTGAAAATATTATAATTGCTACCGGGTCAAAAGCAGCTTCGCTTCCAATTTCGGGAGCTGGGCTGGAAGGCATTTTGGACAGCCGGGCTGCTCTTGATCTAGAAAAGTTACCGGAGTCAATGGTTATTGTCGGTGGTGGAATTATTGGTATGGAATTTGCATTTATCTTTCGTAATTTTGGGGTTGATGTAACTGTTATTGAATATTTAGATCAGCTGATAAATGGAGTTGATACTGAGATTGCTGCAGAGCTTAACCGTTCTGCCAGGCGACGACGGATTAGTGTTAAAACTTCTGCGGAAGTAAAAGAAATTAAAAAATTAGATGCTGGTTATGAGGTCGTTTATCAGCAAAAAGAAAAGAAAAAATCTGCTAAAGCAGAAAAAGTACTGATGGCTGTTGGCCGCAGACCATATACGGATGGACTTCAACTCGAAAATGTTGGTATTGAAACTATTTCTGAAAGAAATGCTGTTCAGGTCAATAATAAAATGGAAACTAATATTGAAGGAATTTATGCTATTGGAGATGTTACAGATAAAATACTCCTTGCACATGTTGCTTCTCACCAGGGTGTTGTAGCAGTAGAAAATATTATGGGAATGAATAAAAAAATGAACTATAAAGCTGTACCAGGGGCTATTTTTACTTCTCCTGAAGTGGGAACCGTTGGTTTGAGTGAAAAAGAGGCAAAAGCTAAAGGTATTGATTATGAAATTGGAAGTTTTCCGTTTGCAGCCAGTGGTAAAGTAATGGCTATGGGGGAGAGAGAGGGTAAAATTAAGTTAATTACAGAAAAAGATAAAGGCAGGATTATTGGAGCAGCAATTATTGGGATTGAAGCCAGTGATTTAATTGCCGAACTGACTCTGGCGGTAAATTTAGGTTTAACCGCAGAAAACTTAAGAGAAACAATCCATGCTCATCCGACAACAGCAGAGGTTGTTCACGAAGCTGCTCTGGATCTTGGAGAAGGTTCACTTAATGCCTGATTAAAATTGGATTAGAAGTTAAAGTCTGCTCTTATGATTACTATTCTGCAGTCTTAATTGACATTTTTCGACAGAGTAAAAATTTGACTTATACAGTGGAAAAATATATAATTAATTTGAGAATGAATATCAATTTATAATTTAGATTAATGTGTTAAAAATTAAAGGGAGGTCAGATTTATGAGCGAATATCATGAACCAGCGGAAAAATTATCTGAAGAAGCGATTGATTATCATCGTATTATTAAGAGTGTAATCGAAGAGTTAGAAGCAGTTGATTGGTATAACCAGCGGGCTGAGGCAACTAGTGATCCCGATGTACAGGCAATTGTGGAACATAATCGTGATGAAGAAATCGAACATGCCTGCATGGGCCTGGAATGGCTGCGTCGAAATAATCCTGTCTGGGACGAAATGTTAAGAACTTTCCTTTTTCAAACAGCAAAGATAACTGAAATAGAAGAAGAGGGTGAAACTGAAGATGGAGGAGAAGCTGAAGAAGCTCCTGCTTCCAGTAAATCACTTGGTTTAGGCAATATGAGAGGAGGAGAATAAATGGATATTTTAAAACGCTCACTGGCACCATTTGCGGAAGAAGCATGGAATTTTTTAGATGAAGAAGCAACTGATGTACTGAGTCAGAAATTGAAAGCTCGAAAAGAGGTTGATTTCCTGGGACCCAAAGGTTTAGAACTTTCTTCAATTAATACCGGTCGTTTTAGTCCCGTAGGTATTGAAGATGTTGAAGGAGTAACTTATTCTACTAGAGAGGTCCTCCCTTTAGTGGAATTGAAAGTTCCATTTACAATGAAACTCAGCGAAATCGAAGCCTTAGCCCGGGGAGCAGAAGATGTTGATACAGATAATCTGATTGATGCTGCCTCTAAACTGGCAAAGGCAGAAAATAAGGCAGTATTTTATGGTCTAGATGAAGTTAATATTGAAGGTATTGTCGAAGCATCAGAATATGAAGAAGTTAGTGTTTCCGGAGGTGAAAAAGAGTTAATTTCTGGACTCTTAAGAGCGCTGACTTTATTTGAAGAAAAGAGTGTTGGAGGCACTAAACGTTTACTTCTTGGTCCTGAACTTTATTCTCTACTATATGAATTGGATGATAAGGGTTATCCACTTAAACGTAAGGTTGAAGAAATGGTTGATAATGGTGCTGTTTTAGTACCTGATCTGGGCAACAGAGGATTATTGATTTCTGAGCGTGGTGGAGATTTTGAACTGACAGTTGGCCAGGATATTTCTTTAGGTTTTGAAGATAGAAATGATGATGAGGTAGAATTATTCTTTTTAGAAACCTTTACCTTTAGAGTAAATGGGCCTGAAGCTGCTGTGGTATTAAAATAGACTTAAACTTGAATAGTTTAAATTAAAAACCGTTCACTGGATAAATTCAGTGGGCGGTATTTTTTTGTCTTTTTGCAAACGTTTGTTTGAATTATTTGCTATTTTGTATTATAATATAATTAAATAAATTTTTTGAATCAAAGGAATGTGAAAATAATGGAGCTTCAAAAAAAGCTTGAAATTTTAAGTGATGCAGCTAAATATGATGTTTCCTGTTCTTCAAGCGGCAGCAGTGGTCGGGGAGATAGTTCAGGTCTTGGTAATACTAAAGCCAGTGGTATCTGCCACAGTTGGACAGATGATGGTCGCTGTGTTTCACTGCTTAAAATTTTATTTACAAATTATTGTCTTTATGACTGTCAATACTGTGTTAATAGGGTCAGCAATGACCGTTCACGGGCTTCATTTACGCCGGAAGAGGTGGCCCAGTTAACCGTTGATTTTTATAAGCGTAATTATATTGAAGGTCTTTTTTTAAGTTCGGCTGTTAATAGAAGTCCAGACTGGACAATGGAACAACTGCTCACAACTGTTCAGCTGCTGAGAAATAAACATAATTATCAGGGCTATATTCATTTAAAGGCAATTCCTGGAGCAGATTTTAAATTGATTTATCAGGCAGGACTGCTGGTGGATCGAATGAGTGTAAATATTGAGCTTCCCAGTGAAGGCAGTCTGGAAAAGCTGGCTCCTCAAAAAAAGAAGGCTGGAATTCTTGCTCCAATGAAAGGGATTGGTGCTGGTATAGAAAATAATATTATTGAACGTAAAAAATATAAGCAAAAAGAGAAGTTTGTGCCGGCAGGTCAGTCAACTCAATTAATTGTTGGTGCCAGTCCAGAATCAGATAGACAGATTATTTCTCTGTCAGAAGGATTATATGATCACTTTAATTTAAAAAGAGTTTATTATTCTGCCTACTTACCAGTTAATAATTCTTCTCTGCTGCCAGCTTTACCCGGGCCACCACTAAAGCGCGAGCATCGACTTTATCAGGCGGACTGGCTTTTAAGATTTTATGGTTTTAAAGCCGGCGAATTATTAACACCCGGCAGAGAAAATTTTGATCTGAAAATTGATCCTAAAGCAGATTGGGCTCTAAATAATTTAGATAAATTTCCAGTAGAAGTTAACACAGCCGATTATGAGATGCTGCTTAGAGTACCGGGAATTGGACCCCGCTCGGCTGCCAAGATTGTTAAAGCCAGAAGAGAAAAAAAATTGACCCATTATAATTTAAAAAAGATGAGAATTGTTTTAAAAAGAGCAAATTTCTTTATCACCTGTAATGGAAAATATGCAGCAGCTGTTCCTTTTGAGAGTGAAGTTATTTACAGTCGATTGGCTGAAAAAGAAGCTGAGCAGATGTCGTTATTTAATTCAACCAAAAGCGAGGCAAAAGAATGGGATTTTAATTTAGTAAAATAAATTTTTTGAATGAGGTATGGTAAATATGAGTTCCAATAATTATGAGAAAAAGGTCTATATTTATGATGGCAGTTATCAGGGCTTAATGACAGCACTTTATCTGGCTTTTAAGCAGAGAGAGGCTCCGATAAAAATTTTATCTCAAACAGATTTCAGAGATGATTTATTTTATCAAACAAAAACAATTATAACAGATATTGATAAAGCTGCTTTTTTCTCAGAACAAATAAAAAATCACATTTCAGTACAGGCTCTTAATAATATTTTTCATGCCTATCTTTCGGAAACAGAAAAATTAGAATTATATATTTTTCGTTATCTGTTTATGGGTTTTAAAGTGGGTGAGAAAGTGGATCAATATCTGACTAAAAATTATGTGCGACAGGTACAGGATTTGGCTCATAAAGTCAGACACGAAAGTCATCGCTTAAAGGGATTGATTCGTCTCCAGGAAGCTGCCGGGGGCAAATATTATGCAGCAGTTGAGCCTGATTATAAAACTTTAGTTCTGCTGGCCCCTCATTTTAAAAATAGGTTTTCAACCATGAACTGGATAATTCATGATTTAAAAAGAGAAGAGGCAGTTATCTATTCAGCAGAGGATAAAGAATGGCTTTTAATTGATTTAGAAAAAGATTTTAAACCTGAACTTTCTCAAAAAGAAACAGAGGTTCAGGATCTCTGGCGGGCCTTCTTTTCTGCAGTCAGTATTAAAAATCGTAGAAATCGCAAAGTACAGCAGCAGTTTATGCCGCAAAAATACTGGAAACATTTGATTGAGAGACCGGGCAGCAGTCAAAATCATAGATTGGAATAAAATTATTTAACTGAAGTGATTAACTACTTCAGTTTTTTTATTTTTTAAAAGTATTGACAAAAAGAAAAAAAAGATCTATACTTAACTAGTAAATTAGTAAATTACTAAATTAGTAAAAACAATAGGAGGTAAATAGAATGAAAATACCAACCAGTTTAAAACACAAGCCGGTAATAGTCTGCGAAAATTATGAAAATATTGATGGCAGAAAAGCTTATGATTCTGATGCTAAAGGACTTTCTTTAGGCCTGGCTCAGTGGAATGATCGAGGAAAAGTAGATATTTCCGCCAAAGTCTGGCGGCATACAGGAAATAAATGGTCCAGACAGTCTGAAGAATTACCCCTACATCGAGTGCTTGATCTTGCAATTTTAGTTGCCAGAACTTCCAAACATTTTAGGGAGGCCTATCGTTATGATAATTTATATGACAAAGAAAATCCACAATTGGATAGAGTGGGGCTTCAGGGTGATGCAATGACAGTTGCAGTAGCAGAAGATAATCCGAATCTTGATGAAGACATTAAATTATTTGATGATGCTCTAAAAAATGATGGTGAACTTATTGGAGAAAGACTGGCAGTGCTCGCCAGACTTTTAAAGGAAATGGGTTATTAGGGGGCTAACAATGAAGAAAAAAATAATGGCAGTTTTCGGAACCAGGCCAGAGGCTATTAAGATGGCCCCTCTGCTCAAAGCCCTCCAGGCAAAAGAAAATTATGAACTGATTATTACAGTAACAGCTCAGCACCGAGAAATGCTGGATCAGGTAATGAGCCTTTTTAAACTAAAAGCAGATTATGACTTAGATATTATGCGGGATAGACAGACATTAAGTGGTCTTTCTGCCCGAATAATTAAAAAACTTGATGGAATTTTGAGTCAGGAAAACCCTGACCTTCTGCTGGTTCATGGAGATACTTCTTCAACTTTCATTGGCGCTCTCACCGCTTTTTATAATCAAGTTGATATTGCTCATATAGAAGCAGGCTTGAGAACTCATAATAAATACTCTCCCTTCCCGGAAGAGATGAACCGCCAGTTAACGGGGGTACTTGCTGATCTTAATTTTGCACCTACTTTAAGGGCTAGAAAAAATTTACTGCTTGAAAACACTTCAGAAAGTAAAATTTTTGTAACAGGGAATACTGTTATTGATGCCTTACTTTCTGTAGTAGATAAAAATTATATTTTTGAAAATGAGTTACTAAAAAACTTTGATTATAAAAACAAGAAACTTATTTTACTGACAGCTCACCGAAGAGAAAATTTAGGACAGCCAATGGAAAACATTTTTAAGGCTGTTAGGGATCTAACAGAACAGATTAGTAATTTAGAAGTTATATTTCCTGTGCATTTAAACCCTGTAATTAGAGAATTATCGAAAAAAATGCTGGCAGATAATAAGCAGATACATTTAATTGAACCCTTAGATTATTTACCTTTCGCCAACCTGATGGCAAGGGTCGATCTGGTACTTACTGATTCAGGTGGGATTCAGGAAGAAGCTCCTTCTTTAGCCAAACCTGTTTTAGTTTTAAGAGATACCACCGAAAGACCAGAGGCTGTAGAAGCGGGAACAGTTATTAAAATTGGTACAGAATATAATGATATTTATCAGCAGAGTTTAAAACTTTTAACTGATAGTAAAGAATATAATAAATATGCAGCAGCTGTAAATCCTTATGGAGATGGCAAGGCCGTAAAAAGAATAATTCAGGCACTGGATTATCACTTTAATTACAGCAGTAAAAGACCGGCTGATTTTAGATGTAATTAAATCAATAATTCAAATCAAATATTAGATTTTTTGGAGGGCTTCCTATTAAAATAATTTTAACAGGGAGCTTTCTGCTGTCAGTAATAATAATCATTTTTAGTATTTGATAAATCTAAATTTTGATAAAATGGAGGCAAAATATTTCCAGTCATAAGCAGGACTTACCAGCTTTCTCTTGAATAATATATATTAGACAGAGAGTATCAATTAATTTTTGTCTAAAAAGATAAGATTTTGGAATTTGCAAAGGAGGTAATAAGATTGGATTTTAACATTGTAATTGCTGGCGAAGCAGGTCAGGGTTTAAAAACAGTAGAAGCAATGCTGACCAAAACTTTTTCTCGTCATGGTTATTACTTATTCAGTACTAAAGACTATATGTCACGTGTTAGAGGTGGCCATAACTTTATGCAGATTAGAATAAGTGATGAAAAAGTTGAAGGACCTGATGAGGGAATAGATTTACTTTTAGCTCTAAATGAAGAAAGTGTTGAGATTCACAATTCAGAAATGAACGAAGATGGAACAATTCTATCTGAAGTTGAATCTGATAAAGATGAAATGGTATATATTGATGCCAAAGGACTGGCAAAAGAGGTTAATCCTCGTGCAGTCAATACAGTTTTTGTTGGTGCAGCCTTTAAAATTATGGGGCTTCCAACAGATCAGGCTGAAGAGGCAGTAAAAGAACACTTTGCTAAAAAAGAATCAGTGGTGGATGATAATCTGGAATTGTTAAAACAGGGTTATCAGGCAGTAGATCAATTATATAATCTTAAGGACCTCGGTGAAAAAGAAGATAGAATGGTGATTGATGGTAACAGTGCAGTCGGTTTGGGGGCATTACTTGGAGGCTTAAGTTACTATACTGCTTATCCAATGTCACCTTCAACAGGAATTTTGCACTATGTAGCCAGTAAACAGGAAGAATTAGGAATAGTTGTCGAGCAGTCTGAAGATGAGATTGCCTCGATTAATATGGCTCTTGGTGGAACCTATGCCGGGATGCGCTCAATGACAGGAACCTCAGGTGGTGGATTGGCTTTAATGGCTGAAGGAGTTGGTCTGGCTGGAATTACAGAGACACCAATTGTAATTGCAGATGTTCAGCGTCCGGGTCCAGCAACAGGATTACCAACCAGAACCGGTCAGGGAGACCTTCTCTTTGCAGTTAATATTGCTCAGGACGAGTTTCCTCTGATGGTTTTAGCTCCTAAGGATCAGGAAGATGCAGTTTATCAGACTTTTAGAGCAATGAATCTGGCTGATAAATATCAAATTCCTGTTATTATTCTTTCAGATCAGTTTATTGGTGATGGTTCAAAAACTATTCCAGTAATTGACACCTCAGATATGAAAATTGAAAGACATTTAGTTGATCCGGCAGAGGTTGAAGGGGAATACAAGCGCTATAAATTTACTGAAGATGGAATTTCACCTCGCGCTTATCCGGGCCAGCTTAAAGATAATATAGTTTTATTAGATAGTGATGAGCATGATGAATATGCTCATATTGTTGAAGATGCTGAAACTAGAGATAAGATGGTTGCAAAGCGAAATAAGAAGATGGAAAAATTAGCTGCAGAAGATCTGCTGGAACCAGAATATACTGGTCCAGAATCTCCTGAATATATTTTGGTCGGCTGGGGTTCAACTGCTGGTCCACTAAGAGAAGGTAGAAAAATACTGGCTGATGAATTTGAAATTGGACATCTTGCTTTTAATGATGTCTGGCCACTGCCCACAGAGACTTTAGAAGAACTGGCATCCACAGAGGCTAAACTTGTATTTGTAGAAAATAATGCCGGGGCTCAATTTGACAGACTGGTACGCAGTGAGACAGGAATCAAGGCCGATTATAATATCTTAAAAGATGATGGAAGACCTTTCTCAGGTCAGGAAATTTATAGACGTTTTAAAGAAGAGGTGAGTAAATAATGGTAGATAAAAATATTTATCAAGCTGACCGCGAAACTGCCTGGTGTCCAGGTTGTGGTAACTTTCCTTTAAGAACAGCTCTGGCAGATGCTTTAGCTGAGCTGGATTTAAAACCGGAAGAAATTACAATGTACACCGGTATTGGACAGGCAGCAAAGATGCCTCATTATATTAAAGTTAATGGTTTTAATGGACTTCACGGACGTTCTTTACCGCCTTCGATTGGAATGCGGGTGGCCAATCCTGAGATGACAGTGATTGTAGAATCAGGTGATGGCTGTAGTTATGGAGAAGGTGGAAATCATATTCTGCATAATATAAGACGTAATCCAGATATTATTCATCTTGTTCATGATAACCAGATTTATGGACTAACAAAGGGACAGGCTTCACCAACAAGTTTGGAAGAATTAAGAACACCGGTTCAGACTCATGGAGTTAATGCTGAGCCTCTTAATCCAGTGGAATTTGCAGTTGGAATGAAGGCTAGTTTTGTTGCTCGCAGTAGTGTGGGAGATCGTGAGCACCTTAAAGAAATGATTAAGGAAGCAAAAAAACATAAGGGTTATGCCTTAATTGATATTTTTCAGCCTTGTGTTTCCTTTAATAAGATTAATACTTATCAGTGGTACAATAAGAGGGTCTATAAATTAGAAGATCATGATCCAACAGACCATGCAGCGGCAATGAAGGTAGCTCAGGAATTTGGAGATAAAATTCCAATTGGGATTATCTATAGAGAAGAAAAACCTACTTTTAGAGATCGAATTCCCTATCTTAAAGATAAAGCATTAGTTGACCGTGATGTTGAAGTTGAGGATCTAAAATTCTTAATTGATGAGTTTAAATAAGATTCTAATTCAATTTGGATTAAAACAAATAATAAATTAATAGTTTATAGAATTAAAATTGGATAGCAATTATATTAAGGAGGCATTTAATTATGAATATTTATGATTTTGCAATTGATTTTGAGATTGAAAACCGTGAGTTTTACGAAGACTGTGCTGCTAATACAAACCACGAAGAACTAAAAAGAGTATTTTTAGAACTGGCAGAAGAAGAAAAGAAACACGAAAATATTGTGCGTCAGTTAAAGGAAAATAAAGAGGTTGATGAAGTAGAGTCTGGCATTTTACCAAAGGCAAAAGAAGCTTTTGACAAAATTGCTGAAGATATGCCTACAGGTGAAGATGTAATGCCAGAAGAACAGGTTGATGTTTACAAAAAGGCTATTGAGTTAGAAAAAAAGAGTTATGATTTCTATACCGAAAAAGCTGAAGAATCAGATTCTGAGATAGTCAAAAAGACCTTTAAACGACTGGCAGAAGAGGAAAAGAAACACGAAAGAATTATGGATAACATAACTGAAATGGTAGATCGTCCAAATACATGGTTGGAAGATGCTGAGTGGTATCACTTAGAAGACTATTAAACTCAACTATTGTAAATAAAAAATAACTAAATAATTATTTCAATAATACCTGCAGCTGGAATTTAAATAGATTTTGCATTATAGAATTATCATTTATTGAGATTACCTATATTGGATTGAGTAAATTTGATTTCAATTGGATAGTCAGATAGATAATTGTAAGTGTGAGTGTAAGTAATTCCAGCCGCAGGTGTTTTTATTTAAGGGAAAAATTATTTTTCTGTGACTTATATCATAGAAGAATATATTTAAAGTTATATAATAATACTTGAGTAAAGCACTTGAAATTCAAATTTATTACTAGCTGCAGAAAAATATATTATATACTGCAGAATATATTTATTTCAAAAGGAGGAATAATTTATGTCTATGTTTTGTTATCAGTGTCAGGAAACAGCTAAGAATGAAGGCTGTACTGTAAGAGGTGTCTGTGGTAAAGATGCAGATGTTGCAAATTTACAGGATTTATTAGTATTTGTTTTAAAAGGAATTTCTGTTTATGCAGAAAAAGCTAAAGCAGAGGGTGTTGACCTCTCAGATAAAACTGCTCCATTTATTATGGAAGGATTGTTTGCCACAATTACTAATGCTAACTTTGATGCTGAGAGATTTGAAGATTTAATTGATGAAGCTTTTGCTTTAAGAGATGAAGTTAAAGCTGAATTTGAAAAAGCGTATAAAGAAAATCACGGCGAAGAATTTAGTGGAGAACTACCTGAACATGCTACCTGGTACAGCGACGATGTAAGCGATTATTATGATAAGGGTACTGATGTTGGAGTTCTGGAAACTGAAGATGTTGATGTTAGATCTTTACGTGAGCTTGCTACATATGGTCTTAAGGGTATTGCTGCTTACGGCGATCATGCCAGAGTATTAGGAAAGCATAAAGAAGAAATTGATAGATTTACTCAAAAATGTCTTGCTGCTACAACAGATGACAGTATGAGTGTTGATGATTTAGTAGGATTAGTTATGGAAACTGGTGAGATGGCTGTAGAAACTATGGCTCTCCTAGATGAAGCTAATACTTCTACTTATGGTCATCCAGAACCAACTGATGTAAATATTGGTGTCCGCAATAACCCTGGTATTCTAATCAGTGGTCATGATCTAAAAGATATGGAAGAGTTATTAGAGCAGACAGAAGGAACTGGAGTAGATGTATATACTCACAGTGAAATGTTACCTGCTAATTCCTATCCAGCCTTTAAAAAGTACGATCACTTTGTTGGTAACTATGGTAATTCATGGTGGCACCAGGATAAAGAATTTGAATCATTTAATGGTCCAATCTTAATGACAACAAATTGTATTACACCTGTTAAAGATTCATATAAGGACCGCATCTTTACTACTGGTATGGCAGGATATCCTGAGGTTACTCATATTCCTGACCGTAAAGAGGGAGAAAGCAAAGATTTTTCTGAGCTAATCGAATTAGCTAAGACCTGTGATTCTCCAGTTCAGCTAGAAGAAGGTACAATCCCTGGTGGCTATGCTCGTAATACTGTGATGAGCGTTGCTGACAAGGTGATTGAGGCTGTAGAAAACGGAGATATTGGCCGTTTTGTAGTAATGGGTGGTTGTGATGGCCGCTTTAAGGATAGAGAATACTTTACTGATGTAGCTAAAGAATTACCTGAAGATGCAGTAATACTAACTTCTGGTTGTGCTAAGTATCGTTACAATAAACTTGATCTGGGAGATATAGGTGGAATTCCAAGAGTATTAGATGCAGGTCAGTGTAATGACTCTTATTCCTTAGCTTATATTGCTCTCCAGCTTAAAGAAGCTATGGGTGTAGATGATATCAATGATCTACCAATCTCTTATGATATAGCCTGGTATGAACAGAAAGCTGTAGCGGTATTACTTGCACTGCTCTCCTTAGGAATTAAAGGAATTCGTCTTGGACCAACACTACCAGCATTTGTATCAGAAAATGTACTTAATGTATTAGTTGATAAGTTTGATATTAAGCCAACTGGTAATGCAAAAGAAGATGTTGCTGCAATTATGGCTGGTGAGTAAAATATTTACAGGTATCTGATACCTGGACATAAATATAAATACATCTATTGAAGATCTGCCCAGATTATGGGCAGGTCTTTTTTTTAGGTACAATTTTTCGCTCTAATTTTAGCAGTCATTAGCAGTCAGCAGAATTATTTTTTTAATTTAAACTACTTATGTGATATATGTCATAGTACTCCGGGCAAATTAATGGCATAATTAAAACATAGTAAATTACTCAAGTTTAAATATAATTAATATAAGGAGGCAGTAAAAATGGCTGCAGAAACAAGAAAAGAAGAATTAAAAAAGATTTTAGAAAGATTAAATAGTGGTGAGGCGACAGTTGAGGTTAAAAAAGAGGCACAGGAATTAATCGAAAGCATCAGTGCAAAAGAATTATCTGAAGCTGAACAGGAGTTAATAGATGAAGGTTTAGAGGAAACAGAACTCAGACATTTATGTACTGCTCATATTGAAGCAATGGCAGAAGAACTAAAAGCTCTTAAAACCAATGTGCCTGTTGGCCATCCTTTAAGTACTTTAATCTCTGAACATGAAGAAATCTTAAAAATATTAGATCGCTTGGATCAAGTTAATAAAGAAATACAAAAAATGGAAGAATTCGAGGCGGATAATCCATTATTCAGCGAATTAAAAGAAATAGGAGCTAAACTATTGGATACAGAAAAACATCATACCCGGGAGGAAGAGACTCTTTTCCCTGAAGTTGATAAAAGCGGAGTTACTGGTCCAACCAGAATCATGAGGATGGAGCATGATGATCTCTGGCCTCATAAGGAAGAAATAATGAATCTGGCTGAAAATGCTGCTGAGATGAAATTTGATCGTTTTAAAGCAGAATTAAAAATGCATTCAGAATATGTAGTTGTAACTTTAAGAGACCATATTTTTAAAGAAAATAATATTCTTTATCCAACAGCTAAAGATGTGATTTCAGATAGTATGTGGGAAGAAATAAAAGCTAAGAGTGATCAGATTGGCTACTGCAGTTTTACTCCTGAAAAAGAAATCAATGCTAAATAAAAAAAGAGGTGTTAAAATGTTTAAATTAAATGATACAGTGGGTAATATTGTAACTGAATTTCCGGGTGCAGCAGAAATATTAAAGGAACACAAAATTGACTTTTGCTGTGGAGGAGATCGGGAACTGGGGCTGGCTGTAAAGGAAGATTCAAATGACAATTTAGAGGCTGAAAAAATACTAAAAAAGATTAATCAAAATTACTCACAAAAAAAAGATGATTATCAAAAGATAGAAGATCCTAAAAATCTTTCTCAATCTCAACTGATAGATTATATAGTAAATAATCATCATAGTTTTTTGCAGCAGTACTTACCTCGTCTTTCTGAGCTGACTAAAAAAATTCTGCGAGCTCATCGTGAAAATCATGGTGAAGTTTTAAAGAAGGTTCACCGCTTATTTAGTACTTTAAAAATGGAATTAGAAGAACATTTAATTAAAGAAGAGGAAGAAATATTTCCCCTAATTAAAGAATACTCTGAGCAGGAAAATGATATAAAGAATAAAGAAACTCTGAATGCCATCCTGGAATTGGAATCCGAACATGATACAGCTGGTGAGATAATCAAGGAATTGAGAGAAGTTACAGCTGATTATCAGCTGCCCAAAGATGCCTGTAATTCATTTAAGCTAACTTACAATCTGCTTAAAGATTTAGAATCAGATTTATTTCAACATATTCATCTGGAAAATAATATTTTATTTGCCCGTCTAGAAAATTAAAACTTCTAAAGTTATAAAAAAGTATAAGCTAATAATAAACCCCCCTGCCTTAATTAAATAGTTAGCAGGGGGTGATTAATTTAAACTAATAAATCAACAAATTTATAATTTTATTCTACTTTAAAGTTAGAAATCATATTCTTAAGATTATCTGACATCTCTGATAATCGGTGGGCAGCAGATACTATTTCTTCAGTGGAGGCAATTTGTTCCTCACTGGAAGCGGCAACTTCTTCTGCATTGCTGGCAGCTTCGTCACTGACTGCGGCAACATTATTAATCATATTATTAACATCTGAACTCACTGCTGCCATTTCTCCAGTTTCGATATCAATTTCAGTAATTAAACTGCTTAATTGAGTGACTGCTTTTTCGATATTATTAAATATTGCTCCAGTATCTTCTATTACTTCTACACTATTATTAACTGCATCTTCAGTTCCATCCATTTTCTGAACAGCATTATTTACCCCGGCCTGAATTTTATCTATCAACTTAGAAATATTGTCTGTAGCTTCGGCAGATTCTTCAGCAAGCTGTCTAATTTCATCTGCTACTACCGAAAAACCTCGCCCAGCTTCCCCAGCTCGAGCAGCTTCAATAGCTGCATTTAAAGCAAGTAAATTTGTCTGTTGTGATATATTATTAATTAATTGAACGATATTTCCGATTTCTTCTGATAAATCACCGAGATTATTAATTGTAGAACCGATTTCTGCAGAATTATCTTTTACTTTATTGACCTGTTTAATTGAACTCTGCATTGAATCAGTACCATTTTTAACATTTTTAATAACTTGATTAGACGAATTATCCATTGCTTTTGATTTTTCCCTGGTAGTTTCTATTTTGGAGATTAGTTGATTGACACTTTTACTGGTCTCAGAAATTTGGGCTGACTGCTCTTCGGCTCCTGAGGCAACATTTTCTATTGCTCCTCCCACCTGTTCGGCAGCTCTTTCTACTTCCTGCCCGGAAGCGGCAAGTTCTTCACTTTGAGCACTTAGCTCACTGACTTCCATCTGAATTTCTCCCACCAAATCTTTTTGAGCAGCAGCAGTTTTATTATAAGCGCTGGCTAATTTACCAAGTTCATCCGTGCTCTCTATATCTAGCCTGTAGGTTAAATCTCCTGCAGCCATTTTGTTCATTCCAATTAATATTTTATTTATATTTTTAGAAATATAACGAGAAATAAATAAAATTATTAGTGTAAAAATAATAGCAGCTATAATTAAAAAGACAATTAGAGTATTAGAAATATTTCCAATAATATTTTCTAACTCATTCCTGACCCCATTGACCTGATTATTAATTATACCTTCATAAGTACCGGCCCCAATAAAAAAATCAGTATTATTTATTGGTGCAACATAACTTATCTTATTTTCATCTTCTCCCGTATTTGGATTTGCATAAATATAATCAACAAAACCGCCTCCACTTTCAGCTGTTTCAGCCAGAGAACGCAAGATATACTTGCCATTAGCATCCTGCAGATCCCATCTGTTATTACCTACAACTTCTGGCGATGGAGGAAGAGAGATTGTATTACCATCATAATCATAAATAAAGAAATATCCTACTTCTCCAAATCCAATATTTTTATTATAATTTCTAATTAGTTCCTGTAAATCCTGCTTACTTAAATCATTATTTGAATTATTTAACTCACCCAAAAATTGTGAAGCCGTTTCTGTAGCATTTTTAATTCTTTCTTTTTCTAAATCAAATAATATTGATAACTATTATAAATTATAAATATTTTAAATTATAATTAAAAATATAATTTGCAGTCAATATTTACGGATTGAAAAGCAGGATTACTTATATTGATCTAGAAATAATATAAGTGAAGTAATCATATTTAAAAACGGGGGAATTTTTTTATGCTTAAGATTGGGATTATTGGAGCAGGAGCTGGTGGTGCTTCTATATTAGAAACATTTTTGGATATAGATGATGTAGATGTAATAGGTATTTGTGATAATAATAGTAATGCCCCAGGAATAAAAAGAGCAAGAGAAAATGGGGTACCAGTATATGATGATTTTAATGATCTGCTGCAGCTAAATAAAGAGAAAGTTATTTTGGAAGTGACAGGAAATGACATAATTTCGGAGAAAGTTAAAGAAGCTGCAGATGAGAAAACTAAAATAATTGATTCTGAAACTTCTTTAATTCTTTTTAAAATCGTAAATTCCAGAGAAGAAATGTTAAAAAGAATGGAAGTTGAAGCTGATAAACTCTGTAATCTGGCTGTGGATATTGGTGGAACTATTGAAGAAATTAGTGATAGTAATAGTGAAAATATTGAAGAATTAGATCAGACTGCCTCTAAACTGCAGCAGGCATCAGAAAATAGCAAAGCTAATCTTGAAAAGACAAATGAAATAGTTAAATTTATCAAAACTGTTTCTGATCAAACAAAAATGTTGGGCCTGAATGCTGCAATTGAAGCAGCCCGAGCTGATGTTAAAGCTAATGGTTTTAATGTGGTAGCTGATGAAATTAGAAAATTGGCAGATGAAACAGGAGCTTCAGTTAAAGAAATAACCGGGTTTATTGAAAAGTTAAATGAGTCAACCGAAAATACTAAGATAAATATAGATAAAATGAATCAGAAAGTTGATCAGTTTACTGAAAATGAAAAAATTATGACTGAGAAATTACATAATGCAGCTGATCAGATTACAAAAATGGCAGAAAGTTTATCTGAACTTATTGATTAAAAAGTTAATTTAAATGGAGGAAATAAAATGAGTGGTAATTTAATTGATGTTTTTGTTGAGATTCCAAAAGGAAGTAATAATAAGTATGAGTATGATAAAGAGAAAGGTAAATTTAGATTAGATCGGGTAATGTATTCACCTGTATATTATCCAGCGGATTATGGATATTTAGAAGAAACTCTGGCTGATGATGGAGATCCACTTGATGCAATGGTTTTAACTACTTTTCCAACTTTTCCTGGTTGTATAATTACTGCAAGAGTAATTGGGATGTTTATTATGGAAGATGAAAAAGGTAGGGATGAAAAAATATTTACGGTTCCTGAACATGATCCAAGATTTAAAAATACAAATACTCTTTATGATCTTGAGGAACATCTGCTCAAGGAATACGAACACTTCTTTTCTGTATATAAAAATTTAGAAGAGAAGGAAGTAAAAATTATTGGCTGGGCGGGAATTGAAGAGGCTCTGCAGGTAATTGAAGAGTCCAAAGCTGCTTATCAGAGAAATAACTAAAATTGCTTATTTTTAAGTAAATTAACTAATTGAAAGAAACATGTCTATATGAAACTGACAGGAATATATTTTTAATTAAAAAATCCTGAGCCATTAATACTGGCTCAGGATTTTCTTATTCTTTAACTGTAAATATCGTTTTTTAATTAATTATTTTTCGCTGTTAAATATAATTCTATTAACTGAGGGGCTAAAACTATTCCCATCATAGTTAATACTATTAGTAAATCTCTCATTGTATTAACCCTCCTTCTTCTTATATTCTTATAGTCTTATAAAAGGTTATTAACAACATTATATAGTATTATTTGTTTATGTCAAGTAAAATAGTTAACAATAATGGTTATTATTAAGTTTTTATTTAGGTATATAACTTAATTTGATCAAGTTTATAAATAATAATTTTTTTGCGAGAGGTTTTAATTAGATCTTCACTTTCAAACTGCCCCAGGACGCGGGAGACAGTTTCCCGACTGCTGCCAATCATGCTGGCCAGTTCCTGTTGAGTTAAAGAAATATCTAAAATAACTCTATCTTTATTTTTTTTACCATACTTTTCAGCCAGAAAGATAAGAAGTCCTGCAACTCTAGCAGAACTATCTTTTAAGGCCAGGTCCCTAACATTTTGTTGAGCTCGACGCAGGCGTCCACTCATTTCTCTAAGCAGTTTAACTCCAATAGAGGGATGGTTTAAAATAAGACTTTCTAATTCTGATTGATCAAATACAATTACTTCAGTATCAGTCATTGTTATAGCTGAAGCAGGATAATTACCTTTATCAAAGGCAACTATTTCTGCAATTATATCATGGTCACTAAAAATATTCAGGATCTGTTCATCACCATTTTTTATCATTTTAGTTAGTTTAACCTGTCCATTTTTAATAATAAAGAATTTATCTCCAGCTTCACCTTCAAAAAAAATATATTCTCCTTTTTTAAATTCTGTTTCACTGGCAATCTCGTCAATTAAATTTAATTCTTCTTCTGTAAGCAGACTAAAAAAAGGTATTTCTTTTACTACACTCATTTATTTTCCCACCTCAAATTTATTCTATATATTCTATAATAAGCAATATTTTTTTAAAAATCAAGTAAACTGCTCAACTTTGAAAAATATTTTAACTTTATGTGATTTATAACTCAGAAAATTTTAGCCGGTACTGGTATAATTAAACTTGAATTCGGCAAGTAAAAATACCGAATCCAGTTATGATAGTCTTTAAACAGTAAATCTAGTTCAAATTTTTTTGAATAAAAAAATAGAATCTCCTCTTGGTTTTATGGTAAAATGTTTTTAGGACAAAAAACCATACCAAAACCAAAAAGGAGATTCTGATATGAGTTTACCACAAAACAACAATAAAATAAATAGTTTTAACAAATTAAATATTCCAGCTAAATTTGATAGTGATACTGTGTCTAGTTGTCCAGCCTTTTCTTATCTGGAAGCTGCTAAATCCTGTATAGATTTTAAATCTTTAATTTCAGATAATATTAGCTATCAAAAAGCAGCTA
>NZ_FTNC01000014.1 GCF_900156285.1 Halanaerobium kushneri
AGAGCACCAATATCAGCACAGCCAATTGGCATTCCTGGATGTCCGGAATTTGCCTTTTCTACAATGTCTGCAGATAATCCTCTAACTGTGTTCGCTACTTCTTTTAACAAGATTTATCCCTCCCAGAATTAAATAAAGTTTTCTCAATTATTATTTTATATGTTAAGTTAATAAATGTCCAGTCAGACAAATAAATAATTTAAGATTTACATATAATAATTTAATAAGAACTAAATAAAGTTAATTTAAAGCATAAATTAACTCTGAGCTTGCTTTACCTCGCTCTGCCTTCGTTTTTGATGGTTATTATAAACCGAAGCTAAATATATTCCACCCAGAATAAATGCTCCTCCAATTAAAGTGGTCAATCTAACAGCCTCATCTAATAATAACCAGGCCAAAAACGTGGTGATTATTGGCTCTCCCAGTATAGATAAAGAAACAATGGAAGTAGACAGATAGCGAACTGCAAAATTAAGAATTGAATGTCCAATCAGTGTTGGGCCAATGGCCAGAGCTAAAAAAAGCAGATAATTATTTAAACCATGACCGGTAAAGGGAATCTTGAATAAATAAACACCAATTCCTAAAAAAAGAGCCGCATATGTATAGAGAATATAGAGGTAAGGAAAATAATCCAATTTTTTTCGCACTCCTCTACCTATAAAAAGATAGGAAGAAGCAAATAATGCCGCCGAAAGAGCTAAAAAATTACCAAAAAGTTTATCGCCCAGCTGATATAAATCCCCAACACTAATTACTGTGCTACCAATAACTGCCATAATAATGCCAATAACTGCTCCTTCTTTTAAGTCTTCTCTGGCAAAAAAATACTCTAAAATTATTGTGAACAGCGGCTGCAGTGCTACAAAAATAACTGAATTTGAAATATCAGTATATTGAATAGAACTGATCCAGAGGATAAAATGAACCGCTAAGAGAAAACCGACCAGTAGAGGTCGGTAATCCAGAAAGTAACGTGCCTTGCTTTTATGTTTAATAAAGAAATATGGAGTTAAAAGCAGAACAGTAAACAACATTCTATAAAAGGCAGTTATCAATGGTGGTGCTGACACAAGTTTAATAAGTATTCCAGAGAGTGATAAAAAGAAAATTCCTACTGTAAGCAGTATATATATCTTTTTTTTAAAATCCATTTTATCACACCCATTTTTTAAATTTCTACTTCCTGACTTAAATTGCTCTCTTCCAAAACAATAATCTGGTCATAATGTTTAAATTCCACCTTGTCTCCTGAAATCAGCAAATATTTAACCTGGTTTTCTTTAACAGTTACTTCGATCTGACTGCCCTTAAACCTGAGTCTGAACTGGTATTTATCCCAGTTATCCGGTAAATGAGGATGAAAATATAATTTTCCATTAAACATTCTCATACCACCAAAGCCCTGCACCAGAGCAAGCCAGGTCCCTCCCATACATGCTGTATGAACTCCCTGATAAGCATTTTCATTATAATCATCCAGGTCGAGTCTTGCAGTTTGCATGAAATAATTATAGGCCTGATTTTTATAACCAATCTCCGAAGCAAGTATACTATAAATTGCAGGTGAAAGAGAAGAATCATGAGTTGTTTTAGGTTCATAATAATCATAGTTTCTAATTTTTAATTCTTTACTAAACTTATTTCCTAACTGCAGCATTAAAAGTGTTACATCTGCCTGTTTGATAACCTGATAACGCCAAATAATAAGTGGATGCCAGTTTTTAACAAGAGGCAATTCAGACTCAGGAATATTATCAACCTCAATTGGATTTTTATAAAGAAATGAGTCATCCTGTGGAGTTATCTCTAATTTTTCATTATAAGGAAGATAAATATCTTCTTTTATCTCTTTCATATTCTCAATTTCTTTTTCCGTTAACTCAATTCTTTCTGCAAGTCGGTTATATTTTTCTGGAGATTTATTTTTAATTATTTCTATCATTTTAACAGCTGTATCCAGATTGAATTTAGCCATATAATTAGTGTAGGCATTATTATTTACCCCTGGCTTGTATTCATCAGGTCCACAGACTACATTAAAACAGAATTTATTGTCTTTCATTGGAATATAACTACCCAGACTGAGCCACATGCGTGCTGTTTCAATTAAAATTTCCAGTCCATAATTTTCGATAAATTCCCGATCTCTACTTACCTGATAATAAAGGTTAACTGCATAGGCAATATCCGCATTAATATGATATTGAACTGTTGAGCCCATAAAAAAACCGGAAGCCTCTTCTCCATTTATTGTTCTCCAGGGAAATAATGCCCCTTTAAGTTTCATTCTCCTGGCGTTTTTTCTCGCCTTCTCGAGAGTATTATATCTAAACAAAAGTAAATTTCTGGCTACTTCCGGACGCTGAAAAGCATAAAAAGGAAGTATATAACTTTCTGTATCCCAGAAATAATGGCCTTCATAATATTCTCCACTAATTCCTTTAGCTGCTACACTGGTCTGACCATCTTTTCCGGCTGCCTGCAAAATATGAAAAGCATTAAATCTAAATGCCTGCTGGAGTGAATCATCTCCATCAATTTTCACATCTACATCCTGCCAGTATCCTGACATAAATTCTGCCTGTTCTTCAACCAGATTTTCAAATCCTGTAATAGAAGCTCTGGCATTACTAAGCGGATTCTCTCCTTCTTCCTGACTGTGATTTACACCAACAATTTTATCAATTGTGTATTCTTCTCCCTCAACTGCACTAATATCAAATATCCAGTCAACTCGATTGTCCGAAGAACGTTTTTTTACTTCAGAATTCTCTTTAGAAAAATCATCAAGTAAATGTTCAGCAACATAGGCAACCTTAAAATCTGTACTTTTAACCCTGTGTAAAAGATAACCGGTATTAGTATCAACCTCAGTTTCCATAACTTCTAGAGCCTTTTTATCTCGCAAATGATGGTGATTACTGACATCACCATTAATAGCAGAGTTAACACTAATCTTACCGGAAAAATTAACTGCCTTGAACTGATATCTTATTGCACCAATATGCTCTCTACTTAAAGAAATTAAACGAGTAATTTTGATTTCTATTTTTCTTCCCTGACGATCTTCCCAGAGCACTTTCCGCCTCAAAACTCCCTGCTTTAAGTCAAGCTCGCGCTTATAATCTAAAATTTGACCTTTTAAAAGATTCAATTTTTCTTCATTAATGTATAAATTCATTTCACTCCAGTCGGCTAAATTTACCATTGTCTGTCCTTTTTTAGGTAAATTTGGAGCTTCCTCACCATAAATTATCTCTTCTGAGGCATAAACTCCATTAATATAAAAACCGGGAGTTGTAGTATCTTCACTACCTGGATAATCTTCTTCAATAGTTCCACGCAATCCCATATAACCATTACCCAGAGTAAAAATTGCTTCATTATGATGATTATGTTCTGTTAAAAATTCTTCCTCGGTAATCTTCCAGTCCTGAGATGGATAAATTGCTTCTTTATCCATCTTTCTGGCATGATATGTTCTCAATTATGTCCCCTCCTATTATATTATTCTTAAATTATTTTATTCCCTAACTTTGAGAGAATATATGTCAATATTAATTTCCCGAACATTAATACCTGTATTATTTTCTAGATGTTCTTTTAAAGCAGATTTAAATTTAAGGGCAAATTTTTTAATTTTTAGCCCATAATTAATTTCCAGAGATAAATTAATAAATAATTGGTTATTTGTTTCTTCAACTTTAATTTTTTTGAAATCCGTTATTTCTTGATATTTTTTAATCCAATATTCAATCAAATCAACCAGAACTCGGTTGCTTATACTTAAATTCCCATAAAAACTAAACTTTGGTCTTACAATACTTTTTTCGTGTCTGACAGTCTGATTATCTTTTTTAAAAAAAAGTTCTAAAGAATGAAGTAAATAACCAGAAAAATCTTTTTCAACCTCAATAGTGGGGACTGGTATTACATGTTTCCCTTCATTATTTCGCACTGAAAGAGCTGTTTCTATTTCTTCAGCTGAAGAAATCTCTTTGATATCTATGTATTGATCAATTCCGCCCAGTTCCAGTCTCTCTTCAATTCTCTCAACCATTCCAATTGAGGTGCCCAAAATTAATATTTTATTTTCATTAAGTTTTTTTAAACATTCTTTAACGTCTTTTGTCTGTTTCTCATCAAAAAATAGAGCCCGTCTGATGGCCCCCATTTTACTTTCTTCCCTTTTCGCAGAACTCCCCGCCATAATTTTACCAGCATATATTAAAAGCCCATCATCAACAATCAAAGGAATCTGATACTGATTTGCCAGTAAAACTGCACGATGACTTTTACCTGTTCCACTGGGTCCAACAAGAGCATATACTTTCATCTTTTTTAAAATTACCTTCTTTCCTTAAAAATATAAATAGTTGACCTCAGATTGATTATATATTTTTTTAGAGTTAATTTCAATTTATTAAGCCGATTCTCTAATAATTAAATCAGCCGGTAATAATATATGCCGTGAATTCAAATCTGTTTTATTTATCTGACTAATTAATAATTCCATTGCTTTTTTTCCTTTTTCAATACTGGGATTTTTTATTGTTGTTAGTGCAGGTTCAATAAACTCTCCCAATTTTATGCCATCATAACCAATAACAGCAATTTCTTCGGGAATAGATATTTCAGCTTCCTTTAAAGCCTTAATAACTCCAAGGGCCATTAAATCATTGGCAACAAAGACAGCCGAAACTTCATCTTTAATTTTTATTAATTCTCTGGCCGAAAAATAAGCTCCTTCTTCTGTAAAATCAGAATTAATAATTAATTGATCTTCAACTTCAAGATCATAATCATTTAAAGCATCTAGGTATCCCATAAGTCTATATTTCCCTGCAACCAATTCTAAAGATCCTGTTATTGTAGCTATTTTCCTGTGCCCCTTTTTAATCAAATATTCCACAGCCTGATAAGCTGCCAGTCGATTATCAGTATCAATCCAGTAAATATCTTCATTAATCATCGGATTACCATTAAAAACAAAAGGGGTATTAGTATTTTTTAGAAATTTTACTCTCGGATCATTAAAATTAGGTTCTGTTAAAATGACACCATCTGCTTTTATATTTTTAAAAATCTTTTTAAATAATTCAATATCATTTTTATTTACCGGAGGTAGAGTTAAACTATAACCATGTTCAAATGCTACTTCACTAATTCCTTTTAAAAATTCCAGAAAAAACGGATCAGAAACAGATCTTGGAAAAGCTGGTAAAACCACAGCAATAATATTTGTATTTTTTTTTGCCAGGGCCTGAGCTACTTTGTGCGGTCTATAATCAAGTTTTTTAGCAATTTTTTTTATTTCATTTTTTGTAAATTCATTTACTCTGGGATCATCATTTAAAGCTCTAGAAACTGTAGATTTAGAGACACCAGCAAGTTTTGCTATATCTGACATTGTAATTTCTTCCATCTTTTTCACCACTTTTTAAATAAAAAGAGGCTGATTTCTCAGCCACTTTTTTTATTTTAACTGATACTCTTTTATTGTATATTTTAATAGCTTATAATTCAAGCAGCTATCCTTTGACTGAACCTGCAAGTATTCCCCTTACAAAATAACGCTGTAGGGCAAAGAAAATAATTAAGGGTACAACCATTGAAATAAATGCAGCTGAGGTTAATAAGTGCCAGTTCTGTCCGTAGGATCCTACCAGACTGGAAAGTTTTACTGTTAGAGGTGCAACCTCCTGAAAACCACCTAAATATATTAATGCAACTAAAAGATCATTCCAGACCCATAAAAATTGAAAAATAACTAATGATGCTATAGCCGGAACAGAAAGTGGTAAAGCCAGTTTATAAAATGAAGTCCAGATTGAAGCTCCATCAATATAGGCAGCCTCAAATAGGTCGTCTGGTAGAGATGAAAAGAAATTATGCAGCATAAAAACTGCAAAAGGAAGTCCATAACCAGTATGAGCAAGCCAGACCCCAACAAAAGTTCCAGATAAATTAAGGGCATTATAAATTTTTAGAACCGGAATAAATGTTAATTGTAGTGGAACTACAAGCAGACCAACAATAATTGTATAGACTACCGCTCTTCCTCTAAACTGTAATTTAGCCAGACCAAAAGCCGCAAAAGCTGCAACTAAAACAGGTAAGGCAGTTCCAAAAATAGCAATTATAAAACTATTACGAAAGGCATAAGCCATTCCACCCTGATTTAAAACTTGTTGATAATTTTCGATAGTAAATTGAGTAAACTTTAGAGGACTATTTAGAACTGTCCACCAACCAGTACTACTAACTTCTGATGCAGGTCTAAAAGAGGTGACTAATAATCCAATCGTTGGTAAAATCCAGATAAACATAAAAGCAATTATGAAAACATTGATTATAATCTTTGTAAAATTCATTTTCTTAAACATTATTGGTCTTCACCTCTCATCCGCTTAACATTCATAAATATTACAGGAATTACAAGTACAAATAATACTACTGCTATAGCACTTGCCCTGCCATAATTTCTATATTGAAACATTTCTTTATACATTCTGTTGGCAATAACCTCTGTTCCGTAATTACCATTTGTCATTACGTATACAATATCAAAAATCTTAAGTACATTAACTGCCATAGTAGTAGCAACTACTGCAATTGTAGGTTTCATATATGGTAAAATAATATGTCTAAAAACCTGCCATTCATTTGCTCCATCTACTCTTCCAGCCTCTAAGAGATCTTTAGGAATACCTTTATAAGCAGCGGATAAAATCACCATGGAAAATCCTGTCCAGATCCAGAGCCCTACAAAAATTAAGGCAAAATTATTCATTAATGGGCCCTGAATCAACCATCCCTTTGGCTGAAAACCTAATGATGTTAAAATCTGATTTAAAAGACCAATTTGATTTGCTCCCATAGGTTTATAATCATAGATAAATTTCCAGATAACACCTGCACCAACAAAGGAAACAGCCATCGGCATAAAGATTATAGATTTAGCAATCTTTTCATACTTTACTTTATCCACTAAAATAGCCATTAAAAGACCTAAACTTACTGTCCCAAAAGTAAAGAAAACAATCCACATTAAATTATTTCTAAAGGATGTCAGCATAGCTCTAGATGTAAATGCATAGATAAAGTTGTCAAGTCCTACAAATTCTTCCGATCTTCTCCCCATAAAACTAAAAATGAAAGTCTGTATTGATGGATAAATTAAAAATAATGTCAGAAAGAAAAGAGCAGGCCCTATAAATAGGGCCACCCATTTCTTTATATTTTTGTTATACATAACATTCCTCCCTCAGCAATCTCAAATATTCTGAATAAATTGCTGTTTCCAATCTTTTATTGATTATAAGTATCCTGAGAAATCGATTCTATATACTCAAGCACACCATCTAAATCCTGACCACTTACATAGTCTAAGATACCCTGCCAGAATGCTCCTGAACCAACTGCACCAGGCATTGAATCTGAACCATCAAATCTAAATGTTGGTGCTTCTCTTAACATTGCAGCCATCTGTCTTGTTAGATCATCAGGATAAACATTAGGATTAATATTTTTATTTACACCTAATTTACCTAATTCAGAAACAAAAATTGACTGGGCACCTGCTGTTGATACATATCTCATAAAGGCACGAGCTGCTGAAGTATCATTCATCATTCCAAACATACTAGCTGCACCAAGAACTGGTGTTCCGTATTCTTCATCGATTTCTGGGAAGGGGAAGAAATCATAATCCTCACCAGCAACTAATCCAGGATTATTATCTCTAATAAAACTGGTTATAAAACTTGCCTGACGGTGCATCATAGCCTGAGGAGGATCTGTAAATAATGCATTAGGAGCATCACCAAAGTTAGTTGCTAAAACAGCAGTAGGTGCTCCATAAGTATATTCTGGATCTTTTGCAATTTCACCAAAGATTTCAAAAGCTCTTTTTACTCTCGCATCTGTCCAGGGAATTTCATGATTTACCCATTGATCATATACTTCTGGATCTGTTGTTCTAAGCATGATATCTTCAATCCAATCAGTTCCAGGCCAGCCACTTGCAGCACCTGATTCTAAACCAATTGACCAGGGTGTATCTCCATTAGCAATCATTTCTTCCTGCAGCGCTTTTAATTCATCCCATGTTTCTGGAACTTCATATCCCTTAGCTGCAAATTCTTTTGGGTTATACCAGACTAAACTCTTTACGTCAGCAGAAATATACATTCCATAAAGATCTTCATTATAAGTACCAAGATCAATCCAGGTCTGACTGTATTCTTTATTCATTCTGTCCATATCAAGTACATTACTTAAATTAACAAGATCTCCTTCTTCTGCCAGCTGCTTCATCATTCCCACACCAGTTAAAGCAACAATATCTGGTGGGTTTCCAGCTTCTAAACGGGTGGTAACCAGAGTAGGTAAATCTCTAGTTCCTTCATACTGAACTTCAATACCTGTAGCCTTTTCGAAAGGTTCAACCATTTTCATAAAAGCATCCAGTTCCTGACCACCCCAGACAGCCATTACAGAAACTGAATCCTGCGCTAATGCTGCTGAAGAAAACATCCCTGCCATCAAAACAATACTTAAGATTAATAATAAAGCTTTTTTCATTAAAAATTCCTCCCTTTTTTATTTTGCAGCTTTAATTAGCTGCCTTATTTATTTTTAAGGAGATTATAGACTTATAAACTTATTCCTTAAGTACTAAGTTATTCATTATGAATTGAAAGTTATTTATTATGAATTTAAAATCAAATTTTATTCAAAGTCATTATCTTCTGCACTGTAAGCAGATAATTTATTAACAACAGCTCCTGCTGGTTTTTTAATTTTTCCCTCTAATAAAGGATCATCGGTATCTTCCATCCATTCTTTTAATTTTATTTTTAATTTCTGACAAATCTCATCATAATTTTGATTATTAATTAAATTATTCTTCTCCAGAGGATCCAGATATAGATCAAAGAGCATTTCCTTATCCCTTTTTTGATCCAAATAACCATTCTCTATTAAAAATTCTTTGCTTAAACCATCATCAATATTGGCTGCCACAGAATGCTCGTAGTCACCAAAAAATTTAATATATTTATATCTTTTAGTTCTCACAGCCCTCATAGGCTCATATGCAGCATGATAACTTACTTCAGCAAAAATTTCTTCTCTAATTTCTTCTTTTTCATCTCTTAATAAAGGTAAAATTGAATTTCCTTCTAAATAACCCGGGCTTTCTAAATTAAATATCTCGCAAATTGTTGGAAAAATATCCAACTGTGAAATTAAAGCATCAATGGATTTGCCTCTTTTGGGATTATCAGGAAACTTAAAAATTAGTGAAACACCAATTCCACTGTCAAAGAGTGTTGATTTCATCATTGGAAAAGCAATTCCATGGTCTGTTGTATAAATAATTAGAGAATTTTCTGCCATTCCTGCCTCTTTGATTGCTTTAAGAACTCTTCCCAAACATTTATCCGCTCTTTTGGCTGAAGTTAGAAAAGCTGCCATATCTTCTCTAGTTGCAGTATTATCTGGGATTTTTTCTGGTGTTTTTACATAATCCGGGTTAATCCCAGTTTCAATTTCATCAAATTCTCGATGAGTATATTCCATTCCGAAAGAAAAAAATAGCGGTTTATCACTTTCTCTATTATTAAGATATCTTTCTGTTTTTTCAACATTTATCCAGTCTTTTACCCTTTCTTCTTCCCTGTCAAGTATCAAATCATAGCCAATTACTTCCTTATCTGCTGCTTCATGCTGCATCCCGCAGAGAACTGTTTCAAAACCATTTCTGCTCAAAAATTGGACTAAGTGCTGGCTGTAATCGAGTTCAGCAAAACCTCGATGTGCTAAACCCAGCATTCCAGCTGCATGAGGTGTTCTTCCTGTCAGCATTCCAGCTCGACTGGGAGAACAGGTTGGTGCTGCACTAAAAGCCTGTCTAAAAAGAGTACCTTCTTGAGCGAGACTCATTAAATTTGGAGTTTCAACTTTATAGCCATAGGGTTCTATATATCTACCAGTATCATGAGTATGTAAATAAAAAATATTTTTAATCTCAGCCATTATTATTCTCCTTTGTGCAACCGGTTGCAATAATTTTTAAATCAATATTTAAATATAAGCTGCTATCTAATTAATCCATAATTATTTTTTCAATTTTTATTTCATCTGGAATCTTGATTTCATTAATTTTAATTTCTTTATTTTTTTTATAAATTTCAAAAGTCAGACTCTTATCACCCATACTAAGATTTTTAACTTTAATCTTATTCAGCCATTCCGGTAAACTTGGATTTATAATTACTTTATCTCTGCGTCCATCGATTTTCAAACCCAAAATTGTTTGCAAAAATAAAAATGCACTACCAGCTGCCCAGGCTTGAGGACTACAGCTAGTTGGATATTCTACAGTTTTACTCTCTTCATTAACATCAAAGCCACAATATAATTCGGGCAAACGTAAAAATTCAAAGTCAGCTGCCGCCTTGAAAATATCTGTAATCAGCTGAATGCTTTCTTTTTGATAGCCATATTTTTTTAACCCTTCAATAATTAAAGAGTTATCATGAGGCCAGATGCTCCCATTGTGATAGCTAATTGGATTATAGCCAAGATCACTATTGGCCATTGTTCTTAAACCCCTGCCGCTATTTAAATCACTTTTTAATAATCTCTTTATAAAAAGTTCCCCTTTTTTTTCTTCTATAATACCAGAATAATAGCCATGAGCAGGATTAGTTGTTAGAGAATCAATTTGATTTTTATTTTTATCCAGGCCAAGTACAAAGATTTCTTTTTCTGGATTCCAGAACTTTTGATTAAATCTTTCTTTAAGTTTTAGAGCCTCATTTTTTAACTTCTCAGCTTTTTCTTTTAATTTAAGTTCCTGATAAATTTCTGCCATCTCAAGTTTTGCCTGATAGACATAGGCCTGTACCTCTGCTAAAGCTATTGGTGGAACAGCGATTTCTCCCTTACTATTTATACTGGAATCTACTGAATCCTTCCACCCCTGATTGACAGTGAAATCTTCTGTTTGACTGGAAAATTCTACAAATAAATCATTATCTTTATCTCCATATTTATCGATCCAGCTTAATGCCAATTCCAAGTTGGGCATTAACTCTTTAATAAATTCAAGATCACCGGTCCAGCGATAATATTCCCCTGCTAAAACTATAAATAAAGGAGTAGCATCTATGGTACCATAATAAGGTGTATGGGGTATTTTTTTTAGATTTGCTAATTCACCAAATCTAAGTTCATGAAATATTTTGCCAGGCTCTTCTTCTCTTAAAGGATCAATTTTTTTACCCTGATAGGCTGCAAGAGTTTTTAGAGTTGCTCTGCTTAAATCAGGCTTAAAAATCAAGGTCTGCAGAGCTGTTATTATACTATCTCTACCGAAAGGAACTGCATACCATGGTATTCCAGCAATTGGCAGTTGACCATAACCAACATCAGAAGTCAAAGTTTTTAAATCAAGACTGCTTCTCTGGAGAAACTGATTAAAAATCTGATTATCAGTTTCAACCTGAAGAGAATTGTTAGTCCAATTTACATATCCGGCTTCTACTTTAGTTTTTATTTGACTAAAATTATTATATAATTCTGCTTTTGCGTCAGGATTGGATTCAGATGAATCTTCAGTTTTAATTGAGAGAGTAATTTCTTTTTCTTCCCCTGCATCCAGCTCAAATTCAAATTTAACTTTATTTTGTTTATATAAACATAAATCGGATTCACTTGCAATGATAACTGATCGCTCAACTTTATCTAAACCATGATAAATTAATTTTAAATAATTATTTGTTGTGGTTTTTTTTACTCTTTTCCTTTCCAAATCTTCTTTAAAATATTTTCTGACTTCAAAAATATCTAAAAAGTCAGCATCAATTTCAATTTCTAAACAGATTTTTTTCTGGTTGTGAGCATAATTTTTAATTTTAAAATTGTCATAAAATACATTATCAACTAAAGTTTCTTTTCGTTTAACAAGTATTTTGCCTTCAGCAAGCTGATTGGTTTGAGCATTTGTAAGTAAAATTTCATTAAAAAGATTATCTTTAGTTTCAGATTTTAATACCAGTAATTTTTCTCCATTGAGTAATAAATTATATTTACTTAAATAACGAGTATCATTACGATAAAGACCATTCTGATCAAATTCTGCTTTAACTATATCAGCACTCCGATCAGTAATTAAAAATATATCATCGTTTTTAATAACATTATAATCCATTAGCACTCTCCTATGTTAATTTGTCAAAATATTATGTATTAAATACAACCGGTTGCAATAACCCAAAAAAATATATATTATAATTTTTAAAAATTTAAGAAATAATATATATTTATTCGAATTTTTTAAATATTATGTTGCAAATTAATAATACCATTATTTTATTCTGTTGTAAAGAAAATTTTAAAAAAAGAAGAAAATAATTAAAATTGCTACGGCTAAATTATTCCAGCCTCTACTTTGATTGTATAAGTATATTAATTATTTTCTTCTTTACATATTAACTGTTCTTATTTGAAGTTAATCTTTATATATTATTGTACCCGCCTCACCTTTTACAGCATCTATAACTTTATTCAGGGAAGTAATAACAGCTTTTTCACCACCATCTCGCACAAATTTAACTGCTGACTCTACTTTAGGTGCCATACTTCCTTTCCCAAACTGCCCCTCTGCCAGATGCTTTTCAATCTCTTTGATAGAGATTTGCCCCAGAGCTTCTTCCTCAGCAGTACCATAATTAATCATTACATTATCTACATCTGTCAGAATTAAAAAGAAATCTGAAGCAGTATTTTGAGCTAAAATACATCCCGCTCTATCTTTATCAATAACTGCTTCGACTCCCTTTAATTCATTTTCTTTTTCTACTACCGGGATCCCTCCACCACCAGCAGCTATGACAATCCTGTTATTTTCAATTAAATCATTAATTAAATCTTTTTCCATAATTTTAAGTGGTCTGGGGGAGGGAACAACTCTTCTCCAGCCGCGCCCGCTATCTTCTATCCATTTTTCGCCTTTTTCTCTTTCCTGTTTTTGCGCATGCTTTTTATCAAAAAATGGTCCAACTGGTTTTGAAGGTTTATCAAAAGCCGAATCATTCTGATCAACTAAAACCTGAGTTACAACCGAAGTACTATGTATATTAATTTTTTTATCCTTAAAAACATTTAACAAACTATTTTGAATCATATATCCAATAAACCCCTGGGTTTGAGCTCCACAAAAATCAAGTGGTAAAGCCGGAATATTATTGGCAGCAGCCTGCTGTAATAAAATATTTCCCACCTGTGGTCCATTACCGTGAGTAATCACAATTTCATGACCCAGAGCAGCCAGTTCTCCTATCTGCAGACAGCTCTGATATACATTATTCATCTGTTCTGCTGCGGTTCCTTCCTGTCCTGGTTTTAAAATTGCATTTCCACCTAAAGCGATTGTCAGTCTCATCCTATAACCTCCAGATAAATATTAATTTTAAATTAAAAAATTAAATATAATTTAACTATATAACAATAATATAATATATTTCTGAAAATTACAACATATTTTTGCGGAATAATGCTCAATAATGAAAATAAAAAAGCTGCCCTCACAATTAGGACAGATCTGACAACCGGTAATTTGTAAATTAAATAATATGTACCTGGTACAAAACCAGAACTATGTACCAGGTACAGAAATGATAATCTATTTACTTATATTTTTTAATAACAACACAGGCATTCTGCCCTCCAAAACCAAAAGAATTGCTAAGAGCAGCATTCAATTCGGCTTCACCAGCCTGATTGGGCTGATAATTAAGATCACAGCCTTCACCTGCTTCTTCAAAGTTGATAGTAGGAGGTACAATATTTTCATTAACTGCCATTGCAGAAATAATAGCCTCTACTCCACCAGCAGCCCCCAATAAATGACCGGTCATTGATTTTGTAGAAGAAACCTTCAGCTTATAAGCATGATCTCCAAAAAGATTTTTAATTGCTGTTGATTCATACTTATCATTTAGCGGTGTGGAAGTTCCATGAGCATTAATATAATTAATTTCTTCTGGTGCTAGACCGGCTCTATCAATTGCAGCCTTCATTGCTCTAACAGCACCCTCTCCTTCTGGTGCTGGTGAAGTAATATGATAAGCATCACCTGATGCACCATAACCAACCACTTCAGCTATAATATTTGCTCCTCGCTTTTTAGCATTCTCTAAAGTTTCTAAAATTACAATACCAGAACCTTCGCCAATCACAAATCCATCTCTATCTTTATCAAAAGGGCGACTGGCCTTTTCTGGCTCATCATTTCTGGTTGAGAGAGCTTTCATATTACCAAAACCTGCAACTGCAGATGGAGTAATTGAAGCTTCTGTACCACCAGCAATCATAATATCAGCAGCACCTCTTTTAATAGTCTCAAAAGCTTCTCCAATTGCTGTTGTAGCAGATGCACAGGCTGTTACTGTGTTCATGTTTGGACCTTTTGCACCTGAATATATCGCAACATTACCAGCAGCCATGTTGGAAATCATCATTGGAATAAAGAAAGGACTAACTCTTCTGGGGCCCCTTTTATTCAATTTTGCCACCTGTTCTTCAAAAACTTCAATTCCACCAATACCAGATCCAACTATAACACCTGCTCTGTCAGCAATTTCATCAGTAATTTCTAAATCTGCATTTTCCAGAGCTTTCATTGCAGAAACAATGGCATACTGACTGTAAAGTGCCAGACGCTTTGCTTCTTTACGCTCTATGTATTCTCCTGGATCAAAATCTTTAATCTCAGCTCCAATCTGACTTGGAAAATCTGAAGCATCAAAATTTTCAATCCTGGAAACACCTGATTTTCCAGATTTAATATTTTCCCAGAATTCTTCTAGCTCGGTTCCTAAAGCATGGACAACACCGGCACCTGTAATTACAACTCTTTTACTCATTTAATTAATCTCCTCCTAAATCAATCTGATTAAAATAATTTATCTTATTTCATTCAGTAAAACACTATAAATTTTAATTTTCACATTTAACCACTTAAATATATATAATCTTAAAGTTCATTGATTATTTATTTTAATTTCTTTAATGTCTTTTTCAGACTTTTTTCATCTTCAACATTATAAGCATTTAGAGAACGGTCAATTCTTCTCATCAAGCCCTTTAAAACTCTCCCAGGACCAACTTCAATATAGTCTTCATAACCATCGGCTTTAAAACGTTCAATTGTCTCTACCCAGCGCACACTGTTATCCAGCTGTTTAATCAATGCAGATTTAATTTCACTGTTTGTCTTTACATAATCAGCTGTAACATTGGCGATTAAAGGAATCTGAGCATCATTAAAATCTACTGCTTCAATAGTATTTTTTAATTCTTCTTTTGCAGGTTCCATTAAAGGTGAATGAAAAGCTCCACTAACTGACAGTGGAATAACTCTTTTGGCTCCCTTTTCAGACAGCATTTTTTCAGCTTTACCTACAGCTTCTACCTCACCAGAAATAACTACCTGTCCGGGAGAATTATAATTGGCTACTGTAACAATACCATCAACCTCTTTTAAAACCTGTTCTACTTCTTCATCCGCAAGTCCTATTACTGCAGCCATAGTACCCTTACCATCTGGATCAGCCTGATCCATCAGCACACCACGACGGCGTACTAACTTTAAACCATCTTCAAAACTAAGCACCCCGGCTGCATGAAGTGCTGAATATTCTCCCAGACTGTGTCCGGCGGCTGCAGCTGGTTTAAGCCCATTTGCAGCTAGAACAGAATTTACCATTGCACTTACAGTATAAATCGCAGGCTGTGTATTTTTAGTATTATTTAAGTTTTCTTCCGGGCCATTGAAAATCATATCTTTTAAATCAAAATCAAGAATCTGATTGGCCTCATCCAGAACTTTTTTCGCTTCATCATAATTTTCATATAATTCTTTCCCCATACCAACATACTGTGAACCCTGTCCTGAGAACATAAACACTAAATTATCACTCATTTGAAAAGCCTCCAGTTAAATATTTTTTAACTCAGTTTTTAAATTTATTTGAATTAGCTATTTTTTTAAATTTCTTTAAAACAAATGATTTTTTATATAATAGTAAATTAATTATTTAAGATCATTCCACTCCATAACCGCGGATGCCCAGGTTAAACCAGCACCAAAAGCAACTAAAACAACCCGATCACCATTTTGGACAAGACCTTTTTCTTTTGCTTCTGCCAGAGCAATCGGAACTGAAGCAGCAGAAGTATTACCGTATTCAGGCAAATTAACATAAACTTGATCATCAGATAATTTTAATCTCTTTGCTGCTGCACCAATAATTCTGGTATTGGCCTGATGGGGAACTAATAAATCAACTTCCTCTTTTTTCATTCCAGCCTTTTTGAGCACCTTCAGAGAAGCTTTGCCCATTGTCTTAACAGCAAATTTAAATACTGGGTTACCTTCCATATAAAGATAATGGCCGTTATTATCAACTGTTTCATGAGATGCAGGTTGTCTTGAACCACCAGCTGGTTGATAGAGAGCATCTGCTCCCGAACCATCTGAACCTAAGTCTGTAGCCAGAATTCCACCCTTTTCTGTTGCCGAAAGCACAGCAGCTCCTGCCCCATCACCAAATAAGACACAGGTTCCTCTGTCTTCCCAGTTCATTATTTTAGAAAGAACTTCAGTTCCGATAACCATTACATGCTCATACATTCCTGATTCAATAAAATTAGCTGCGACACTAACTCCATATACAAAGCCAGAGCAGCCAGCTTCCAGATCAAAAGCTGCCGCATTTGTGGCTCCAATCTTATCCTGAATAATACAGGCAGTAGCAGGAAACATCATATCCGGCGTGATTGTTGCTACAACAATCAAATCCAGATCTTCTGGCTTCAAATCAGCATCTTTTAATGCTTCTCTAGCAGCTTCAGCTCCTAAATCTGATGCCGCCTGATCATCAGCAGCTATTCTTCTTTTTTCAATTCCTGTTCTGGTTTTAATCCATTCATCACTTGTATCTACTATGTCTTCTAAATCATGATTTGTCATTACTTTTTCCGGGAGATATTTCCCCAGACCTGTTATAGTTGCTCTACGCAAAATATTCACCTTCCTTAGATTGTCTATATGTAATTTATCATTTTTTCGACTCTTAGTCAAGTTTAGCAAAAAAAATAATAAGGTGCCGGGAACCCGGGAAATTTTGGAATAATAATGGGAACTTTAATTACTAAAATTTCTCAGGTGACCGGTCCGGAAGTTTAAACTAAAATAATCCAAGCTGGCATTTTACTATTTTTATATCCTGTTCTTTAACAATTTTCCCGACCTGGGGAACAGACATTTTAAGTAAATCTGCCAGAAGATGAGCCTGATAACAGGTCATTTTTTCTGGTTGGATAATAAATGGTAAATCCATAAGTTTTCCCGCCGAAAGAAGTGTGTTAGTATTTATTTTAACATTTGCTCTATTTTTTACCATTTTTGCCGAATCTTTTTCGGGCTGATCGTTATTTTCGAGATAAAAAAGCAAATCAGGATTTAAAAAATTGATAATAGTATTACCTTCAATAAAAAGTCTTTCGATATCATCATCCAGTAAGTTCCGAGCCAACTGATAAGCACTGGGAAGTTCTGCCGCTGGACTTTCTAAAAGTATTACTTTATCTGCCCCATGCTCAACAACCCTTGCTGTATCAGTACCTGTCTGATTAATTACCTTAGGATCATTAATTACCTTGTATTGATCAAGCTCATTGTTGACCGATGTTTTAATAACTGCAGTTTTAGCACAGCTATCTTCTAACATTAAGGAAATTAAAGTCGTCTTACCAGCTTTACTGGCAGAAGCACTGACTCCTATCATTTCCATAATTATTCCTCCTCATAGAATTCAATTTATAACTCATCATAGTTTGTGTTAATTTTCACCATAATTAGATGGCTACATTAAAATAGTAAAGGATTATCCGAAAAAAATCAAATTCTAAATCTTAAAATCAACAATTTTATATATTTTCTTAAAGTTTAACTTCTAATTATTTAACAGTTCAATTTTATCTCCGGGCTTAATTATTCCTCCCTTAATTACCCTGGCAAATACTCCTTCTCGGGGCATGACACAATCACCAATGGTCTGCATTATCTCACAGTCATGATGACACTTTTTGCCTATCTGAGTAATCTCCAACAAAATTTCGTCATTAATTCTTATTTTCTGGCCTACAGGTAGCTTAAATAAATTTTCTATTCCTTCTGTTGTTATATTCTCAGCAAAATCTCCAAATTTCAGTTCAAATCCCTGTCCACGCATTTTATCAATACTGCTGTTATCTAAAAGACTCAGCTGACGATGCCATTTTCCTGCATGAGCATCACCTTTAAGACCATAGTTTGCTATAAGTTCCCCCTTATCAATTTCTCTTTTTGTTGTCCCTTTTTCTTTACTTAAACAGACTGCTTTTACCTTTGCTTCCATTTACTCCACCTCTTAAAATAATTTTAGTTTTTAACTTTTCTGGTGTTCAGTTATTTTCCCCTTTAAAATTTTAACTCCATGGGGAATAATCTCAATTGCTGCCTCCAGACATTCCCGGACTGCTTTAGGACTGCCTGGAAAATTTATAATTAGAGTCTGTTTTCTAATTCCCGCCCTGGCTCGTGACAGTGCAGCTTGAGGAGTAATAGAAATTGTTTCAGCTCTTATTTTCTCTGGAATCCCTGGTACCTCTTTTTCAATAACCTCTAATGTAGCCTCAGGGGTGATATCGCGTTTAGCAAAACCTGTCCCACCAGTAGTTAAAATTAAATCTGCCACTTTTTGATCGGCAATTTTAATTAAAGTTTCTTTTATTTCTTCTTTTTCATCAGCAATTATTTCTTCATAAACAATATCAGCACCGATATTTTCCATCATCTTCTTAATTACAGGACCACTGAGATCTTTTCTTTCTCCTTTAGAACCTTTATCACTAATTGTTAAAACCGCTGTTCTTATATGAAAATTACTCTTCTCGCTCATAAATTCCACTCTTCCCTCCAGCTTTATAAATTAAACGAACATTATTGATTTCCATTGATTTATCAACTGCCTTTGTCATATCATATATTGTAAGAGCTGCCAGATTGACAGCTGTTAAAGCCTCCATTTCAACACCAGTCTGGCCGCTGTTTTTAACTTCTGCTGTGATTTTAATTTTATCATCAAAATTTAGATCAAAATCAACTTTAATGCTGCTCAATAAAAGCGGATGACACATCGGTATTAAGTCCGAAGTCTTTTTGGCGCCGGTTATTCCTGCTATTCTGGCTGTTTCTAAAACAGAACCTTTTTTTACAGTGCCGGTTTTTATCATTTTTAAAGTTTCAGCTTTCATCTTAATTTCACCTGCAGCTCTGGCAGTTCTCTGAGTTATTTTTTTTTCGGAAACATCCACCATCTTCACTTTTCCATTTTGATCAAGATGAGAAAATTCTTTTTTTGAAATTTCTTGATTCATTTTATTTAGCCTCCAATTTGGGACATATTTCTATTATAATTCTGCCGCTCAAAACTAAGAGAATGTCGAACTGGTTTAACTTGCAGTGCCTGTCTATAAGCAATTTTTATTTCAGCATCAGTCATAGCTTTAATTTTTATTTCCTGATTACCAGCCAAACATGGTTTAAATCTGCCATCTGCAGTTAAACGCAGCCGATTACAGCTGCTGCAAAAATGTTCACTTAAAGCTGAAATAAATCCAATTGTTCCTGCTGCTCCTTCTATTTTAAAATACCTTGCTGGCCCACTTCCCTTAATGTCAGACGGCAGTAGCTTATATCTGTTCTTAATTAATTCCATTATTTCTCTACTGCTAATAAATTTTTCTGCTTTTGCCTCACCACCCAGAGGCATATATTCTATAAACCTGACACTCAAATTTTCTTTACGAGTCAATTCGATAAAATCAAATAATTCATCATCGTTGATTCCACGCATAACAACAACATTAAGTTTAACCGGATTTAATTTTACTTTCAAAGCAGCTTTTATTCCATTTAAAACCTCTGATAGGTTATCTCTTCTGGAAATTTTTTTAAACTTTGCTGGATTGAGAGTATCAAGAGAAATATTAATCCTTTTTAGACCTGCTTTTTTTAATTCTCTAGCTTTTTCAGCAAGTAAAACTGCATTCGACGTCATAGAAATATCCTCTAAATCAAGCTTATTTAATGCTGAAATAAAGTCTTCTACTCCCAGCCTGACCAGAGGCTCACCACCCGTAATTCGCACTTTTTTTATACCCAGTTTAATCCCTATTTTCACTATCCGCAAAATATCTTCATAACTTAAGATTTCCTGATGATCTTTGCTTTCAACACCATCCGCAGGCATACAATAACGGCAGCGGAGATTGCAGCGGTCAGTAATTGAAATTCTCAAATAATCAATTTCTCTTCCCAGATGATCCTTCAATTTCTGCATTTTAGTGCCTCCATTTATAAATCCAGAATTCTAATTTCACCTGTCTTACGACACTGATATCCTCCCAGATTTTCAATTTTATTTTTTATTTCTTCCTGCTTTATTAAGTTTATCAAATCCTGAATCTGAGGATAATCTAAAATTTCTTCTCGGAAAATAAGATCATATTTTTCCTCAGCCAGTGGTAAAAAATCTACATCCATTACCTCTGCAGCAGCTCTAATACCCAGAGCGGCATCCGCCGAACCTCTTCCCACAGCCGCTGCTGCAGCTATATGAGTAAATTCTTCTTTTGTATAGCCATTAATCTGAACTGGGGCAATATCATTCTGCTCAAGTAAATAGTCAAATAAAACTCTTGTTCCCGCTCCACGCTGACGATTTACATAATTGACATCTTTGTCAATTAAATCATTAATATTGCTTATACCTTTTGGATTGCCTTTTTTGAGATACAGTCCCTGTTTGCGATGGACTAAATTTAAAATAACCATTTTACTACCCTTAAAAAGATCTTTTAAATGTTTAATATTATATTCCCCAGTCTCAGGATCAAGCAAATGTGCTCCAGCAAGTTGAGATTCATTGCGTCTAAGGGCTGTCAATCCAGCCATTGATCCCACTGTTTGCAGCTTCAAATCAAAATTATATCCCCTTTTACGCAGCTGATTTCTGATTAAGTCCAGACTCAAATCATGACTGCCGATTAAGAGCAGGTCATTTTTTATTTTATTTCTTTCTTTTAATAAAATAACAGGTGCTTTATCTCCAGAATGCATTCCTTCTTTGTTTTCTGCAATTCTCATTATTCCATCTGCTTTTAAAATTGATTCCATAGCTGATGAACCTCTTTTTAAAGGTATGGCTGTATACTGATCATTTGTATCAAAAATTAAATTAACTCGTAAAAATTCTTCTAAACCGATATCCGAAGTTACTTTTCTATTAACTTTAGCTTCAATTTGATTGAATGAGGGGGCTTCAACTCCCTGCAACTGATAAATTAATTCTCGAATAAATAAATGGTTGTCAAGCCAGGCAGAAAGAGGGTATCCCGGTAATCCAAAAACAGGTTTTGTTTCCACTTCTGCCGCAATCAAAGGTTTCCCCGGCATAATATTTACACCATGAAATAAAATTTCTCCTTTTTCCCTCAAAATATCAATCGTATAATCTCCTCTACCTGCTGAAGAACCAGAAAGAATAATAATTATATCGCTTGTAACTGCTGCTTCAATCAGGGCTTTTTCAATTAATTGCTTTTGATCAGGAATTATTTCCGATATTTTAACTTTTGCGCCCCATTTTCTAAGAGCTGCTCGCACCATCTGAGAATTAAATTCTACCAGTTCTCCCTTTTCAGGCGTTCCAGCTGCCTCAATAAGCTCATCTCCTGTTGGTATAATTGTAATTTGCGGTTTCTGGTAGACTTCAACTTCCACCACTCCTGCCTCCAGCAGAGCTCCAATATCATAATCCTTTAGCCTCTGAGCTGCCGGAACCAACAAATTACCTTTAACTGCACTTTCACCGATTGAACGAATATTATGCCAGGGAGGAACCCCTTTTTCAATAGAGTAAGTATTTCTATCAATTTGATTAACCTCTTCAATTTTTATGACTGAGTTAAATTGTTCCGGAATCGGATCACCGGTATCTACCTCTACTGCATCCAGACCTGACTTCAGTTGAACAGGATTCCTTTCACTGGCTCCTTCGGTCATTCTGGCCTTAACCGCTATTCCATCCATTGCAGCCGCATAATAATCGGGAGCAGAACGCAGAGCCTTAATCCCTCTAGCAGTAATTCTTCCTTCAGCCTCAGCAGTTTTTATTTTTTCAATATCTGTTCTTGAGCTTTTAAAATTATTTTTTAATTTGTTTATGGCATCAGCCAGTGATATCTTATCTAAATATTTTTTTACCATAGTCTGGTTCCTTCCTTTTTTATATTTAAGTAATAAATATTAATATTTTTCAGATAAAAGAGAACAATCATTCAATCAGCATCAGTTCAACAATCTCTCCTTTTTCTTTACCCTCTTGAGTTCTGGGAACTTTAAGCACTGCATCACCATAAGCAAGATTTGTTATCAGACTTGATTTACCCAGAAGGGGATCTGCCAGCAATTTATCATTATCTCGCTGCACTTTAACCGGTATATATTCTTCTCTACCTTTATCAGAAACAAATCCCCTTGTTAATTCGGCTTTAATCAAATATTTATTATTTGGAATCCCGATTTCTGCTGCCTCTTTTTCTCCATTTAAAACTCTTACAATTTCTGCTACTAAAACGCTGTTAACTGTCCAGGCAGAAGCAGGATGACCCGGCAGCCCGATAACAATTGTACCGTCAATAACTGCTAAAATTGTTGGCTTACCTGGTTTAATTGCCAGGCCATGAAGAAGGACTCCCGGCTTACCTAAAGAATTGAGCAGATCAATCGTCATATCCTTAATTCCAACTGAGCTTCCCCCAGAAATTAAAACTAAATCTTTATCCAGTTCATTTTTGAGAGCAGTCTTTAAACTTTCAAAATCATCTTCAATAATACCAACTTTTTTGGTTTCTGCACCCATTTTACTTAAATAAGCGCTTATAGAATAACTATTAATATCTCTAATCTGTCCAGCTCTAGCATCTGCTTCAGCAGAAATTAGTTCATCACCGGTAGAAATAACTGATACTTCTGCCCGTTTAAAACCTTCAAACTCAGTAACCCCAAGACCGGCCAGCGCACCAATATCACGAGCCATTAGTTTATGACCTTTTTTAAAAAGAAGTTCATCAGCAGCAATATCTTCCGCTTTTTGAACTAGGTTCTCACCGACTGCCAGTGATTTAAAACTCTCAATTGTATTTTGATTAATTTTTTCTGTATCCTCTATCATCAAAACAGCATCTGCTTCTTCTGGCAGCATCCCCCCCGTTGGAATAGCTGCTGCTTCGCCACTTTTAAGCTTAAGTTCAGTTTTTTCTCCCATCTTTATACTACCGATTAATTTAAAATAGCTAGGCATAGAAGCAGAAGCGCCTGCAGTATCAGCAGCTTTAACTGCATAGCCATCAACTGTTGATCGACTAAAAGGAGGTAGATCAATAGGTGAATAAATATCATCTGCCAAAACTCTACTCAGAGCATTATCTAAATTTATTTTTTCTGTCTTAATTATTTTAGTCTTTAAAAAAGATTTTATCTCTTCCCAGAATTTTTCTGGTGGATTTAATTCTAAAAATTCTCTCATAATTTTTTTCATCCTTCCCAACTGATATTGAAATATTCAAAAAATTTAACTACTCTATAAAATTTATTCTAGTTAAAAGTTGGAAACCCTTTTTTAAAAAATAAAATGATACCGGCAATCTGGATATATTTACCTTTTGCAGCTTAAAATTAATATGGTAAATATCCAGACAGCCAATATCATTAGAACTTACTCAGCTAATTCTTTTTTTCGTTCAATTAATTTTTTCTTTTTTTCTTTATATTCTTTGAGTTTATCTCTTTCTCCAGCTACTAATTCCTGAGGAGCATTATTAACAAAACCCTCATTGTTTAATTTACCTTCTGCTCTTTTTATTTCAAATTCCATTTCTTCTATTTCTTTTTCCATTCTCTCAATTTCTTTATCAATATCAATCATACCCTCCAGCGGCAAAATTACTTCTACTTCTTTAACAATTGAAGTTGAAACTTTATCGGGTCGCTCAAGCTCATCTCCCCCAATTATTAGCTCCTTAATGCGGGCTAAATTTTCTATATAATCTTTACCCTCATTAAGAATTTCAATTTTAGCCTCCGGAGCAACAAGCAGAGCTTTGATTCTACGGCCTGGATTAACCTTCATTTCATTTCTAATATTTCTAACTGATTTAATAACACTCATTACCAGTTCCATTTTTTTCTCAGCCGCTGGGTTTAAGCCACTTACTTGTTTTTCAGGATACTGGGCCCGCATAATTGTTCCTTCTGTTCCAGGTAATTTCTGCCAGATCTCCTCTGTAATAAATGGCATTACCGGGTGCAGAAGTCTGAGCAAACTTTCTAAAGTGTTAAGAGCATAATACTGAGCTGTTAATTTGGCTTTGGGATCTTCATCCTGATATAATCTGGCCTTCAAAAGCTCAATATACCAGTCACAAAATTCATTCCAGATAAAATCATATAAAGAACTCGACATTTCTCCAAAGTTATAGCGTTCTAGAGCATCATCAATTTCCCCTGCTACTGTATTTAGACGACTCTGCATCCAGTCATCAGCCAGTGTTGGTTTTAAATCAGCTTCTTCAACTTTCTTCAGATCAAAATCCTCCAGATTCATTAATACAAAGCGAGAGGCATTCCAGATTTTATTGGCAAAGTTGCGGCTCGCTTCAAGTCTTTCTTCTCTAAAGCGCATATCATTACCGGGTGTATTACCTGTAATTAAAGTAAAACGCAGTGCATCTGCTCCAAACTGGTCTATGATATCTAAAGGATCAATTCCATTACCCAGGGATTTACTCATTTTTCTTCCCTGTGCATCACGAATCAAACCATGGATATAGATATCTGAAAAAGGTTTTTGATCCTGGAATTTAAGTCCCATAAAGATCATCCGGGCCACCCAGAAGAAAATAATATCTCTACCAGTTACCAAAACATCTGTTGGATAAAAACTCTCCAGATCCTCTGTATCTTCAGGCCAGCCTAAGGTTGAAAATGGCCAGAGAGCAGATGAAAACCAGGTATCTAATACATCTTCATCCTGACGCAAATTGCTGCTGCCGCAGTTGGGACAACTTTCCGGCTTTTCTTTACTTACAATTACTTCATCACAGTCATTGCAGTAATAAACAGGAATTCTATGGCCCCACCAGAGCTGTCTGGAAATACACCAGTCCCGGATATTGTTCATCCAGTTCATATACACTTTGGAAAAACGGTCGGGAACAAATTTGATATCACTATCTTCTACCGCCTCAATCGCAGGCTCTGCCAGCGGCTGCATTTTAACAAACCACTGTTTGGAAATTAACGGTTCAATTACTGTATCACAGCGATAACATTCGCCAACATTATGCACATGATCTTCAATTTTAACAAGTAAACCTTCTTTTTTTAGATCTTCAATCACCTTTTTACGAGCTTCATATCGGTCCAGACCTGCATAAGCTTCCCCGGCAGCTTCGGTCATTTTAGCATCTTCATCAATTACTGTTACAATTTCCAAATCATTGCGGCGGCCAATTTCAAAATCATTGGGATCATGGGCCGGGGTAACCTTAACCATACCGGTTCCAAACTCACTATCTACATATTCATCAGCAATAATTTCTATTTCTCTATTTATAAGCGGTACAATAACCTTTTCTCCTACCAGATCTTTGTAGCGTTCATCAGAAGGATGAACTGCAATAGCAGTATCTCCAAGCATTGTTTCTGGTCTTGTGGTGGCAATGGTAATATACCCCTCTCTATTTTTATAGGGATATTTATAATGATAAAACTTTCCTTCAGTTTCTTTATGTTCAACTTCAATATCACTTAAAGTTGTGTGACAGCTGGGACACCAGTTAACAATATAATCTCCCTGATAGATTAGACCCTCTTCGTACAATTTGATAAATACTTCTTCTACCGCATCTGAGCAGCCTTCATCCAGAGTAAATCGTTCCCTGGACCAATCACAGGAAGATCCCATTTTTTTCAGCTGATTTGTAATTCTGGTTCCATACTCTTCTTTCCATTCCCAGGCCTTTTCCAAAAATTCATTCCTGGTCATATCTTCTTTTTCTATTCCCTCTTCCCTCATCTTATCTACAACCTTAACCTCTGTTGCAATACTGGCGTGATCAGTTCCAGGAAGCCATAAAGATCGGTAACCCTGCATTCGCTTCCAGCGGGTTAATATATCCTGCAGTGTATTATCAAGAGCATGACCCATATGCAGCTGACCGGTAATATTAGGGGGCGGCATTACAATACTAAAGGTTCCCCTCTCATCTTCTCTCTTTTCTCTTGGTGCAAAATAATTGTTTTCCAGCCAGTATTCATACCATTTATCTTCCGTTCTGGCCGGATCATAAGTTTTTTCTAGATTTTCCACTTTTATTCCCCTCCATTAATTATATGTTGTAATTTTATATAAAATTAGTAATAATAAAAAAAACAAAAAGCTCTCCCATCCAGTTAAGGACGAAAGAGCAATTAATTCGCGGTACCACCTTAGTTCTTCCTAAAATACAGAAAGCACTCATTGATTAACGACTGCTGTGCCGTTACTGATTAATCCAGATTATCAAAATTAACTACCTGATGATCTGACTGGTCAGCAAAACTCAGAGACGACTTCATTTTCTTTAACTGCCGAAATCTTACAGCCACTGGATTCCGTTCTCTTTCAGTTTAAGGAAAAATTACTACTTCTCATCATAGTTTTTAAATATTTAACTATCGTTATTATAATACCTTATAATCCAGTCTGCTGTCAAGAACTAAAATCCAGTGAATCAGGATACAGGCTGATTATCAATTACTTCTACTTTTAGACCAGCTTCTTTAAATTGAGGCAGTATTTTTTCTTTTGGACCAACAATAACTGTAAAAAGAATCTCCGGATAAAGATCTTCAGCAAAAATTTGCTGAACCTCCTGGACCTCAAGCCCATTATACTGATTAATAAAATTATTTAAATATTGATCAGAATTGTTATAAAATTCTTTTTGATAGACTAATTCATCTAAAACATCTATTTGATGCTGATAGGCTTTGGGAAAGATTGCATTATATAAATTAATATTTTCAAAGAGTTCCTGCTTTTGCAGGGGTTCTTTGCCAGCTTTAATTTTTTTCATTTCTTCTCTAACTGCTTTCATACCGGCCAGAGCTTTTTGGGGATCCAGACTTAAATTGATAAAATATGCCCCTCCGTAATCATTATAACTCACCTGAGAGTTGATACCATAAACATATCCTTTGTCACTGCGAAGATTTTCCATCAACCGGCTGTTGAATCTTCCACTTCCAAAAATTTTATTCCCCATTAAAAACGGAATTCTTTTTGGATATTTACTGCTGTAAAAATTATATCCCATTTTCATACTGGCCTGAGTAGCATCCTCTTTGTTAACTACAATTATTTTTTGATGAATTTTAGGATTAACTATAACCTGTTTTTTAGATAATTTTTCAGCATTATTTTTCCAATCAGCAAAATTACTTTTGATTTCTTTTTTTAATTCTTCTAAATCGAAATCTCCACTTATAGCAATTGAAATTTTATCGGGCTGAATAGTCTTAGCGTAAAATTTTCTTAGCTCTCTGGAATCAACTTTATTTAAAAAATCTAAAATCAAATTATAGTTATAATTATAACCATAAGGATGGTTTCCATATAGATTTTTAAAGAAATACATGTTTAATAAGGCAGAATCATTATAGAACTGCTGTCTGTATAGCTGTTGATATTCTTTAACAGTTCTTGTAAAATGTCGACCATTAAATTGAGGTCTAATTAAAACTTCAGCCAGTAATGTTATTAACTCTTTACTTTCAGTACTTAATGAATTACCACTAATAGAAATTCGATCAGATCCTGCCCCCAGATTTAAAGAAAGTGCATTAACTTCTTTAAAAAGAGCAAGTTCACTCTCTGGGTAATTTTCGGTAGCCTTAAGCATCAATTCAGTCATTAAGGTAGTTATTCCTGTATTAGCCTCAGTTTCATTAATTTTACCGCTGTCAATATATCCTCTGAGCTCAAAGATTGGCAAACTTCTGTCCTGAGCAAGATAAAATTTCATCCCATTATCCAGTTCTAAAAGCTCATAATCGGGAATTTCAAGCTTCGGTTTCTTGTTTACTGCATCTGCAAGTTCTCTAAAAAAATCCGGACTGAAATTTTCGGTGCCTGCAGTCACATTAAAACTAAAAAATAATAATATAATAAGGCTGAAGATTAGAATTTTATAATTTCTTCTCACTATTGAGCACCACCTTTATTTTCAGGTAAAATATAACCTTTTGTTCTTCGATCAAAACTAAAGTATTTCCTGGCAATTTGAATTAATTGATCTCTACTTAAACTATTGATAAAGTCAATTTTTTCTTCTATAAGTTCTGCTTTATTAAATCTAAGTTTATTAAGTGCATAAGTGGAAGCAGCTGAGTTAAGATTTTTTTGAGAAAAAATCAGAGACTTCTGATACTGCTTTTTGACCATTTTGAACTCCTGAGTAGTTATTCCTTCAGCAAAGATCTTCCTCAGCTCCCTATCAAATGCCTGCTGTGCCTGTTCAACTAAATTTGTGTTGGAAGGGATAAAATATATTAAAGCAAAAGAATCTGTTCTAAGAGGATAAAGAAACGCTCCACTATCTAAAATTATACCGGCTTCCTTCTGCAACTTTTCCTTCAGGCGGGAACTCTGATTATTAGCAAGAATATCAAGAAAAATCTCTAAAGCAGTTATATCCAGATTATCTGCTGGCGGAATTTTGTAAAGCTGAAGAGCATAAGGAATATTGGTATTTAATTCAACAGTTTTTGTCTTCTCCTTAGATTGTTCTGGCAGCTTAAATTCCTTTCTCTCGATATTTGAGGCAGTATAATCAGCATAATATTTTTTAGCAAAACTTTTTACTTTTTCAGCCTCTACATCACCACTGACAACAACTAACGCATTGTTTGGTGAGTAATAACGCTGATAATAATTTTGCAGTTCCTGGATAGAAATATCGTTAATATCTTCCATCCACCCAATAACATTATGCTCTAAATAACTATCTTTAAATGCGTGGGCTTTAATTTCTTCAAAGCCTCTTGCAAATATGTTATTCTCAGTACGCATTCTTCTCTCCTGCTTAATAACTTCTCGTTCTCTATTAATTTCCTTTTCCTTAAATCTTAAATTATGCATTCGATCTGATTCTAGAGCCATCACAAGTTCCAGCATAGAAGATGGAACCTCATGATAATAGTAAGTATAATCAAAATTTGTGGCAGCATTTAACTGTCCCCCAACAGAAGAAATCAAATCGTCTATTTCTCCTTCGGGAAGATTTTCAGTTCCTAAAAACATCAGATGTTCTAAAAAATGAGAAATGCCAGTCTGTCCATTTTTTTCGTCAATTGAACCAACATTATAATAAATTGAATATCTGAGCAGAGGAATTGAATGATCAGGAAAAATCATAAACTGCAATCCATTATCAAGTTCAAAACTCTGATATTCTGGTGGATCCAATACAATATCTTCTGCCCCGGCTGTAAAAGAAAATATTAATATTAGTGATAAAATACACAAAAAATAGATTGATAAAAAATATTTTTGATATAATTTTCGAACTTTTGTTTTAATCAAAACTTTCTGCCTCCTCTTTTAAATAATTAATTGCCTTGCTTTGATCTTCGGGATAATTAAGATTAAAAAATAACTTTTCCAGTTTAAAATTTCTTTTTAATATTTCTTCTTTAATTATTTTTTTCCTGCTCTTTTGATAAAAAGACTTAATTTTAAGATTGTTTTTAAGTATTTCACTTTTAATATTTGAGAGCAGCGACCGCTGATATATAGCAGCCAGAGGCTCCAGATATCCATTAAAGCAGGATACAATGATTTCTGCTTCCGGACTTTCGGCTGCCTGTTTATGGATAAAATCAAAGTATTTACTGTTTAAAAATGGCATGTCACAGCCACAGACAAAGTTATAACTGCTTTTAGAAAAATAAAGACCGGTATAAATGCCGGCCAGCGGACCACGATTCTGATAAATATCTTCTCTAATTTCAGCTTCTTTAAGAAAAGAATATTTAACAGGAGATCCTACAATAATAACCCTGTTAAAACTGGTTTTTAAATTATCATAAATATATTCAATTAATGTCTTTCCAGCAAAGGGTAAAAGAGCTTTATCACTTCCGAAACGACTACTTTCTCCCCCTGCCAGCAGCACTGCATTTATTTTTGGCATTAAATCTTCCTTTAACAATTTTTAAATAACATTAACTAATAGAATTTATTTCTAGACTAATCTTCAAGTACATGTTCAAGTCCCTGACCAAAAAGACACATTACATGGTCATCATCAAGTGAATAATAAACTGATCGCCCCTGTTTGCGATATTTAACCAGTTTATTATTCCTCAAAACTCTAAGCTGATGAGAAATGGCAGAAGAACTCATATCAAGCAGTTCCGAAAGATCACAGACACAAAGTTCTCTTTCTTTTAAAGCATAAAGAATTTTTATTCTAGTTGGATCACCCATTGTCTTAAATAATTCAGCCAGATCATAAACTACTTCATCAGCCAGATTTTTTTCTTTCATAATTTCGACTACTTTATTATCTGGATTAAAAACCTCACAAATATCACACATTGCTTTTTCTTTTAGTTCAGCTGCCATTTTTTTCACTCCATTTCTTAGCTGTTTAAAAATAATAGTATGGTTTAAATTTAATTACCTTAAATTCATGTTAACTCAAGTCTGTGTTTAAATCTCTTCCGTCTTTAAAATTCGCATTACATTAAATACTGCCATTAAAGCAACTCCAACATCAGCAAATACTGCTGCCCACATTGAAGCCATACCTAAAACACTTAAAATCATAACTGCAGCTTTAATTGACAGAGCCATAATTATATTCTGCCAGACCAGTTCCTTAGTTTTTGCAGCAATATTTAGTGCTGAAACAATTTTAGATGGCTCATCAGTCATCAATACCACATCTGCAGCTTCAATTGCAGCATCTGAACCCAGTCCACCCATAGCGATTCCTAAATCTGAGCGAGCAAGTACTGGTGCATCATTGATTCCATCTCCAACAAAAGCCAGCTTATTTGAACTATGCAGCAACTCTTCCACCTTTTCTACCTTTTGATCAGGTAAAAGCTCAGCATAAAAATTATCAAGTTTCAAACTGGAAGCTACTTTAGCCGCTGTCAGTTGATTATCTCCGGTTAACATTGCTAAATTATTAATACCGAGTTCTTTTAGCTCAGAAACAGCTGCTTTAGCATCATCTTTTAACTGATCAGAAATTATGATTGATGCTAAAAACTCTCCATTTTTAGCAAGATAAACTGCTGTTCCCGTGCTATCTGTTTTTTCATACTCTATATTATTTTTCTGCATAAGTCTTTCGTTTCCTGCTAAAATTAGATTATTATCCAATTCCGCTTTAATACCGGCACCAGAAATTTCCTGATAATTGTTCGCTGCTGAATGTTTTTTATAATTTTTTGCCGCTTCAATAATTGATAGAGCAATTGGATGATTGGAAAACTGTTCCACCTCCGCTGCAATTTCCAGAATCTCTTCTCGGCTGTAGTCACTGCAGATATTAACTTCAGTTACTTTAAAATTACCCTCTGTTAGAGTACCGGTTTTATCAAAGACAATTGTATCCAGTTTATTAAGTGCTTCCAGATAATTCCCTCCTTTGACCAGTATCCCATTTTTTGAAGCCAGTCCTATCCCACCGAAAAAACCAAGGGGAATTGATACAACCAGAGCACAGGGACAGGAGACCACCAAAAATATTAAAGCTCTGTAAAACCACTGATCAAATGCAGCACCGGTTAGTAGAGGGGGCAGAATAGCGACTAATGCTGCTGCTAGAACTACCAGTGGAGTATAATAACTGGCAAATTTGCTGATGAATTTTTCTGTTGACGCTTTTTTTGAACTCGCATTTTCGACCAGCTCAAGTATCTTTTTAACAGTTGAATCTTTATATTCTTTTGTAACTTGAATTGTTATTAGTTTATTTAAGTTAATCATACCACTCAAAACAGAATCTCCTTCTGCTACATCTTTCGGCAGAGATTCTCCAGTTAAAGCTGATGTTTCAAGTGCTGTTTCACCACTTACTATTCTTCCATCAACCGGAATCTTTTCGCCCGCTTTTACAGCAATCAGATCATCAACTTTTAATTTTTCGGGGTCTACTTTGATAATCTCATCATCTTTTATTAAATTTGCGTAATCAGGCTGAATATCCATTAAATCCTTAATTGAACGCCGGGAATTATTTACTGCTCTCTCCTGGAATAATTCTCCTACCATATAAAAGAGCATTACTGCTACTGCTTCTGGATATTCTCTGATCCCAAATGCTCCAATAGTGGCAATAACCATTAAAAAATTTTCATCGAATATCTGCCCCTGGCCAATATTTAAAACAGCAGCCTTTAAAACAGGATAACCAATTAATAAATATGCTGTTATGTAAGCCGGTAGAGACAGGCTGTAAAAAATATTTCCCTTAAAAACACTTAAATTAGAAAAAGCAAGAGCAAATAGAAAAAACATGACACCAATAAAAATATTTTTCTTTTGCCAGAGATATGCTCTAAGTGAATTAGCCCTGTCATTATTTTCGTTTTCTTCACCTTTATTTAAAACCTTAACTCCTGGTTCAATTCGATCAGAAATTTGCTGCAGTTCTGATTTTATTTTTTTAAGTCTTGATTCCTCAGCAGCAACTTTAAGAGTTGAAGTTGCAAAATTCAGTTCGACATTCTCCATTCCTTCCAGTTCTTTTACCTGGTTTTCAATTTTCATTGCACAGTTAGAGCAATTTAAACCTTCCAGTTCAAATTCTTTTTCTTCTCTTTTTTTCTTTTCAGCTGTCTTCTGCATAGTTACACCTCACCTTTAGTTATTATATATGAACAATTATTCAAATGTTTCATAAATTAATTATAAATTATTTTTTAATTAGTGTCAAGGTAGATCTTAATAAATATAAATCTCCAAATCGAATTGTTATCTAAAAATAATAAAACTCCCCATTAAATAAATAATGAGGAGTCAAAATTACATTAATATTAAATTCTATCTATTGATATAATCTAACGGATTTTCGGGGCGACCATTTACCTGTACTTCAAAATGAAGATGAGGACCAGTTGAGTTACCAGTATTACCAGATCGAGAAATAACTTCTCCCTTACCAACTGATTCTCCACTTCTTACTAAAAGTTTAGAATTATGAGCATAAAGTGTTCTTAAACCTTTTTGATGCTCAATGATTACAACATATCCATAACCGGTTGCCCAGCCACTATAAACAACTCGACCTGAACTAACAGCTCTAATTGGACTACCCATTGGAGCAGCAAAATCTAAACCTTCGTGTACTCTACCCCAGCGCGGTCCATAATAAGAGGTAATACGTGTATTAATTGGATACATAAATTTCTGATCCAGACGATCCTGATAGCTGAACTCTGGTTTTGCACCTCTTAAAATTAATTTTTGATCAATTTTCAAACCAGAAGGATCTTCAAGATTATTATCTCTCATAATTGTTTCAGTTTTAATATTAAATTTACCTGCAATACTGGCTACACTTTCTCCAGGTGAAACTCGATAAATAATTCCTTTGACAGGTAAGATTTTAAATTCCTGACCCGGTTTTATGCTATTCATATTGCTGATATTATTGGCTCCGATTAAAGAATCAATATTTAAACCATGTTCATGAGCTATATCCCAGAGGGTTTCTCCACTTTTAACTTTATGTACTTTTACCTGATCAATTAACTGAGGTTCATATCTTTTTTCAAAAGCAGTTTTCTGCTGATCCTGTTTTTTATTTTGAACAGTATTTTTTTCTCTCTGCTCAGTAACTATTTTAGTTTCTTTTCTCTCATTTTTAAAATTTTGACTGACATTATCAGCGGCCTGATCTAAACTTATAGATTTATCCGACCTGCCTGAATTAGTATTTAAAGACTGACTGCTATTTATATCAGACTCTTTATCCAATTGTTCTTTAGTTCCAGAAACAGCAGTATTAAATTTCTGCTTACCATTATTTAGAACTCTCATGCTGTTCTGGCCAGCATTTATCTGACTGGTTCTTCCAATCTGTCTATCTGCTAATCCACTGCGACCACCTACATTCATTGAACTACTGTAAGCAGAAAAAGTAAGTAAAATAAATATGATAAAAAAACCGGTCAAGCGCTCTCTTCTTCTCAATTTTTTCTCCACCCTTTTGGTTTCTTTTGAAAAAAATCTGTATAAAATAAAATTGTTGTCTACTTTACTATTATAACAGAAACAAACGGCTATTTAAAGGCTTTAATTCTAAAAATGAAATTAAATATCTGCTTTAACTAATATTATCCAGAAATACATCTAAAAGTAATGGTGAAAATTGTTTACCGCGATTGTTTTTGAGACGTTTAATAGCTTCTTTGTGACTGAGAGCTTTTCTGTATGAACGGTTAGAAGTCATAGCATCCCAGGCATCTGCTATTGAAACAATCTGAGAAATTATCGGGATTTCATTTCCCGCCAGCTGATCAGGATAACCACTACCATCCCATTTTTCATGATGATAAAGTACATAGCTGGCAATATCTTTTAATTCTGCTGAATCTTTTAAGGTTTGATAGGCCCACTCTGGATGCTTTTTTATCTCAGAGAATTCCTTTTTAGTGAGAGGAGCTTTTTTGTTTAATATAGAAGCAGGAATTAATGTTTTACCTATATCATGTAAAATACCAGTCCAGTAAGCCTGCTGAATTTGGTTTTTATTTAAACCTGTCAACTCTGCCAGTTCTCTACTCAACTCAGCAACTTTCTGATTATGCCCTTTTGTGTACTGATCATGAATGGCAAGTAGATTACTTAAAGATAGTATAATCTCCTGCTTTAATTTTTCCTGTAATCTTTGATACCTTTTTGAAATCAGATATGATGATGCTATTTTTTCCAAAAAAGCACCAATCTTTACCGACTGATTACTAAATCCTTTATATTTTTTTGCTGGAATGTATAAAATCGCTGCTCCTAAAAATTGATTATCCAGCTTAAAATTTATAATTAGTTTTTTATTTAAACGCTGTGATTTAAAAATAATATCTCCAAAATAAAAACTGGAGTAATTTTTCTGAAAGCTAGCTATATCAAAAGATAGCAGTTCCTGTCTATATACTTTTTTTAGAAAATATGCTGGATCCTGATAATTAATTACAATTTGTCCATACTCAGCTTCCGGAATCAATTTAAATGCTTCAGTTAAAATTAAATAAAAAAAATCAATTTCTGTCTCAGCTTCTTGAGTTTTTTCAAATAACTGGAATATACTTTCAATATTTGAATTAAGTTCAGCTTCCTGGAGAAAATAATTCCTTAAATTAAAACTATTCAGTTCTGTTTCTGCAGATATCTCATTGTAATTATTATACATGCTGGCTCCTTTCGCAATAAACAAACAGTTAAATTTAAGCCAATTCTTTAAACTCATCTTAATTATAACATATTTTTACAAATATTTGTAATATTATTCAATTAGAAAATAATAAAGGAATTCTGGAGTTTAAATAGAAATTATTATCTAAGGTATGACATCTTAAATACGAAAGGATGATAAAATGTATAATTTGAAATTATATTACTACCCTACCTGTCCTTATTGCAGAAAAGTAACTAAATTTATTGACAAAAATGATTTAAATGAAGTGGAATTAAAAAATATTAATCAGGATCAAAAAGCAGAATCCGAATTAATAGAAGTTGGAGGCAAGAGACAGGTTCCCTGTTTATTTATTGATGGTGAGCCTTTATATGAATCTGATGATATTATAAACTGGCTAAAAAGTAATCTCGTTGAAGATTAAATATTTAGCCAAACCGCTCCTGGAGGAGCGGTTTTATTATTACTTAGATGTGATTTAAACTGAAAAAAGGAGCCCAGCTGCTGCTGGCTCCTCATCAGTTTCAATTTAATTATTTTTCTAAAACCTCTATATGACCATCATTATAACCTACCACAATAATTTCTGCCATTTCTGCAAAAATCCCATTCTCTACAACTCCAGGCAGCTTGTTTAATTCCACGGCTATTTTTACAGGATCTTCAATTTTGCCAAAATCACAATCCAGAATATAGTTCCCATTATCTGTAACAAAAATCTCCCCATTTTCTTTTCTAATCTTTGAACTACAGCTGAATTTTTCAATCATTTGCTGTGTATACTGCCAGCTAAAAGGGGTTACCTCTACCGGAAGTGGAAATGCTCCCAGATGCTCAACAAGTTTAGACTCATCTACAACTATAATCAACTGATCAGTAGCTGAAGCAACTATCTTCTCTCTTAAGAGAGCGCCACCTCCACCTTTAATCAGGTTAAAGTCTGGATCAACTTCATCAGCACCATCAATTGTAAGATCAAGTGATTTAACATCGGATAATTCTACAAGTTCAATTCCTTCTGCTGCTGCCAGTTTTGCAGTTTCTTTTGATGTTGGTACAGCCTTGATTTTCAGTCCATTTTTAACCATTTCTCCTACTTTTTTTATTGCATAGTAAGCAGTTGAACCAGTACCCAGACCTATTATCATCCCATCTTTAATATATTCTGCTGCTCTTTCTCCAGTAAGTTTTTTTGCCTTCATAAATTATCTCTCCTTCTTAATTTAACTTGTTTATTAAAATTATATTTTAATGATTTACCGTAAACAATTTAACAGAAATTTAAGCCGGCTTCAAGTAAACTTTATAATAGATAATAATTAAGCAATCAATTTAAAATTATATGATTCTAAGTAAAATCTTATCAAAATTAAGATTTAGATTCAATAATTAAATATTTAACAGCAGAGAATTAAAGGAAAATAAATCCATTTGCTAATTTGTAAGGTCTATGTTATTATTAAAATATCGAAATTTGTTGGCAAGGATTAAAATTACCGGGAGGTATTGAAACTGGATACTAGAACACACAAAATGCTGGCTTATAAAATTCATGATCATTTTGCTAAAAATGATATCTGGCTTTCCAAAATGGCACTTGCCTGGGGAAGCATGAAACCTGATTTTATTAAAGGAGATATAAGCCACTTTAAAGATGAAACTATGGAATTTTTTTATAAGCAATTTGATGAATTAAAAGAAATGAATCCCGACCAAAACCCCTATAAATTTGCAATTAAACTAGGAGAATTATTCCACTATATTGCAGATTACTTCTGTAGAGCTCATAACGATCCTGAACTTAATCCAGGAACACTTCGAGAAAAAACAGTTCATGTCTTTCATGAATGGAAATTAAATCTGCATGCACAGAATCTACACCCTGATTTTTTCAAAAAGGATCTGGAAGAAAATTTTGTCTACAAAAATAATTTGAAGACTTTTATTGAAAAAGAACACAAAGAATTTTTAGAGAGAGAATATAGTTTTAAAGATGATATAGCTTCGGCTTTTAGAGTTTCTGTTCTCATGACCAATAAGCTGATTTATGAAATGCAACTAGAAGAAAATTATTCTTTTGCTCATATTTTCAATCTAAGACATCGTCTGCTCTATCAAAATGCATAATTTGAATATTAATTCAAAAAAGAGGAGTCCGATCTTTAAAAATCGGGCTCCTCTTTTCTATTTATTTTAAATCTTCATCTTCTTCCACTTTCTCAGCCTCTACATCAATAAAATCATCCTGATAATCAGCATATTTATCACTAGTCTGCTGATCATTTTTTTTCTGATTAAATCGACTTCCATAATGAACTTCAACCTTATTTTCTTTAACATATTTAAGAAAATATTTTTTCACCAGAGCCGCAATCAAATCCCTAGAACCGGGCAAAATCAATAAAAAGCCTGTAATGTCGGTTAAAAAACCCGGAGTTAATAGGGTTACACCACCAATTAAAATCAGTAAAGCACTGATTAAGTCATCTGTAGGCATCTTACCCTGATTAAGAGTTGAACGAATATTACTAACAACCTGGTAACCCTGCCTTTTTGCAATGCTGATTCCGGCTGCACCTGTAAAGATAATTATCATTACAGTTGTAAAAACACCAATAAATTTACTAACTTCCAGTAAAAAATAAAGTTCAATAAGTGGAACAAGAATAAATATCATTAATAATTTATAAAACATAAATACCTTCCTTAATTAAAATTATACTAGATTATTTTTATACTACTTCTCCTGGTAATTAACATGCCCCAATAACTCGAGCTCATTAATTAAAAGTCGGAATCTACAGCCCAAATATTTAGCTGCTTCTTTACACATTTCCATTCTATAGAGATAAATTTCGAAATAATCCATTACCTGACTAATCGAGGAATCATAATCGATACTTAAGGTAATTGTTTCTTCTTCTGGATCTACAGAAATTTTAGAGTCCCGAATTGCAAGATTAACTCGGTCATGAATAAAAGTAGAATCTTTCTTATTAACTCTTGTTCTGTGGGCATCACTTTTATCAGCCAGAATTAAGGCAGCAGTAATTGGACTTACAGCCTTACCAATTTCTACATCATGATTAGCTATAGCTGTTGTAATCTTAGTTATATCTTCAAGTGGAACTCCTATTCTTCTTAATTCTGTATAAACTATATTGGCACCAGAAATACCATGATGTTTACGATTGAACATATTTCCAATATCATGCAGATAGCCTGTAATTGCTCCCAGTTCTACTGTTTTTTTATCAAAACCTAGTTCTTTAAGAATTCTACTTGTAGTTTCAGAGACATAATTAACATGCCTAAAACCATGCTCTGTATAACCTTTTTCTGAAAGATAATGATTGGCTTCTTTAATCATATGCTGAAAATCAGGATTAGCCTTTATTTCTCTTAGAGTCAACATAATATTACCTCCCTTATTTATCTTATATTATTAATTTTATAGGTATTAATATATATTATCTAATATTAAGGAAGGCTTTGCAAGTTAAAAGGACTACAACTTAATTAAAAATTGTCACCATCAAGCATATTCCCAATTTGTCCCAGTACAGAGCCCTCTCCCTTTTGTTTCCCGGAAAGGCGGGGAGCACTTTTGATAATTCTATCAGCAAGTCTGGAAAAAGGCAGACTCTGCAGATAAACTGTACCTGTACCCTGAAGAGTAGCCAGAAATAAACCTTCGCCTCCAAAGAGCATAGACTTCAATTCTCCTGCTCTTTCAATATTATAATCAATACCAGCTGTAAACCCAACCAGGCAGCCGGTATCAACTTTAATTTTTTCATTCCTTAATTCTTTTTTGACTACTGTACCACCTGCATGAACAAAGACCTTGCCATCTCCACTTAATTTTTGCAGAATAAAACCTTCGCCTCCAAACAAACCAGTACCGAAGCGCTTGTTAAATGTGATATCTACCTTAGTTCCCAGAGCAGCACATAAAAAAGCATCTTTTTGACAGGTAAACTGGTTTTGAGGTAATGCTGCCAGATCAAGATCAATAATTTTACCAGGATAGGGAGCTGCAAAAGCAATTTTTTTCTTCCCGTAATCTTTATTGGTAAAATGAGTCATAAATATTGATTCTCCAGTAATTACTCGCTTACCTGCTCCAAATATTTTACCAAGAATAGAATTATTAACCTCAGTTCCATCTCCCATTTTTGCTTCAAAAGAAATGCCATTATCCATCCAGTTCATTGCTCCAGCCTCAGCAATAACTGTTTCTTCCGGATCCAGCTCAACTTCCACAACCTGCATATCATCACCAATAATCTCATAATCAATCTCGTGACTTTTCATCTAAATCTCCTCTTTTCTTTTAGTGAACTAAATCTGAAATTTCAGCCGGTGTTATTAGACGGTCATCATAGGATATTATTAATTCCTCTTCTGTAAATTCTACCGCATCAACAACTCCTGTATAAGCTTTAATCCGTTCAATTAACACCTCAGCCTTACATTCCATTTCCTGCAGTTTAATTCTATATTCAACACTGTATTTCCTGCTGTGTTCTGATTTTTCTTTTAAAATTTCAGCTAATTCTTCCTCTGTTAACTGACTGCCACCGCAGTTATTTGGGCTTTGAGAACCACAACCACAGTTTCCACATTTCTCAGACATAAATTAACCTCCTTATCCAAATTTTAATAATCTATAAATAACAGTTAAGTTATAATTTTCTTTCCAATAACAATTACTAAAAATAATTGTTGTCTCTGCTATAATAATATATGAGATTTTAAAGGATTTCAATCAATTTTATAGAAATAAAGAATAAGCAAAAGAATAAAACAATTGATTATTAAATACCGGGAGTGAAGTTTATGGACTTAAATGGTCTGGCACCGATTAGAAAACTTGATATAGGAATACTTAGACAGGCTTTAAATACTGATAATATTACTACCGATGAAAGCCAGGGCAAAAGTGAAAATGCTGAACTACTGCCGGAAATTTTTCGTCTTCTTGCTTCTCTAGAAGATGATAGTCAAAAAATGCTTCTGGATAGCTGGGCTAAAATGGAAATGCCCTTGACTGAAAAAACTGTGGCAAATTTAATTCAATATTTAGGAGATAATCCGGCTACAAATGCAGAAGATAAAATGGCTGTGATTAAAGCTTTTGCTTTTCTGGAAAGTAATAACCTCCCATTTTCAGAGAAGTTTGTTAATGCACTGCGTTCTGTTTTTAGTAATAATGGAAATTTAGGATCTATACTTGAACAGTTTATAAATTCAGACAATCAACTTTCTTCAAATCAGCTTAATAATCTGCTTTCCCAATTAAATATAACTGAGCTTAAAAACTCTCTCAATAATATTAATAATTTAGATCAGCAGAATCAAAATACAGTAAACCAGGAAACTGGTCCTAAAACAAATCTTAATTTTATAAACCAGAATTCGGAAACTACAGTTAATAACTTTACAGACCAGACGAATAACAATCTTAATCCTCAAATTTTAAATAACTTTAGTCAGCTGGACCAGGAATTTAAGAATATCATTTTAAATAATCTTAACAAACTCAACCAAGATTTTGACCGAAATACGCTTAAAATTTTAAATAATTTTTTGACACATAATAATGTCGAATCCAGCTCGGAAAAACTATCTTTAGTAAAAGCTTTTGCTTTTTTAGAAAATAATAAGCTGCCTTTATCTGAAAATCTGATTAAAGAAACTGCAGCTAAATTTGAGCAGAATATAAGTCAATTCACTGAAAGTTTAACTAATAAAAACCAGATTTTTACTAATTTAAATCAGCAGAATTCTCCTCTGTTAAATAGAAATGAATCAGCAGTAAATTTAGACAATCCAGCCCAGAATATTGCTGAATCTCTGTCTGCTCATAGTAAAATTTCGGATCAGATTCTTTCTCTTTTCAATAGAACTGGAGGGGAAAACGAAGAAAAAATTGCAGATAATATTTTAGGACAGAAACTTATCAATTTACAACAGCAGAGCCAAAATACACCTCTAATGCTGGCACTTGAAATTCCAGTCCAACTTCCAAATAACAAACTTTCTTCTCTACTTTTAAAAATTGAAGAAGATCGAAATGGTGAATCTGAAAATAAAAAAGCCAAAAAAGGATATAATATATCTTTTATTTTAGAATTCGAAAATATTGGTCCTATTCAAACTAAAATAAATGTGGATCAAAAAAACATTAATACAACTATTTTTACAGAAAGTGCTCAAACGGCAGATCTAATTGAAGCAAACTTTAACAGTTTGCAGTCAAATCTAAAAAATGAAGGTTTTACTATTAACAGTTTTCGCATCAAAAACTTTTCTAATTTGAAATCAGAAAGAGATGATTTTTTTAATAATTTAATTCTAAATGAATTGAATGAGTTTGATGATAATGGCAATTACAGACATATAGATATTAAAATTTAAATATCAAAATCTCACTAATTTATACTTTAATTAATAATCTTATATTTTCTGAAATGAGGTAATTTAGATGACAGTAAATAAAAATAAATCTGAAACTAAAAAAACCGTAGCACTTAAATATGATCAGAATACTGATCAAGCTCCCCGAATTATTGCAAGTGGGAAGGGGAGCATTGCTGAAAAAATAATAAAAAAAGCCAGACAGGAAAACATCCCTATCAAAGAAGATAAAGATGTTGTTCAGGTTCTGGCTGAACTCAATATAGGAGATGAAATCCCCGAAGAGCTGTACACTGTTATTGCAGAAATTCTTTCATTTTTCTATAACATAGAAGATCTTCAGGCATAATTTATTTTAGTGCTATATCGGCCTGGTACCATTTGATAAATTCTTCTAAAAAGTCCTCTGGTAATAATTCTAAGTAAACTACCAATTCATTATCTGCAGTTTCTGCTTTATATTCAATGATCAATTTACGCCCAGCAAGTTCGTATAATTTATCATCAATGTCTTCCAGTTTTTGAAAATGAGGAATTTCTATATCCTCTCCCCGTAAAGATCTAAAAATTATCCGCTCAATATCTTTTCTATTTACAATTTTAGTTTTTAAATGATCATCACCCTTAACTACAATAGTCCTATTAGTTAAAACAATTTTTTTATTCCAGACCTGATAGGTGCTCTTTATTATAGGTAATGCCTCAAATGCAAATAATAAAACACCTGATAAATAAATAAGATATATTAAAATTCGCTGATAAAGCCCAATGCCAGGATAAAAAAACTGCAGTAAAATACCTGCCATAAAAATTCCAATCGGAGTATAAAGTTTTTCTAAAAATCTATATTTATTATATTCATAAACTTCTTCCATAATTTCTGCCTCCATCGATAAGTGTTTAAAAGCCCCCACAGGAGCCTTTAAAAACTAATTAATCGAAAATCCAACATCAAATTCTCCCAGTTCAGTATTAAATTTAACCATCAATACCTTATCTGCTTCAGAACTGATATTGATATTCTTACCTGTTACAATCTGTGGTGGTGCAATGTCACAACTCAACCCCTGTGCTGTTAAACCAGTTGTAGCTTTACCGCTAATAATATTCCCCAGTTCTCCCATAGCTGAAGTTACAAATTTATCAAGCTTCTGCATCTCCATCCCTGACATGGCTTCCACAACTTTTAAAGCCATCTCACTGGAAAAACTATATACAATAGATCCTTTGATATCTCCTGTCATACCAATAATTACATTTGCTTCTTTATCAGTCACTAAGTCTTCCTGAATTGAAACTTCTTTCTTTTTAGGTTCTAATGAAAGCATAGTTTGAAAAACTGAATCAGTTGCTGCAATTATTGGATTTAAGTATTTTGCATCCATTACTTACTTTCCTCCTCATTCTCTTTAGCAGAATTTATATGTTCTCCAATATCCTGATCAGTTGAGGCAACATGATTAATCAACCAGGTTAAGAGCCTACCACTAAATTCCAGTAGAAAATCTTCATCATAATCATTTTTACTGTACTGATGCTGAAAATCTGCAACTTCGGCTTTAAAATCCTCATGAATTTGATGGTGTTTTTCGTAATCAGGATAATTGTACCTTTTCTGTAACGCTTCTTCGGCATCAAAATGTGTCACAACATATTCGCCCATAAAATTCAAAGTTTTTTCCACTTCTTCTTTTTTTTCAGCCTTCTCTTTATCACTTCTGACAGTCTGAATAAAATCTCCCAGGCGACTAAAGAGTTCCTTATGCTGCTTATCTACCAGTTCTACTCCAATTTTATACTCATCTCTCCAGATCATTTTTTCACTCCTCTTTCAAATATATAAATAATAATAATACTGATTATATTTTATTACATATTCAATGCTTTTTCAAATATCACACTTTCATCATTGTAAAAGAGATTAATTGAGAATATAATATAGATAAAGGCTTCTTTTAAAGATCAATTTCAGGAGGAGAGATAATATGTTTAAAAAAGCTACTATTTTTATTTTATTTATATTACTTCTTTTTAATTCAATTTCTGCTGCTGCAGCTGGACTGGATGATTTTGATAAACAGTTATTGATTAGAGTTTTTAAAGATGTTGATAGTGAAGATATTGAATACATGGCAAGACTTGGACTGAATAGTAAAGATATCAGCTTGATACTCTATTACTACAGCAACTCTGGTAAAATACTTGATCGGGATGAGCTGGACCGAATGATTCGAAATAGAGAAAGAATTAATGAATTTCACCGTTATTTTGGTATGCCAGCAATAATTTTTGATGATGATCTTATCCGTTTTAGACATCCATACCGTGAAAGACATTTCCCTCCTTTTAATAGTAAAAAATATGATAAAAAATATAAGTTCAATGGGGGAACAGAAGTATTAAAAGTACGTGGTAACAATTATGATTATAAATATAATAATAATCGGACCGGAGTCGAAGAAAAAATAGAAATTAAAAATAAAAAATATGAGTATTATTATCGAGATCGTAATATGATAGAAATGCTTGAAGTTCATCATGCTAATAATAAATATAGTTATTATTACAAAAATTTAAATACTGGCAGAGTTATCCAGAAAGAAGGAAGAGGACAAAGAGCAACTCGAGATAATGTTTACGAAGAATTAAAAGAAAAATACCATGATTTAGAAGATGATGACTTTAATGATGATTATAATGAAGATCAGAAAAATGATGACAGTGGAGTTGATATACAGTTCGATATTAAGATTGATTTAAGTGATCTTTTAAATTAAATGTTCTAAATGTTAATTTAAAATATTTAATATCTAATTTAAAGGCCGGGATTATAACCCCGGCCTTTTTTGTTCTTTAATTAATTATTTGATTTTTTTAACTTAATGACACCAGCCAGCTCCATAACCAAATTCTCTTCCATTATAAGCTCCGGGAGTACCAAAACTGTCATACCTGCCGCCCATAAAAGCTCCTCCCATCATACCACCCATCATACCATAATGAAAATCATCAAAATCTGAATAGCCATTTCTGCCATAATTCATTCGAAATCCAGGGCCAAAATCATTATTAAAACGATTCTGGAAACGCTCTTCATAATTTAAACGATTTTCTTCAATCAAGTTAAGCTGTTCTTCTGTTAAAACAGATTCTATTTTTTCCTGATTATTAATTCTTTTTTCATCCAGCTGAGTCAACACTTTTTCAATCTGATCTTCTGTTTTACCAATCTCAGCATTAGAAGCACCTCTAAATTCTAGATCCCTAAGTTGACGATTTAAGTCTCTTAATTGATCTCTTAATTCTTCAGTATCATTATAAAATTCATTTCTTAAATCAGCAATTTGATTAATCTGTTCATCACTTAAGTCAATTCTATTATAACCTACTCCAACATCGTCTCTATCTCTATTATAAAAAGATTGACCTCCAGGACCCATTTTTGACTGAGCACCATGGGCAAAAATTGCACCTGTAAAACCTGTCATTACAAAGACCAGCACCAGTAAAACTGTAAATATTTTTTTCATATTTCATTCACTCCTTAATAGTTATTAGATGATTTTCTTAACTTCTGACTTAATTATAGGAGTAAATTATGAAGGAAATATGAATTTAAAAAAATTATTTAAAATAATTAATAACTAGATAGCTTAAATAAGAAGTAAAACCTCCTAAGAAACTGCCCCAGATTAAATCTATAATTGTTATCATTAAGGGCCAGTCTTTAATTGTTGCTAAATTAGTCAAATCGTAAGTTGAATAAGTTATTAAACCAAAAAACATACCGGCAAATAAAGCATACTGCCAGCTGGAAATAGCAAGTGCTCTGTTGAGGACAAAGAAAACCAGACCAGCTGTAAAGAGCAGATAAAAAATCAGAGCAGCAACCATATTAAAGTTTTCCTTCATTAAAAATCCAAGTTGATTACGATAAAGATTCCTGGCCACTGCACCCAGCCAGATAAAATCAATGACAAGAAAAATAATAAATGTTATTAGATAATTTTTAAAATAAATCATCAAATTACTCCTTTTTTTCGATATTTTCTAGCTGTCTTACTCTGAGACCTGTCATCACATCCGAACGAGTAATAATACCTCTCAGTTCTTCTCCGTCCATTACCAGAAGTCGGCCAATATCTTTTTGGAAAAGCAGTTTGAAAGCTTCATAAAGTTCATCATTCTCACTTACACAGTGCAATTCCTTATTCATTATAGTCTGCACCGGGGTATTATGATATTCATCCTGTGGAATTTTTTGAGCATCTTCCATAGTAACAATACCAACAACCTGGTCATCTCTCAAAACAGGAAATCCCGAATGCTTATCATTAAACATTTTTTCAATTAAACGATGCACACTCATATTTGCCGGTACAGTCTTAACTTCTTCAGTCATTAAGTCTTTAACTTTAAGATCAGAAAGAGCACTTTTAATATTGCTAAACTGGTGTTCCTGAGAAGCACCAATATAAATAAAAAAGGCAATAAATATTAGGAGAAAGTTACCACTCATAAAACCTAAAATACCAAACATCAGGGCAAATCCTTTGCCAAATTTAGAAGCAATCTCAGTTGCTCTTCTAAATGATGTTCTTTGAGCAATAAATGCCCGCAGAATTCTTCCACCATCAGATGGAAAAGCAGGTAACAGATTAAAAATCCCCAAAAATATATTTAACTGACCGGTATATAAAACTATTAACCTTAAATCTTCTAAAATAAAATCTGGAGCATAGCTGCCTGAAAAAATAAAAATTAGACCAAGCAGCAGACTGGTAAGTGGTCCACTGGCTGCAATTTTCATTTCATCTTTTGGATCCTTAGATATCTCCTCAATATTAGCCAGCCCACCAAAAAGCATTAAAGTAATATCAGTAGTTTCCACATCTTTAGTTCTGGCTACAAGCGAATGAGCCAGCTCATGAATTAAAATACTGATAAAAAGCATTACAGCCATTATAAAACCTAGTAAATAAGGATTTAAAATTAACTGTCTTCTGGCAATATCGGTGTTTTCAGTCAGATAAATTATGTTACTGCCAAAAGCCCAGGCAAAAAAGGGGAGGATTATTAATAAACTAATGTGAATTTTAACAGGTATTCCAAACAGATGGCCAACAGTAAAAGAACTTTTCAATTTTATCACCCCTGCCTAAAAATTTGAGATTTTAATATAAGTTTATAATATCTTTTAAATAGTTAAAATCCTTTTCCAGCACTCCTGTTACTTTTTCAGAAAGATTAAGATTATTTTTTTCGACATAATCTAAAAAATTAAAGTCTGCTTTTGTAGCTTTACTGCAAATTTGATTGAGAAAAGTCCTTATCTTTATTAAATCATCGGTTTCAATTGCTTCTGCTTCTTTTATAATATTTAACCTTTTCAAGATAAAATCCTGCATTTTAGCCAAAGATTCTCTTTTATTTTTATCGGGTAATAATGCTGGAACAGAAAAAACTCCCTGAGCCAGTCTCTGATAATCTCCTTCTGTTAAATGAGCTGCTGCAAATAAAGAAACACCGTTAGGATTGATCTGATTAATCTCCTCTATTTGAGCAATTAACTGTTCTGAGCTCAACTTAAAAACTGAAACACCGGCATATAATGGCTTTTTAATCTGACTGCGATCTTCTTTAATCCAACTTCTGAGCTCAGAAAATAAATTTTCTGTATAGGTCATTGGTAAAACAAAATCTAAGTAATCATTTTTAAGCCAGAGAGACCAGTTCTGTAAAGCTCGATAACGTGCTTCTTCTCTTCCCGGAATTACATCAGCAGAAATCTTTAAATTTGGATCAATTAATCTTAATTGTTTAGTGGTTTCTTTTACCATTTGAGTAATTAAATCTTCTCTGTACTGATTCCAGATAGAAAATTCTGCACTACCACTTTTAATTGTAAAAGGATCAAGTCCGGTTTTTTCTTTAAATTTTTCAACACTAATTTGATCATAACCAAAACTACCTCGATATTCCTCTGGAAAACGAATATAATCCAGATTAATTCCATCAATATTATAATTTTTTACCAGATAAGCATATCTCTTTTGCAAAAATTCTCTAACATCTTCTCTTGCAGGTGAAAGCCAGGTAGAATTATGATAACTTACTACCTCTCCTTCTTTATTTTTATTAGCCCAATCCGGATTATTTTCTAATATCCGTCCTGGTTTTCCAGCTGTGTTTTCATTAAAAACCCAGACCCAGGGATGAACTTCCATATTTCTTGCTGCTGCTTCTTCGATTAAAACTTTTAGTGGATCTTCCTTCCAATTTTTAAAACGCGGATCCTGAAAAAATAATTCATTATCAGCAATTACAGACATTCCCTTATAAAATGTTTCCGGAAAAATGACATTAAAATTAGCCTTCTGAGCCTGATTGAGAAGTTTCTGAACCCCTGATCGGCCGCCGGTTTTAGCAAAAGTACCACTATCCAACCAGAATCCACGCAGCTGCACAGGCTTTGATTCCGTAGTTTTTAAAAGAAGCTGATTTGAAAATCTAATTATTATTTTAGATATTCTATCGACTTCAAAATCATTATTATTTTTGTATGCCTGCTGCAGCTGCTGATAATACGCATCGATTTTTTTGAGCTCATCATCAATTTCAGATTGGTAAAATATTTTGAAATCAGATTTAGCTCTATTCATTTTTTTATCCAGGTTATTTAAAGATCTTTCTGCAGCTCGAATTTTCAACAGAGAACTGCGATAAACTTCTGGTTTAAAATAAGCTGCTGAATTAAGAGAATAAACAAGTATAATTATCAATACCAAAAAAATAAAATTCAATTTTTTAATCATTTAAATTCTCCTCTGTTAAAATCTGATTCCATTTAGTTTCCATAATATTAAGAGCCTCTCTGGCAGAAATTTTACCGGCAAAAGCCCGGGCAAATTGTTCATTCATTACTTTAAGTAGTTCAGCTGCATCAGGATGCATAAGGGTTAAATCCTGATTCCTAAATAACTGCTTTCGTAAAATTATTTGAGCTTCATTTTCTAAAGATATATCCCCTGCTTTATCTCTTATTTTTTCCTGAAGTAGTTCCAGATCTTCTTCTGGAATAACAGCAGATGGTAATACTGAAGCCTGGGTCGAAAATTTTAACTGTGATTTGAGAGAAGTAATAAACTGAGCAAATTTAGCTGCTTCAATTTTATTTTCAGAAGCCTTAGGAATAACCAGATTCATTAAAGCAGCATTGATTACCCCCTCACCAGCCGGGGGAATTACTGCCGGTTTTGTTACATCATTTAGGTATTTAGAGTCATTTGCTATTTCTTTTAAAAATTGAGGTGCTGTAAATAAAATTGCCAGTTCATTATTCTTATAACGTTCGAGAGCAATATTAAAACCCGAACTTAGTGTATCAGCGGGAATTACTCCTTTTTTTCTGAGCTGTTGATATTTTAAAATTATTTTTTCTGCTTTTTGATTATTAAAAGCAGCCTTAAGCTGTCCATTATCTTCCTTAAACAACTCAATTCCGGCCTCAATAAATTCCTGCTCAATTTTGATCTGGGGCATCAGACCATAAACCCCTGTTTTCTTAGTTATAGTTTCTGCAAGTTGAAATAACTGATTTTGATCTTCAATTAACTGGTTAGGATTAAGACCTGCAATTTTAAAAATTTCCTGATTAAATACCATCAATTTTGAACTAAGATACCAGGGAAAAGCATAGTAAGCTCCCTGATAATAACCATTTTCCCAGAGTCGGGGATAATAATACTGGCTGTAATCTTGCTTTAAACTTGATACCGGGAACAAAAGATTATCCTCAAGCAGAGAAGCCATTAGCTGTGGTGAGAGATTAACCAGATCAGGAACTTCTCCTGCTGCCAGTTGGTGGCGTAATTTCTGATTAATAGTGGAAAAATTAACGTCCTCCCATTTAATTTTAAGTCCCGGGTTTTGGGTTTCAAATTCTTTTATTTTGGTTACAAAATAGTCATCAAATTTGGGGCTTAGATTAATTGTCCAGAATTCGATTTCTTTTTCTGCTGCTGCAGTTGCTGCTGAAAAAAAGAAAGTTATTAATAATATAGAAAGTAAAATCTTTTTTATCATCTTCAATCTCCTTTGACTTAAATATTTTAGCTGCTCATAATTAGCTTAAATGGCAAAAACCTCTCTATATAACGAGAGAGGCTCTTACCTGGCAGCAGGGCAAATTTATTAGCTTAATATATAATTAGCGATTTAAATCACTTTTCCTGCATTATAATTGCTTAAGCTGTGAAAACTTTTTGAGCAGCTGGAATCAGTTCAATTTCTAAGGGAAAAGCAGGACCTTTCTCTCCATCAATATCACAGTGCTCATCTCTACTGCTGTTTTTTAGTGTAATTTTAAAATAATTATCCTGAAGATAAATTAAATTCTTATTTTTAATCTCTTTACCATTAAATAAATCAGCTGCTGCTGTACTCAATTTTAAAATATTGCCAGTTTTGACTGCTAAGAGATCAAATAAACCATCATCTATCGAAGCCAGTTTGGCTATATTTTTAAAGCCCCCAGCATCTTTGCTGTTAAAAATAAAAAAACCCAGAAATTCTCCCTCAATTTTTTCCCTTGAAGTTTCAATTTCAAGCTGCATTGACTTGATATTAGGAAGCTCTTTTAACCCCTGCAAATAATAGGCAACTTTTCCCAGTCTATTTTTCATTTCAGTTTCTGTGCCGTGAGCAATCTGAGAAATAATACCTCCCACACAAACATTTAAAAAATATCTTTTATTAACCCGACCAACATCAATTTCTTTAATTTTCCAGTCCAGAATTCTTTTAATACTGTTTTCAATATTCTGGGTCATTCCCAGAAAAGAAGCAAAGTCATTGGCAGTCCCTGCCGGAATAATTCCCAACGGAAGATCAATCTGCTCTTTCTGCATTAAATCAACCATTTCGCTGGCAGATCCATCTCCACCTGCAACAATTATAGCTTCATAACTCTGATCAATATTTTCCAGACCTTTTTTAAAATCTCCTGGTTCCATACTTCTATAAATATCTACTCTAAATCCAGCAGCCTGAAACAGCTTTAAAAACTGATCTAAATAAGAATTAAAAGTTCTATCTCCTGCTGCTGGGTTATAAATTAATTTCACTTTTTTATTTAGCACTTCAATCAACTCCTATCAGGCAATTTAATTATATCATAAACTGCCTGCTAAGAACAAAAGCTATTTAATTAATATATCTCCATATTCGGAACTAATAGATATATTGTGTTCCGCTCTGCTTCCTCGGTAAACCAATTCCTTCTTATTTTCATAATTTACTCCTCCCAGATCAGCTGCTATATTACCATATTCAACTTTGAGATCATAATTATATAATTCGTAATCTTTAAGCCTTTCAATTGTACAGTCAGCATACTGTAATTCAAAATCTAGATCAGAGATATTTTTTAATCTTAAATCTCCATATTCAATATCTGCAGTTATTTTACCACTGATATTTTCAAAGCTAAAGCCAGTATAACGGCTGTTAATGTCGATATTTTTAGCTTCACTTATTTCGGCTCCTCCATAACGACTATTTATTATTAGATCAGAAGCTAAATTCTGAATTCTATTAAAACCATAAGCACTTTCTAGTTTAAACTCTCCTTCTATATTTCTAACTGTATTTTCTGTATAGGCTGATTCTAAATTTAAACTTGAAGCAAGATTAGTAATTCTGGCCTCACCATAGTCTAAATCAACTTCCACTCTACCGGAAATATTATCAATATTTGTACTTCCATAACGATTACTGGCTTCTAATGCAGCATCTAAACTTGAAACATCTAGGGCCCCATACTTATTTCTTAAATCTGTCATTAAATTTTCTGGAATACTAATTCTATAATCAATTTCTACCACATTAATCAAGTCAGGAGTAGAAGTCTGACTCTTATTAAGGGCTATCTCCAGTTTATCTCCCCGAAGATTATAAATTACTTCTAAATCTTTGATAAACTCCTCTGCAGCTTCTTTATCTTCAGCATGAACCTTGAGTGTATAATCAATATTTATTTCTTGATTTTGAGTTCCCGTTAAATCAATACTACCAAAATCGTTTTTTAAATAAAAAGTTCTAACTTCTTTATTTTCATTCAAAAAGTTGTAATCAAGAACCAGACTGCCATCTTTTTCTGCCTTTATACTATCACTATCAAAGCTATTCTGGAAAAAAGTCCCTTCCGTTTTAATTAAATCTTCTATTGATTCAGTAATAAAACCCTGAAATAAATGATTGTCAGATCTTACATATTTAATATCAGCAATCATCACCAGCGTTAAAATTATTAAAAGATAAGTTACAAATTTTTTTCTGCTCATTTTTTCCTCCTTTTAAACATCGACATCAGAAGCAAGCAAACGTGAATTTAAGAAAAAGAGGCCCACCATCATCAAAACAATTACTATAAATGGTGCTGAACCAATATATATTGTAGATTCACTGACTCCAGCAGGACTTTCTGTAAAAATTGTTATAGGTAGATCAGGCAACCAGTTAAAGAGATAGTTTAAAAATCCCCCAATTCTTAAAATGAGATAATGACTTAAAATAAAAACCAGAATACTAATTAAAAGCCTGAAACGATTAAAAAATGTAGCCACCAGATAGGAAAACTGAGTTATTAAATAAATCTGAATCCCACTTATTAGATAGGTTATATAAGCTAAAACAAGAAATTCTTTAAAAACTTCTCTTCCCAGTGTTTCCGGAATTTGACGAAATACTCCTGCTAAAAATCCCTGATGAAAATAAATATTGACCAAAATCAGAGCCCCACTCAAAATTAAATAATAACTAAAAGCAGGAAAAACTTGGCAAAATTAATTTCGTATCCTTTACGGGGCAAAATTTTCAATAAATAAATTGTATTATTCCCCCACTCACTTCGATAAGAGTTATAGGCCAAAAAAAGCATTATCATTGGTAAGAAAAATAATGGAATAAAGCCAAGTCCAAAACTCAAACCATGAGGCCAGTTTTCACTTCTACTAATTAAAAACCATTCCCAGACTGTTATAATCAAAGTAGAAACAATAATTAATATATTCAACTGTCTAAACTCTTTTTTAATTAAGGAAATTAGGCTTTTCATTCAAATACCTCCCCGATTAATTCTCTGATAGATTTACCTTTTTCTGCTCTTAAATCATCAGCATTAGCTGACAGCAGTAGTTTTCCATTTTCAATAAAAATTACATGATCCAGATACCTTTCTGCCTCTATTATTTCATGAGTGGCAAGTATTATTGACTGATTATCGCTATCAAATTCTCCAATTAAAGTTTCTAAAATTCTCTCCCTGGAAGCTGGATCAATTCCGGCCAGAGGTTCATCTAAAATAATGACTGCTGCACTGCGGCTTAAAACTAAAACAAGCTTTAATCTAGCAACCATCCCTTTAGAAAGATTATTTATCTTCTGATCAAGTTTTAAATTCATAAAATTTAGCAGTTCTTCAGCCTTCTTAGGAGAAAAATCGCTGTACTGTTCTTCGTGAAATCTAATCATTTCAGAAATTGTCATCCACTTATAAAGATGATTAATCTCCGGTAAAAAAGCAATATCCTGCATCAAATGCTGATATTTATTTTTTCTATTAATTTTTATCTGACCACTGTCTTTAACAATTAAACCAGAGATTATTTTAAGCAGAGTTGATTTCCCACTTCCATTGGGACCTACAATTCCAGTGATCATTCCAGCTGGAATATTTAAATCAATTCCTTTAAGAGCTTCAACTCCGGGAAACTTCTTTTTTACTCCACTAATTTCTATTATATTTTCACTCATCTTGATCCCTCCTCTTTAAATTTCTATTTATTTTTTCCAGAATATCATCTTTTTTAAATCCAAGCGAAATCATCTCATCTATAAATTCTTTAACAGCTGTGTCTGCCATATCTTTTTTGATTTCTATCATTACCTGATCATCATCCTTTATAAAAGTACCTCTTCCCCTTTTAGTTTCAACAAGTCCCCGCTGTTCCATTTCCCTATATGCTCTCTGGACAGTGTTGGGATTAACTTCAATTTTTTTGGCCAATTTCCGCTGTGAGGGTAATTTTTCTCCCGGTCTTAGTTCTCCTCTAACCAGCTCTTTTTTTATTTCCTCTATAACCTGTTCGTAAATCGGATAGGCTGCATCGAAATTAATATCCATCTCTTACCTCCTTTCAGTCGAATTTGATAGTGCACTAGTTAACTGGTACACTCATAGTATAATCTTATTAAATTGATTTGTCAAGTGATTTTTTGTAATTTTTTAGACAAAAAAATTCCGAGAAAAATAAAATCTCCCCGGAGCAGAAAATTCTTATTCAATTTCAGCAGAATTGCTATAGCCTCTTGATTCCCCTGAATCCTCTGCATATGTTGCTGGCTGCAGAATAATACTGAGAACTAAAAATAACACTAAAAAAGTAAAAAATTTCTCATAATTTACCCTCCTTATTAGTCACAATTCTCTTTCTTTAATTATAACTCTTTTATTAGATAAAAGAAACCCGATAGAATATTATTCTACCGGGTTAATAACAATTTAGCTTTATAATTTGATTAAAGCTAACTTAGATTATATCTAATTTATTTTTTATTCATTTAAGCAATCTCCGCAAAATAACTGTCAACTTCTTTTAATAAATCAATTATATCAAGATTCTGAGGACACTGGGGTTCACACTGTCCACATTCAACACAATTACTCGCTCTGGCTGTTTCATCCATTTTAAAGTATTCTTCAGCCATTTTTTCTCCCTTATCCATTAATTTAGCCTGATTAAATTTAAAGAAGTTTTCTGGAATATTAACTTCTTCCGGACAGGGAAGACAGTATTCACAGCGGGTACAGGTAATTGGTCCTCTCATTTCTTCAGCTGCTTTTTCCATCATTTTAAATTCAGAATCACTCAATAAACCTACTTCTGATTCAGAAGCTGTTGCTAGATTTTCTTTTAACTGCTGCATATTACTCATTCCACTCAGAACAACTCCCGGTTCTTTTTGGCTCCATATCCAGTGTAGAGCCCATTCCACAGGAGTTCTTTCTTTATTTTCTGATTCAAATAAATCTTTTGCAGCTACCGGTGGTTCCTGAGCCAGCCAACCGCCGCGAATTGGTTCCATAATCACTACTGCTGTGCCCTGGTCATAAGCCTTTTTGAGTCCAGCCATTCCTGCCTGATATTCTGTATCCAGATAATTATATTGAATCTGACAGAAATCCCAGTCATGACCTTCTATAATTTCATCGAAGACATCATGGTTATCATGGAAAGAAAATCCAAGATATTCAATCTTACCTTCTTCTTTTTTTCTCTTACCCCATTCAATAATATCCAGGTCTTTAATTTTCTGCCAGCGTTCTGCATTTAAGGCATGTAAGAGATAGAAATCAATCTTTTCTACCTGAAGTTTTTCCAGCTGCTTATCTAAATATTTATCCAGATCAGCTTTCTCCTCAACTTCCCAGATTGGCAATTTTGTTGCCAGATAAGTTTTTTCTCTATAACCGTCTTTTAAAGCTTTTCCGACAACAATCTCACTTTCTCCCTGGTGATAGGGCCAGGCTGTATCAACATAATTAACACCATTATCAATTGCATAACGAATCATTTTAATTGCTTCTTCTTCATCAATATTGGAAGAATCATCTCCAATGATCGGCATCCTCATTGCCCCAAAACCAAGAGCAGAAACTTCTACATCAAGTTTACCCATCTTTCTGTACTGCATTTTTTTACCCCCAATTAATTAAATTCAATTTAATAACTTTTTTTACCTCTTTAATTAATATTCAAGATTTATTGGCTAAATCCTTTTTGTTTTATTTGTGAATTTATTATTTAACTTTTACTCTTCTGCCTCTTCTTTATGAACTATTTTTCTTAACCAGTTAACAAATCTCTTTCTGATTTCATCAACAATATCATAAACAACTGGAATAATAATCAGGGTCAAGATGGTGGAAAATAAAAGTCCGCTAATTACAACTATTGCCATAGGCTGCTGGGTTTCGGCACCTGTTCCAATTCCCAGGGCAAGAGGAACCAGCGCCAGAGTTGTAGTCAATGTTGTCATTAAAATTGGACGCAGCCTAATTGGAGCAGCTTCTAAAATAGCTTCTTTTCTGTTCATATATGCTTTGCGATTATTGATATAATCAATCATTACTATTGCATTATTAACCACAATTCCTACCAGCATTATTGCTCCGATTAATCCATTAACACTTAGAGGTGTTCCTGTTATTATAAGTCCCAGCACAGCACCAACTATAGATAAGGGTACAGTAAACATAATTACAAATGGATAGATCAATGATTCAAACTGAGAAGCCATTACCATATAAACTAGAATTATAGCAAGTACTGCAGCAGTAAATAATTGAGAAAATGAACTTGCCATATCTTCTGCTTCTCCACCATATGTTATTGTATATCCTGATGGAAGCTGTAATTTTTCTGTCATAACATTTTCTACCTCTGTCTGAACCTCACCTAAAGGCCGTTCAAATATATCAGCACTTACTGAAATATAGCGCTGCTGATTCTCTCTGGCGATAGAAGAATAGCCACTACCCTCATCAATTGAGGCAAGTTGTGATAAAGGAACTCCTATTCCGTTTGTACTAAATAGTTTAATATCAGAAAGATTTCGGAGGGAGGTGCTTTCCGAATCTTGAAGTTTAAGTACAATATCAATTTCTTCTCCTGACTCAGTTAGCTGACTTATTGTACTGCCACTGAGAGCCATATTTACATATGATATTATATCACTATCTGTAAAACCATAGTTTTGAGCCTGAGTTTTATTTATTTTTACATGAATCTCTTCATTCCCTTTTTCGAGACTGAGATCAGTATTTCTAATTCCTTCGATTTTTTCTAACAAAGATTCTGCCTTTTCTCCCAAGTTTAATAGGGTGTCTAAATCTGGACCTTTAATTTGAGCTTCAACAGCAGTACCTCCACTACCACCTCTACCGCCCATCATAGATGTCATAGCAGAAACATTTACTGAAGCTCCAGGAATATTTTTTGTCCTGTTCCTAATTTCCTCAGCAACCTGAGAAACATCCCTTTCTCTTTCTGAAAGTGGAAGCAATTCTACAGTTAAATTAACCCTGCCGCTATTTACCCGAGAGGTTAAAATATCAATTTCCGGAATATCCTCTACTCTATTATAAAGATTTTGGGCCAGGTCATTATTTAAATCAATTGTAGAATTACCTGTCATACTTGCAAAAACTCTAATTGTACCCTGATCAGAGGAAGGCATATATTCAGTTTCTAAAGGAATAATGTCAACTGCTATTCCTACTCCAAACAGAACAAAGAAAATAATAAAGACAGAAATTATTTTATATCTGTGCTGCAGAGATTTATTTAATATATTTTGATAAAATCTTATATAACGTTTATTTTTCACACTCTCATCTGATTCATTTTGACTAACCTTTAGTGCTTTAGAAGAAAGCATTGGGATAAAAGTTAGAGCAACAAATAAAGAGGCTAAAAGCGAAAAGGTAACTGTCAGTGCCATAGGCGTAAAAATTTGAGCTAAAAGATCTTCAATAAATATTACTGGTATAAACACTGCCACTGTTGTTAAGGTAGAGGCGCTAATTGCAGTAGCTACTTCCGAGGCACCTTCTTTGGCAGCATCAAGTCTCCCAACGCCAATCGATCGATGCCGATATATATTTTCTAAAACAACAATAGAATTATCAACCAGCATCCCAACTCCAAGTGCTATTCCCCCTAGAGTAATCAGGTTCAAACTTAAATCTGCAAAGTACATCAGGGAAAAAGTAGCCAGTACTGAAATTGGAATAGCTGTTGCAATCACAATAGTACTGCTAAAATTTCTTAAGAAAATAAACAAAATAATTACTGCTAAAATACCACCTATAATAAAATTCTGCAGCACAGAGGAAATAGAATTCTCTATATATTCAGCATTATTACTTGTTATTTGAATATCAACACCTGGTATTTCTTCTCTCATTTCATCTACAGCCTTTTTAACCTCATTGGCTACAGAAACAGTGTTGCTGTCTCCCTGTTTTTGAATAGAAAGCCCTATACTTTCCTGACCATTTAAATAGCTAATACTGCTTACTTCCTGGTAGCCATCTTCAAGATCAGCTAAAAGTGTGAGGGGAACCTCGTCCCCTGCCGCAGTTGGGATCTTAATTTCTCTTAAATCACTAAAATCATCAAATTCTCCCAGAGCCCTAACAGAAAGCTCTTCATTACCAACCATAACAGTTCCCAGACCACCGGATTGATTGCTGGCTCTTACTGCAGCAGCAATTTGATTTAAAGTAATATTATATGCTGCCAGCTGCTCCTGATCAACATTAATTCGGATTTCTCTGCTCCGACCACCGGAAATTTCTGCCGATGCCACTCCTACAATTTTTTCTAATCTGGGCTGAATATTATCTTCTGCTATTTTCTTTAGTTCAACTGCTGACCCTCCTGCTACAGCAAGTTCAATAATTGGTTGCGAATTTGGATCAAAACTCATTATTCTTGGTTCATCTGCTCCATCAGGTAATCTTGCTTCAATCCGGGAAATCAAGTCACGAATATCATTTTTGGCTTCAGTTAGATTTGTTCCAAATTCAAATTCTAACATTACCATTGAACTACCTTCTCTACTGGTTGAATTAAGGTTGCTCAGGCCATCAACTGTAGCAACTGTTGATTCTACAGGTCTGGTCACAAGTTCTTCAACTTCTTCGGGAGTTGCACCACTGTAAGAAGTTCTAATCATTAAAAAGGGCATTTCCATATCTGGAGTTAAATCCATTGGTAATCTGGTAAGTGCAATTCCCCCAATTAAGATTACTGCCAGAATTAACATTGTTATTGTTACTGGTCTATTTACCGAAATATCAGAGATCTTCATTATTCATCCCCCCGATTGACAACATTAATACTGCTGCCATCAGAAAGATTTTCTTTTCCCAGAGTTACAACTTTTTCGCCAGCTTTTAAACCCGAACTAACTGCAACTAAATCTTCATTTTCCAGCTTAATTTGAATGTTTTTTCTTTCTGCTTTACCATTAACAGCAACAAATGTATAGTAGCCATTTACATCTTCTAAAATAGAATTTTGCGGCAGGATTATAGAATCCTCAGCTCTATCAATTGGCATAGAAACCTGAGCCGTCATCCCGGCTTTTATAATATTATCATTGTTGTCTACAATTATTTCTACTGGAAAACTTCTGCGATTAGTTGCAGCTCTCGGAGAAATGTTATTGATCTCTCCACTAAATTCTCTTTCTAAAGCTGTAAAATTAATTTTAACTGCTTCTCCAATAATTAAATTATTAACATTTTTTTCACTAATATAAGCAGTTAACTTAATCCGATCAAGATTACTGACTATAGCCACAGTACCCCCACTCAAAAGCTGCCCTCTTTGAGCATTTATTTCAGTTACAATTCCTTTTATTGGAGCAGCAATTTCTGTATATGACATTCTTAATCTTGCTGATTCCAGCTGAGCTTCAGCCTGAGTAACCTGAGCTTCAAGTTGATCAATTTCTTCTTCTGTTGCTCCAGCTTCTGTTATTTCTAAATTTTTCAAAGCTGATTGATAGCCGCTTTGAGCAGCTATTAACTGATTATTTGCCTGATCTATTTCTTCTTGAGATAAATAACCTTCCTCAAAAAGCTGTTTCTGTCTTTCATAATTTTCTTTTCTTAATTTAAGTTCTGATTCTGCCTGAGTAACCTGAGCTTGAAGTCTGGCTAATTCTTCTTTACGAGGACCATTTAAAGCCTGGTGAAGATTTGCTTTGGCACTTTTCAGTGAGGCTTCTGCCTGAATAACACTAATTTCACTACTGCGAGAATCCATTTTGATTAATGTTTCTCCTCTTTCTACACTGTCGCCAACACTGACCAACACTTCAGTAACAACTTCCTGAACCCTTGGAGTTAATAAAACTTCTTCGTAAGCTTCAGACTGAGCACTCTCGGTTAAATATAGATAGAAATCATCCTTTTTTACCTCTGCCACTTCCACTGCAATTTCTTCATTCTCTTCCAAACTAGATTGATCTGCTCTACCTGCCCCCATACCAGGGCCTCCACCCATTTCCTGCGCATTGGCCTTTAAAAGAAATAATTCATACGAACCATTGCCAAATGCTACAGCACTAAATAAAGCAAATAAAATAAATGTAACCAAAATTATCTTTCTATTTCTTTTCATTAAAAACACCCCTATTAAATATATCCAAATAATCATTATATATAAGCATTGTTAATTCAAGTTTTACAATAAAAAGCTGATCTAAAGCCTCCTGATAAGAAATTTTACTCTGCTGATATGAAATTTCCTGCTGTTTAAGTTCTTTTTTTGTTATTAAACCTGAATCATATTGCTCTCCGGCTAATTCAAACTGGTTTTCGGCATTTTCCAGTTTCAAGATAGAACTTTTCTTTTTATTAAGAGAAGCATTTAAAGAACTTAACTGATTTTCCAGAACTAATTTTTTGCTTTCTTTTAAGTTTGCTAAATTTGCCTGAGCTAGCTGTATATTGTCTTTCAAATTCTTTTCATTAAATTCACGCTGGCTTCCATCAAATAAGTCATAAGAAAAAGTTACTCCAACTGTTGATCTATCTGTAGAATAATTATAACTACCACTTAAATTTATATCTGTTCTTCCTTCACCCCGAAACCATTTCAGTTGTTTTTCCTGTAATCTCAGATTTATCACTGCCGATTTTAAATCATAATCAGTCTTCAGCAAATTTTTATACATATTTTCAAAATTATTATCCTGATAATTTATTAGTTCCGAACTAATTTTATTTAAATATTCTTTATTGTTTAATGCTATTTCTATTTCTTTATCTAAATTAAGAGCCAATTTAAAAGACATTAAAGAGTTTTGATACTGATTAGCTAACTGTTTATAATTAGTTTCGGCATCTATTACAGCAGCTTCAGCACTTTTTAATTCCCTTTGAGAAAGCTGAGAATTTTTATATAATTCCTGGCTTTCCGCATAGGTTTTTTGGGCATTTTTTAACTGTAAATCAGCATTTTCTTTTCTACTCTTCAGCCTCAATATCTGGAGATAATCTCCCAACCAGGCAGTAATTTTACTTTCAATTAGAGAATTGAGGTCATTTTTAGCTTTTAAAAATTCCTGTTCCTGCTGATAATATGATTTTTCAGATTCAGTTGGAGCTCCTTTAAATAAAGGATAGGAAATTAAAACTCCATAGTCACTTTCATTTTCATCATTATATACTGCTTCCTGAGTAATATTTAAACCGGAAGCAAAATTTCTATTTATACTTAAAGTAGAACTGCTACCACTTACTGTTCTTAAGTTATTTGTTGATTGAAGAACTCCAGCTGCATTCAATATTTCACCTTCACTTATTACTTCACTATAATTAGAAGAAACCTTAATCTGCCAGCCCTGCTGGGCCCTGATTGTCTGGAGCTGTCTTTCCAAATTATTTATATTATTCTGCTGCTGCTTTATTTCCAGATTATTATTTAGGCCCTGGCTTATCGCTTCTTTTAAAGATATCTCCTCTGCATCAACAACTGTGGCAGTACAAAAAATTATTAAAATTGCCATAGATATTTTAAAATAAGTTATTTTATTCCTGTACATTAATTGTCACCCCTGGCTCCATATTTAATAGATCTGCAAGATTCTCTTTAGCTAAATAATAATTTAAATAAGCATTTTTTAACTGATATTGACTATCCAGTAAAGTGGACTCATATTGTAGTACTGTTGTCTGAGTAACACTTCCTAACTCAAATTGTCTTTTAATCTGATTGTATTGTGTTTGAGATTTTTTCAAATTATCTTTCATTAAATTAATATTTTTTTCAGCCTGGGTTAAAGTTAAATATGCTTTAATTACACTATTTATTAATTCTTTTTTAGTTTTGGCAAGTGTTATTTCTGCAGCCTTCAAATCCATAGCAGCAGTTCTTTGTTGAGCCTGAGCAGAATCAATCTTGTTTTTATTATACTGTTCTTTAGCAAGCTGATAATCAAATTCTGCTATCTTAATTGAATAACTATTTTTTAAGGCTTTCTCAATTGCCTCTTCTTCACTAATAGTCCAGAGTTTTGGTTCAGCTAATTCATTTATTTTAATCTTCTCGTCTCCAAGGTTCAGGTCTGTTTTAAATTCTACCAAACTTAACTGATAATTATCCTGTAAATTTTCTAAGCTATTATTTGCCTGCTTGTAATTGTTTGACTGATCCAATAAATCTAACTGACTAATCTGTGCCAGTTCAAATCTGGCCTGCATTTCATTATATAATCTTTCTTCAGCTTTAGTTGTTAATCTTTGTGCTTCAATTTCTTTTTGTTTCAACCAGAGTCCTGTATACTGACTTATAATTGATTTGATTACATTTGCTTCACTATCCTGATAATTTTTTTCTGAACTTAAGTAGTTTTTATTTATTTCTAATTTTTGAGTTTCTGTATAATTATATTTATTCTGAAGTTCTAAAGCCTGTTGATTAATTTTTGCTTTTTGATAATTTATTTCTGCAAGCTTTAAATTAAAATTTTCATTTTTAGCAATATCAATTGCTTCTGCCAGAGTTAATGCTTCTGCTGCCTGTAAAGGTAAAGCAAATATAAATATAATTAAAATTATAATACTTACTTTTTTAAAATTCATTTTTTCCTCCCTCTAAATCATAGCTTATTATTCTCTTACCAATTTATAATATATAAAAATTAAGAGTTTATTTTTTCATAAAAATTTATATAAAATGCTGCCCCATCATTTTCATTTGCAGCCCATATTTCTCCTCCATGTAATTCTACTAAAACCTTAGAGATAGCCAGCCCCAGACCATATTCACCATCATCTCCTTTTTTAAATTTGTCAAATATACTATTTAATTCTGAAGCTTCAATTTCTGGACCATCATTCCAAAATTTAATCTGAATTATACTTTTTTCTTTTTTAATAAACCTTTTTGAAGAAACTTTTAATTCTTCAGCTGCATATTTAAACTGATTATCAATAATATTTTCAATAATGACCTCCAATTTTTCTTTATCAGCTTCTAATATAATCTTATTAGAAATCAAAGACCAGTTGACAGCTTTTCGCCTCCAATTTAATTTCTGCAATTTCCTTTCCAGTAAATTATCTAACTTAATTTTTTCAATTTTTAAATTCTGTCTGCTTAAATAATCCATTTTACTGATATCGATCAAAGCTTTAACCCGTTTTTCCATTTTAAAACTTTCCGTTTCCATAGCTTCCAGACTCCCCTGCAGGTTTCCACGGGGATAAATTCCATCCTGCATTGACTGAACATAAGATCTTAAAACCATAATTGGAGTTTTAATCTCATGCGAAATCTGCTGAATAAATTCCTGCTGCTTTTCGTCACTTTCTACAAGCTGCTGTCTCAACCACTCAATTGTACTTGCCAGTTCGCCTATTTCGTCTTCGCGGTCAATCTCTAAAGGTTGATCCCATTCTCGATTTGCAATCTTTTTAACCTGGTTTTTAATTACCTGGAGTGATTTAGTAAGATAACGAGCCACAAAAATTGAAATTAACCAGGCAAGAAATAAAAAGATAACCAGAGAAATTACCAGACGGATAAAAAATTCACTAAAAATACTGTCACTGTAGCGACTTCTAAGATAGGAAACAAGATATTTTTCTTTTCCTGAAGCATCTATCTCCTGAAAAACATAATATATAATTTCATTATTATTTAACCTCAACTCTGCTCGACTTTTTGAATTATCAGCAGTTAAAATCTCCCTTTTTATTTTTTCGGCAATATTTAAATTATCATTATCAGTAATCTGTCCCTCCTGATCAATTATAAAGTGGCGTGGAACTCGAGAAAATTTAATTGGCGGCCCTTCATTAGAACGGTCATTCTTAGAAAAAGAAAGGTCGTCCGGCACTCCACTTTGATTAAGATTATCAAAATGTCCTTCTTCAATAATAAAAGCCTGCGTTTCTTCCAGTCTGTCATATTTTTCCGAAATTATAATAGATCTTAAAATAAATGGCAGAGAAAGAGAATATAAAAGCAGAGCAATTATTAAAACTGCCCCTGTTATTAGCCAGATTTGAAAGGAAAGAGGTTTATTTTTTATTTTACTCAAAATAAATTTCATTACTATTATTCCACCATCCTGTAACCGTGACCATAAACAGTTTCAATTTTAATTGCCGGCATTTTTTTGCGCAGTCTTCTAATCAGATCGTCAACAACTCTATCTGAGCCATAATAGTTATCTCCCCAGATATTTTTAATTATTTGTTCTCGGCTGAGAGCTTTTTGAAGATTATTAAAAAGAAAAATAAATAAATCAAATTCTTTAGTTGTGAGTTCTATATCCTGATTTTTTGTTTTCTCTCTTATTCTTCTTCCACTTATATCAATTAAATAATTATTATATTTATAAATTTTTGCACTTTCTTTTTTGCCATAAACTCTTTTCAAAAGATTTCTAACTCGAATTACCAGTTCTCGTGGAGAAAAAGGTTTGGCTAAATAATCATCGCTCCCTTTTTCCAATCCAATTATCCGATCTAAATCTGCATCACGGGCCGAGATAAATATTACCGGCGTATTCTCATTTTGTTTTTTTATTTCTGAAATTAGTTGAAACCCATCAATATCAGGCAGCATTATATCTAAAATCCAGAGATCAGGTTCATTAATAATTTTTTCTCTGGCTGATTTTCCCTCAAGGAAATTTTCTACCTCCCAACCTTCTTTTTCTAAATAAGAGCCCAAAATGTCATTTAAATTCTGATCATCTTCAACTAAATATATTTTATAACTCATCTTTTCCTCCCAGAAATCTATATTTTATCATTATTCTAATTATAGAACAAAAAAGTAAAATATTTAGCAAATAAATATGTGAAATTATGAAAAACCGCAGAAATTAATCTGCGGTTTAATTCAAACTAATTATTTAATTCGATCTTCTAAATTAATGGAATCCGAATAATAAAATTTTCTTTGATCTCATTAAATAGATTTTTAAATTCTAATCTTCCTTGATAAAAGATGCCAGTCCCAGGCCTCCATATTCAACACTACCTTTTACTCCACCATCTAAGGCTCCAATTTCTAAATGGAGCAGAGCTATTCCACATTCCATTCTCTTATAAGCGGAAGGTTCTCCTTTACAATCCACAACCAGTCTTTGATCACCATAATAGAAACGCCAGGGCTGCCTGTTCAACCTTGACGGAGCATAACTTCCAAGCTTAATGGCATTTTTAACCCAACCAGGCCAGTCAGGATCATAACCATCAGGACATAAATCTTTATAATTTATTCGATCCCGATGGGGAAAAAGTTTGGAAATAAAATGTCTGGTTAGATTATAATTTTCAGATGAATATCCGATTGGACTCACTGCCACCAGTCTTTCTCCTCTTTTTAAGTTAACTCTTACTCGAGATCTTTCGGGAACAAAACGCGCTCCAATCCAGCAGGTACCAAGCCCAAGTGCTGTAGCCTCTAAAATAGCTGCCTCACCAATATAACCAGCCTTTGACCAACGATGTTCTCCGTTATCATTAATTATAAAGGCCATAAAAGCAGGAGAATCTGTAAAATTACCATATTTGCCGCTTAAAGCAGGTAAAATTTCCTTAATAGATTTTTTAAATATTTCTACTCTTATCTCAGGATAAATTTCATTTAACTGATTAACTGTTTTTTCCAGTGACTTTAAAGTAAAAGGCTTAATAGGTTTTTCAAGATACTTTTGTTGAGAATAACGAGTCTGCACAGCTTCATACCACTTTTTAACAGGAATATCCATAGGACCCGCTCCTTTCTAAAAGAAGTCTCTATTTTTCAGCTTTAATTACTTTCTGTTAGATTAATTTGACTCTAATTTATTCTTCGTCTACTGCCATCAATTCTCTAATTTCTATCATTTTTTCATCCAATAACTCCTGATTTTTAGCCTCCACTACCAGCCGCAGATATGGCTCAGTATTAGAAGGGCGAACATTAAACCACCAGTCATTATATTCAAGTCGATAACCATCGAAATCATAAAATTCTTCCGGCTTTCTCTGGGCAAAAAAGTAATCTTTAAGTTTTTCCATTACCTCTTTTTTATTTTCAATTTTAAAGTTTACCTCACCTGAAGTTGCATATTTGTCCAGCTCAGCTATATATTCTGAGATTGTCTTCCCTTCTTCTTTAAGTCTGGCCACAACATTAAGAACTACAAGAGCGGTCAGCATTCCAGAATCACAGTAGAAAAAGTCTTTATAATAATAATGACCAGCAAGCTCTCCTCCACAGATACCATCTATTTCTCTCAGCTTAAGCTTAGCATAGGCATGACCTACCTTCCACATATGAGGAGTTCCTCCCAGTTCTTCCACTTTTTCTTTAACTGACCAGGAGGTTCGGATATCGTATAAAACATTTTTACCCTTACCTGCCTTAATATAATACTCTGCCAGCAGAGCTACAATTAAGTCTGGAGAAATAAACTTCCCCTTTTCATCTAAAAACATTACCCGATCTCCATCACCATCAAAAATCAATCCCAAATCAGAGTTCTGCTTTAAAAGTAATTTTTTTAAATCTTCTCTATTTTCCGCTTCAAGTGGGTTGGCTTCATGATTGGGAAAGGTCCCGTCCAACTCATTATAGAGATAATGAGGATCCTTGCCAAAAATTTCATCTGTTAAAATAGCCACCATACCGTTGGATACATCAATAGAAAGATCTAAATTTGAAAGATCCGGTAAATATGATTTTTGAAATTCAATATATTCTTCTTTTAAATCATGTTCCAAAATGTCCCCTTTTTTCTTTTCAGCTACAGGTTTGACTTCTTGATTTTCAATCATTTCTTCCAGTTCTTTCAATCCCGAATCATAACCAACCGGAAGAGCGTTTTCACGAGATATTTTTAGACCATTATATTCAGGTGGATTATGTGAAGCTGTAATCATTACCGAGGCTTTATAACCATGTTTTGCAGTCCCATAATAAACCATTGGAGTAGTAGCATAACCAATCTTATAAACATCTACTCCCCGATCAGTAATTCCTTCGGACAGTGCCTTAAAAACTTCTGGAGTTGACTCTCTATCATCATAGCCAACCAGAACCTTATCTGCCTTCAGCAGTTCGGGCAGAAAATAGCCTATTTTGTAAACATCTTCTTTATCAAAATCCTTATTGTAAACTCCTCTAATATCATAAGCTTTAAATGCTTTCAAACTACCGCCTCCCTATATTTCTTTATTTTTAATTATAACATATTTTTACAGTAAATCTATTATTTTTGAGAATACTTTCTATTATATATATTCTATGTTTATCAAATTTTTCCTTGTTAAAAAGAAAAAAGAACAGCTTTTACACTGTTCTATTTTAATTAAGAAATATTATTTATAGCTTTTTTGATTCCTGATTCAGGACTGGTCAAAAACTTATCTCTCATCTCAACTGGTAAAACACTAACTGCTCTGGCCATGGATGCTTGAGCTAGAACAACTATTTCCACTTCTGCTGCTAATTGCTTTAATTTATCAGCCAGAAGTCTATCATGTTGTTTTTCATTACCTTCCATTAATTTTTGATAGGCAGAATCAGCCAGTACTGTTTTAATTTCAATATCTTTATTTATATCAGCAGCTATTTTTTTAATAAGCTCTGTGCTGGGCTTAAGAGTAGTCTCCAGAGTAGCTGCTACCCCAATTGTTCCAGCAGTGTCAACCGCTTTTTCTGCCATGGCAGAATCGATCCTCATAATAGGAATCTTATATTTTTTATTTTCCTGTTCAAATATTTCGCCAATTGATGAGCAGGCACTCAAAACTAAATCAGCACCCTGTTTAACAGCAGTTTCTATATAATATTTAACTCTGTCCTCTACCTGGGTAATATCTGCATTATTACTAATTAGCTGAGGTAATATTGAATCATCAACTATATTTATAATCTCTATTTCTGACTTTTGCTTTTTAATTAATTTCTTTAATGAATCCACTGTGACAGAAGTAGTATGGATTAAAGCGATTTTGGACACAATTAATCAGCTCCTTTTTAATATTTAGCTAGCAAATTCTTTGTAGCCTCTGATTTTTTAAAACCACTGATTAATTCTTCGGGAAGAGACTCCAAACCATTAGCTGCTGAAATTACTGCTCCAATTACCATAGCTCGAGCGGAAGTATCTCCCCCTGCCATTATATTAAGAGTGAGTGCCTCCATCAGATCATCAGCATTCCAGAGCACATCAAGCACAATTGGAAATCCCTGCTCAATAGAACATCCCTGACCCCGATCATCAGCATTTTCTACAATATTATCTTTAGAATCTATTTTTTCAAAACTGGCTGTAGTAAATTCATTTAAATCTTTATTAGCTTTTATTGCTTTTTTATAGTCTTTTCCTGCCAGTACTTCCTGCATCACCTTAAAGACAAATTCGGCTGTTTGATCAACAACTTTTCCATTATGTGTTAAATGAATCAGATCCAAAAAATCCTGCTTTGTAATATCTTCTTCTAAAAAGAGGGGGAGACTGCGAGAAATTCCACCCAATTCGACATTCTCTGCTCCAACAAGGGTATCACTGGATTTAAATTTATCTAAAGAATCCTGCATCGAATGATCCATATACATTTCATTGTTGTCTAAATATTGAATCCAGTCATCTCTAAACTGTTTTAAGTCAAAACCATGATTATCAGTAATTGATTTTAAAAGAGCAAATCCCTGTTCTCCATAGTGAGAAAGATCACCTGCTTCTTTACCCTGATGAAATTTAGCCATCGGTGCCCTATATTCATCAATAATTCCACTGTATTCTTCTTTTAATTTGTCTGTATTATAAACCCAGTGAGAACCAAATGAGAGTGCATCAGAAATAAAAACTGACATTACTAAATCTTTTCTTTTGCTTAGCATATATATACCCTCCTGTTATTACAATTTTATTCTATTAATATTATAAGAAAGTGTTTGAAAAAATAAAATTAAATAGACAACATATTTTTAAAGAAAGTTTATTATTCTGCTAAAGTTTCAAGCTCATTAATGATTTTATCTTTTTCCTCAGCAGCTGCTGATTCTAATCGGGCATATAACTCAGCTTTTTTCATCTGAATAATTTCCTGAGTCAGATCCTGACCATTTTTATATTCACCTTTTTTAAATTTTTGATATTGATTATAGTTACCAGGAAAAATCTCTAAATCTCCTTTTTTTAAACTCCAGATTTCTTGAGCAATTTCTTCTATAAAATATATATTATGACTGACAACTACAAAAGCCCCCTGATAATTTTTAAGTGCCTTTTCAATAATTTCTCTTGCTTCAATATCAAGATGATTTAAGGGTTCATCTAGAAGTAGTAAATTAAATTCCCCAAGTAAAAGTACAGCAAAAGCAACTCTTACTCTCTCACCAATGCTGAGATTTTTGATTTCTTTGAAAACATCTTTGCCTTCAAAAAGCATTGAACCCAGAAAAGTCCTTATTATTTCTTCATCTTTATCAGGATTTTTTATTTTTAATTCTTCCAGTATTGAATTATTCTGATTTAAATTTTTTATTTTTTGAGAAAAATAGCCTATTTTAAGCTGTGAACTTCTTAGAATTTCACCTGAATCAAATCTCATTTCTTTTAAAATTATTTTCAGCAGCACAGATTTCCCACTGCCATTTGCTCCCATAAGAGCAATTTTACTATCTTTTTCAATTTTAAAGTTTAAGTTTTGAAATAAGTTTAAGCCAGAAAAAGTCTTAGTTATTTGTTTGGCCTTAACAATTATCTGACTAGAAATTTCCTTGTTGTCAAAGTCAGGATTGATCTGACGGTGTTCATAAGGCTTTTCTTTCTGTTCAAGCTTTTCAAGCTGTGAGTCAAGACTTTTAACCCTTCTGGCAAAGCGACCCTTTCGACTGTCCATCCCTTTTGTAACATGCCAGAAAGAATCAGTTCTTTTCCCTTTACCATCTGTTTTCTGTACAAACTGCTGCTGTTTTTGCTTTCTTTGTTTGAGCCGCTTTTTTTCAGCCTGATATTCCCTATATTCTCTGTACTGACGCTGTAGTTCAATTTCTTTTTGCTTTTTATAAGCACTATAATTACCGCTGTAATTTTTTAAGTCCTGCTGGTTGATCTCCCAGACTTCTTTTACAGTCTGATCAAGAAAATGTCGGTCATGAGATATTATTATTGCTGCACCATTAAAACTACCGATAAATGAAGCCAACCAGTCCCGAGTTTCTAAATCAAGATGATTTGTCGGCTCATCAAGAACTAATAAGTCAACACTTTGAGCTGCAAGAATTCTAATTAACTGCAGCTTTGTCTGCTCACCACCACTGCAGTCTATAATTTTACGATCCAAAAATTCAACATTAAAACCAAATTTTTTCATTAATTTAAGAAATTCACCATAATTATATGTCTTTTCAGTTATAAACTCCTCTACAGTCTGGCCCTGAGAATAATTATAATACTGAGGCAAATAGGCAATATTGGCCTTTATATTAACTTCCCCGCTAAAATCTTTGTCTTTTCCTAATAAAATATTAATCATAGTTGTTTTGCCAGTACCATTTCTTCCAATTAAAGCAATTTTATCTCCTGAGTAAATATTAAAATTTATATCAGAAAATAGATTTCGTGCTCCAAACCATTTTTCTAATTTTTTAGTCTCTAATAATAACAAAAAAATCCCTCCTTATATTAAATACCCAAACCGGTCAGGTATATAGAATAAGAAGAGATTTTAAATTCTCTTATTAATTAAATGTTAAATTATGGAAATATACTGCTATAATACTCTAACCAGTTTGTTAAATCAATTTTAAATTACTGAATGGTTAAAGTATTAATACGCATTAATTTAAATATTTCACCTCTAGTTTTTCTTTTATAATATCATGAATTTCAATTTTAGACAAGGAGGATTTTTCAGGATTAAACTTATTTAAGCTAAAGCTTTTTTCTTTTTATTTTTAGATTTTTCTGTCTCCCACCAATTTTTCTTAATTTTAATCTGACGAAATACTGGTTCATCTGATAAATCTGTTCCACAGTGAGGACAAATCCACTCCTCTTTGCTGGCACTAATACTCCTACTTCTGCATTCTGAACATAGTTTAATATAAGCCATCATTATCAGCTCCTTAAATTTTTTTATTCTAAATTTATGATAACAAACTTATATTAAATTTATATTTGTTTAAGATTAAAGTTTTGTTAGAATAAAAAGAAAGATAAAAAAGAAATTTGAATTTCAGTCTTTCAGTCTCCTAGTAAGGTGAGCAGTAAATGTTAGGCAGCCAAAAACACTGAAACAAGTATAGCTAGGATCCGATTGTATATGATAATTTAAAAGTGACCCAGGATAATAATTTAAAATTGACCCGTTTAAATAGATAATATAAACTGTCCATAATAAAAACATAAATTATGGGCAGGTGAAAAAGGTGATAAAATTGAATGAAAAAGCCGAAATTCTAATTAAACATTTTGTCGAGGGTCAATCAATTAGAAAAATAGCTAGAGAGTCAGAATTTTCAAGAAATACTATCCGAAAATATATCCGAGATCATGAAGAAAAACTTCAGAATCTGGATAAAGCAAAATCCAGAGATGAAATATTAACCTTAATTGAATCTCTGGTAGAAACTCCTGAGTATGACAGCTCCAATCGTAATAAATATAAAATGAATGAAGCTATAAAAAAAGATATTGATTACTGCATTAAAGAAAACAAAAAACGGCGAGCAACAGGTATGCGTAAGCTGCAGCGTAAAAAAATTGATATTCATGAGTATTTGCTAGGTAAAGGTCATGATATCAGCTACTCAACAGTCTGTAACTACATTAGAAACACCTACGAAAATGCAGCTAAAGAAGCATATATAAAACAGCTCTATCATGAAGGAGAATCACTTCAGTTTGACTATGGTGAAGCCAATTTAGAAATTGCAGGTAAAAATAAAACTCTTAATATGGCTCTATTCACAACTGGTTTTGGTTTTCATCACTATGGTAAATTCTATGCCAATAAAAAGATGACTTCATTTTTAGATGCCCATGTTAAAGCATTTGGGAACTTCAATGGAGTATATCATGAAGTAGTCTATGATAATTTAAAGCAGGCTGTAAAAAGATTTGTTGGACCTTCTGAAAAAGAAGCTACTGAGGATCTAGTTAAGCTTTCTCTCTACTATGGCTTTAAATACCGCTTTTGTAACGCATATCGCGGTAATGAAAAAGGTAAAGTAGAAAAAGGTGTTGATTTTGTCAGGCGACGAATCTTCTCTCAGAAAACAAGCTTTGCATCCATAGAAGAAGCTAATGAATATCTTGCTGCAGGATTAAAGAGATTGAATGCAATGAAAAAAGCTGAATTAGATAACAAATCACCATATGAACTATGGCAGCAGGAAATACCATATCTACTGCCTTTAAAGCCTCCATATGAGGCCTGCAGAGAAAGAGAATGTAGAGTCAATAAATACAGCTTTGTAACCTTTGAGCAGAATAAATATTCTGTACCTGATCATCTTGTTGGAAGATTTGTTAACAGCAGAATTTACTCAGATTATATAAAAATATACTACAACGATGAGCTGGTAGCAAAGCATCAAAGACTATATGAAGTTCATAAATGCAGTATTGAAATTGAACATTATCTTTTAACTCTAAAAAGAAAGCCTGGTGCATTGAAAAACTCCCTAGCTTTTCATCAAATGGCACCAGACCTTAAAGAGATATATGAATTATACTACGATAATTATACCAGAAAAACTAAAGAATTCATAGAACTTTTAGAACTAGTAAGTGAGAAAGGGCTGGCTGAAATAAAAAAAGCTATAGCTATTCTTTCTAAAAATAAAAAGTCCATGGTGACAACTGCTAATATCAAAGTATTAGTTCAAAAGGAGAATACTCCTGATGTTTCGATTTCCAGTGAAATAAATGAGAATTCTCTGGAACTGTTAAAAAAGTGGGATACTATGTTTAGTCTCCAAAATCATCAGGAGGTGATCCAGTAATGAATAAAGAAATCATCTTAGAAACTAAAAATTACATCAAGGAACTAAAGATTGCTGGTATTAGAAACGATTTAAATCAGAAACTGGCTGAAGCCTATCGTGAAAATATACCTTACGAAGAATTATTAAGAGATCTTTTTAGGGATGCATATGATATGCGTAAAGAAAATGGCCGCAAAAATAGAATTAAAAATGCTAAATTTCCATACAAAAAGTATCTGGATACGCTAATTATAGATTATCTACCTGAAAGCGCTAAAGCTAAGTTTAAAGAATTAAAATCGCTTAAATTTATTGAAGAAAACAGAAATATAATATTTTCAGGAAATCCAGGAACTGGTAAAACCCACCTGTCTATAGGCCTTGGTATCAAGGCCTGTAATGAGGGCTACAAAGTCTTTTTTGCAACAGTACCACAGTTTATCAATCAATTAAAAGAAACTCAGAGTGAAAGAAGATTAACTAATTTTGAATCTAAATTTCAGAAATATGATTTAATAATTTTAGATGAATTAGGTTACATCTCTTTTGATCAGAAAGGAAGTGAGCTTTTATTCTCCTTTCTTTCCCTAAGAGCAGAGCGTAAATCTACTATCATAACTTCCAATCTCTCATTTGAGAGGTGGAATGAGGTATTTAATGATCCAGCATTAACAGCAGCTATGGTAGATAGGTTGACTCACAAATCATATGTAATCAATATGAATGGTAATTCTTACCGAATGAAAGAAACTGAAGAGTGGCTGGGTCAATAAAATTAATATTATTTTTTGCTTACCCGGGTCAATTTTCAATTAATAAAAGGGTCAAATTTCACTTGACAAAAACACCGATAGCTGATATTTATGCGTTTCAATCCTTATTCTAATGGATTAGTCACTGGAAC
>NZ_FTNC01000018.1 GCF_900156285.1 Halanaerobium kushneri
GGAAGATGTTTAATCTTAAACTCTTCCCAGTGATCATTCAATATTGTTTTAACTTTAATACGTTTTCCTCTTTGTTTTGGGCTCATAATATTTTTATCCTTCTACAAAGTTATCCACATTCCTGCAAAAGCATAATTTCCTATATAATCAAAAAATCCGCCTTTACAGGCGAATTTTTAAGAAATATTCTATTTTAAATAATTTCAAATATATTTCTGGCTTAATCCATTCCCTTTTTATCCTTCAATTTCCTTATTTATCAATTTTTCTACATAATCTAAATGATTTTTCATTTCAACAGCAGCCTGCTCAGAATTATGTTCTTTTAAAGCTTTAAAGATTTTTTGATGCTGTACAGCAAAGTCGGCCATTGTTTCTTCTTTTGAAACCAGCTTTGTTCTGGTATTTTTAATATGAAAATCCATTGCCTCCGAAATTGAGCGCATAAAAAATAATAATACTTTATTACCGCTGGCCCTGGCGATGGTATAATGGAACATCTTATCTGCTTTTATGCTTTCTTCCTCATAACCTGAACTGGAGAGAAGATCCTCAATATAGGACTGCATTTCTTTAATCTCAGCTTCAGTTGCCCGTTCTGCCGCCAACTTAACACAGTCAATCTCCAGTACCCTTCTTAATTCCAGCAGTTCTTCGGCAACATTATCATTTAAAAGTAAGATAAGAGAAAGCGGATTAAAAATATCTTCATCAAAACTGTCTCGAATGAATGTACCTTCTCCCGGACGACTTTCGATCAAACCAATCATTTCCAGAGCACTAAAAGCCTCCCTGATTGAAGCTCTGCTGACTCCAAGCTGTTTTTTTAACTCCCGCTCTGAGGGGAGTTTATCTCCTCTCTGAAGTTCCCCTTCATAAATCATCTGCCTGATCTGTTCAATAACCTGTTCGTAAACTTTATTATTTTTGATCTGTTTAAATTCCATTATCTTGCCTCCAGAAAATTAAAATTCAAATCTATCACCAACTGAAACCAGCCTGACTCTGTCTCCAAATGCTCCTTTAAATTTTACAGCTGCCACACGCCCAGTACAGTGCATTGGTGCCAGCAGCTCAAAATTAATTTCTTCAAAATAGTCAATTAAATCTTCCAACTCTTTGCTGGTAGCACGTTTAAGGTGCATTCCACCTAAAATTGCAGCAATTTTTCTATCTCCAACTTCAGCTTTAATTTCATTAATTATATTTTTTACCCCTTTATGGCTGCAGCCCAGCAGAATCACAATTCCACTCTCAGTCTCGATATATAAAGAAGTGTCATCATTAAAATGGTCAATAATTTCTTTGCCCTCTTTTTTAACTATGTATCTGGGGTTAATATATGTTTCCCGACGAGCCGGAATTTCACCTGTATTGTAAATTCCCGCTGCTGCAGTAATTGCAGTCTCAGCTGCCTCAAAGTTATTAATTTCAGATTTTTTAAGCTCTGTCCCGATAAATTCGAGCCCTCTTTCAGTATTTTTATATTTTGGCAGAAAAATCTCACTGTGAGCAAATACCCTGATTTCAGGATTAATCTGCAGCAGTTTTTTTAAGCCCCCTGTATGATCATCATGACCGTGACTTAAAAAGACTGTATCAATACTTGCTAGATCTATCCCCAACTTTTCTGCATTTGAAAATAAAACCTCTCCCTGGCCCGTATCAAAAAGATATTTCTGTCCCTTATACTTAAAATAAAAGGAAAGTCCATGTTCAGCCAGTAGCTTTCTTTTTTCAACATTATTTTCTGCTAGAATAATAATTTCTAATTTTTGGCTCACTTTTATCCCCTCAATTTAAACTATAAAATTTACTTATTATAAGTATACATTGCTTATCCAGCTTTTTCAATTGAGAAAAAAGGATTATTAGTTAAAATCTAGAAATTATAAATTAGTTAAATTAATATTTTACAGAGAAAGGATACGGATATGCTTAATTTTAATCTTAGCAAAAAGAAAACAATTCTGCTGTTTTTAATTATATTATTTTGTATATTATTCACTCTTAATACCACAGCTCAAAATTTAAAAATTCATTTTATTGATGTAGGTCAGGGAGATTCAATTTTAATTGAAGAAGCAGGAGGACAGAATATACTGATTGATGGTGGTGACCGGACAGATAGTATAACTGCCAGGATTATTAGCTATCTAAAGGAACAGAAAGTTAAAAAACTGGATTATATTATTAGTACCCATCCCCATGCTGATCATATAGGGGGGCTGGTTGATATAATTAACAGCTTTGAAGTGAAAACTGTACTGGACAGCGGTAAAATACATACATCTCAAACTTATGAGAACTATCTGCTCAAAATCGATCAGGAGAATATTAATTTTAAAACACCCCGACGTGGGGATCAATTTGAAATTGGTGAAAGTAAAATTACATTTCTTCATCCTGAGGAATCATTAGAGAATTATAGTTTAAATAATTCCTCGCTGGTCTTTGTACTTGAATATGATACCCAGAAATTCTTATTTACTGGAGATATAGAAAAAAAAGTTGAAAATAAACTGCTGTCTGAATATCCTGAACTTCAGGTGAATTTGATCAAGGTACCTCATCATGGAAGTAAAACTTCCGGTTTAAAAAGCTGGATTAACAGTTTAGAACCTGAACTGGCAGTTATTCAGGTAGGGGCTGATAATCATTATGATCATCCAGCAGCAGAGATTGTGGAACTTTATCAAAAATTAGGAGCCCGGGTTTACAGAAACGACTTAAATGGTAATATTGTAGTTACAGCTGATGGAAACAATTATACAGTCAAAGTTGATCAAATTACTGATCTAAAAAATAGCAAAACTTATTCCGAAACTAAATCAGCTGCTGCTGAGAAATATAACAGTTTAATTAATATTAATACAGCCAGCGAAACTAGTTTAGACAGGCTCTGGGGTATTGGACCGGCAACAGCCGCAAAGATAATCAGTTATCGAGAAAAGAATGGCTATTTTAAAAAAATTGAAGAAATTAAAGAAGTCGATGGTATTGGTGAAGAAAAATTTAAACACTGGCAGAACAAAATTACTGTAAATTAAAATTTACAGGTAAAAGATAGCAAATTAAAAAATAAAGAAAGGATGATTTGATGAAGGTAACTGTTGATAAAATTGAAGCAGAAAAAGCAAGATTATTGATTCGCCCGGAAGAAAAGTTAGACTTTTATCTTCCCTTAAGTGAGCTACCAGAAGGAACTGAGGAAGGAAGTATTTTAAATATTGAATTTGAACTCAACAAAAATGAAAAAAAGGCTGCCCAAAAAAGAGTAGGCAACCTTTTAAACAAACTGAAAAACAAAAATAATTGATTTAATATAATACCTCCAGGTAGAAAGTCTAACTAAAAGAACTATCTACCTGAAGGTATTTTGATTACTTATTTTAGTATAAAACAGGAGTAATACTGTGTCTTAAATCAAGTTCCAAATTATTAACTGAAGCTCTATAATCAGGATCTAAAATAAACTTTAAATCAAAACTTATCTGTCTGACACCTTTTTCTCCTCTAAATTTAGCTGTGGTTGAATTCAATTTTTGCCACTCAAAATCACTTTGATCAGCTTTTTTTATCATAACAGTGGTATTTAAATTTCTATTATTTAACCGGAGATACCAATCAGCATTACTTAGAATTTCAATACTTAATCCATCTTCGATAATGATTTCTCTACTTCCACTGTAATTTGCCATCAAAAAAGTATAGTCGATATCAGCTTTATCAACTACTTCTACTCTCTGAAAAACCGGAATCCTGGCTTCAGTCTGAACACTTCGTTCAATTAAATTCTTCTTTTTAGCAGCAGCTTCAACATAATCAGTAGTAAGAAAAAAATTCAGAAATAAAATCATAAACATTAAACTAATTCCACTTATCACTCGAAATTTAAGCTTCATTTTATCCTCCTTTTAGCAGCCGGCTATCTCAAATTGAGATCCTCAGCTTTGTGTCCTTACCTCACGATAAGTTTACCTTTATTAAAAAGAGTTTCTAACTCTTTATTAACCTTAATTATATCAAGATTAGTAAATTTTTGTCAAGTTATAATTTCTGACAGCAATTTTATATAGTTATAAAATTTAAAAGTGGCAGATTAGAATCTGCCACTTTTGAGTAAAACTATTATTTTATAGATTATCTATTTATTTTACGGACGCATTGCTTCAAATAGTACTTTGGAGAATTCAGTATTTTGGATAACTCCATTGAAGCCTTCAGTCTCAGGTCCAAAAGCGAAAATTGGAACTGAATTAAGAGTATGTCCACCAGTATCAGATTTTGCCCGTACATCTGCAGCAACTACGCCAACATTATTTTTTTTAGCAATAATTGATCCAATTTGCCAGCCTACTTTATATTGATAATAAAGTGAACCATCATCTTCATTTACAATATTACTATTAAACTCTCTAGCTTCTCTTTCAGTTAATTCAAGATTAGCATATTCTTTAAATACGCGCTGAATACTATCAATTGTATATGCATTTCCAGATTCAGTTTCAACTAATTTACCGGCCATATATTCCGGAGAAACTTCAATATTCATTAGAGCTTCTTTATTAATAGGTTCAGTTACAGAAAATCCTAAAGTTTCATGGTCTGCAACAACAACCACCATTGTATTCCCATTTTCTCTGGCCCAGTCAACAGCATATTTTATGCTTGCATCAAAATCAAGAGTTTCTGCTACAACTCCCGGTACATCTGCTGCATGAGCTGCATGGTCAATTCTTGCTCCTTCTGCCATCAAGAAAAATCCATCTTCATCTTCAGAAAGAACATCAATCGCTTTTGTAGTCATTTCTAAAAGACTTGGTTCTTTTGAATCTAGATCATCACGATCCTTGATATAATTCATATAAGAATCATTAAACAGGCCAACCACTTTACCATTCATTGGCATTACTCTTTTTAATTGTTCCTTATCTGTTACATACTGATAACCCATTTTTTTAGCCTTTGCTATTAAATCTTCGCCGGCTTCTTCTTTCATAAAATCTTCTCGTCCACCACCAAGAACAACGTCTACATCGTTATCTAAAATCTGTTTTGCAATTTCTCCCCCCATACCGCGATCTTTAACAGAGGCAGCAAAAGTAGCTGGAGTAGCATCTGTAACCATATTGGTACTTATAATCCCTGTCGCTTTGTTTCTTACTTCAGCAAAATCCAATACAGAATCCAACTCTGCTCCATTTTTATTCATAGCCACAGCACCATTGTATACTTTATTACCTGTAGCCATCGCTGTACCAGCGGCAGCAGAATCAGTAACCCCTTCTGTAGAACTGGTCATCATAAGACCAACATTGGGCATCTTCATCATTTCAAGTTTATAATCCTTGTCTCCAGCCATATATCTAGTCATGTCCATCTGGCCGATTCCCATACCATCACCAATCATTAAAATGATATTCTTTACCTCAGCCTGAGCCGCTGCAGTAAAAACAAGAGAAAAAATCAGAAATAATGAAGCTACCACCATTAATCTTTTTGACTTTTTAAGCATAAATCTTAACTCCTCCTTTAAAAATTTTAGTTTGTCAGACGACTGATGTCTGTCTATTATATTTTATTCAATACAAATATTAAAAATCCTTCTTTATTTTCAGATTTTTTCATTTATTCTGATTAAATATTCTTTTTGAATATTTTTTTGTGGGAAAAATTTAATTTTTCTGATAATAATTCAAATTTAATCTTGTGAAACTATTGACAAGTAATAACTTAAGTGCTATAATTTTTATTGTGATATATATAACATAACAATTTATATTTTCACATCTTATATCTAAAAATTTATTAGGGGGTAAAAAAATGAAAAAAAGTTTAGTTATCTCAATGATTCTGGTTTTAGTCTTAGCATTCTCAGGAATGGCTTTTGCTACAGCCCACACTCTTGATGTTGTTGGTGGAGGAGAAAAGCAGGAAATCTCTACCGGCAGGACAATTGATGATTACGTAAATTCTTTATTAGAATTAGCTGATGCTGATGAAGCTGGGGATATCTTCTATCCAGAAAGAAATGAAGTTAAGTACCCATTTGTACCTCTTTACAAAGAGGGAGAACTTATTGGTTATGGTAGCTGGGTAAATACAATTATCTATTCTCATCCAGAAGATTTTATTGCTGTAATTGGTATGGCAAATAATTCTAAGACTGAAGAAAGCATGGCAGTAATCAAAAAATGGAAACCTCTTGATGCAAATGACCATCATCCAGAAATGAAGCAGGAAGAGTTTTTAAGCAGATATTATGGTTTAAGTCTTAAAAGTTCATTTGATCCAGAAGTAGACATAATTTCTGGTTCTACTATTTCATGTCACACATTCTACTTTGAAATGAAAAATATGCTGCTTGTTTTTGAAAACTTTGGTCCTGAAGCAGAATAAATTTTAATTAACTTAACTAGCCCACTTTTCAATAAAGTGGGCTTTTTCTAAGAATATATTTCACTCCATAGTAAAATTCTTTTCAATAAAAAAAGATATTAGAGAGCAGCAAAAACCGCCCATCTAATATCCAATCTAAAACAATATTTAAGCTCTTATTTAAAATATTTAGGAGCTAATTCCATAGGTTTCATCATCAAGAGTGATCATGTAAACTCTTTTCTCTGTATCAATATTATCAATTTTTGCCATATCATCTGCTTTGAGTTCCCAATCAAAGAGCTCTAAGTTTTCAGCAATGTGAGCTTTACTTTTTGATTTAGGAAGTGGTACAATTCCCTTCTGCAGTTCCCATTTTAGGACAATCTGAGCAGGTGATTTATCATATTTATCAGCAAGCTCTAAAATTGTCTCATCTTTTAATACCTCAGTTCTGGCAAGTGGTGCAGATGCTTCAAGAATAACGTCATTTTGATCACATACTTCAAGCAGTTCTTTTTGATACAACCAGGGATGAAATTCAACCTGATTGACAGTAATTGGTACCTGAGTAATCTTTAAAGCAACTTTTAATTGATAAACCGAAAAATTACTGACTCCAATATTTTTAACCAGACCTTCATCAGATAAATACTTCATTGCCTGCAGAGTTTCTCTTAAAGAGATAGCAGGATTTGGCCAGTGAATTAAATAAAGGTCCAGATAGTCAGTTCCTAATTTTTTTAGAGATCTTTTACAGGCCTTAATAACACTTTCATAATTTAAATTAGATGGTAAAACTTTTGAAGTAATAAATAACTCATCTCGGTCATAATTTTTTAACACTTCACCAATTCCAGCTTCATTATGGTAGCCCTCAGCAGTATCAATGTGATTATAACCTTCCTTAAGAGCAATTTCAACTTTTTCTCCCACATTTTCTTCTGCAATATCCCAGGTTCCATAAGCAATTACTGGAATCTCATCACCTGTCTTCAATTTGCGTGTTGGAATCATCTTTATTCCTCCTTTAAATTTCTTGTCTTTTTAAAACTAATCCACGTCCTTAAATTTTCAAAAATTTTCTTTCCTATTATATTATATTAAAGATAGTAAACCGATTTCCTTGTTTGGTTTTTAATTTTTTTATATTAATCATTTGATTTAATCTATGTTATAATTAGTCTAGCTAATACTGAAAGGAGGAACTGCTATCAAAAAACCACTGATTTTTCTATTAATTATCCTGGTTATCTTTATTACCTCCTTTTTTCTAAAAGATAAGTTATTGAGCAGCAATTCGGTTAAAATATTTATTTTGGATTCTGAAGTTGAAAAAGAATTTCTCAATAGTCCTGCTCTTAAAATTCAGCCAAATAGCTCTCACGGAAGCAAGGTAGCAGCCATCATCCGCAGTCAGAGTCGGGTCGAAATCAGATCTTTTTCGGCAGAAAATATTATCAAACGAATTGATAAAAACAGTTATTTAAATGCTCTAAATAAGATTTATAATTACACCAGACTGCATCCAGAAGAAAAAATTGTGGTCAATATCAGTCTCGGTTTTGAAGAGAGTGAGTTTCAGACAGAAATCATTAAGCAAATAACGGCTCTTAATAATATTGCTCTGATTGCAGCTGCCGGAAATGATAATAGACAAAAGCTCAGTTATCCTGCTCTTTTTAATAAAGTTACTGCAGTTGCTGCCCTGGAGAATAACAAAAAAATGATGGGTTCAAATTATGGTAGCAAAGTTGATTTTTCGGCTCCTGGGGTTATCGAAATCACTCAGAGAGATTATCTTCCTGCTTTAAATTACAGCCGTACTTATAAAATTAGTGGGACTTCTTTTGCTGCTCCTCAACTTACTGCTCTGCTGGCTAATCTTTTAAGCCTAAGGCCGGAGCTTAGCATTGAAGCCGGTCTAAAAATAATTGAAGATACTGCTGCTGAAATTAATGATCCCCTCTTTGTGGAGGAAAAACTTGGAGCCGGCAAAATTAATAGCTTTAAAGCTTTAAGCCAGGCCAGCGGCCTCTATCTCTTGCTGCAGTTAAGTATCTACTTTTCTTTATTCCTTGCCACCCTGTTATTTTTCTATCTCTGCTGGCAGAAATATGGTCTGAGCGGAGTTTTCATCTTTTTAATTTGCTCAACCCTGGCCTATTTACTCCAGCCCCTACTGCTGCTTTTCTACTATCAGTTTGGGCTTTTAAAAATTATTATCTTTCTGGCAGTGCTAGTTCTGCTGTATTATCTCCTGCTCAAATCAATTTCTTTTTACATTAAGCAGAGTCATAACTTTTCTTTAATTATAAAACTGGCACCTTATTTAAATCAAAATTTACAAAAACAGGTGAGAGCTGGATTAAACAGACTTCTCAAGCAGGAAAATCATGAGCAGACTTTAGAATTTGAAGCAATGATTAAGAATCATTTGAGACACTGCAGCTCCAGTAAAAAATGCACCATTTATTTAAAGCTGGCAGCCCTGCTCAATCCAGTTCCGGTAGATTTGATTATTAAGAAAGCAGTTAGATTTAATCTCAATTCTAAATTAATAGCAGAAGAACTGGAAAAGCAAGAAAACTATAAAAAGCAAAAATCAATTATCAGTGCAGAGCTTTTAAAATTAATTATTGAAGCTCCTTATCCAGTCAAAAAGAAATCAGCAGTGGTGGCAGTTGATTTAGCTGAACCGACAGTTTTAGTTCCTCTAAAAAATCTGCTGCTTAAAAGAAATGAGCTGAATCTTAGTTCTGAAGCCCAGTATTTTCTGCTTGATATTCTGGGGACATTTGGTACTGAGGCTTCTGATCTGGCTGAGCTGCTGGAAGAAATAATATCAAAGAGCAGTGATCCCTGGCTTAAATATCATGCTCTTAATGCTTATACTAAAATTGCTGTTGATAGGGAAAGCTATCAGAAATTTATAGAAAAAATGAAGACAGAAGAAAAAGAGCCAGTGACTCTGGCTCTTGACTAATAATAAAATATCCAATTTTGACTTCTCTAAATATTTATTTTAACTTCGAAATCTCAGCAGTCACCCAGTCTCTAAATTTCTGCTGATCAATATCAACAGCCAGCTTAACATTCTTTTCTTCAGTATAGCGAGAATAAAGATCGGCAACAGTAGTACCTGCAGCCGGACCATCCAGAGCAACCTCCAGCTGAGTTTCTTGATAATCAAAAATCTCGGGTTCTAACAGATAGCAGATTGTACAGATATCATGCATCATTAAACCCGGACCATAAATATCTCCACCTCGATAGTGGCTAAAAAGTGAATGTAGCATCTCTCCGGCTTCTCCAAGTTCTTTGATTTTTTCAATATCAGCCTTACTCAAAAGAGCTCTGGTTGTAACCCGAAGTCCAAAAATAGTAACCGGCAGACCTGAGTTAATCACCATCTGTGCTGCATGGGGATCAACCTTAATATTAAATTCAGCTGCTGTATTGGTATTACCGCCAATTGTGGAACCGCCCATAATTACAATTTCCTCAATCTTGTCTTTGACCTCTGGATACATGCTGAGCAGTAAAGCAGCATTGGTCAGCGGACCAATTGTAATTAAGGTAACCTTATCCTTACTCTTTAAAATCATTTCCTTCATAGCAACTGCTGAGTGCTGAGGCAGAACATGACGTTCACTTGTAGGAAAATCATAGCCGTTCATCCCTGTTTCTCCATGAAATTGACTGGCATCCTCATATTCTCTCAGCAGAGGCAGAGAATTACCGCGGGCCAGAGGAGTATCTTTTTCAAAAAAATCTAAAATCTTTTTTGCATTTTCTGTTGTATAATCTAAATTAACATTTCCAGCAACTGTGCTTAACATTAAAACTTCAAGCTCAGGATTATTTAAGGCAATGCTCAATGCTGCCGCATCATCTATCCCCGGATCTGTGTCAATAATAATCTTTCTTTTCACTAAATCATCTCCTGTCAACTAATTCTATATTTTTTGCTAGCAGAATTTAATCTTATCAAAACTAAGTCTATATTTTAACTGTACCTAAATAATTATATCCCTCTACCAAAGCAGGATCATAGGAATACTTTTCAAATTTAAATTTATATCCATGCTCTTCGGCCGCCAGCCAGAGGTGAGATAATGTAATACCCATATCAATTCTATTCATTTTTTCATAAAAAAACTTTTTGATAAAATTGGGTTGATGTTGAAAAACATGAATTTGTTTCGCCCCTACTTTAAAATACCAGGGCTGACCATTTGTGGCCGAAGGAGCAAGTCTGGCCGCCTCTAGAAGATCATAGTAATCACTACCTGATTTTATTTCTGAAAGTGTTTTGCGCTCAAAATCTTCAATCGAATCTCTGTGATTATCTTCAGCAGCTCTACCAAAAACTAAAGTAATTACATATTCTAGATCGGAGTCTGCAATAATTTCTTTTTTTGGCTTGGCCATTCCAAACCAGCAGCTGCCAAGATTATTTGCTGCCAGATAAAGATCAAGCTGCTGCAGAATAAAGCCGGCATTTAAAAGGTAATCTCCCTTTTCTTCTGAAAAAAACTGCAGATAGTGGGGGGCCTTAATTGGAATCAAACTTTTAACCTGATCTGAATCGACAATTTGGGCTTCAAAGTTAATTTCTGAATCTAAAGCTTTTGCCTCATTTAAGAAATCCATAATAGACTGAAGTTGATCACCACTTAATTTATCCTGGTGGTACTTTCTAATTGATTTCCGCTTAAATATTGTCTGATAAAGTTCTTCTTTAGAAATAAGTTCTTCCATATTCTGCGCTCCTCATTATTTTTATTTGTAAGATAATAAGTCCTGAATATCTTCCCAGCTGATAGCTTTAATCGGATTGACATTATTTTCAATAACATTATCAAATAGGTCCTGTTTGCGCTGCTGCAGTTTTAACATCTTTTCTTCCACAGTTCCCCGGGTAATTAGCTTATAAACCATTACCCTGTTTTGCTGACCGAGGCGGTGAGCACGATCTGTTGCCTGTCTTTCGACCATCGGATTCCACCAGGGGTCAACATGGACCACCATATCGGCTGCCGTCAGATTTAAACCAACTCCTCCAGCCTTAAGACTGATTAAGAAAACATCGATTTCCGGGTCATTGTTGAATTCCTTTACCCGCTCCATTCTGTTTCTGGTTGATCCGTCAAGATAACGGTAGTTAATACCCTGCTGATCCAAATCATTTCTGATCAGCTTCAGCATTTTTACAAACTGGCTGAAAATAATCAGCTTGTGACCCCCACTTAAAGCATCACTGAGCAGTTCCCGCAGCGCCTCCAGTTTCCCGGAATTATGAGCTTTTCCTTCATCTCCCAGCACCAGTGATGGATGATTGCAGATCTGTCTTAGTTTTGTCAGAGCAGCCAGCACATTAATTCTGGACTGATTAAAACCTCTTTCAGCCACAGTCTGCTCCAGTTCTCCTCTAACTTCAGCAAGTACTGTCTGGTAACTGTCTTCCTGGAGCTGGGTCATACTGACAGGATGAACATTAATTATTTTTTCCGGCAGTTCTTTTAAAACCTCTTCTTTGCGTCGGCGCAGAATAAAGGGAGCAACTCTTTCTTTTAGCTCCTTTAACTTGTCTTTTTCATTATTTTTGCTGATCGGAGTTATAAATTCTTTTCTAAAATAGCTATAGTTGCCGAGATAACCGGGCATCAGATAGTCAAAAATCGACCAGAGCTCTTCAATTGAATTCTCCAGTGGAGTACCGGTCAGGGCCAGCCTTGCTTCTGCTTCAATATTTTTTACAGCTTTTGCCCTTTTAGTGCGGTGATTTTTGATATGCTGGGCCTCATCTAAAATTGAAATAGAAAAAACTTTTCCCTCAGCATTTAATTCCTCCACATCTCTGCTGATCGTCGAATAGGAAGAAATAATCAGATCGTAATCGCTGAAATTATCCCGCATCTTAACCCGCTCGGAGGGTGTTCCATAATAAACAAGGGTTTTTAAATCATCAAAAAATTTATCCGATTCTTCCTGCCAGTTATAAATTAAAGTCCGGGGACATAGCACCAGCGCTGGTTTTTCCGTCTTCAAACTTTTTAAGAGAGTCAGCATCTGCAGAGTTTTACCAAGTCCCATATCATCTGCCAGAATACCGCCGAAGCGATATTTGTGCAGAAAGCGGAGCCAGTTATAACCGTTTTTCTGATAGTCACGCAGTTTATCTTTGACTTCAGTCGGAATTTCTCTTTCTTTAACTACCTTGGTTCCGCTGATCTCAGCTTCCAGCTCATTAAAAACTCTATTTCCTTTAAATTGAATTCCGCTCTTTTCGACCAGATTTTTGTAATATAGAAGATTATGATAGGGGGCTCTGTAGCCTTCATCCCTGGCTTCAGCACCGCTCAGCATCTGCTCAACCTTTTCTTCTTCGGCTCCACTCTCTAAAATGAAATACTGATTATCAAGCTTGATATAAGCTTCTCCTTTTTTATTGTAGGAGATCAGCTGCTGCAGCTCCTGGCGGCTGTAAGTTTTGCCTCCTAAGTTATAGCTGATTGAAAAATCAAACCAGTTGATCCCCTCACTGTCATCAATCTCAACAATTGGCTCCAGTTTAACTTCCTTAATTTCAATCTGATCAAAACTCTGACTGCTATCCACCTGCCAGTCCTCAGGTAGATGAGTAATCCCATCAGTAATGAATTCCTGAATATCAGCATTGTCTTTGATAATAAAATGCTCAGGTCGAACCTTGAAATTATATTCATCCAGAAAACCGATCACCTCTGCCAGTGCTTTATTGTCTCGACCATACCAGAGCAGAGGATCATTATCATCTTTTTTATAAATATTTTTATCAGTATCCAGCCCCAAAAGCTCTGTGTTGCTGTATTCTTCACCTGCAAATTCAACTTCCAGCTCACAGCTGATCTGCTGACTTTTGTAATCCAGCTTTAATTTAATCTCCGGACTCTCCTTAATTAGTTCATATTGCTGCAGTTCTTCCGCAGTTTCCAGTTTTAGGTTTTTTTCCAGGGTCGGCATGATTTCAAATAAAAATTCTCCCTGCTTCTGAACCGGAATTAAATAACTTGTAGGCAGTTCAGAAAAATTATAGAAATCAACTTTATGAATTTTATTGCCAATCAGAGTCCAGCGGCACTGCTCCTCACTTCCCTGATAAATTGGAAAATCATTATCCTTAAGTTCAATTTTTATTTCTTCTAAATCACCGCTGAGCCTGAGCTCCGGCTGCAGGGTTTTTCCTTTTTTAATAATAACTCCATTTTCCTCCAGCTCCAATTTAAATTTCTGGCTCAAATCCAGCAGAAAGTCAAGGTTTTCTTCATTTTTATTTAAAAGTAGAGAACTGCCGCGTCCCTTGCTTTTGCACAAAGCCGACAGTTCTTCCAAAAGCTCAAGTTCCTCCCCGTAAAAATACTTCTGGAGCAGGCCATCTCGATAATAAGTATAACTGTAATCATCATTCAAAGAATTGACAACTTCCTCCAGCTCCTGCTGACTGAGGTAATTTGAATTAAAAATAAGCTTAAAATTTTTCAAATCCTGATTTAAAAATCCTTTAACACTGTAGTCGAGTTTGGGTACTTCAGTCTGATCATAATTTTTTGTTATCTCCAGTAGGTTATTAAAACTGCGGTCAGCAATCCGCTGTTCCACAATATCATAATCAGAATCGTCACTGGAAAATCTAAGTTCTGATATTTCATCTTCCTCAAACTGAGGCTCATAATTAACCTTGGCCGAACGAAAATCCTCTTCCATAAATTTGTTGAGTACAGCCACCTCATGTTTGCAGTATTCTTCCCAGTCATAGGGGCAGTCACAGCTACTTTCTACTTCAAGGCTGTCCTGATGCAGCCTGATTTCCGAATTCACCTTATAGCGTCTGGAACCGGAAACCTGAGCCGAAATCTGGTAAAGGTTGGGCTCCAGCTTATTGATTCTGTACTGCAGTACCCGGCCCTGATTGTAATAATTAATCCCGCGCCTATATATTTTATTTGAAACTAAATCTTTAATTATATCTTTATTGAGCATAAATTTATTTCTCGCTTTCTCTGCCTTCAGCTGCCATTTTTTGAAGCATCTTTTGAGAAAAGTCTTTAATTTCCTCAATTTCATTTTCTATTATTGCCTCCACAATTTTCAGGTTCAACTTCTGATATTCATGGACTGCAATATTTCTAAAACCAACCATAGCTTTTAATTTTTCTGCTTTCTTCTGACTGATTATCTTATTTTGAGCCAGTAGTTCAAAGGCCTCCCGACTATTTTGAGGTACTCCAAACTCCTTTTCTGCTACAATATGCATCGCAATATCAATTGCTGCTTCTGAGAGCCGCTGAATATTTAAAATTATCGAATCCTGTTTTGTATAGTTTTCAAGATTTTTAGGATCACCCTGATATTCCTCATTAATCCTTTCAAGACAGCGCTTAACTGTTTGAGTTTTATTAATCAAGATATCATCCATTCTCAGCACCTCTTTCTATCTTTTCGATAATTTCTTTTCTTTCTTCATTTAAACGAGCATATTTTTTTAAAGCCAGCATCTCAAATTCCTGCTGCTGTAATTTATCTTCAGCATATAGCAGCCTGCCCTGAATAATCTGAACCTTAAATACTGTAGAGGCCTTTTTTAGATCAATCAAATCAACCTCAATATTTAGTCTGGAAGCCAGTTTTTGAGCTGTTAAAAAGCGCTGATAATCATCTATCTCTCTGGAGCTTAAAAATGCCAGGTCCAGATCACTATCCGGACGCTCTTTCCCTTTTGCATACGAGCCAAAAAGATAGATCAATTCAGCCTTTAGCTCTTCTATTAATAATGATTTTATCACTTTGAAGTCAACTTTCATTTTTATGCCTCCAATTTAGGTCTATATTTTATTATATTATATTTAGTCGGGCAGAACAATGATAATCAGGAAAAAGATTGGCTTATTTTTCAAACCAGCGCAGCTTTTCTGGATCCCAGGTAGAGTTGATTTCATTATTGTTAACAGCAGCCTGTAGAGGCGGATTTAAAAACTCAACTATCAGTTTAAGTATTTTTTCGAAATCTAATTCTTCATTGACAATATTTCTACAGAAATTAATCCACCTCCTTGAGATTTTAGGATCATCTCCCAGCCTTAAAATATTTTCAACAGTTCTATTATTTAAAGAACTCTCTCGATAGGAAAAGGTATTAATAACTGCTTCTTTAATTAACTGAGCCTCAAAACTATAATTATTTACAAGATAATTGATATCGTAAAAATCCTTCATCCGACTTGTTAGCTCCATTCTTGATACAATAGCATGCAGTTTTTCAGAAATTATTGTCTCCAGGGGATATGATAGAAGTTCAACTTTTTTAAAATCATCTAAAATAGTATTAATTTTCCTTTTCTGAATCTCCGGAATTATCTTATCACCAACTGCAAAATCCATACTGATATGGGTTCTGGTATTTTTTATTTTTGTAATCAAATTTACTCTTATTCCGGGATATTTTTGTTGTTCGGCTATATCTTCATAATCTTTGATTTCAAATTCAACAAAATCATTCTCAGTTTTAATATCAATTATTTCTTCAATCATCATTTGGATATTTTCTAAATTATTCGAAAATTTATTCAAAGAGTAATCAGCGTCTACAGTAGGTCGAAAAGCAGTATTACTGAGAGCAAAAAGAAGAAAACCTCCTTTTAGTACTAAATTATTTTTAAAGCGTGACTTTGATATTCTCCTTGCTAATTCTTCCTGAGCAAAAAGCATAATCAGCTGTTGAAATCGAATATTTCTTGATCTAGATTCATTTTTAAGCCTGGCCAGTACAGAAGCAGCAATATCTTTCATTATACCCACACTCCTATATATTTATCTATTTTCTCTCTAATATTTAGTATTTGAGCATACTTTATTAGCGAGTTAATATTCTTCTGCTCATCATCTATATATCTTCTGAGGGCAGTGCTGAAAATCTCAGGATCTACTTTGTCTTCATAGCGGACCAGATCACAAATACTCTTATCTCTATCATAAATTTTAACTTTAACATTATCAATTTCATAAGTTTTAATACCCAGTTTCTGATATTTTTCGATAATATAAAATGGTTTTACCTCGAAATATGAAAGCTCATATTTATTAGGGTTGCTGTGGTTTTCTACTGCAATCTGACAGGCTCTGGGAATTCGATCAATATAGTTATAAAATCTCAGAGCACTTTCCAAAAAAATCACTGCTTCAGGAAAAAAACGGGAAATAAGAACTTCTTCTTTAGGAAAATAATTTTTAATAGTATAAAACCCATATTTTATTTTTTCAATTTTATCTTTCTTCATTAGTTTTTTTATCTGTCTGCTACTCAGGCCAAGTTTTTTTAATTCAGAAGTCTTTAGAACCCCGCCATTCAGTATAAAGTTTTCTTTAACAATATTAAATTCAATCATTTTTTGCACCTCTTTGTAGGTATAAAGTAGCATAAAACCTATTTTCTAATGCAATTATACTCCTTTTTCTACTGATTAGCAACATAGATTTGCACTTCTTTGTAGGTATAAAGTGTATTCGTACCTACTTTTTAGTGCATTTATTTTACTATCTTAAAACCTGTTTTAAATTCCGTTTAAAAACTTCATTTTCTGGCTCTCTTTCGATTGCTTTTTTAAAAAATTCTGCCGCAAGTTCTTTATTGCCTAGATTATTATTGTAAATTGCCCCAATCTGATTGTAGACATAACCTGTTTTATCATAATGTTCTACTGCCTCAATCAGCAGTTCCACAGCCTTTTTCCAGTTTTCCTGCTTCTGTTCTTCTATTGATTCTTTAAGCAGCTTAAAGTATTTTAAATAGTTTTCTTTCAATTCCTGGCTGCCGTAGATTACATCCTTTTTCGTCTGATAAATTTTCTTTTCCGGCTCCAACTTCAGAGCTTTTTTAATCGCCTTTTCGGCGCTCCCCCATTTTTCCTGCAGAATATTTACTTCTGCCAGGGTGGCCCAGAGGTAGTCCTGTTCGGCATCAATTTCAATTGCCTCTTTTAAGTATTTTTCTCCTTTATTTAGTTTATCCTGACCGATTAAAGCACCTGCCAGATTAAAATAGAGCATTTCCTGATTGAGATGAGGACTGTCCTCCAGCGGTAAGAGTATCCTGGCCGCTTCTTGATAATAGCCATTGTCCAGCTTTTTAATTCCTACCTTAAAAGCCTTTTTATCCTTCATTTTTTGAAAAAATCCTTTAATTTTATTCAGCATTTTATCATCCTTTGTTTAAATTTTTTGATTCATTTTTTTAATGAGTTCAAATAGCCTGATATTCTTATATATCTTCTCTCTGCCTAATTTTTCAGAACTTAAAAACCCCTTATTTTCAAGGGTTGAAAGATAATTAGAAGCAGTTTTACGTGTTACCCCAAGTCCCTCCTGAATATATGAAATTTTTGTATAAAATTCTATAAATAAAAGTTCCAAAAGTTCTCTTGAATAAATTTTTGGGACCTTTTGCTGCATCTCGAGAGCAGTTTCTTCAATTAAAAGATTAATTTCTTTTAAGATATTTAAGCTTGTCCTGGCTGTTTCTGCTAAAGCTTTTAAAAAATATATAATCCACTGATCCCAGCTTTTATTTTCTCTTACTTCTTTAAATAAAGTATAATATCTATTTTTATTTTCAAGAATATACTTACTCAAATAAAGAATGGGACTGTCTAAAATATCTTTTAATACCAAATATAAAATATTGATAATTCGACCCGTTCTGCCATTTCCATCGTAAAAAGGATGGATTGATTCAAATTGATAATGAATAACTGCCATTTTAACCAGTGGATCAACTCCATCCCGGTCATCATTAATATAATTTTCTAGATTATTTAGCAGTTCTCTGATTTTTGATTCTGATTCAGGAGGAGTATAGATTACTTCTCCAGTTTGAGGATTTTTTATAACTGTTCCTGGAACTCTCCTAATCCCAGCCTTATTATTTTCGATAGTATTCTGAATCTCTATAATCATATTCGTTGTTAAAAGCTGCTTTTCTCTTATTAACTCAAATCCCCGCCAGAGAGCTCTTCTATAATTCACTACTTCTTTAGCATTGGGATTTTTATAATTATCTTTGCTAATTGCCTTAAATAATTCAGCATGAGTAGTAATAATGTTTTCAATCTCAGAACTATCCTTTGCTTCATTTATTGTGACAGAATTTATTAAAATATTTTTATTGGGGATCGTCTCTGAAAACCCCTTCAATTCAGCCAGAGCTTTATGAGAATGAATTAATTGCTTTAAAATTTGGCTCTGGTCTGGATTAAGTTCTGGAGGAAGTAATTTTAAATCATTGGCGGTCATATTCAACATCTCCTTGACTCAATTATACAGCTAATTAATTCTTATTACAATAAAACATAAGTAAAAAGCCAAAAAAATTACCCATATCGCAGAGACATGGGTAGTGATTACTTATTTTATTCAATTATTTCTTTAACTCTGCCAACCCTACCATCTTCTAGCATAACTTTAATTCCGTGCGGATGAGTTGCAGAATTGGTTAAAATTCTCTTCACAACACCCTCGGTTAAATTTCCACTGCGCTGATCCTTTTTCTGCACAACTTTAACCTTTAAACCTTTTTTAATATCTGCTCTTTTATTTCCGGCCATCATATCACCTCTAACTGCTTCTATTTTAATAACTATAGACAGTATAGCAATAATTAGTTTAAAATTAAAGCTTATTGGGAAATAGCTTTAATTTTAATCAGTCAATATTGATCAGGGTTTTAATTGTTTCATTATCTAAAGTGAATTCAAAAGCTTTCTGAACATCAGCCAGCATAAACTCTCTGCTTATAAAGTCTTCGGCATTGATAACTCCCTTTTTAATATTTTCTAAGGCAGCCGGAAAGAAGCGGTTTGGTATCGCGTGAGTTGCTCTAATCTGCAGTTTATTAAGATGAATATCATTAAAATTAAGCTCCACATTTTCACGGCCGTCAAAGCTAAAGCCAATATAGGTTAAAATTCCACCAAAGCGGAGAATCTGAACGGCGTCTTTAATTGTATAAGGGGGAGCAGTAATTAGAACTCGGTCCAGTTTTAAATTTCTCTCTTTAAAAAACTCAACTGTATCTTCTTGATCAACCTCTATAATTTCATCCACTCCAATTTTTCGGCCCAGCTCCAGCCGCTTTTTGCTGTGGCTGCGGCCGGTGAGGTAGATCTTATTGACTCCAATATGTCTAGCATATGCAGCAGCCATTAAACCAATTGGTCCCGGTCCAAAAACAGCAATATCCTGTCCTGCTTCTACTTCAGCTGTGGCTATCATTTCTAAAGCCACCGTAAAAGGCTCCGCCAGAGCAGCTGCCTGAAAAGAAAGATCCTTAAATTTATAAAGACTTCTGGCTGGGACTGCAACATATTCCTGGAAGCTCAGCCGCTCTTCCATTAAAAGATTTCTAATATCTGAACAGTATTCCGGCTGGCCATTTTTGCAAAATTTACAGACTCCACAGTTTGTTGCATTGTCAATTACAACTCTATCTCCCTGTTTAAAGTCATATTCCTCACTCCTGTTTTCTACTACTTCTCCGCTTAATTCATGGCCCAAATGATGAGAAAAGGCATTTTCTTTGGCAAAAATATGCATGTCCGTACCGCAGATTCCACCTGATTTAACCCGAACTAGAACCTCTCCGGCCTGAAGTTCAGGCTTATCCATCTCAACTACTTCTAAGTTTTTTAAAGATTTTAAACGTGCAGCTTTCATTTTATCATTCCTTTCCCTTCTAGAAGTTTAATAAATAATACTCAGATAGATGACTGCCAACTAGCTGAGCCTCACTATAGAATTATCATCTAAAACATTATGTTATATAATTTATTATGCAGTTATATAATGAAACTGATTAAAACAAAAATAGCAATTGATAAGAGTGTATGCAGTGATAATGTACTATTTATATAAAGCCTATTTTTTAAATCTTCTTTTTTTATGAAAAGAGGTAAAATGAAAGGTGGAGGTAAAATTAAAACACTTAATAAGGCTCTGGAATACATCTGTGATAAAGAAAGTAAATCTGTAAATATGTACTTAGCAATCAGCAGACCAAAAATTATATAAAAAAACAATCTAATTATTACTATCCCAACTGAAAGAGATATATCCTTCAATTTAAAATCAATTTCATAACCAATAACAATTAAAATTAAAGGGATGGTTAAACTTGCCAGTAAATCTAAAGTATTTATAAGAGAAGTATAGAATAAGGTTTCTCCAATCAGCCGAGTAATACCTGTAATGTTAATAAATAAAGCAGAAATAATTGAAATTATTACAGGTGATGAGATAAATGCTTTAAAAAGATTTTTAAAACCGTCATTATGTTTATGTTTGTCATTTTTAAGCTGTAATAAAAAAGCTAATAAAATAAACCAGACATATAATTCCTGTCCAATATCAACTACCCCCATGAATTTAACATTATCCAAGCCATAAATTGTTCCAAACAAAGGAATTCCCAGCATTCCAACCTCAAAGCCAGTAAAAATAAGTGGTAAATATGGATCATCATTATTAATAAAAATTGCAAATAGTTTTCCTAAATATGAATTTCCCATTTGTTCACCGCCTATTTCTTATTTCAAATTATAATAACCAGCAGATCCGCTAATAAACTCCAGACCTGCTGATTATTTAATTTTATTCTATTTATATCTCAGTAGAATAATTTTGATGTCTGATTAGCCATAGAGAGGTCCAAAATTCTTACAGGCTCTATAATCAGCACTTTCTAAATCCTTGGTGCCAAAAAGGTTCCAGGCATCCGGTCTAAAGATTCTTTCTTCTCCGACATTATGCATATTGACTGGTATCCTGAGCATTGACGCCAGGGTAATTAACTGATCTCCTATATGTCCATAACTAATTGCTCCATGATTTGAGCCCCAGTTGTTCATTACTGAATAAACATCTTTAAAAGCTCCTTCTCCTGTCAGATTTGGCACAAACCAGGTTGTCGGCCAGGTTGGATCTGTTCTCTGATTTAATACTTCATGGATTTCAGGATCTATATCAACTGTATAACCTTCTGCTATCTGTAAAACCGGCCCTAAACCTTTAACTGTATTCATTCTGGCCATTGTTACAGGCATTCCACCTTCAGATAGAAATTGAGAAGAATAGCCTCCCCCTCTAAAATAACCTAAGTTTGCAGGGCGCCACTCTGTAGCCTCAAGGCAGGTATCTACTTCTTCTTCACTGATATTCCAAAATTCTTTCATTACTGGATTTCCGTCCTCATCTTTCATCTTACCGGTTCCATCAAGAGTTGTTGAGCCTGAGTTGATTAAGTGGATTATTCCATTTTCAGCTCTACCAGTTAGTTTTTTTCCTGTTACTCTTTCAATAGCCTCTGGACTCCAGAAGGTTCTTACATCTGAAAAAATCTGAGCTCTATTTGTTAGAAGATGGTTAAAAAGCATCGGCACTGCATTTAAGCTGTCATTTTCAGTGGCCATTATATAAGCTTCTCTAATTCCATTCCAGTCAAAAGATGAATTAAGAATTGCCTCCATAAAGTCTCCATTAGGAAAATAATCTGTCCACTGCCGCTGTCCCTGGAATCCTGCTGCGATTGCATTATGACCCATAGCTTCCTCTCCATAACCAATTTCTTTTAATTTAGGATTACCAACCATTAAGTCTCGAGCTATCAGAGTCATTTTAACTACAAATTCCCACTGCTCATCTTTTTCATCTCTACTGAACTGCTCTTCCTCAGGATTATTATCCTTACCTTCGGTGCAGTTTTCGTTGACCCATTCCATGGCTTTTTCAAACTCTTCTTGATCATATATTTCTTCTTCTATCCTACGAGTAAACTCACTCATATCTATATATTCATTTCTCATACCTAAGTAATCCTGAAAAACCTCTTCATCTACAATGGAGCCTGCTATACCCATTGAAACTCCACCCATCGATAGATAAGACTTGCCTTTCATTGTTGCAACTGCCAGGCCAGCTTTGACAAATTTAAGTATTTTCTCTTTAACATCTTCTGGAATACTCTCATCTCCAGCGTCCTGTACATCCTCACCATAAATTTTAAAGACAGGCAGGCCCTTTTGATTATGTCCTGCTGCCGCTGCTGCCAGGTAAACAGCCCCCGGTCTTTCGGAGCCATTAAAACCCCAGATAGCTTTTGGTCTGAGAGGATTCTGATCGATGGTTTCAGTTCCATAGCACCAGGAAGGGGTTACACTTAAGGAGACACCAACACCTTCACGCTGAAACTTTTCTTCAGCTGCTGCTGCTTCTGCCACTCCACCAATAGTACTGTCAGCAATCACACATTCAACCGGCATTCCATTAGGATGTCTTAAATTTTTCTCTAAAAACTCAGCTACTCTTTCAGCCAGCCCCATCGTCTGGTCTTCTAAGGATTCCCTGACTCCTCTTTCTCTTCCATCAATGATTGGTCTAATTCCTATTTTAGGCATTGAACCTATTAGTCTTTTTTTACCTTTAAAATCACTCATTTTTTGCCTCCCTCTCATTTTTTGCAATTAATTATTAGCTTTACTCAAAAAGTTAAAAAATTATGGGCTTCATTATTTATATTAAACTTTAATTCTAATCTGTTATTATCCCTTTTTTTAAAATAATATTAGCATAAAGAGCCATTTCTCCTGTTGCAATTACTGCATAAGCTTTTTCTGCTCTTTTATAAAAATCAAATCGATCTATCTGTTTAAATTCAATTTTATCATTAGAATTATTATTAACTATCTTATTATATTTATCCCAAATCTGAGGTTTTAAGTCTTTATCTTTAACTGTAGTTTCCATCAAAATCACTGGATTATCTACATATGAATCCAGAGGAAATAATTTTAAAATAGCACTGAGCACCTCTGGAACCTTATGTCCATCTAAACGGACAACTCGCTGGCCTTTACTTTCAGCCGGAAAATTTCCATCTGCAATTACAATTTCATCTCCATGACCCATTTCCATTAAAATCTTTATTAATTCAGGACTGATAATTTTAGAAATTCCTTTTAACATAAAATAACTCCTTTTTCTGGGAAACATATTTTTTCAGAGCTGATAACTACTATGTATTTTAATAAGCCGGGCAAAATAATTAACCCGGCCTATTAAAATAAATTATTGATCAATTAAACTGATAAAATAAAGCTAAAGCGTCCTAATTTTATTCATATAGTAAAGGTTGTAGAATTTCTGAATCCATATTTCTTGCATTATAATAATAAAATCCTGTATCAATCATTTCTGGTAATTCTTCACCATTCATTGCTTTAACAGCTGCTTCTACCGCTCTATAACCAATACCGACAGGGTTCTGAGTAATAGCACCATCCATAATTCCATTTCTAATTGCATTAAGCAAAATACTTCCGGAATCAAAACCAACTGTTGCTATATCTTCCCTACCTAATTCCATTATACCATTAACAACACCTACAGCTGAACCTTCATTTGCACCAAAAAATCCATCTAAATCGGGATTTGCTTCCATAATACTCTTAGCTAAATCAGTAGATTTTAAGTGATCTCCTCCACCATATTGAACATCAACAACTTCAATTTCTGGATAGCGATTTTTCATTCTATCCAAAAATCCATCTCTTCTTTCTACACCAGTAACACTTGTCTGATCATGAACAATAACTGCTACTTTACCTTGATATCCAATTAATTCTGCCATTTTATCTGCTGCATAAGCTGAAGCTGCATAGTTATCAGTAGCAGCTGTGGTTACAGGAATATCACTATCAACACCTGAATCAAATGCAATTATTGGAATTTCTTTAGACTCTGCTTCTTCAATTAGAGGTAATGCTGCCTGAGTATCCAAAGCTGCAAAAACAAGTGCATCTGGATCTTTATCCATTGCTGTCTGCAGCATATCAATCTGAACTGCAACCTGAGATTCGCTTTCAGGACCTTCATAAGTAATTTCCACATTATAATCTTGTGCAGCTTCTTCTGCCCCCTGTCTTACTGCCTGCCAGAATTGGTGTTGAAAACCTTTAGAAACAATTGCCACATAAGGTTTATCTTGAGCAAAAGCCGTCCCGGTAAACGCCATAAAAACCGCCAACAAAACTAATAATAATGATACTTTTTTCATAAATATAACCTCCTATTATTTTTTTATAAAGCCTTTATATAGGCTTAATAACATTAAATTAAGCAGACTGCTTTCTTCTTAAAATGTCTGTATATACTGCAATAATTACAATAGCACCCGTAATAACTGTCTGCCATTCCTGCGGTATAGACAAAATTCTTAATCCATTTGTCAAAACACTCATAATAAAAGCACCAATTATTGTTCCCAATATTGTACCTTTTCCTCCACTTAAAGAAGTACCGCCAATTACAACTGCAGCAATTGCTTCTAATTCATAACCAGCTCCCAGAGCAGGTTGAGCTGAATTTAATCGGGAAGCCATAATTACACCAGCCAGACCATTAAAAAAACCGCCTAAAGCATATATAGCTATTTTCCATTTATCTACATTAACACCTGATAATCTTACTGCTTCTTCATTGCTACCAATAGCATATGTATATTTACCAAATACAGTTTTATCTAGTATAATACCTGCAATAAATGCAGCACCCAAGAAAACAAAAACTGCATGTGGAATATTCATGAATTTTCCCATTGCAATTTTTCTAAATACCGGGGTTTGCATAAAATAAATTGGCTTAGTACCAGAAATAACAAGATTCAGACCTTCAGCAACCATCATCATACCAAGAGTTGCAATAAATGGTGGTATTTTGAGTTTAGCAACTAAAGCACCATTGACAGTTCCAGCTAATGTGCCGGCAAGTAAACCTCCAAGCACTCCCATCCAGAGTGGTAATCCCATAAAAGTAATAATAACCCCTGTCATAACAGAGCCAAATGTCATTACAGTTCCAACCGAAAGATCGATCCCCCCTGTTATTATAATAAATGTTACACCAATTGCTAAAAGACCTGTTACTGCTGTAGATATAAGAATTCCAATGAAATTAGAAAATGTTGCAAAATGAGGTGAAGCAAATGAAAATACAATTATCATCATAATCAAACTAGAAAATGCAAGTAATTTTTGTTTTGAATCGGCTGAAATTAGCTTTTTCTTTTCTTTAGCATTAGCATCCATTCTATTGCCTCCAATATCTTATTTTTATTTACGCATTGTTGCAAATTTCATAATTTTTTCTTTCGTAGCTTCTTCAATACCAAGTTCTCCGGTTAATCTTCCCTCACACATAACTAAAACTCGATGGCTCATACGTAAAATTTCTGGTAATTCCGAAGAAATCATAATAATGGATTTTCCTTCTTCAACTAAATTATTTAAAAGTTTATAAATTTCATTTTTAGCACCAACATCAATTCCTCGAGTAGGTTCATCAAATATTAAAATTTCACTATCTTTATCCAACCATTTTCCAATAACAACTTTTTGTTGATTACCTCCGGATAAATTTTTAACATCTTGTTTTAAATTTGGAGTTTTAATATTTAACTGCTGTACCTGATTTTGAGCAAATTTCTCTATTTTATTTTCCTTCATAAATCCAAACTTATTCATATATTCATTCATATTTGCTAAAACAATATTAGTTGCTACATCACGGCCTAAAGCCAATCCATAACGTTTTCTATCTTCTGATAGATAACCTATACCTACTTCAACAGATTTACTGGGACTATCAATATTGACTTTTTTACCATGAATATAAATTTCTCCAGCATCAATTTCATCAGCACCAAATATAGCTCTTGCAACCTCTGTTCTTCCTGCACCGACCAAACCTGACATACCCAAAATTTCTCCCTTTTTTAAATTGAAGCTAATATCTTTAAAAGCACCTTTTCTTGTTAGATTTTTAACTTCAAGTATAACTTCATTTTCATTTTTTGAATTTTTATTACTCGAAGTCTCATATACTTCTCTTCCAACCATCATATTAATAATATTATCTATCTCAGCCTCTTTAGTCGCAACTGTATCAATATATTTTCCATTTCTCATAACTGTTATACGATCTGTTATTTGCTTTAATTCTTCTAGCCTATGTGATATGTATATAATTCCTACCCCTTCATTTCTTAATCTTCTTACAATTCTAAATAGATCTTCAATTTCCGAATCAGTCAAAGAAGCTGTAGGCTCATCCATAATTAAAACTTCTGATTGATAAGATAAAGCTTTAATTATTTCAACCATTTGCTGTTTTGCAACAGTCAAATCTTTTACTTTTGCTTGTGGATCTAAATTAATATTTAACATATCTAAAAAGTCTTTTGTTTTCTTATTCAATTTCTTCTTATCAATAAATAACTTATTTTTCTTTTCTTCTCTGCCTATAAATACATTTTCAGCCACAGTAAGATGAGGCATTAAATTTAATTCTTGATAAATAATACTTATTCCCAAATCTTGAGCTTTTTTCGGAGAATTAATCTCTACTTTTTGATTCTTATGAAAAATTTCTCCTGCATCTTCTTTATAAACTCCTGTAAGAACTTTCATCAAAGTTGATTTCCCTGCTCCATTTTCACCAACTAAAGCATGAACTTCACCTTTTTTTAAGTTGAATTTACATTTATCAAGTGCTTTAACACCTGGAAAGGATTTTTCAATGTTGTTCATTTGTATTAAATCATTTTCCACTTATTTGTCACCCCAATCTCAAATAATTATTTCAATATTAAAAAAAATTATTTTTAAGTAGATTTTCTGATACACAATTCACTTTTTAGATAAATCTGCTCACTTTTATTATCCCCTCCTTCAATTTTATCTAATAATAAGTCCATTGCTGCTGTCCCCATTTTACTCGCCGGCTGAATTATAGAGGTAAAAAATGGTGAAATAACTGTTCCTGTGTCAAAATCATCAAAACATACAATAGAGATATCCTCCGGCACCCTATAATCTAAATCTTTTAGAGCATTATAAACTCCAACTGCCAAAAAGTTATTAGCTGCAAAAACTGCATCCGGTAGTTTTGATGACTGCAACATTTTTTTAGTTAAGTTATAGCCAACTTCTTTTATTGGCTTAGTACCAATTTTTATATAATCATTTTCTACATCTAAACCTGATTCTTTTAAGGCATTTATATAACCTTTTTTTCGATCTTTATATACTGACAATTCTTCTGAGGCAGAAATAAGGGCAATTTTTTTCTTCCCCTGCTCAATTAAATAATTAACAATCCGAAATGCCTCTTTTTTATTATGAATCCCGACATGACTTTTTTTGGCCCCCTTAATATTTCGATCAATTAAGACAAAGGGGATATCATTTTGTTCCAGAGGTTTAATAATATCTAAATCTGTTGAAATCGGATCAAGAATCACACCATCAACTCTTTTTTCAATAAAAGTATTAATATATTGTTTTTCTCTTTCAGAATCCTCATTTGTATTTCCATATATTACAGTAAAATTTTGAGAATTGGCTCTTTCTTCAGCACCTCTAAAAATATTCGCAAAAAAACTATTTGTAATATCTGGCAGTATTACGGCAATAGTATTTGTTTTTTTACTAACTAGACTGCTTGCGTTACTATTTGGCACATATCCTGTTTCTTTTAAAAGTTTTTCTATTTTTTCTTTTGTCTCATCTTTAACATAAGGATGATTATTAATTACTCTAGATACAGTTGTAATTGAAACACCTGCTTTTCTCGCTATATCGTATATTGTTACCATCTGAAACCCCTTTCAGATTTTTTATTAAAAAATTAAATAGTTTTATATTTTTTCTTAATTTCAAAAATATAACTTATTTTATTAAATTATTAAAATTGTTAAATGTTTTGCAACTATTTGAATTGTATAATAAATTAAAAATAATTTCAAGTTTTTTCTTAACTTTTTTGTTTAATTCTTTTTTATGTTTGTATTATTAGCTGATTATTTTTTTATAAAAATTTATAATTCTTTTATTTTTTATTATTTTTACTTTTAGTCATTTTACATAAATCAAAATTGATGATATTTTAGCCTGATAAATCAATTTTCCAGCCGGAAGAATAACAATCCTGCCTAAATTTAAGGGCAGGATTGTCTGAATTACAGCTTAGCAAAAAAATAGCAATTTCAGTTCTGAAATTATTTCGATTAAAGACTGTAATTTAAATTCTATTTTAATTTTGAGTCAAGATTATAATTTTTAAATTTATTGATCCAGTCATCTCTAAACATTTCTACAGCCTGATCAGTCAGGGGATGTTGATGAGATTGAATAAGTATTTCCGGACTCAATGTCATCGCCTGAGCACCAGTTCTAATCAGTTCTTTAACCTGGTTAGCATTTTTTATACTGGCTGTAATTATTTTTGCTGAAAAGTCGTTAAGCTCAACCATCTCCTGCATTTCTCTGACCATTTTAACACCAGACTGTTCTATTCTATCCAGCCTGCTGACATAGGGAGCCAGATAAGCTGCTCCTGCTTTGGCTGCACTAAAAGCCTGAGTCACAGTAAAGATAGCTGTTGCGGTAATTTTAATTTTCTCTGTGTCAAGTTCCTTTATTGCCGCCAGTCCCTGCTGACTGACCGGAATTTTAACCACAATTTTTTCTGAAATTGAATGCAGTTTTTCAGCCTCTTTAATTATTTCTTCCTTTTTTTCTGATAAAACCTGAACATGAAGATGCTTTTTGCTTAACTTTAATAGTTCATCCAGTAGAGGAAATAGTTCTTTATCTTCAGCAGCAACAATAGATGGATTAACTGTAACTCCATCCAGAGGAAGCCACTGATTTAATTCTTTTATTATTTCTACATTTGCACTATCAACATAAAGCTCCATAGATTACCTCCTAGCTATTCTTCCTCACTCTTATAAAACATATCTCTCTTTCCTGTTTCTTCAATATCTTTAATCCGCTTTTTATAAAAATCAGGCATTTTTAAACCTTCCTTTTCAAACCAGGCATAAGGATCTGTTCCTGCCTGCAGCACAATATTTCCCCAGGGATTATAGTCGCCGGTTCTGATTATTGCCCGCGCTTCATAGGCAATTTCATTTAAAATTCTTTCATGTGAAATTTCTTCAAAGTCGACTTCCGGAAAGATTCTTTCCAATTCAGCATAGAGAGGTGCGTTATTTTCAGGTACTTCAAAAGCAAACATTACCTTTTCACTAATAAATTCCTCATTGATAGTACTCAAAACTGTTGGCAGATCAGGAATTCCTTTTTTCAAAGAGAGGTCAACACAGTCAGCTTCTTCTGGAATCGGAAAGCCGGCATCACAGACTAATAAATACTGTCCATGCCCCAGACTGGCCAAAATTCTGCTAATTTCACGGTTTAAAATACCCTTGCGTTTCATAATATCATTCCCCTTTCGATAAATTAGACTCTCAGAATAATTTTCTTAAAATTATTTATGGCTGAAACTAATATTCAGATAATCAAAAACTTAAATCAACTTATTCCTCTAGAATATTGTCAATCTCAGTTCTTATCTCCGGATCCAGCTCCCAATCAAAGGCTCTGACATTTTCTCTAACCTCTTCCACATTAGTTGGGCCGGCAATAATTGTCGAAATTCCTTTTTTAGCAGCAAGCCAGTTTAAAACCAGCTGCACCATCGGTTTTCCTAACTTTTTAGCAATTTTTCTAACCTCAGCCGCTTTTTTTAGATTATGCTGAAGCTTTTCACCTCTAAGTTCGGGATTGGCTGTTCTTACATCACCATTATTAAGTCTTTCGATTTCAAAACTGTCGGTTAATAATCCCTGACAGAGCGGACTGTAGGGAATTACACCCAGTTCATTTTCTGCAGCATAGGGTAAAATTTCTGTCTCTGTTCTGTAGTTTAGGGGTAAATCGTGATAGTGATCAGAATTTCTGTCTATCATATTATATAGAACCTGATCACTTACAATTTCTCCATATTTTCGGGCCTCTTTGATCAAAAATACATTATAATTACTTAAGCCTATATTGCGGATCTTTCCCTTTTCTTTTAGCTCGTTTAAGGTAGAAATTGTTTCTTCTAAAGGGGTATTCGGATCGGGCCAATGCAGCTGATAGAGGTCCAGATAATCTATATCCAGCCTGCCTAAAGTCAAATCAATTTCTTCTAAAATACTCTTACGCGAAAGATTGCGGGTTATTCTTTTGGAATCATCCCAGCGCAGTCCGCATTTGCTGGCAATATAAATCTGATCTCTTTTTCCGTTGATAGCTTCACCGAGCACTTTTTCTGCATGGCCAAAACCATAGACCGGAGCCACATCAAAGAAATTTACCCCCAACTCAATCGCTTCTCTAATTGTTTCTACAGAACTTTTATCGTTGGCTTCTGTCCAGTCATTCCCCACCGGCCAGCAGCCAAAGCCCAGAACTGAGACTTCTAAATCAGAACTACCTAATTTTCTATAAAGCACTTTAACCCCTCCAATTTATCAACACTAAAAATTAAATTCTCAGCTTTTTAAAATTATTTCGATCCAAATTCCAGTTTAAGCAATCCTAATCAATTTTCGAAAGGCTGTCATAGACCCCGACAAGAGATAAATAGGCATCTTTAAAGACCGGATAAAGCTTTTTGTACTTCTCCACATTCTTTGGATCTGGCAACTGTCTTTCCACTATCGGATTTAATTCTTCTGCTACCTCAACTCCGGAGAAAATTCCGACTCCAACTCCCCCGGCAATTGCTGCCCCAAGAGAAGTAGCTTCTTCCAGAATTTCTGGCATTAAAACTTCCTTATCATAGATATCGGCCATTATTTTGCGCCAGGTTCTGCCCTTTGCTCCACCACCAATAACTCTAATCTGAGAAAAATCAATTTCATTTTCAAAGATTTTACTGATTATTTTAAGGTTGAAAGTAACTCCTTCCAAAACTGATCGGATTATATCTTTTCTGTCGTGTCTTAGAGTCAGACCAATAAAGGCTCCCCTGGCATTTGGATTCCAGTGGGGACTTCTCTCTCCCATCAAATAGGGTAAATAAAGAAGGTTATTGGCACCGGGATTTGAATCTTCTACTGAAAGATTCATCAGCTCATAAACACTAAGATCTAAATTCTGAGCAGCCTGCTCTTCTACCTGACAGAGAGTGTTTTTTAACCAGTTATAGGAGGCTCCGGCCGACTGCATGGTTCCACAGGGCATATACATTTCAGGGTCCATATGGATCCAGTTAAAAGTTTGCTGCTCTGGATCTAAAATTGGCTTTTCGGTGGCCAGGGCAATCCAGGAAGACGAACCAATATAATTATAGGCACTTCCCTCTCTGACAACTGCAGCACCAACTCCTGCTGCCGCCCCATCTCCAGAACCTAAAACTACCGGTGTACCTGCTTTAAGGCCAATCTCTTCTGCAGCTTCTTTTTGGACTTTACCTATAATGTCAAAAGATGATCTCACCTCCGGCAGTTTCTCCTTATCCAGGCCAACTGCAGAAATTATCTCGGCTGACCATTCTTTTTTATTAATATCATAGAGGTTCATACCTGAGGCATCAGAGTAATCTGTTACAAATTCACCGGTCAGCTTATTAACTATATAATCTTTGGCATGAACAAACTTATATGTCTTCTCATAAATTTCGGGCTGATTATCCATAATCCACATTATTTTTTCTACCGAATAAGCGGGGCTAACTCGATGCCCTGTTATCTGATAAACCTTTTCTGCTCCTACTTTATCTCTGAGTTTATCTGCCTGCTTTGTACTTCGCTGGTCAGCCCAGATAATTGAGCGTCGCAGAGGATCTCCATTCCTATCTAAGGGTAGACAGCCCATCATTTGAGCACTAAAACTAATGACAGCAATTTCTTCTTTTTTAATTCCGCTTTCAGAAATCAATTCCTTTGTTGACTTACAGACTGCCTGCCACCAGTCAGCCGGATTCTGTTCCGCCCAGTTAACCTCTGGATAAAAAGTTTCATATTCAGATAAATGACTGCCAACAAGCTGACCCTCACTATTATATAAAGTTGCTTTATTTCCTGTTGTACCAAAATCATGGGCTAAAATATATTTCCCCATAATATAATACCTCCTGTTTGATCAGATAATGTTTAAAACTTTTTATTTAGCATTTATCTATTCAAAGTATTTTTCAAAATCTTCTCTGCTGTAAAAAGATTTCTGGGTGCCTGTATTAAGAGTTGAGAGGGCAGCATATTTATTGGCCATCTCCATAGCTTTTAAAATATCTTTTGTTTCTGCATAGAAATTTGCAAAACTGCCAATAAAAGCATCTCCAGCACCTGTTGTATCCCTTGGTTCAATCTGATAAGCGGGAACTAATTCTGTAATATCTTTTGAGACCAGCAGTGAACCCTTTTCTCCCATAGTTACAATTATTTTTTCAAGTTCCTGGGTTAAAAGTGACTCCGCAGCCTTTTTAATATTTTCCAGGCTATCAACCGGCATTTTGGTAATTGTTTCTAATTCTGTTTCATTGGGAATAAAAATCGAAGCTTTTTTGACATATTTAAAGTCCAGTTCTGCAGCCGGAGCCGGGTTTAAAATAACCGGTATCTCATTTTCAACTCCAAAATCGATAGCATGATATACTGTCTCCAGCGGAATTTCTAACTGCAGTAGAATAAAGTCACTGCCCAGAATTTTATCTTTAGCTCTATCTATATCAGCTGGCTTTAAATGGGCATTGGCTCCTTTGACAATTAAAATTCTGTTATTACCATCTTTATCAACAAAAATTGGAGCAACTCCACTGGTAGTATTTTTAACCACTTCAACATATTCTGTATCAATACCGAAACTCTTAAAATTCTTAATTACTTCTCTACCAAATAATCCATCTCCAACTTTGGAAAGCATCACTACCTCAGATCCAATCTTAGCTGCCGCAACAGCCTGATTGGCTCCTTTACCACCAAAGCCAAGATCAAAATCAGGAGCTTCAATTGTCTCTCCCAGACGAGGCATCCGATTAATGTTTGTAATTAAATCCATCATATTGCTGCCGATAACTGTAATTTTTGTTTTAGACAAATTGATCCCTCCTGCCTATTGTTTTTTCCGTACCTGATCAAATAATACTGCCAGCACTATCAGTAAACCTGTAGCCATTCTAAGCCAAAATGGGTCAACACCAAGTAAGTTTCCACCATTGCGGAGAGTTGACATAATCAGGGCACCAATAATGGTACCTAAAACTGAACCTTCAGCCCCGGATAAACTTGCTCCCCCAATTACAACCGAAGCAATTGCATCCAGCTCATACATATTACCAGAAGTAGGGATTCCAGAAGATAAGCGAGAAGTAAGCATAATTCCGGCTACCCCGGAAAGAAAAGCATTTAACATATAGATTGCATAATAATTTACCCGCATATTAATACCGGATAATCTTGCTACTTCATCACTGCTTCCAATTGTATAAACATTGCGGCCAAAACGAGTTCTAGTTAAAACAAAAAAGGCTGCTGCAACTACTACTATCAAAACAATTGTCAGCATTGGAATTCCCAGAAATGTAACCTGAGCAAAATTGATAAAAGACCTGGGCAGTCCGGTTAAAATCTGACCTCCACTTAAAAGCAGGGCAAGGCCTCTTGCCATACTCATCATACCTAAAGTGGCAATAAAAGGAGGTACATTACCCTCATAGATAAACATTCCGGAGACAGCCCCTAAACCCAGACAAATTAAGAGAGTAATTAAAACTGCTAGCAGAATTGGAGTCCCATTAATTAAGAGCATACTTACTATAATACCACTTGCGCCAACAATGGAACCTACAGATAAATCAATACCACCAGAAATAATTACAAAAGTCATACCGGTAGCTACAACTGCAATAACTGATGTCTGCCGTACCAGGTTAAAAATATTATTATAGGTAAAAAAGTATGGACTTAAAATAGACAATATTCCCCACATTACAAATAAAACCAGAAACAAAGTGGCTTTAGAAAGATTGTTTTTAAAATAATTAAGTAACTTATTATCTTGTACTGTTTTTTCTTCCACTTTAAATACACCATCCTTTTAATTTATACAGTAGCTAATTGTAATAATTTTTCTTCAGTAGCTTCTTCTCTATCTAAAATACCTGTAATTTCACCTTCTGAAATTACAGCAATCCTGTCACATACCCCCAATAATTCAGGAAGATAAGAAGAAATGAATATTATAGCTTTATCATTTTTTAATAAGTCAGCCATCAATTTATAAATTTCTTTTTTTGCACCAATATCAATACCTACCGTTGATTCATCAAAAAAGAGAATTGAAGCATCAACATTTAACCATTTTGCAATAACCACCTTCTGCTGGTTACCTCCACTTAAAAACTTTACTTTCTGTCTTATCGATGGAGTTTTAATGTTTAGTTCATCAACATTTCTTTTAGTTTCTTTTTCTTCTTTCTTTTTATCAAGAACTCCCAAATTGCTTGAATAGATTGAGCTAACTAGAGTACAGTTATCCTGCACACTCAGCGGTAAGGCCAGTCCCTGTTTCTGTCTGTCTTCTGGAATCAATCCAATTCCTGCTTTAATAGAGTCAATTGGCTTTCTAATTTTTATTTCCTTTTGATTAATCTTAATTTCTCCCGAATCAATCTTATCAGCACCAAAAATTGTCCGTAGAAGTTCAGTTCTACCGGCTCCAATTAAACCAAAGAAGCCCAGTACTTCTCCCTTGTGTAGTTCAAAAGAGGCATTTTTAACATTTTTACCACTATTGAGATTATTCACTTCCAGAATCTTTTCGCCTTTTTCAATCTCCTCTTTATAATATAAATCACCAATTTCTCGTCCAACCATCATAGTGATTAAATCATCTTCTTTAACTTCCGAAATTTCTCTGCTTCCAATATACTTGCCATCTCTAAGAACAGTTACCCGATCACAGACCTCAAATACCTCATCAAGTCTGTGATTAACGTATATAATGGAAACTCCCTTTTCTCTCAGGTCCAGCATTGTATCATGAAGTTCCTCTGTCTCCTTTTCAGCCAGTAAAGCGGTTGGCTCATCAAAGATCAAAATATTTGCCTCATGAGAAATAGCCTTTGAGATAGCAACCATTTCCTGCTGTACATTAGTTAAAGTATCTAATCTTGCTCTGGGATTGATTTCATCTAAATCAAGTGATTTAAGTAATTTTGCTGTTTCCTGATACATATATTCCCAATTAACTATGCCATTTTTTGTTGGCTGCTGACCTAAGAATATATTTTCTGCTACAGACAGCTTGGGAGCAAGCATCATATGCTGATAAACTGCTGCCAGGCCGTGTTCTTCAGCCATGATAGGATTATTAATTTCTACTTTCTTTCCGTTTAAAAGGATATCTCCACTTTCTGAGTCTTTTTGATGAACCCCCATTAATATTTTAAGCAGGGTCGATTTACCCGCGCCATTTTCTCCTACCAGACCATGTATTTCACCTTTTTTTACTTTAAAATTAACCTGATCAAGAGCTTTGACTCCCGGGAAAGTTTTAGTAATATTTTCCATTTCTACTGCATATTCTTCTTGAGACAATGACTTTCCTCCTTCCATCAATCATAATAATTTTTATTCATCCAGTTCTGCAATAATCTTGAGACCTGAACTGCTTCCAATTCGGGAAGCACCCGCTTCTATCATTTTTTTATAATCAGCCAGTGTCCTTACTCCTCCAGCCGCTTTAACTTTCTTTTGATCACCAACAACTTCTTTCATTATTTTTACATTTTCTGCTGTTGCCCCTTCGGGACCAAAACCGGTAGATGTTTTAATATAATCAACTTCCTTAATTTCCAGACAAATTTCTGCCAGTTTTCTTATTTCATTTTCTGTTAAATAACAGGTTTCAAAAATGACTTTAAAAGTAATATCTTTACAGACTTCAGCTACCTGTTGAATATCGTCTTTAACTTTATTCCAGTTATGATCTTTTACAGCAACAATATTAACTACCATATCTAATTCTGTTGCTCCCAGTTCAATTTCTTCTCTGGCTTCAAATACTTTTGCGGCTGTTGTATTATAGCCGAGTGGAAAACCAACTGTACCATCAATTTCTACACCTGTCCCTGCCAGCTTTTTAGCTGCATATTCAACAAAATCAGGAGCAATTGCTACAGAAGCAAATCCATATTCGGCTGCCTCCTCGCATAATTTCTCTATATCTGCCATTCTTCCATCTGGATTTAAAAAGGTATGGTCAATTGTTTTAGCGATTTCTTCTTTGGTAAAGTTCATTAAATTACCCCCTCGATCATATTAAATTAAAATAAACAAAATTTGTGCAATATAATTTTTAAAATGAAAAAAATTTAATTAAGTTATACCGCCCGATGCCGGGCGGTATAATTTGTTTAATAGTTATTCTGCTAACACCGCTTTTGCTCTCTGATCAGGATTTAATAAATTCTGAATTTCTTCGTCATCCATATTTTCTCTGGTTACTGCTGTAACACCAGTATCAACATATGCTGGCAGTTCTTCGCCTTCAATTGCTCTTACTGCATAACGAACTCCATCATATCCCATTCTAAATGGATCCTGAACAATTAAAGCATCAATTGTACCTTCTTCTAGAGCTCTTTTTTCTGCGTCATCAGCATCAAAAGCAACTACTGGAATTTCCTCGGCAATACCTCTTTCAGCAATTGCTCTGGCAACACCAGCACCAGTATGGTTATTATCGGCAAAAAATCCAACCAGTTCTTCTGGATGACTTGTCAGAATATCTTCCGCAGTACTTAAAGCTTCTGGAATTCTATTATCAACATAGCGGGTTTCTAAGATTTCTAAACCAGGAGCATATTCGTTTAAACCAGTGATAAAACCTTCATCACGATCTGAAAGAACCTGAACTCCAGCCATAGCACTTATTAAACCAACTTTACCAGAATCTACTGATTTACCATGCTCTTTGGCCATTTCAACAAACATTTCTGCAGCCAATTTACCACCAACAATATTGTCAGTAGCAAGGTGAGAATGAACTTTATCAGTATTTACTTTGTTGTCAATTGTAATAATTTTAATTCCCTGATCATAAGCTCTCTCAAGAGCAGGAACACTTGCATCCGAACTTGTTGAAGCCATTACAATTGCATCAGGCTGTCTGGTAATAACATTTTCTAAAATAGCAACCTGCTCGGCAATTTGCGATTCAGAAGTAGGTCCGTGGGTGGTAATTGTAACATTATCAAGTTTCTCGTCTGCTGCTTTAGCACCTGTAAGCACATCCTGCCAGAAACCAGAATCTGTAGCCTTAATTATTACGGCTATATCATATTCCTGAGCAAAAGTACCTGCAGTAAAAACAAAAGTAAAGACCACAATTAACGCCAATACTGTCAACATTCTTGAATTTTTAATCATTTGAAAAAACTACCCCCTTATTTTTTTGAAAATATTCTGACTTATAAGCCTAATAATAATGCTTTGTTTAAAGTTCGCCCCCTTTCAAAATTAGTGAATATTTCGAAAAGTGATGTAAAGATGTAATTACAGGTTAGCCCAAAAAAATATTTTGCTACCTCAATTATTATTATAAATTATTTCTCTTCCTGTTGCAAGAATTTTATGAAAATAAATTATATTGAAAAACTAATTTTTATTAAGATAAATTTTTTAAACTCCAGTTGAAGTTAAATTAGCTAATTTTCAACTATTGAATAGATCTTACCATAATTACCTCTAAATTTAGATTCAAAATAATCAAATAACACACCATCCTGGGCAATAGAAACGGTATTAATCACCTGCAGTGGATCTCCTTTTTGTTGATGCAGAAGCTCAGCTTCAATTTTGTCTGCCAGGCCTGGATAAAAAACCACTTCAGAACGCTGTAATTTATAACCACAGTTTTCAGCAATTACTCTGTATAATGATTTATCTTTTAAATCAATTTCCATTAACTTCGGGCATAATTTATAGGGAATGTGGTTTGTAATTATTACAATCGGTTCTTGATCGATTTTTCTTAATCTTTTAATTTTAATTACTTCTTCATGTAATTTAAGCTGTAATTTCTCACTTAACTTTTTACTTGCCTTAATTAAATTTTTTTCTAAAATATCAGTCTGGGGGTCATAACCTCGTTGAATTAACTTATCATAATAAGTTACAATATCCTGCATTGAACCATAATTAAACTTCTTATTGGCAACAAAAGTACCTTTACCTTTCTCTTTTCTTAAAGCACCATCGCTGACAAGTTCGCTGATTGCCTGCCTGACTGTAGGCCTACTGACTTCAAAGATACTGCACAACTCCATCTCAGACGGTATGGATTCGCCAACTTTAAAAATCCCTTCGTCAAGTGCCTCCTGAATACTTTCTTTTATCTGATAATAAAGAGGTACCGGACTATCTTTATTAATCTCTGACCAAAGATGCTCACTCATATTTAATCTCCTTTTACTAAAATTATTATCTAATTTGCTTACTAATAATAATCATATTTTATTTAAAAAGTCAAGTTAGTAACAATTTGCAAAATTCATTCAAGATTTGCATGTCTTTGATATAATTTGTCATTTTTAATTTCTCTTTGTTCTACAATACTGATAATTAAATTATCGCCCAAAATAAGTAGAGCCTCTTCAAAATAGCTGCCTCCTGGAAGTGATTTTTCCTTTTCAGAGATTACTCTATTGACTGGAATTTCAACAATCTGGTCTGATATTTTAGCAAGAGTTGAATTTTTACTGGCAGTAATCAAGGCTATTTTTCCACCGATATTTTTAGCATTTTCCGCAAATAAAATTGTACTTTTTGTCTCACCCGACCCACTTGCAACTATTAGTAAATCATTTTCTCTAAAAGCAGGAGTATTAGTTTCTCCAACCAGATAAATCTCAAAACCATACTGCATAAAACGCATAGCAACTGCCTTAAGCATAAGTTTTGACCTGCCTGCAGCAGCAAAAAATAATCTTTCTGATTTGTAAATTAAATCTTTAAACTCATTTATTTCTTTTTCTTTAAGCTGTGAGAAAATTAATTTAAGATCTTCCAATACCTGCTGACTCTTATTAACTAACATCAGCTCACCTCACATTATTTAGAATTTTATTCATTTTTCTGGCAATAGATGCAGGATTATTTGAACGATAAATAGCTCCACCAACAATTATTGTATCAGCAGTACTTCGACAGGCGGCTTCAAAATTATTTAAATTTATCCCACCTGCTACAGCTTTTTTTGTTTTAATATTTTCTATAAGTTCTAATTCTTTGAGTGGATCTGTACCATCTCTTTCGCGATCCGTCGCCCGGTGAACACTAATATAATCTGTTTTGAGGTGTTCTACTTCCTGAGCCCTTTTTTTAATATTTTTAATAGCACACATATCTACCAGCACCTTTGCATTAAAAGTTTGAGCATTTTTTATAGCTGCCTTAATTGTTTCATCATTGGCGGCTGCCAGAACAGAAATCATATCAGCTCCTTTTTTAAAGGCAAGCTCAGAAATAATATCTCCACCATCCATTATTTTTAAATCTGCGAAAATAATTTTATCCGGATAAAGCTCCTTTATTATCGGTATAATCGAAATTCCTTCTGAAATTAATAAGGGAGTTCCCAATTCAATAATATCAACATATTTTCCAACCTGCTGTAAAAGTTTCAGACTTGATTTTAATTCGGTTAAGTCAACAGCTAACTGCAGTTTTTTAATTGATTCTCCTCCTCTCTCTTTCTTTTCCATAAATGATTGGTCTAATTCCAATTTTGGGTATTGAACCGATTAGTCTTTTTCCAGCTTTCTTATTCATTTAAATTAACCTCCCAAAATTTACCAATAAATTAGTTGGTAATTTGACATTAAGATGTCTTAAAAATTTCTCATCTTTAGTTTTATTATATTAAAAAAAATACTCAATTTGCAAAAAATATTTTTATATTCAAAATTATTTGATAATTTTCAACCTATTCCAAAACCTGTTTTAATTCAGTTAAACTATTTAATTTTTTATAGACAAGTTTCTCAATTTCTGCTGCTGGCTCTACTAAATCAGGAATCATAATCACTCTAATTCCAGCTTTATTTGCTGCCATAACTCCATGAACAGAGTCTTCAATAATCAAAGCTTCTTCAGGACTAACTCCAAGTCCGTTAACTGCCTTAATAAAAATTTCTGGGTCCGGTTTACTTTTTTCTACTCCATCTCCTCCAATTATATAATCAAATTTATCTCTAATAGCAATAGAATCTAAATAAAATTCAATTTTTTCTTTAAAACTGGAAGAAGCAACTGCAAGCCGATAATGCTTTTCTTTTAAATAAGCAATAATTTCTATGAGTCCTTCTTTAGCTGGAACTCCATTTTCCCTTACGTATTTTTTTAATAATCGATTTTTCTCTTCTCTCATTTCAAGATAGGGAAAATCTTGTCCATGGGCTTCTTTAAATGATTCTCTGGTATCCTCCAGATCCAAACCAACCAGCTCATCAAAAAAATCACCTGCAAAATTATATCCTCTTTCTGCTGCCAGTTCCTGCCAGAGTTTCTTAGAAAGTCTTTCAGTATCAAACATCAAACCATCCATATCAAAAATAACTGCTTTAAACATAGCTTTGATCCCTCCAGTTTTAAATTGAGATAACAGATATTAGAATCATTTTTTATCTCTACCAGCAAAAATATTCATTAACTGAATCAAAAACATTGGCAGAATAATTGCTGCAGCTGTTGGCAGCAGCAATTCTATTGGAATTGCAACAGTAGAAAGTATCTTCTGCAGTGGTCCTAAATAAATAGCTGCCAGTTGAAATACAATTCCAATTCCTACTGCAAGCCAGAGATAATAATTTTCTAAAAGTGTTTTATCAAAGGCCAGACCTGACTTGCGGCGGGCATTGAAAACATGAAACAACTGGATAAACGAGAGGGCAGCAAAGCTTAAAGTTCGGCTGAGTTCCAGACTGTAGTCTGCATTTAAAGACCAGAGATATAAGAGCATCGGACCTGCTGCCAAAATAAGACTGTGCAGGCTAACCTTCTTCTTAAATGCCCTGTTCATTATATTTCTTTCGGTTGTGGCCTCCCTCCCCATAATATTATTCTCTTCTTTTTCCCAGGCCAATGAAAGAGCCGGAAAGACATCAATTACTACATTAATCCACAATATCTGCATCGCCAGAAGCGGCAGGGGTAGATTGAAAATGATCCCCAAAAAAATATAAATAATTTTACTCAGATTATTGGAAAAAAGAAAGTAGATAAACTTCTGGATGTTATCAAAGATAACTCGGCCTTCTCTAACAGCTGTAACAATAGTGGCAAAATCATCATCTAAAAGCACCATATCCGATGCCTCTCTGGCAACTGTGGTACCTCTTTTCCCCATTGAAACTCCAATATCGGCCTTTTTAAGAGCGGGTGCATCATTTACTCCATCACCTGTCATCGCAGTAATCTCTTCTTCCTGATTCAGAGCATCAATGATCTGCAGTTTGTTTTCTGGAGTAACCCGCGAAAAAACGGAATTGTTTTTAATCAGTTCTCTTAATTCTTCAGCAGAAGCCTGAGAGATCTGCTGACCGCTGATTACACTATCGCTGTCTGTAATCCCTACTTCCCTGGCAATTGCAGCAGCTGTATCCATCTGGTCACCGGTAATCATCTTAGTTTTGATTCCCGCTTTTTTGGTCTCTTTAATTGCCTCTTTAACCGACTCTCTTGGCGGATCAATAATCGCAGACAGGGCCAGAAATGTAAGCGAACTTTTGATCTCAGTCTGCAGCTTCTCTTCTGAATCTAAATTTTTGCCTTCTTTATAAGCAACTCCCAGAATGCGGAGGCCTTCTTCACCGAGCTTCTTATTTTTTTGCTGAATTTCATTTATTTTAGCAGCAGTTAATTCTTTTTGCTCACCGTTAAGCATAATTGAATCACACATCTCAAGTACCACATCCGGTGACCCCTTCAAATAGAGATGTTCTTTTCCTTCAGGCAGAGCATAGCTAACTGCCATATACATATAATCTGAGTTAAAAGGAATTTCAGCCAGTTTCTGGTATCCCTTATTTTTTAGACTTTCTTTAGAAAAGCCAGCCTTTCTTCCAGCTGTCAGGAGGGCTCCTTCTGTTGCTTCTCCCAGCACCTTATAAGCTCCATCTTCTTTAGTTAATTCAGCTGAAGTACAGAGCAGTCCGGACTTTAAAGTCAGCTCCAGTCCCGCTTCAACTGCCGGTTCAATCTTTTCTCCAGCAAGCAGAAAATCTCCTTCCGGCTGATAGCCTGTTCCACTGATCTCAATTAGATGGTCATTTAAGTAAATTTTTCGGAGTGTCATCTGATTTTCAGTAATTGTTCCGGTCTTATCGGTACAAATGGAGGTAACTGAACCCAGTGTTTCAACTGCCAGAAGTTCTCTCACTAGGGCATTATGTTCAACCATCTTCTTCATCCCGATGGCCAGGGTCACAGTTGCAATTATCGGCAAACCCTCAGGAACTGCAGCAATTGCCAGGGCAATTCCAGTTTTAACTGTATCGTAGACCGGCCGCCCCATAAAAATTCCGAGTATTGTCAGAACTGCAATTACTGCCAGAGTAATTTTAATCAGTGATTTTCCAAGTCTCTCCAGTCTCTTTTCAAGCGGAGTTTTTCCCTCCTTAGTTTCATCCAGCATGGCGCCAATCTTTCCGATTTCTGTCTCCTCGGCAATTGCGGTGACTACAGCCTTACCCTTACCGCGAGCAGCTGTTGTTCCCATGTAAACCATATTATTTCTTTCGGCCAGAGTCTTTTTAGAATCAAACTGAGCTTCTGCCTCTTTGGCAACACTTTCCGATTCCCCGGTCAGCGAAGCCTCATTAACAGTTAGATTATTAGTATCAATCAATCTTGCATCTGCCGGTATCTGATCCCCTTCTTCAATAAATATTATATCTCCCGGTACCAGATCAACAGCTTCGATTTCTTGCTTTTTCCCATCCCTAATTACCAGTGCCTTTTTGCTCAAAACATTTTTTAAGGAAGCCACTGCTTTCTGAGCCCGGTATTCAGTCACAAAACCAATAATTGTATTAAAAACAATGACAGCCAAAATTGCATAGCCTTCCAGAGTATCCCCAATCAAAAAGGCAAGTACAGCTGCAATGATCAAAATTATGATTATCAAATCTTTAAGCTGATTTAAAAGAATCTGCCAGACTGAAACTCCTCTTTTTTCTTGCAGTTTATTTAAACCAAATTTTTCTCTCTTTTTCTCAACTTGAGTTTTATTCAGACCCTGATCAGAATCTGAATTAAGTGAATTTAAAATAGAAATTTTATTTTCTTTATAAAATTCCCGACTCAACTTAAACCCTCCTTAAATTTTCTCAATTCTAAAATCAATAATTAAGCTTTGATTATTAATATATTTCTTTAGTAATAGAGAAATTCCTCTAAGCAAAATAAAAAGGTTGACAAACTAACGACCGTTCGTTAAAATAAAGATAGATAAATTATTCTGACTTTAGCTTAAATTATTATCAATCAAAATAGGAGCTGATTTAAATGAAAAAAATATCCACGATTCTGCTTTTAGGTCTTTTTATATTAACTCTTTCTTTTGCCGCAGCTGCTCAGGATTTAAGTGGTGAAGAAGTTCTAACAAACATTGAAAATGCCCGTCAGGCCGAAACAGCTTCCATGCAGATGACTATGGAGTTATATAATGCTGCCGGTGATATGCGGAGCCGACAGCTTAATAGTCGTCATAAAGAAGGTGAGGTAGAAAAATCTTTAATAGAATTTACCTCTCCTGCTGATGTTGCGGGGACAGCATTCTTATCTCTGGAAGATAATAGCAGTTCTGAAGAAGATATGTACCTCTTTTTACCTGTTCTTGGTTCAGTCAGAAAAATCTCTGGTTCACAAAAGAATGGCAATTTTGTCGGATCTGATCTAAGCTATATTGATTTAACTGTTTTCAGTGGAGCTAATTATAAAGATAATTACCAGGCCGATGTTTTAGACAGCAGCAGCGAAGAATATCTTTTAAAACTTAATCCGACTGATCCCGACATTAACTATAAATATGGTAAGATGTGGGTCAAAACTGATATTTGGTCCCCAAAAAAAGTTGAATTTTATGATCAATCCGAAGAGCTTTTAAAAACAGTCCAGCTGGAAGACTTTAAAAAAATAGATAATAACTGGATTGCTCAAAAGATAACAGTTAAAAACGAACAAAAAGGAACTAAAACAGTTATGAAAATGACAGAAATCAAGTTTAACATTAACCTTGATGACCAGCTCTTTACTACCCGCTATTTAGAAAGATAATAGTTTAATAGCAGAATTTAACGAAATAAAATGGGGTGCTAAAAATGAAAAAATATCTATCTTTAATAATTTTAATTACTCTAGTAACTTTATGTGCTTTCTCAACGGCTGCAGCTGAACTTCCTTTTTCTCTTTCAGGGGATTTTAAGACAAAATATATCTATGATCTTGAAAATGAGAATAATCTGGATCAGACAGAATTAAACCTGGAAATTGAAAAAGATTTTTCCTATACAGGTGGCTTTTATCTTAATCTGGGGCTTGAAAGCTATTCTGAGTATCTAATGAATAATAAAAATAGAGAAACAGAACTCTCAATTAAAGAAGGGTACTTCGATTATTATACAGAAAACATTGACTGGAGAGCCGGTAAACAAATTTTTAACTGGGGCAGTTCCTACAACATTAAACCCAGCAATTATTTCAATCCAATTGACATCGGTGCAATTAACCCTTTAGAAAACAGAGAAGGTATTAATGCACTGCAGGCTAAATATTATTTAAATAATGTTCAGCACTTTACTGCTGTAGTTGGCTTAAGAGAAGATATTAATGATTTTCAGCAGGCCCTTAAATTTACCAAAAGACGCTGGCATGGTTTTGACTTTTCTCTTTCTCTCTTCAGGGGTAATGAATTGGAGAAATATAATCAAAATGAATATCCCAAAGTAACTAAAGCAGGCTTTGATATCACAGGTGATATTGGCCAGAAAAACATCGGTATTTTTTCAGAAGTGGTTTACAATGATTTCAAATCTCCCATCTTTAATGATGGGCTGGAGACAGTTGTCGGCTTTGATTACAAGTTTGAAAATAACCTCTATCTCTTAGGTCAGTATTATTATCAGAAAAGATTATTTGAAAATATCGATGACTCTCAAATTATCTCTCTTCACGCTGAAAAACCTTTCTGGCAGTTTCACAGCTGGGAGGCCAATTTGCTCTATGATCTCAATTCTGAGCTCATTGTTTTAAGACCTAAGATTATCTATTCGCTCACTGAAGCAATGGAAATAGAAGCAGGTGCAGTTCTTAAGGCTAATGATGATCAGAGAAGTCAGTTAGCCAGAGCAAATGAAGAGCTAATCTATCTGGGAATAAACAGCTACTTTTAAGGAGAGGGTGCTAAAAAATGATAAGAAATATAATTAAAAAAGCTGCCCAGGCTGCAGTTGAACATCCCTGGATAATCATTATTATTTTCTTTTTGATCACGACTTCTGCTGCTTTTCAACTGCAGAATATCCAGCTTGATACTGCAATTAAGAGTTTAATTCCTTCTCATATGCCCTCCCGCAGCAGAATTGAAGGAATCGAATCTATTTTTGGCGGTACGGAAATGGTAATGATTACAGTTGAAGCAGATGATGTGTTAGCAAAAAGTGTTTTAGAAAAAGTAAAATATATTTCAGACAGCTTAGAGAAAATCAAAGAGATAGATAAGGTTAATTCTCCCTTTACCCTAAATGATATTGAAGGTAAAGATAATCAGCTTATTATAGAAACTGCAATCAGAGATATTCCCAGTACTGAAGCCGAAAAATCTGAACTTAAAGAACGCCTTTTAAGTAATGAACTGGTTATCGGGAATGTAGTTTCCAAAGATTTCAAAGCGATTTCCATTGGAGCAGTTCTCAAAGAAGATGTTCCAGACTCTGTAGTCTTAGATAAAATTGATCAGGTAATTGCTGATGCAAAGAATAAATTTTCGGATCAAAGCAGCTTAATGAAGGCCGGCCTGCCGATAGTTAGAGCCTTAAATGCAAAACTAATCCAGCACGATATGAGGCTTTTAATGCCGGTTGGCTTATTAATTATGTTGATTTTTTTATTCCTGGCTTTCAAACAGCTCCGGGGAGTGTTTTTGCCCTTTTTGGTTGTTGTAATGTCAATAATTTTTTCACTGGCCCTGCTGCCTATTTTAGGATGGAAGTTTCAGCTAATTACAATAATTTTACCAATAATTATGATTGCCGTTACAAATGACTACGGTATTCACATTATTGCTGCCTATCAGGAGCTGGCCTTAGATGAAGAAGGCGAAAAAACAGGCCCCAGAAATGTTGAATTAGATAAAAAAATAAGTAGAGATGCTGTAAACAACCTCGGGCTGCCGGTAATAGCAGCCGGAATAACAACGATGATTGGTCTTTTAGCACTGATCAGTCATATCATTATTCCAGCCAGACAGCTTGGAGTTCTGGCAGCAGCAGGTATTGCTTTTTCAATTGTTGCCAGCATCTTATTTATCCCGGCAGTTCTTTCCCTTTTAAAAGTAGCAACACCTCTTAAAAAAAGTGAGGAAGATCAGGGGATATTAGAAAAAATACTCCGTAAAACTGCCAATCTAGTTATTGAATTTCCCAAAAGAATTATTATTGTTACTCTAATTATCTTAATTATGATCAGCAGTGGAATTTTCTTCTTAAAGATCGACACAAATCCAATGAGCTTTTATGAAAAAGATTCTGAAATAGTTAAAGCAACTGAGCTGGTTAATAATAAATTTGGAGGAGCAAACACAATCTCCATAGTTGCAGAAGGAGATATTATGGAACCTGATATAATGCAGAAAATCAGTGAATTTGAAGAAGATATTGCTACTTATGACACGATTGGTGAAGTTACTGCCGTTTCCAAAATTATGAGAAAAATGAATAGAGAGCTGCATAATGGTGACATAAACTTTGATAAAATACCGGATTCTCGTAATGCTCTGGCCCAGTATTTTCTGCTCTTTTCAATGTCTGGTGACCTGGATAAACTGGTCGATTTTAACCGGCAGCATGCGCTGATCACAGCCCGGATGCCGACAAATAGTACAGATGAAATAAGCCGTACTGTGCATTATTTAAGAGAGGAAAGCAAAAAAGAATCTGCTTCTATCTTTACCATGGTTGGGGGTTTTGGTGACCTTTTATCTGAGATGGTAGATGTTGTAATCAGAGGTCAGGTCCTGAGTCTTTTGATATCCATTATTTTGGTTGCCATAGTTGTAATGATCCTCTTCAATTCATTTACAGCCGGCTTCTATTCAATATTACCTCTACTGACTGCAGTTATTTCTCTTTTTGGCTTAATGGGATATTTAAGTATTGAACTAAATATGATCACAGCAATGTTATCCTCAATTATGATCGGGGTTGGTATCGATTATACAATCCACTTCCTCTGGCGCTACCGCAAAGAGAGAAAATCTCTGGAGGCAAAAGATGCGGTCTTAAAAACACTTTTAACATCAGGCAGAGGAATTGTTTTTAATGCACTCTCAGTTATAGTAGGTTTTTCTGTTTTATTAATCTCCGGTTTTTTACCGGTTAAATTCTTTTCCTTTTTGGTTACAGTCTCTGTTGGCAGCTGTTTAATTGGCTCACTTTTAATCCTGCCGGCCTTAGTTTTGATTTATAAACCGGCCTTTTTGGAGGTGAAATAATTTGGCAGATACTAGAGAAAAGATACTGAATTCTGCTTTAAATCTCTTTGCAAAAAATGGTTATCACGGAACCTCGATCAGGGCAATAGCAGATAGTGTAGGTATTCAGAAAAGCTCAATCTATAATCACTTTTCGGGCAAAAAAGCTATTTTTTCTGAACTCTTTAAAAAGCTGGCCCCGATTGACATGGAAGAAGAATTTTATAAGTCTAAAATATTGAATGAAAATGAAGACCCAGTTGAAATTCTTCACTTTTTTGGCAGATTAATAATTGATGAGATGAAAGATAAAAATAAATCTAAGTGGCTAAAAATTATGCTCCGGGAACACAGCCATCCTGAAGTTAAAAAGAGAATGAAAGAGCGACTCGAAAATAATGTCAGAATTGGAGAAAGGTTTTTCAAAAAAATGAAAGATAAAGGTGAAATAAAGAGTGATCTAAACTGCTTTCTGCTGGCAAATGAATTCATTGGCGGCATTGTATTTTTTAGAATGCGTTATCTACTCTTTGAACTGGACAGTTTTGAAGAATTGGAAGCTGAAACCGAAGAACATATAGACTTTTTCTGGAAAAATATAAAAAAAGAAACTTAGTGATATTTAAAAGGCTGAATTTTATATTTTAAATTATTATATCTCAATTATATAAAAAATCCCTTACTCAAAGGAGTCTCTGCAAATTCTACTCTTTAAGAAAAGGGATTTTTTATTATTTATATATTTTTTTAACTTAAAACATTATCAATTCAAATAAATTAGCACTACTGCTTCCAGCTGCCTGAGCTAAAATCAATTGCATCATTCCACTTTGCAACCAGAGCAGTTACAGCCAAATCTCCAGTTACATTGTTAACTGTTCTAAAGCGGTCTAAAATTGGATCAATCCCCGCAACAAAACCAACTACTGAAAGTGGAAGTCCAAGCTGAGTTAAAACAAGGGTCAGCATAATCAAACCACTACCTGGAACACCTGCTGTTCCAATACTAGCCAGCACTGCTGTTACAACAACTGTAGCCTGCTGGGCAATAGTTAAACTCTGCCCGATTAAATTGGCAGCAAAGATAGCTGCTACCCCCTGATACATTGCAGTACCATCCATATTAATTGTGGCCCCAAGCGGTAAGGTAAAACTATAAATTTCTTCATCTATTCTTAAATTATTTTCTGCATTGGCCATGGAAACCGGTAGAGTACCACTGCTCGATCTAATACTTAAGGCAGTAAGCATCGCATCTTTAACGCCCGCTAAAAAGCCCATTGGTCTCTGCTTTAAAAGTCCGCTGACTATTACCAGCAGATGAGTAACAGCAATGTGCACAATTACCGCTATTAAAAGAGAAAAAATAAGTTTACTAAAGGGAACTAGTGCGTCAACACCTGTTTTGGCAAATACTGAAGCCATCAGCGCAAAGACTCCAATAACTCCAAACTCCATAACACCCCAGACTATTTTAAACATCGCTTCTGCACCAGCCTCAATCATATTAAAAATACTCTCTACACCTGATTTAATATTACCTTCTGCATTTTCCTGAAGTACAGCTAGAGCCAGACCAAAGACTATAGCAATGAAAATTGTCTGCAGGACATTACCCTCAGCAAAGGCTGCAATAGGATTACTGGGCACAATATTCATAAAGACCTCAGCCAGTGAAGGCGCTTCCTTAGTCATAATCTCTGCTTCCAATGGTAAAGTAAGTCCTATTCCCGGAGCAATTAAATTTGCTGTAAATAAACCAATTACTATTGCAACAGCAGTTGTAATTAAATAAAGGGCAACAGTCTGGGCACCTACCTTTCCTAACTTAGATGGGGTTAAGCTTCTCATTCCAGCTACAAGGGTTAAAAAGACAATTGGAATAATTATCATTTTTAAAAGTTTAATAAAAAGTGTTCCCAGAGGTTCTAAAACAAGTACTGATTCCCCCAAAAACAATCCCAGCAGTGAACCCAAAATAAATGCAATTCCTATCCTTAAAACCAGCGGCTTCGATTTATAAAGCTGCCAGAGCGTTTTATTTGATTCCATTTTAAATCATTCCTTTCTTCTATTAAAAAATCAATAAAATAACCTTACTAATTTTACCACTAATACATATTATAATAATTCTTTAGGTATTTAGCAAGCAAAAGCGGCAGTGAATTAACTCTGCCGCTGCTGAAACAATTTTTATTTTTAAAATTTTAATTGATTAAGATTAATCATTAGCTTTTAAAGATTAACTCTGAAGAAAAATCTTCTAAAAGTTCAAGGTACTCTTCCTGACTGAGTTTGGGCTCAAAGTCTTTTATTATTTCTTCAGCTTTTTCAGCCTGATTATAAAGCAGATCCACTATAGTCATTGCCAGGGCTTTTACAGGTAAAATATAGGCAGTTTGCTGATCCTCAGTTTTAAAGTCCCTAGTGTGCAGGTCTCCTATAACACCACCAAAAAACGGATGTAAAGAGGGCATCAGATGTGAAATATCTCCAAAGTCAAAAGACCCGGTAAAATCACCACCGACTGCAAGCTCACTCTGATCAATCAGCTCTAAAAGATTTGATTTTAAAATAGCATCTAAATCCTGATTATTTAAAAGCGGCAGATAACCGGGAATATCTTTGATTTCAACCTCTGCCCCCACCGCCATCGCTGCTCCTTTGAGAGAGCGATCAACCTTCTGATTTGCCTTTTTCATTGCTTCAATATTTCTGGCCCTGACATAACTTTCCAGCCGAACATCAGCCGGAACAATATTAACTATATCTCCACCTTTGGTAATAATAGGATGTACCCTTACTCTATCTTCTTCAGCAAAGGTCTCCCGCTGAGCATTAATATTATTAATTGCTAGAACTGCGGCATTTAAAGCATTTACTCCTTTTTCTGGAGCTGAGCCCGCATGCGATTCCTTTCCTATAAATTTAATCTTTTTACCAATAAAACCATTCCCTCTGGGTGCAATCAGAGCCTTTTTTGAGTCCAGATTAAGGGAATGCATCATAATTGAAATATCTACATCCCCAAAAACTCCTCTTTTAACCAATTCCTGTTTGCCACCAAAATAGCTTATTTCCCCAGCCTCTTTGAGCTGATCTCTATATTCAAGCTCAACAAATTCTTCAGCTGGAGTAGTAATAAAATTAAGACTCCCGGCCAGTTCAGATTCTACTCCGGCTTTTTTTAAGGCAGCTGCAACTCCATACATTACCCCAAGCTGAATATTGTGACCACAGGCATGGACAGCCTTAGTCTCAGGATTAGAATCAGGATGTTCAGCACAGGTAATCGCATCTAACTCACCCAAAACAGCAATTTTAGGACCCGGATTTTCCATTTTAAAGTGAGCATTTATCCCACTTAAGTTTTCATGTTCTTTAAAATCAATTTCCAATTCTGCAAAGGCTTCAGCCATAATTTTAGTGGTTTCTTCTTCTTTGTAACCGAGCTCAGGATTATTATAAATCTTTTCCACCAGCTCAATGATCTGATCTTTATTTTTTTCAATAACATCAATTATCTTTGCTTTTATCTCACTTTTCTGCAAGCAGAACACTTCCTCATTATAAATATTTTTAAATAATACCCTGCATCTTCAGAACTATCTGGGCAATAATAGCAGAGCCAAAATAAGTACCTATAAATACTGCAATAGCAACTATAAATACCTTCCAGCTTAATTTTTTCAACTTTTGAATCTTATTACCAACGGAAATCCCGGCAAAGGCAAGAATTGGAGTTGTTGTTCCCAAAAAGTTGACTTCATTTGTAAACTTCAAAAATATATCTGATGTAGGCATAAAAGGCATACTTAAAATCAGGGCAATTAATGAGGCCCAGGCAAAAGCTGGAAACTTAAGCTCAGGAAAACTATCTTTAATAGTCAGTGCAATAAAAGAAATTAAGATGACAATTAACATACCTGGTAGTGCAGGCATCACATTTACTCCATAACCAATTCTCTGTCCAATTAAAATTAAAACTCCAACAATAATCAGCATCTTTAAATATTCTAAACTTCTATCAAAGTTAAGACTCATTATTTATCACCTCTGTTCTTTTTTGAAAAAAATGGATACAGTTTGTCATAAAGAAAATTAACAAGCGGCAGTCCTAAAAAGATAACAGAATATAAACCTGTCACTCCTGTTAGCATATTACTTGTTGCAGCATAAGCCAGAATTCCATCCTTCATCTCTGGAACTGCTTCTGCAAGTGCTCCCGAGGCCGCAGCCATCATTGAACCGCTTCCCATTCCGCTGGCCATTGCCAGGGCAAGTGGGTGGAGTCCTGTTGCTGCTGAATAACCACCTAATAATCCAAAAAAGATTGTCCCAAATACTGTTCCCATTAAATATGTACCAAGTACACCAGTTCCTTCCGGAGATGAAATCCCATACTTTTCTCCAATTACTCCCAGAGTAGGTTCTCTAGAAATGCTTGCTGTTGCACCCACAGCTTCCCTTTCCATCCCCAAAAATAGAGCCAAAGGTAGAGCAATAAAGACTGTACCTAAATTACCTAATTCCTGCAGCAAAAAAGCAGGCCCAGCTTTTACAACTTCAACAATATTTGGTCCCACAAGTGTTCCGTACTTAACTCCTAATGGCAACAGAGCAATCATTACATATGATCCCGCCATCTTTACCTCATCCATAGAAATAATCTTTTTTAAACTTTCCATTTTACTGCCCAGCAGATCAGGAGTTATCAACATTCCAATAACGACTGCAAATAACATCGGTAGTAAAACAACCCTACCCGGACCCAGTCTAAAGGTCTTGGTTCCAAACATTTCGGTAATTACAACAATTACTAAAACCGTTAAACAGAGTTTTAAAAATGAATTAAAATTGCTTTGTCCCATTTTCTCTTCTTGCTTCTCAGAGTTTTTTTTCATTTCTTTTTACCCCCATCTTAAAATTTTTGTTTAAAGTTTATTTAATTTGTATTATATTTTGCTCCTTTGCCAATGTCAAGGTTTAATATACTAAAATGATAAAGCAATAAATTTATAAGATACTTTTTATTAGAACAAAGAAAAATTATCAATATATGTTTTAAATAACATTTGTAGGTTCATCTTATTTCCATTGATAAAACTCTTATTGCTTCAGATTTTGATAACTGAACTCCTAGTTACCACAACCAAAAATACTCTTACACAAACATTATACTTATTCATCTTTTAAAACCTGATGAGAAAAGCGTCTATAACATAATAAACTTTTTTAAGAACAAAATGGCCTGACGGCCACCCTACTATAGAAGTTAATTAATATTTCTTTAGTAGGGTTTTATCTTTCAAATGTATATTTAAACTTCATTTCCGCACCACATTCAGGACATGCCACTCCTGGCATCTCACCCTCTTTCAAATCTTTTCCCATTGCAAACTCATCTATCACATAGCCTGGAACTTCATCTTCCTCCCCACATTTAGGACATTCGTATTTATACCACTCTTTGTCTGTGTCTTCTGGGGTATGGAATGGGATTTCCATATTTTCTTGCCAGTTTTCTTCTTTCATATCTTGGATCAACCTCCCAACTATTGCTTTTAATATATCT
>NZ_FTNC01000007.1 GCF_900156285.1 Halanaerobium kushneri
TAAAATAGCAGCCAGAATAGTAAAAACAGGCAGATATATTTATTACAAACTGGCAGAAGGCTGTCCCAACAAAGAATTATTCTTTAAGGTACTGGATAATATACAGGGTTTGGGATTTATCTGAACCTGAATACTAAACTACCTTAACATATAGGGCCTGTAAAGTTTTAAAGACAAAAAGGAAGAACAGGGGATATCTATACCCGATTTTAATAGTAATTTTTACCATAATACCAAAAACAGATCTTTTTTAAGAATTCAACTCAAAAAAATATTTTTAAGTTCTTAAATCAGATGATTTTAGAGTTAAATAAAAGGAAAAATTTATTTTGTGGTTGCTATGAATAATTCAGGTTTAATTAATAAGAATTTACCGGTTTCACTTGCTAACCCAATTTATCTTATAATTAGTATTTTATCAGCCTTGATAGTTATTTTATTTTATAAAAAGATTATTCGTTTTAATCAAATCTTAAATATTTTTGATGCTGTTGGTCTGGCTGCATTTACTGCAATTGGCTCAGATGTAGCAGTTAATAATGGTTATACCCAACCATTTATTATTATAGTTTTAGCAGTAATGACCGGGACAGGTGGGGGTACACTGCGAGACTTATTTGCAAATGAAATACCTTATGTGTTTCACAAAGAAGTCTATGCGGTAGCTGCTGTAATTGGATCAGTTTTCTTTATTATAACTTATCGAACTATTGGTAATAGTGCGGCTTTGTATACTGCTTTTGCAGTAACTTTTTTAATCAGGCTATTTTGTATTAAAAAAGATATACATTTAAAGAAAGTTTCAAAAGAGGCTTAATTATAATAGAAAGGATGTTTTTATGTCAGATATACTGGAAAAAGCTAAATCAATTGAAAACTATATTATTAATTTTAGAAGAGATTTACATAAAAATCCTGAACTCAGCAGTGAGGAATATCAAACTCAGGCTAAAATAATAAATGAATTAGAAAAAATGGAGATTGAGTACAGGAAAGTTGGAAATACATCATTAATAGCTACTCTAAAGGGCAAAAAAAGTGGAAAAACTATAGCTTTAAGGGGAGATATGGATGCTCTGCCAATAAAAGAGGAGGCAGATTTGGATTTTAAATCACAAAAATCTGGAATTATGCATGCCTGTGGACATGATGCTCATACTGCCATGCTACTAGGTGCCGCAAAAATTCTGTCTGGAATGAGAGATGAAATAGTTGGAGAAATTAAATTTTTCTTTCAGGAAGGTGAAGAAACATTTTTAGGTGCTAAAGAAATAATAAAAGCTGGGGGGATGGAGGAAGTTGATGCCTGTTTTGGTATGCATGGAATGCCAGAACTAGAAACTGGTTATGTTAATATTGAACCAGGATATAGAATGGCAGGTAGTGACACTATTTATGTTAAGTTTGAAGGTGTATCAGGTCATGGATCAGCTCCACATCGAGCTAAAGACACCATTTATCCTGCTTGTACTTTTGTCACAGATCTGCAGGGAATAGTAACTAAAAATATCGATGCGCAAAAGCCATTAGTTCTTTCAGTTGGTAAATTTGTTGGAGGAACAAAAGCAAATGTTGTTGCTAAATATACAGAACTTGATATCACTATGAGATATTTTGATTCTGAGGTCAGGAAAAAAGCTCATCAGGCAATAAAAAGGCACGCGAAAGCAATTGCAGATGCTTATGAACTTAAGGTGGATATAAGAATAGAAGATGGCACTCCCAGCCTTTATAATGATGAAAGCTTAACAGTTTTAGCAGCTCAATCTGCAGCAAAAGTTTTTGGAAAAGGTAGAAATAAAACTATACCTAAATATATGGGATCAGAAGATATGGCTTATTATTTTAAGCATGCTAAAGGAGTATACGCATTTATCGGATATAGAAATGAGGAAAAAGAAGCTGTTTATTTTCCCCATCATGAAAAGTTTAAGATTGATGAAGATTATATGAAATATGGTACCGCATTACATGTGCAGTTTGCTCTTGATTTTTTAAAGAACAGCGCAAGTTGATTTTCTAAAAGAGAGGAATGATAGAATGAAAGAATTTCATAAGCAAAAAAATAAATATGTCAAACAAATTGTACTAAAAGTCAGAGATTTAAATAAATCACTGGATTTTTATCAGAAAATATTGGGCTTTGATGTTTTAGAAAAAACAGCAAATAAAGTTTTATTAACAGCTGATGGATCAACCCCTATTATTACTTTAACTTCTTACGCTAATATAATTAAAAAACTACCAAAGCGAAAAGGCTTATATCACTTTGCAATTTTGCTCCCTGAGAGATTTCAGCTGGGATTATTTATTAAAAACTTGAGAGAAAATAATTATGAAATTACAGGAGGGACAGATCATGGTGTAAGTGAAGCAATATATCTTAAAGATCCAGATGATAATGGAATTGAAGTTTATTCTGATTTAGACAGCAGTGAATGGAATCGAAAAAATGGTCAGATAGAAATGATAACTGATCCTTTAGATTATGAGGATATATTGGATGAAGCAGGTGATAGAGTATGGGATGGTATTCCTAAAAAAGCAAAAATAGGTCATATCCATCTTCATGTTGGTAATTTAGAAAAGGCAGAAGAATTTTATGTTCAGGGATTGGGTTTTAATCTTATCCAGAAAATGGGGAGGTCAGCTCTATTCTTATCAACCGGAGGCTATCATCACCATATAGGATTGAATACTTGGAATGGGGTTGGAGCAGATCCACAGCCAGAAAATGCAGCTGGGATGTCATATTATATAATAAAATTTCCTGATCAGAAAACGATAAATGAGAGTATAGAAAATTTAAAAAAGCTGGGATATAAAATTATTGAAAAGGAAAACGACATATTTACAGAAGATCCTGCCGGCAACTTTATCAAGTTAGTTATTTAATTTTAAGGATCAAAACAGCTGTAAAATGACGGTAAAAAGTCGAATAAGATTGGCCTCTCGATTAAAGAGGAATTACCCCCAGAAGAGCTTCATTTTTGAAGCTCTTCTGGGGGTTTAGATTTGGTTTTTAGTTGTTAATTTTATATATTTTTTCAACTAACTCTTTGTTAACTTTATCTCTTAGTGGATAATTAGTGTTTAAAGCATTTTCTGATTTTCCATCATGCCAGTGCATAAAGTTTTCACCTGTTTTATTACTGCATTCATTCCAATTAGCTAAGTCTGCTCCATTTGGGTTTCCTGTTTTAATAAAATTAACAAAATAAGAAGAAATCTCGTCTGCTAAATTGTGATCTTTTTCTGTCCAATTTCTTTGTCCTTCAACATTTCTAAGTGAATAGAAAGAATACCAAAGTTCTGAAGAGTGAAAAGCACCATAAAAGTCAGAATTTCTACCTGGTGGGAAGTGGTTGAAATAGTATACATAAGCATTCATATTTTCATTATTTTCTTTAGCATATTTAGCCGATATAATATACTTTTGGAAAGCTAGGTCGCTCATTATTCTCCAGTTCATTTTATAAGCTTCTTTTTCACTTTCTGGATTATATGCCTTTAATCCTTTACTTCCATATTGGTTAATAATTGTTTCTTCAAAATTATTAACTGGCATTTTACCTTCTGGATTTCCAAATAATGAAGTCATTTCGTCACTTGTCCCACCAATCATTATATCAATATCATCTAAAGCACCTTTTTTTCTTAAATCAATTGACTCTTCTGTGAATACATAACCATCAATAGTAAAATTTGTTATTGAAGAGAGCAAATCGCTGCCATTATCCAGTTTGTTTTCTACAAATGCTGTAACAGGAAGTTCACGTAATTCAGTTAATGACATTTCTTTACCAAATGCTTCTTTAATAGCTTTTTTACCAGACTCAATACTTTCATCTAAAGTTTGATATTTCATAAATCTTGATTTTTGAGGCTCGGTAAGAAGCCCATCAAAACCGCTTTGGATTATTGCTGCTCTATATAAACCATCAGCTAAGGGTGAACGAAGTAGAGCTGTTACATTAAAAGCACCAGCCGATTGACCAGCGATTGTAACTTCACTTGGATTTCCACCAAATTCATTTATATTGTCTTGAACCCATTCTAGCCCTTTAATTAAATCGAGAATTGCATAGTTACCAGTAGATCCGTGTTCATTTTCAGCTGCAGCTTCTTCAAGAGCAAGAAATCCTAAAGCACCGAGTCTATATTGTACTTCAACTACAACAATCCCCTTTTCAGCCAATTTTGAGGCTTCAAATTCAACTTTAGAATTATAGCCGTGATTATTTCCTCCACCATGGATATAATATAGAACTGGCAAACCAACATTTGGAGACTCAGCTGGAGTATAAATGTTTAAATTTAGACCGTTTTCACTAAATTCAGGTATGTAATTATCATCATAGTAAAATTCGGTACCATAAAAACTTTCCCCTGGCTTGCTGGGAGGAGTTTGATATGCTCCATCTCCCCATTTAGTTGTTTTCTTAACTCCTGACCAGGATTTAACAGGTTGAGGGGATTTCCAGCGGTTTTGACCGGCAGTGTCAGAAGCAAATGGAAGTTTACCCTGTGGAATATAGTTTCCAGTGATAATATTCATAACTGCTGCATCACGAACTCCAAAAGTAGCAAGTAAGGCACCTGCATCTCTTAGACCACTTGCTTTATCAATAACAAATGGCTGACGAAAGTAAATTGAAAGAATGGTGTTTTCTGCTCCAACTTCGTCCATTATTTGATTAATATCTTCTAAAGAAGGTGATACAACCCAGCTTTCAGCTTCCGAGGGCTGTTCTATAGGTAATATTTGATCTTTGTTTTCAAGCATAACTATTGATTTACGCTGAGCTTCTTCAGCTTTTCTTTGATATGCTCTATTTCCAACTAAATAGGAAGCGCGATCAGGATCAACATAAGGATTTTCAAAAAGACCGAGTTCAAACTGTTCAGTTAAAAGTCTCTTTACAGATGTATTAACTCTTTCTTCGCTAAGCTTTCCATTTTCTACTAAATCAATAATAACACTGTTATCATTAAATCCTGAAAGCACATCAACACCAGCCTTTACAGACATTTCCATGCGCTCAGGAATAGTTTTGTTTTCTACACCCCAGGGAGTCATAGTCATAATACCTGTATCTGAGTTAACATTACCTGTAAATCCTAGTTCTCCTCTTAATAGATCTGTAATAATCCCCTTAGAGAAGGACATACCAACATCATTTGGTTCATAGTCCTGATCGACAGGCATACCATAATAGGGCATTACAGAAGTTAGTCCTGCATCAATTGCGGCTTTAAATGGTTTTACATGATAATCAAACATATCTGCTGGATAAACTTGGTTTTTACCAAAGTTGTAGTGAGCATCTCCTCCACCTTCTTGAGGACCACCACCAGGGAAATGTTTCATTGTCAGAACAATACTGTCATTAGTTATTTCTTTCCCTTGGAGATTTTCAATTAGCGTTGTCATAATATCAGCAGCAAGATCGGCATCTTCGGTGAAGGTTTCATGTATTCTGAACCAGCGAGGCTCTGTAGCTAAATCTGCCATGTAGCCATACATACTTCTTAAACCAATAGAATTCCATTCACTTCTCATGGTTCTAGCAAATTCAGCGATTAAATCCATATCTCTAGTAGCAGCTAGACCAGCTTCTTTTGGCCATTCTGAGAAAGAACCAGCAGATACATTAATACCAGCTTTTGCACCAGAATCATAAATCGACGTTTGACACCCCACCCCCTAGAGTACAAATGAATATTTAAAGAAATGAATTGTCTAGTCTCTCAATTGGAGATGATTTATCTTCAGATTATTTTAAATATTCTTGCAGGAAATTCTTATAAAACCTAGAATATATTAATAGCTTGTTAAACAAGTTATAAAACATGTACAACAAATGATTGGAGATGTTATTTATGGATAAAATTCAGATAATTGATAAAATTTCCAAAAAAGCAACTGATAGTCGTCCGTTATATGTTATAATTTATGAAAAATTATTTGATCTTATAAAAGAAGGCCATTTTAAGAGAGGTCAGAAATTACCTGGAGAGCATACACTTGCTAATCAATTTGGAGTTAGCAGAGGTACACTTAGACAGGCTCTATTGATATTACAAGAGGATGGTATTATCTATAACTATCAAGGCAAAGGTAATTTTGTTTCCCAAAACAAAAAAATGTTTGGAATAGGTTTAGAGAAAAAGGGTAATATTTTAAATATAGCTAATCGCGGGAAGGTGAAATTGACTGATGATATTGAAGTTTTTTTTGAATCTCCTAATAAAATGCTTCAATCAGAGCTAAAAATACAGGCGCATGAAATAATACTTGTTGTAAAAAGAGTATATAAGGTTGATAAAAAAGCAGTCTCGTACTTTATATCTTTTATTCCTTATAAAAATATAAATAAAGAGGAAATAGATATAGAAGATCATAGAAGTCTTGTGGATTACCTTGATAGTACTTTTTACAATAAGGTGGCTAATTCTCAATCTGAAATACTACTGACAGAAGCTGGTGATTTTATTGCTGATAAACTGAATATAAGAGAATATACACCACTAATTTTAATTGAAGAAGACCTATATAAAACAACTGGAGAAGTCCTAGCTTTTTATAAGCAATATTTTTTATCTGAATACTTTTCTTTCTATATTAACAGGAAATAATTATATGGAGGTGATTAACAAAGAGAGTTTAATTTAAAGTGATCAAAAATTGCTTTTCAAACAATTAAAGGAGGAGTAAAAAGTGAGACTTAAAAAAATCATGTTATTTTCATTAGTGGTGTTTTTTGTTTTTTCATTGACAGTGAGTATAGGTGCTGCAGAAGATAAGTTTGGCTTAATACTAGCAACTGGTGGATTGGGAGATCAGTCTTTCAATGATCTAACTTATCAGGGAATGGGAAGAGCTCAAGAAGAACTTGGTATTACTTTTGACTATGTAGAACCAAAAGAAATTGCTGATTATGAAACCTATCAGCGTGATTTGGCTAAATCAGGGGAGTATGGATTAATTGTTACAGTAGGATTTGATCAGGCTTCTGCTTTAGAAAAAATTGCAACTGAATATCCAGATCAGAAATTTGCAATTATTGACATGGTTGTCGATAAGCCAAACGTTGCTTCTTATGTATCGAAAGAGCATCAAGGTTCATTTCTTGTCGGAGCTCTAGCAGGTTTGATGGAAAAACAAAACAGCAATCCAAAACTTAATGATGATCAAGTAATCGGTATTGTAGGAGGTATGGACATACCATTAATCAGAAAATTTGTGGCTGGATATGAAGCTGGTGCTAAATATGTAAACCCTGAATTAGAAGTTCTGGTTGATTATGTAGGTGGCTGGAGTGACCCAACTACTGCAAAAGAAATTGCTATGGCCATGAATAGACGTGGTGCTGATATTGTTTATCATGCTGCAGGTGGGTCAGGACTTGGAGTTTTCCAGGCAGCAGAAAATGAAGATTTTCTTGCTATAGGAGTAAATTCAAATCAAAATCATATTAAACCAAATTACATTATAGCCAGTATGGTGAAAAAAGTTGATGTTGCAACTTATGATTCAGTTAAGAGTGTTCTTAATGATAGCTTTGAACCTGGTGTTCATAATCTTGGTATCAAAGATGGAGGAATTGATTATACTCGTGAGAACAGTGAAGTTGAAGTAGAAGAAGAAATAATAGAGCAAGTTGAAGATTTGAAAGAAAAAATTAAATCAGGCGAAATTGAAGTTCCTGATACAATTGAAGCTGTAGAAAGTTTCTTAAATTAATAAATTATAATCTCCGGTAGTTTGTAAAAGCTACCGGAGATTCAATGGAGTGACTAAATATGCCTTTAGCAATAGAAATGAAAAAAATAACAAAGAAATTTCCTGGAGTTATGGCAAATGACAAGGTTAATTTTAATGTTGAAAAAGGAGAAATACACAGTCTTTTAGGTGAAAATGGTGCGGGTAAAACGACTCTAATGAATGTGCTGTTTGGATTATATAAACCTGAAGATGGAGAAATATTTTTAGAGGGAGAAAAAGTTAATATAAAAAGTCCGAAGCAAGCATTGGAAAAGGGTTTAGGAATGGTTCATCAGCATTTTATGTTGGTTAACAGAATGACTGTACTTGAAAATATTATTTTAGGTATGAGTAATGAGCTTGCATTGAATAAAAAAGAACATAAAAGAAGTATTAATGAATTAGCAGAAAAATATGATTTTGCGATTAATATTGATGAGAAAATTGAAAACCTCTCTGTGGGTATGAAACAAAGGGTGGAAATATTAAAGACTTTATATCGTGGCGCTGAAATTATTATTTTTGATGAACCAACAGCTGTTCTAACACCAGGTGAGGTTGAAGAGCTATATAATATTTTAAATATGTTAAGAGAACAGGGAAAAACAGTTATATTTATAACACATAAACTGAATGAAACTATGGAGATTGCCGATAGAATAACTGTTTTGCGTAACGGTAAAAAAGTTTCAACTGAAAAAAAGGAAAATACAAATACCAATAAATTAGCTCAGCTAATGGTAGGAAGAGAAGTTGATTTTGAAGTTGATATCAAAGAAAAAGACCCTGGAAATGAGATATTGAAGATTAAAAATTTAGAGCTACTCTCAGACAGGAGTGAAACTATTGATCTCAGCGTTCATCAGGGTGAGATAGTTGGAGTTGCTGGAGTTGAAGGCAATGGACAGCTGGAATTAGAAGAGATGATTATGGGATTAAAAAAGGTTGAAACCGGTCATATTTCTTTATCTAACAAAGAAATTACTAATACAAGTACTAAAGAACGGAAGAAAATGAGAATAGCCTATATACCATCAGACAGGCATAACCGGGCTGTGTTTAAAAACTTTACAATTAAAGAAAATATTTTACTTGGCTATCATTATAAGTCTCCATTTTGTAAAAATCATATCATTCAAGAAGAGAAATTAAGAGAACATAGTGAAAAAATAATTTCTGACTATAATGTAAAAACCCCAAATAGTGGACAATTATTAAAAAATCTATCAGGCGGTAATCAGCAAAAAGTCGTATTAGGAAGAGAAGTAAGTCAGAAACCAGAATTTGTACTGGCTGCACAGCCTACAAGAGGGCTTGATATTGGAGCAATTGAATATATTCATAATCTTTTACTTGATTTAAGAGAAGATAATAAGGGAATTCTATTAATCTCAGCTGATCTCAATGAAGTAATCAAATTGAGTGACAGAATAGCTGTATTATATGAAGGTAAAATTATGGCTTTTAAAGATAAAAAGAACTTTACACGAAATGAAATTGGAATGTTAATGGCCGGGGAGATGGTAGAAAATGAAGTTTAAAGATATAATAGGAGGTATTTCGAGATCTGAGTCAGTTAAAGATGTATATATATCTTTATTCTCCATCCTATTAGCCCTAATTATTGGTGCGTTTTTAATATTTTTAATTGGTAGTTCACCTCTTCAGGCATTTACAGTAATGTTTGATGGTGCTTTTGGATCAGTAAGTAATATAGCAAATACCTTGACCAAAACAATTCCTTTAATATTTACAGGTCTTGCTGTTGCTGTCGCTTTTCGCTGTGGATTATTTAATATAGGAGCTGAAGGACAGTTATATTTAGGTGCATTTTTTAGTGTGTTGACAGCACTAAAGTTTTCTTTTTTGCCAGCTTTTATTCTGCTACCTGTAGCAATACTTGGAGGAATTATCTCTGGTATGATTTGGGGAGGAATTCCTGGGTTTCTTAAAGCACAATTTGGTACCCATGAAGTTGTTGTTACTGTAATGATGAATTATATAGGTATAAATATAACTTCATATTTAGTAAATTACCCTTTTAAGGCAGAAGGTTGGGTTGCCCAGACTGATATAATTCCTACTGCAGCAATATTACCTAAATTAATTCCCAAAACACAACTTTCAGCTGGTTTAATTGTGGCAGTTATTGCTGCCCTAGCAGTGTATTTTTTACTCTGGAAAACAGATATTGGTTATGAAATCAGAGCTGTGGGAGAAAATCCAACTACTGCTGAATCAGGTGGGATTAATATTAAGAAAAATATATCTCTAGCTATGGCAATCAGTGGAGGACTAGCTGCTTTGGCTGGTGTAACACAGTCTTTGGGTGTATATGAGAGATTTATTGACGGCTTTTCTCCTGGATATGGTTTTACTGGTATTGCTGTAGCAGTTTTAGGTAGAAACCATCCCTTGGGAGTAATATTAACTGCTCTTCTGTTTGGAGCCCTTGAAACGGGTGCTCTTAAAATGGATAGAGTTACTGAAATATCTAATGACTTAGTAATAGTTATTCAAGGTTTAGTTATTCTTTTTGTAGCTGCACCAGAGATAATTAGATCTATTCTTAAGAGGAGGGAGAGCCAATAATGGAAATATTTAATGTTTTGAATTTTGATCTTATACCACTGACATTAAGGTTGGCTGTCCCAATTGCTCTGGCAGCTATAGGAGGAACTTTGTCTGAACGCAGTGGAATTATAAATATTGGACTTGAGGGTATGATGCTGACTGGTGCATTTGGAGCAGTATATGGTTCTTTTTTGACAGGTTCTCCTTGGTTTGGTGTGATTTTTGCCTGCCTGGCTGGCTTAATAATTGGAAGTATACATGCTGTATTAACAATAAAATATAAGGCTAATCAGGTAGTTACGGGTGTTGGAATTAATATTCTTGCTATGGGCTTTACTACAACAATGATTAAAGTAATCTGGGGAAAAGAGGGGATGTCAGGTGAGGTAAATAACTTATCTGATGTTTCAATTCCTATTTTAAAGGAAATTCCACTTATAGATTGGCTTTTTACTGATCAGTCACCACTTACCTATTTTATGTTAATAGTTGTAATTTTAAGCTGGTATATTCTTTTTAAAACCAATATTGGTCTTAATTTACGTGCAATTGGAGATCATCCGAGAGCAGCAAGAATTTCAGGGATTAATGTTACTAAGTATAGATATACTTGTGTTATGTTAAGTGGCCTTTTAGCCGGCCTTGGTGGTGCTTTTCTTTCTTTAGTGCAGAATAGTTTATTTGTACAGAATATGACTGCTGGAAGAGGTTATATGGCACTTGCCGCTAATATTTTTGGAGGCTGGAATCCTTTAGGTTCATTTGTTGCAAGTTTAATTTTTTCCTTTGCTCAGGCTATTCGTTTTAATATGATTGGTTATAATATTCCTGATCAGTTTATCCAGTCGCTACCATATATTCTTACACTGGCAGTGCTGGTTGGTGCAGGCAGAAAGACAAGAGCACCGGAAGCGCTTGGTGAGATTGATGAATAATATTTATACTTTAACGGATGCAGTGATTTTAACTATGGACGATAACCAACCATTAATTAATACAGGAAGAATAGTTATAGAAAATGATTGTATTAAAAAAATTGGTCAGAGCAGTGAAATTGATGCAGAAGGTAAAATATATTCTTTAAAAGATAAATTACTGATGCCTGGTTTAATTAACACTCATTCACACAGTGTCTCACCTTTATTTAGAGGTATGGCTGATGATTTAAAATTAATGGATTGGCTAAATAACGTCATCTGGCCAGCTGAGAAACATTTAAGTCCAGAAGCTGCTTACTGGGGAGCTGCGATGTGTGCTCTTGAATATATAGAAAATGGAATTACAACTTTTGTTGATCAGTATTATTTTGCTGAAGATATTGCCAGGGCAGTAGTAGATACTGGTATCAGGGCAGTTTTAGCACCATCTGTTTTTAGTGGTAAAACAGCCGAAACTAAGAATACCTTTCATGCTGCCAGAAATTTTATTAAAAAATACCAGCTTAGGTCTGGGGAAACAAATATTTATCCTGCTATTGGACCCCATGCACCTTATAGCTGTGAACAAAATTTGTTAGAAGAGGTAGGTGAATTCGCCAAAGAAAAAGATGTTCTGGTGCATATCCATATTTCTGAAACAGTTGATGAAAATAGAGAGATTCAAGAAAAATATGGTGTTACCCCAACTCAGTTTTTAAAACAAACAGGTATTTTGGATAATAAGGTCATTGCTGCTCACTGTATCCATTTAAATGAACAGGATCTTCAAACCTTTAAGCATAAAGAAATAGCTGTAAGTTATAATCCGATCAGTAATCTGAAATTGGTTTCAGGTATCATGCCGATGAAGGCTATGGTCGAAAAAGGATTATTAATAACTGTTGGAACAGATGGGGCTCAGAGCAATAATTCTTTGGATTTGTTACGAGATTTAAAAACAGGGGTTTTGTTACAAAAACAGTTCAATGAAGATGCAACTTTTATTAAAGCAAAAGAGGCTGTAGAATTTGTAACAAAAAATGGAGCAAAAGCTATTGGTTTAGAAGATCAGTTAGGTTCACTTGAAATTGGAAAAAAAGCTGATCTTATAAGTATTGATCTTAACTCTGTTAATTTGAATCCGGTTCATTATAATTATCTTGATAATATTTATTCTGCGATTGCATATTCAGCTTCAGGAAAAGAAGTTCTGGATGTAATTATCAATGGGGAATTTATTATGCAAGATGGTAATTTCTTAAAACTAAGCAAAAAGACTATTTTGAATAATTCTAAAAAACAGGCTGAAATTTTAATGAAAAAAGCAGGTTTGCTATAATATATGGGAGGTAATAATTATGAGCTTAACTAATAAACAGGAAAGAACGGAAGGGAAAAAACAGTATCATATTCATCTAAAACCAGGAGATATAGGTAAATATGTTCTATTGCCAGGAGATCCTGCAAGAGCTGATAGAGTAGCAAAATATTTAGATGATGCTGAGTTAAAAGCAGATCATCGAGAACATAGAACTTTTACGGGGTTTTATAAAGGGGTTAAGATATCAGTTACTTCAACAGGAATGGGCTGTCCTTCAGCCTCGATTGCCGCTGAAGAGTTGATTAATATTGGGGTGGAGTGTTTAATTAGAATTGGTAGTACAGCAGCTTTACAACCGGAACCTAAAATTGGAGATCTTATTGTTTCTACAGGGTCAATGAAAAATGAAGGTACTTCAAAATTTTATGTTCCTGATGTTTTTCCTGCAGTACCAGATTTTGAATTGACAAGAACTATTTTGGATACTACTGCTGAAATGGCAGAAGAATTAGGTTATAATTATCATTATGGTATTAATGCGACAGATGATGCTTTTTATGGTGAAGATGAAGCCTGGCTTAAAAAGCTTTCTGATTTAGGAATACTGAATGTGGAGATGGAAAGTTCAGCTATTTATACTGTCTGTCATAAAAGAAAGAAAAGAGGAGCGATGATTTCAGCGGTTTCAGGGAATCTTGTAACAAATGATGTTATTTATGAAACAGAAAACGAAGGCTTAATCAAGGGCTGGGAGAATGAGATAAAAGTTGTATTAGAAGCCATTTATAGGTTTGAACAGAGAAATCTATCGTAAAAACAATTTTTGCTACAAGTCTGTATAAAGAAATATTTGAATAAAACTCGCATCTCAATTGGAGATGATTTACCCTCAGAGAAACTTCATTTTGTTCAGTTATTGATGGAGCTTTTCTGGGGTTTTTGTTTTTATACTTATGTATTTATGATATAATAGAAGCAGAAATTAATAAAGAAAGGATTTCAATATGAAATGGAAAAATATTAGAGATGAATATCCCGACTGTTGGATCCTATTAGAAGCAATAGAAGCTCATTCGGACCAGGAAAAAAGAGTGGTTGATAAATTAGCAGTTCTGGATAAATTTAATAATAGTGAGATTGGTCTGCTTGTTGAATTTAAAGAAGGAGAAAAAACCTTTGATAATTATATGAATCTAAAATTTTATCTTGAGGATAATTTAAATAAAGATGTAGATCTTGTGATTAAAGATGCCTTAAAAGAAGAGTTAAAGGCAGATATTTTAGGAAGTGCTAAATATGCGCAGGCCTGAAGTCTAGACATAGTGTCTGGTTATTTTTTTACCTTATATAACAAATGGTGCCCCCGGTAGGAGTCGAACCTATGCTCAAGGCTTCGGAGAGTTTTGTCGAAGTTCCTTATATTAGCATCTTTTCTTATAATCCCTGTCATAACAGCTATCTAGTGTTGGAAATATCCCATATAGTTGTAAATAAATGTATATTTTACTGCGGTATTTAACGGTGGCTGAGGCTCACTGCGGTGAAATCACGGTGGAAAATTGAATAAAATTAGTATCTCAATTGGAGATGAATTACCCTCAGAGAACCTTCGTTTTTTAGTTAGTAATGGAGCTATTCTGAGGGTTTTTGTTTTTATACTCATGTCTTTATGATATAATAGAACTAGAACAAAATAGGAGGTCGATATTATGACAGCTCAAAAGATTATTGAATTTCTACAAAGAAACAGAAGTATTTTAAATAGATTTGGAGTTAAAAGCATTGCCTTATTTGGCTCTTATGCTAGTGGTCAGGCTACTAATAATAGTGATATTGATCTGCTTGTTGAATTTAAAGAAGGAGAAAAGACCTTTGATAATTATATGGAACTAAAATTTTATCTTGAGGATAATTTAAATAAGGATGTAGATCTTGTGATTAAAGATGCCATAAAAGAAGAGTTAAAGAAAGATATTCTAGGAAGTGCTAAATATGCGCAGGCCTGAAGTATATTTAAAGGACATTTTAAATTCAACAAATAAAGTTCAGAACTATTCAGGTGATATGTCATTTGAAGAATTTAAAGAAAAAGAGATGGTTCAAGATGCTATTCTAAGAAACCTTGAAATTATAGGTGAAGCTGTTAAAAACATACCTGCTGATATTCGTGAGGAATATCCTGATTTAGAATGGAGAAAAATTGCTGGCCTTAGAGATATATTAATCCATGACTATTTTGGTGTTGACTTAGAAATAGTTTGGAATGTAATTGAAAATAAAATACCACAACTTAAAATAGCAATAGAAGATATTTTGAATCATATTTGACAATATTATTATAATGTGTTTTAATATAGGAAAAGAAAATATTTCTGTTGTCTAATCTCATCTGAGAGCGGGGGACCCACTTTTTTGGGGCGAATCTATTTTTAGAAGAAGACCTTTACTTCTAGCCCGACAGCTAACTCCGTAGACTTTAAATAAGGGACAGACTTGATGCCACCATGTATTCTATATGGTGAAATTTATCTATGGCACTACAGTCTATCTGTAGTGTTTTTTTGATTTTATAGAGCTTTTTCTAAATATATAACTTATTATACTTGTCTGGAAAGGAGTAGAGAGAATGAAGATCAGTAAGAAAAATTTAACCCCGGCACAGTACTTAGTTTTTGGTTATTTTATTATTATCATGCTGGGTTCAATACTTTTAATGCTGCCAGTTGCAACAACTGATGGTCAGGGACTGGGGGCTATAGATGCAGTTTTTACAGCAACTTCTGCCACCTGTGTCACAGGTTTGATTGTTGTTAATACTAAAGAAGCCTTTACTCATTTTGGCTCAACAGTGATTATGCTTTTAATCCAAATTGGTGGACTGGGTATCATGTCAATGTCTACCTTATTTGCCTTTATTATTGGGAAGAAGATTAGTTTAAAAGAAAGATTAATTATTCAAGAAGATTTAAATCAGTATCAGATATCGGGAATGGTGAGATTGGTCCAGTACTTGCTTGGTTTTACCTTTGCAATTGAAGGAACTGCTGCAGTTATCTTATTTTTCCGTCTGGTTGAGGATTATCCTACAGGGAGGGCAATTTATCTGGCTATTTTCCACGCTATATCTGCGTTTAATAATGCTGGTTTTGATCTTTTTGGAAACAGCCTGGAGAACTTTACCGGTGATATAACAATTAACTTTGTTATTATGGCTTTAATTATCCTCGGTGGTATAGGTTTTGGAGTGATGGTAGAAGCTTATAACAGAGTTAAGTTTAAAAAAACAACTCTGCAGACTAAAATAGTACTTTTAATTACTTTAGCTTTACTTATCTTTGGTTTTATAATCTTTTTTGTTTTAGAATATGACAATACTCTTGCTGGTCTGCCCTTGCTTGATAAGACCCTGGGGGCAATGTTTTTATCTGTAACTCCTAGAACAGCAGGTTTTAACACAGTACCAACCGGGGCTTTAAAACAGTCTTCACTTTTTATAATTATTATCCTGATGTTCATCGGAGCTTCTCCCGGTTCAACTGGTGGAGGTATTAAGACAACAACTTTTGGAGTGATGCTTGTTACCTTAAAAAATATGATCACAGGTAAAGAAGATATGGAAGTATATAACCGCCGTTTTGAAAAAAAGATTGTCTATGAAGCCTTTACTATTACAATGCTTGCTGCCGGGCTTGTTGTACTTGTAACTACGCTTTTATTAGTGATAGAAGATTTTCAGTTTATAGATATTTTATTTGAGACCGTTTCTGCCTTCGGTACAGTGGGACTTTCAACAGGAATTACCGGACAGTTATCTGACATTAGTAGAGTCTTAATTACAATTACTATGTTTGCCGGTAGAGTTGGTCCACTAACCCTGGCACTTGCTTTTGGCGAAAGAGTAAGAAAAGGAAAATATCATTATCCAACAGAAAAAGTAATGGTCGGTTAATTTTGATAGGAGGACAAATAAATGAAGCAGTTTGTAGTAGTAGGTTTGGGTAGATTTGGTGCCAGTGTTGCAACAACTCTGGCTGAAAATGGACATGATGTATTAGCAATTGACCGTGATCCCGAAAAAGTTCAGGCGATCAGTGCAGATGTAACTCATGCTGTAGAAGCTGATGCGACTGACGAAGAGGCTTTAAAAACTCTGGGAGTCAGGAACTTTGATGTGGCAGTTGTCAGCATTGGAGATAATGTTTCAGCAAATATATTATGTACTTTAATCTTAAAAGAGTTAAATTTACCTTTTGTAATAGTTAAAGCACCAGATAAATTACACGGCAAAGTTTTAACCAAAGTTGGTGCAGACAGAATAGTCTATCCTGAAAGAGATATGGGGGCTAGAATTGCTCAGAACCTTATTTCTTCAAATGTTTTAGACTATATAGAATTTGCTCCCGAATATGGTGTAATAGAGCTTTTAGCAACTGATAAAATGATAGGCAAATCCTTAAAAGAACTTGAATTAAGAGCCAGTTTCGATGTCAATGTAATGGCAATCAAGCGGGGAGAAAACATCCATATTTCTCCTGGAGCAGATGATATAATTGAAGAGGGGGATAAATTAGTTCTAATGGGTAAAAATGAGAATCTGGACAAAATGCGTGATTTTGGGAATTAGTTTATTAATACAATGATAGAGATAATGTCTAATATAAATTATGATTAAACAGACAAATATAATTTTAGGGGTGTGAAAAATATGAAGATTAAAACTTTAAAAGGTAAGATGCTCCTTGGTTTTGCAGTTATGATCTTAATTTTGGCGGGAGTAGTTGGCTGGAGTATTTATAACTTTGAGTCGCTTTCAAATGCGATCAATGATATTTTAGTTGAAAACTACCGCAGCATTAAAGCTAGTGACAGTATGGTCGAATCGATAGAGCGTCAGGACAGTGCACTTTTGCTGCTTTTGAGAACCTCAGAAGAGCAGGGGCAGGAAATATTTCGACGCAACGAAAAAGAATTCTATACCTGGCTGGCTAGAGCAGAGGATAACATTACAATAGATGGTGAAGGCACAATTCTTGAGAAGATCAATGAAAAGTATTTTAGTTTTGTCTCTAAATTTGATCAATTCTATAATGCAGACGAAAATCAGCGCTGGGAGATTTATAACCAGGAATTACTGCCCTTATTTAATGAGATCAAGACTGATATCCGTGAGTTAAGAGAACTTAATAGACAGGCAATGGTAGAGGCTCAGGGAGATGCAAACAGCAGAGCCAATCAGGCAATAATTTATACAATTGGACTGGCTTTATTAGTTACAGCATTTTCATTAATCTTTGCTTTTTATCTTACTAAACAGATACTGCGGCCGATTAAAGAACTAGAAAAAGGTATTAAAGAAGTGGCTGCCAGAAACTTTCAGCGTAAAGTTGAAGTGGCTTCTGAGGATGAGATCGGGGTGCTGGCTGATGAATTTAATGAGATGATTTCCAAATTGAAAGAATATGAGAAAATAAATGTTAAAAAACTGCTGATGGAAAAAGAAAAGTCAGAGGCTGTAGTGAATAATTTAAGCAGCCCTTTAATAGTGACAGATAAGGACCATAAGATTGTTTTAATCAATGAAACAGCTAAAGAACTTTTTTCACTGAGGGAGGATGTACTTGGTACTCACTTTTTAGAGGTTATTAAGGCAGAAGAGATTTTTGAGTATATTAAAAATCCTGAAGCTAAAGAGGAGAAAACCTTTCTGCTAAAAAAGAATGATAAAAAAAGACATTACAGGATTTCTACCAAACAGGTAATTGATGAAGACGAAGAATATCAATTTACTGTTACTCTTTTAGAGGATATTACCAGATTAAAAGAAATTGACAACATGAAATCTGAATTTGTTTCAACTGTATCTCATGAGTTTAGGACCCCATTAACTTCTATGAATATGGGCCTCAACATGGTAATTAACGAGGATACAGGAGAATTAAATGAGGAACAGAAGGAACTGCTGGAAGCAGCCTATGAGGATGTGGAACGATTAACTGAGTTAGTAAATGATCTGCTTGATCTCTCTAAGATTGAATCAGGTAAAATTGAAATGGAGTTTGATAAGGTAGATGTCAATGATATTATTGAAAAAACACTTAACCCCTTCCATAAACAGGCGGAGGAAAAAGAAATTGAGCTCAAATTTAAACAGTCTGAGGATAACATTTTTGCTTATGCAGATCCTTCAAAAATCAGCTGGGTTATATCTAACCTGGTTGGAAATGCACTCCGCTATGCTGATGAAGGTAAAATAGAAGTGGATGCAGAAATAAAGGGTAGAAGGGTTCTAGTATCAGTAGCAGATAATGGACCGGGGATTCCAAAAGAATACCAGTCTAAAATTTTCGAAAAATTTGTTAGGGCCGGCAGTGATAAAGAAGAAAAAAGTGGAACCGGTCTCGGCCTTGCTATTGCAAAAGAAATTATTACAGCCCACAATGGTCGGATCTGGGTTGACAGTGAAGAAGGAGAAGGCTCTACTTTTTCATTCTACATCCCAAGATATGGCTATCAGGAGGAAAATAATGAGTAAAATTTTAGTAGTAGATGATGAAAAAAATATTAGATTAGTTGTTGGTAAAAGTCTGGAAAAGGCAGGTTATAATGTGGATTATGCTGTAGATGGAGTGGAAGCAGTTGATAAGGCTAATAATATTAGTCCAGATCTTATTTTACTTGATTTAAGGCTGCCGAAGATGAATGGTTTTTTAGTACTTGAAGCTTTAAAAAGTGATGCAGCAACTGAGGAAATACCGGTTATTATATTGTCTGCTTTATCTGAAGAAGATGATGTGCAAAAGGCAATTTCTTCAGGTGCTGAAGACTTTTTAGTCAAACCAATCAGCCAGAGTGATTTACTGGCTGCTGTAGAAGAAAGTATTATGGAAGCAGGAACAGGACAGGAAGAAATAGAGGAGGAAGATAATAATGAAAAATAAAGTACTGGTTGTTGATGATGAAAAGAATATTCGTTTGACTTTAAAGAAAGCTCTTTCGAATGCAGACTATGAAGTTGAAACAGCTGTTAATGGAGAGGATGGACTGGCAAAATTAAAAGAAGAAGAAATCCCGGTTGTACTGCTTGATATGAAAATGCCGGGAATGGATGGCATCCAGTTTTTAAAAGAAGTAACAAATAAAGAAATTGAGACAAAGGTAATAATGATTACAGGATATGGTAGTGTAGAAACAGCAGTTGAAACTCTAAAGTTAGGGGCTGTTGATTATCTGCGTAAACCATTTAAGCCAGAAGAAATTATTAATATTGTTCAGGATGTATTTGAACGCTATAAGGTTGAAAATAGTGAAAAAGAAGTAGAAAGTTTTGAAGAATATATTATGCTTGCTAAAAATGCAATTAATAAACGAGACTTCTCAAAGGCAAAAGAAATGCTGCAGCAGGCCACTTCTCTTGACTCTGAAAAGCCTGAACCATTTAACCTGCTCGGTATTATTTATGAGATGCAGCATAAGCAGGGAGAAGCAATGAAAATGTACAGAGCTGCTCTGGCACTTGATCCTGGCTATAAACCGGCAAATGAAAACATTGAAAGGGCAGGAGAAAGTATGGGCTCCATTGACTTAGATGATGTTAACTTTGGAGATGACGAGGAGGAAGAATAGATGTTTATTGTTATTGTAGGCTGCGGCCGCACGGGTTCTCTGCTTGCTGGAAAACTTTCTCGTTCTGGTAACGAAGTTGTTGTTATAGAGCAGAATCCAGATTCATTTGCTCTGCTGCCGGTTGACTTTTCCGGTTTTGAAATAGAGGGGGATGCAGCGGAAAGTGATGTTTTGATTGAAGGTAAAATAGAATCTGCTGACCTTTTAATAGTTAGTACTGGCAATGATCAGATTAACTATCTTGTCTCACAGATGGCAAGGGTTAATTTTGATGTACCCAGAATTATGGTCAGGACTATAGACCCATCAGTGGAGAAGATGTATGAAAAAGAAGAACGTTTTGAGATATTTTCTCAGATATCTCTTTTGGCTGAAAACATGATAAATAAAATTGAGCGAGAAGGGATGAGGTAATTATGGAGATTATACTGGTTGGAGGAGGTAAGCTAATTTACCACCTTGCCAAAAAGCTAATTTCTAAAGGACATTTTGTAACAATTATCAATAAAGATCGTAAACTTGCTGATGATCTGGCAAGAGAAATAAAGGCTACAGTTGTCTTTGGTGATGCAGCAGATAAAAAAGTTCTGGAAGATGCTGGCGCCTATAAGGCTGATAACCTTGTATCTTTGACGCAAAAGGACCACAGTAATCTCTTTATCTGCAAAATGGCAATGGACTACTTTGGAGTTGAGAGAACTACAGCTCTAGTAAATAATCCAGAAAATGAAGAACTGTTCAATATTTTGGGGATTACGGGGATCTTTAATGTTACAGATTTGATTAGTTCAATTATTGAGCAGAGTGTGATTTCAGAAGATGTAAGTAATTTAACCATGATTGAAGAGGGGAAACTAAGTATCTTCCAGGTTGAGGTAGCACCTGACTCTGCAGCTGCTGGCAAGGAAATTAAAGAAATTGACCTTCCTATTTCTATTGTTTTAGGTGGTATAGTTAGAAATGGAGATATTTCAATTCCTAGAGGTGGGTCTAAGATTCAGGCAGGAGATAAAATTGTCATAATTTCACTGCCCGAAGAACAGGCAGAAGCTATTAAAGTCTTTGGTGGTGAAGAATAAGATGAAATATAAAAATCTGCTTATTTCTCGTTACTTTCTGATTTCAAAATATACCGGGATTATTATTATCTTTGCCGGGGCTGCTATTCTATCACCACTTTTATTTTTACTAGCTTTTCCTGAAGAAAGCAGCCTGGCACCTCATTTTCTGCTGGCAGGAGGACTTTCTATTCTGGCAGGATTAGTATTATTTATTTATGGGAGCAGACATCAGGAAGAAGATGTGGAGTTATCCTTAAACGAAGGGAGTATAATTGTTATTTTCTCCTGGCTTGGGGCAATTTTCTTCTCTGCAATACCTTTTATAACTATTTTAGATATGAGCTGGAGCCATTCTATTTTTGAAGTAGTAAGTGGTTGGACAACTACCGGTTTGTCTCTTGTTGATGTTACTAGTGCCCCGAAATTAATCCTGATCTGGCGCTCGATTATGCAGTTTTTCGGTGGAGCTGGCCTTGCAGTAATTGCTTTATCTTCACTGCTCCCGGTTCATGGAATGGGATTATATATGGCTGAGGCAAGAAGTGATAAATTATTACCCCATGTAAAACGCTCTACCATGTTGATCATGAAAATCTATACTTTCTATACTGCAGCAGGGATTATTCTCTATTATTTTGCAGGGATGCCGCTCTTTGATTCCATAAATCACTCGATGGCTGCAATTTCTACTGGAGGTTTTTCCACTCAGCCTGACAGCATCGGCCATTACAACAGTTTATCTATTGAAGTGGTGACAATTGTCTTAATGCTGCTTGGTACAATAAACTTTGCAACTCATTACACACTGCTTAAAGGTAAGGTTAAAACATTCTTTAAAAATGCTGAGATACGTTTAATGATAACTCTATTTATATTTTTAACTCCTATATTAATGTTTTTTTCATTAAACTCTTTATACCCTATGCTAAGCGAGAATTTTAGAATTACCTTTTTCCAGATCATTACAGCTTTATCAACAACCGGTTTTTCGACGATTTCTTTTGCCGGCTGGCCGATATTTGCTAACTTTATCATTATATTAATTATGCTTGTTGGTGGTGGAACAGGTTCAACTGCTGGTGGTATTAAGCAGTATAGAATCTATTTGATTTTTAAATCAATCTACTGGGAAATTAAAGAACAGTTTTTACCTCGCAGAAGTGTCAGCAGCAATTATCTCTGGCGGGGAGAGAATAAGTTTTATGTAAAAGATCAGCATGTAAAAGATGTAGCTAACTATATATTACTATACTTGTTTACTTTTTTTGCAGGAGTAGCAGTCCATACAGCCTATGGATATTCTCTTTTAGATAGTATGTTTGAATTTGGATCAGCTCTGGGTACAGTTGGGATTTCAATCGGTTTACTTTCGCCAGAAGCTCCTCTGGGTATAATCTGGACTCAGACAATTGGAATGTTTTTAGGTAGGCTTGAATTCTTTATAATTCTTTATGCCGGGATAAAACTATTTAAAGACGGAGTTTATATTTCGAAGCATTAATGTAGTCTTAATTACCCCAGAGAGATTCTATTTGTTCAGTAACAATGGAGCTTCTCTGGGGTTTTTATTTTGTATAATATTTTCTTCAGGAGAACTTAATAATTAGATATTATTTCGAGTTTTATGTAATATAATAAATTTAGGCTCAAGTAGTAAGTTGAAATATCAGGGAGGTGCTGAAAAATGAAAGACAAGAAAAAACCTGTGAAGAAAGAAAGTGAAAAGAAAGAAGAAAAGAAATAATTTCTTTAATCAGTAACAGCTAAACTATGTATATTTTCCCCTGTAGACTTAATGCTAACAGGAAATTTTTTTGTTGTTAATAATCCGATAAGATGAAAAAAATCACACTAAGGATTTAAAACAGCTGGCTGATTATTTGGAACGCCAGAATCTGGATTAGGGTTATCTTTTTAGTTTTAACCTTTAACCAGGTGTTTTTTATTTAAAGTTACTATAAATGAGGCACCACCTTGCTTATTATTTTGAATATTGACCTCTGCTTGATGTTTATCAATAATGTCTTTAACTATAGCCAGACCAAGCCCGGTGCCATTACTATCATTTCTGGATCTTGATTCATCTACTTTATAAAATCTTTCCCATACTTTATCCTGTTTTTCTTCTTCGATTCCTTTCCCTTCATCTTTAATCATGATTTTCACATTTTCTATTTCATTTTTTGGATTATTAATTTTTTGAGTTATAATTTCTATCTTAGAATTTTCAGGTGAGTGTTTAACTGCATTATCAATTAAATTTATAAAAACTTCTTTAAATTTATTTGGATCTACTTTAATCTCCAAGTTATTATTTTCGTAATTTCCTTTTATTTTAATATTTTTCTTATTGATTTCAGTTTCTAATGAATTGACAGCAAAACTAATTAAGTCTTTTAGTTTAACCCTTTTTATATTTAATTTAATTCCATCTGAGTCTAATTGACCAAGGATAAGTAATTCTTCTACCAGGTATTGAAGATGTTCAGCTTCATTTTTCATTATTGATGAATAATTTTTTAGCTGTGTTTGATTTAAGTCCTGTTCTTCAATTATTTCAGCAAAACCTTTAATTGATGAGAGAGGTGTTCTAAATTCGTGAGATATGTTTGCAATATATTCTTTTCTGAGTTTTTCCAGTCTGTTTTTCTTTTTGATTGTTTTTTCAATTTCTTCTACAGCATAATTATAGGTTTCGATCAAATTCTTCAATTCAGTTGTTTTAACATTATTCTCTTTGATTTTAGTAAATTCATTATTAGAAATATTCTTAGCAGAAGCCTTAACTTTATTTAATGGTTTGACGATGTTTTGACTGAATCTAATGCTCAATAATAAAGCAATAATCAAGGCTATTAAGGATGAATAGAAAATTAATTTTAAGATGTCAATTATAGTTGTTTTTACACTATCTAACTCTGATTTCAGTATAATGCCTCCAATAATATCAGAGTTTCCTTTTGTATTTAACGAGATGTCTTTATTTTCATTAAGTGGATCTTTAAAAAGAGGAAAGATCATTAATAGTTCATTTTTTTTAGGTCCCTTTATTTTATTTATAACTTGATTACCGGCAATTACTTCTTTTAGAGTTTTATCTTCGATCTCCATTTTTAGAGAATCAAAATTAGATGAATTCAATATAAAATCTCCGTGATTATTAATTATTCCAATTTCTAGTTCAGATGTTTTAGAAATTGTGTTTATTCTTAACAAACTTTCATCCTGTCTGAATTTTTTTAGATTGGCATCATTGATATAATTATTAATAATTTCTGCAATTCTATGCCCATCTTTAGAGGCTTTCCATTCTCGTAAACCATAGTAATAGTTTTGGATTAAATATCCAAAGATACCACTAATAATAATTATGGTGATTAATACAATAATAGTATTTGTGATTAACAATCTGCTAAAAAAACTATTAAAATTAATCTTCATGATTATCTTCCTTAAATGAAAATTTATAGCCAGTACCCCAGACAGTTTTTATGAATTTATTATTTATATCTTTTTCCTTTATTTTTCTTCTAATTCTTTTAATATGCTCATCAATAGTTCTAATCTCTTGATTATTTTCAACCCCCCAGATATTTTTGAGCAGTTCTTTTCTAGAAAAAACTTTATTACTATTTTTTAACATAAATTCAAATAAGGCGAATTCTTTGGGAGCAAAACTAATAAGTTGATTGTTGATAGAGATGGATTTATCATCATTACTTAATTTAAATCTAAATTCAGAAAAATTGTAGACTTTAGAATTATTATTTTCACTTCTAGTTTGATTTCCAGACCTTCTTAAAACCGCCTTGATTCTTGCTCTTAATTCTCTGGGAGAAAATGGTTTGGTTACATAATCATCTGCACCAATTTCCAGTCCTAATACTTTATCAGCCTCTTCAGCTTTGGCTGTCAACATAATTATGGGAGTATAGACTTTCTTTTCTTTTAGTTTTTTACAGATTTCCCAGCCATCCATTTCGGGAAGCATTATATCAAGCAGAATTAGATCATAATCATTTTCCATAGCTTCTTTATAACCTGATTTTCCATCTTTTTTAAATACAACTTCTGTGTTGTAACTATTAAACATAGCCTTAACTAGCTCAAATATATTTTTGTCATCTTCAATTAATAAGATTTGTTTGTTATTTAAATTCATAGTTACCTCCTTCATTTACAATTTGTTTATATTATATATTCTAAGATAACGGCAAAAATCCTTTTTTAAATCTAAAATAGCTAATAATTTAATTTAAATATAAATAATTTGTATATAAATTTGATTTTTGTTTATAATTTGTTTATAATTATAATCAAGAAATAGTTATAAAATTTAATTAATTTGGAGGGGTACTATGAATAAAAATGAAAAAAGCAAAATGGAAATGTTTTATTATTATTTGAAGATAGGTTTAGCTATTGCCTTTGTTATTTGGGTTACCATTTCAATTAATGGTTTACAGGGCACAGCACAGGAAAACAGCAATTTGATTTTAAGACCAGAATTTGAGACATCATTTCTTCCTGGAGGTCCTGAGAGATTTTCGGAGGCCTATGCTGATGTAGAAAATGTTGATACAGAAGCAAAAGTTGAAGAAGGAGATTATCTCTGGAGTACAATACTTATTGCTAATAGAGGTAAAAAAGATGGACAGGAACTAAATATTAATATAGAAACTGCTGCAGAAATGGATCAAATTCTTGTTAGTCCAACTGGCTATAGTAATGAAGTTAATATAGAAACTGAAGATAATAAGATGAGTACTGAGATTAGTGTAGAAGAGCTTGATATTGATGATGCAGCCAGGATATTTATTGGGTTTAATAAGGATAAGATAAATGTCAATGAGCAAAATTGGGCTGATAGTTATGAAGATTACTTAAAAAGAATTAGTATTGAATCAGGAAATGTTGAAGATATATTTTATGGATTAGCATATTAAAAGTATATACACTCCCATTTAATAAAGAGACCGGCATTAATGCTGGTCTCTTTAAATATTACTTATTATGATCAAGGAGGATTTAGTTGAAACAGCTATTTTTTGAATTTATTTTAATGGCAATTTTCATTATAATTTCAGGAACTTATTTATCAAAATTTGGAGATATAATTGCTGATAAAAGTGGTCTGGGTCAGGCTTTTATCGGTGGAATTTTAATTGCAATGGCAACTTCACTACCAGAACTTGTGACAAGTATCAGTTCAGCTCTTGTTGGAGCTCCAGATATTGCAGTCGGTAACGCTTTTGGCAGCAACACATTTAACCTTGTCATTTTAGCCTTTGCTGATTTACTTCAGGGAAAAGGTCCACTACTACTTCGAGTTAACTACAGCCACCTTCTTTCTGGTCTGGTAGGAGTTTTACTTTCAGCATTGGTAGTTTTCAGCCTTATCTTATCCCATTTTATGAATTTCAATTTGAGTATTTTTGGTGTGGGAGTAGATAGTATAACCTTACTTATTACATATATTATAAGTGTGAGAATGATCTATCGTTATGATCAGAAAAATCCACTTGATCCAGATGACCCAGTAAAAGAAGATTCCAATCCTGATTATACTTTAAATAAAGCTTTAATGGGCTTTGCTGCCTGTGCAGTTGTAATTGTTTTTAGCGGCTATCGATTAACTATTACTGCTGATCAGATATCTATGCTGACCGGGATCGATCAGAGTTTTATTGGGTCAGTTATGGTAGCGGCAGCAACTTCACTGCCGGAGCTTGTTGCAACAATTTCGGCTGTTAAGATTGGTGCCTATAATATGGCAGTTGGAAATGTCTTTGGCAGCAACATTTTCAATATGACAGTAATTTTCTTTGCCGATATATTTTACCGTCAGGGAGTTCTTTTACAGGATGCTAAGATAGTTCATATTTTAACTGCAACAGTTGGTATAGTTATGGCTACAATTATTTTAATTGGTTTATTTTATCGCTCACGGCGTTCTTTTATGTGGATGGGCTGGGATGCGATTGCAGCTGCAGCAGTTTATTTTGCAGGTGTTTATCTTCTTTTTCAGTTGGGACTGAATGTGATTTAGTAATAAGATCATTAATAGTAGAAGTATATCCAAAATTTACTGGACTTATGAGAAAAACTAAAAACCCACTCCATAAAAGGAATGGGTACAAAAAGAGGAGAGAATTATCAAGTACAAAAATCTATATTATAACTGCAATTGATGCAGATTCAAAAAGGGGATCAAATTTATACTTTTATTCTATTTATAATAATATCAGCAAGATATTAGTTCTCAATTAATTACAAATTAAAAACTTATTAAATAAAGAATAGTGGAGTTAAAGCTCCAAAATTTAATAACACTATGCTAAAAATATCTCATGTTGTTGAAAACCAATGTATACTTTACTGTGGTATTTAACGGTGGCTGAAGCTCACTGCGGTGAAATCAAGGTGGAAAATAGAATAAAATTAGCATCTCAATTGGAGATGAATTAACCTCAGAGAAACTTCATTTTGTTCAGTTATTTATGGAGCTTTTCTGGGGGTTTTTGTTAATCTATTTTATTCGTGAAGTTTATAAGCGTTAAAAGCCTCTGCATATATCTATAAGTGCGGATAACTCTAACGGATTGAACAGTTTACACTTTTAGCTATAAATTATTATAATGTGAGGTGTAATCGAAATGAGGACACCTTGTTTAACATCGTAAAATTTAATATAGGTTTAGTCTGAACAACTATTAAGAGAATCACCTTATAGACTATTTTTTTAACTAATATGATATTTTTTATATCGATTTTGCTTAAAATATTGCTTTTTATCACTAATAGTTGTATAATTTAATCAGTGGAGGTGATCAAATGAAGGAGAAAATGCTGCGTCTGCAGCAGGTACAACTGAATAACTTTAAGAATGTTAGTCAGGGTCAGATTGATTTCAACAGTTATAAAAGCGAAGACTTTTTTTCTAAAGCATCAGATGTGCTGGGAATATACGGTCAGAATGGTTCTGGTAAAACTGCTTTTATTGAAGCTCTGTGGATACTGAAAATGGTCCTGCTTGGAGAATCTCTGCCTGGAGATATTAAAGATTATATATACCAGGGTGAGAAAGAAGCTGCTATTAATGCTGTTTTTTCTATGTCTTTAGGAGAGAATAAATATCAACTCTTTTATGAAATGGTAATTGAAAGAAGAGAAAATGCTGTTCCAGTAATTATCAAGGAAGATCTATCATATAAAAAGCTTGAAGAAGATGGCTGGACATATAAGAGAGGGATAATAACTCACAACCTTGATGAGAAGGAGCAATTGTTAAGTCCCCAGAAGAATTACAATTTGCTCACTAAAAACAATAAAGATGCTAAAGTGGACCTTAAAGTGGCTAAGGAGCTTGCGAAAAAGGAACAAACATCTTTTATTTTTTCTAGTGAGATGGATCATATTTATAAGGGTAATAAAGCCTTTAACGAATTTACTGATATTATAATGGAGATTAAACAGTATGCTCGAATGAACCTGTTTGTGATCAGAAATTCTCGTTCAGGTATGATCAATGCCAATCTAATTATACCGTTCTGTTTTCAACTTAGTGATTCAGAGAGAATAGAAGGTGGAGATCTGGCAATAGCTCTGTCTGAGCCGACAACAGTTCCTGAGCGGGTCCTCTCTACTGTTAAAAATGTTATCGAGAACTTAAACATTGTCTTAAAAGAGATAATTCCAGATCTGACAATTAAAATTAAAGAGTATGGAGAAGAATTGGATGAGAATGGTGATCCAGTTATTAAAATAGAGCTGCTGGCAGAAAGAGGAGATATTAAGATTCCTCTGAGATATGAATCAGATGGTATTAAAAAGATCATATCGATCTTGAGTGCAATGATTGCTATGTACAATAAGCCGGGTATTTGTCTGGCTGTTGATGAGCTTGATGCCGGTATATTTGAATATCTTTTAGGTGAAATTCTGGAAATCATACAGGATAGAGCTAAGGGACAGCTGGTCTTTACTTCTCATAATCTAAGACCACTGGAGAAACTTAATAAAGAGTCACTTATTTTTACAACTACTAATCCTCAGAATCGATATATTAGATTTACCAATGTTAAGGAAACCAATAATCTAAGAAGCTTCTATTATCGTGGAATTAAGTTAGGTGGACAGGATGAAGAGGTTTATAAGAAAACTGATAAACATAGAATTGCTAGAGCTTTCAGGATAGATCAAATTCAATGACTCAATGACTGCTTTGATTTAATTAAGTTATCTACTGTGGTATAATAAGCATAACTTGAAGCTGAAAATGAGGTGAGCTAAATGAAAAAATTTAACACTACCGGCGTCTGTATTCCAGAAAAACATTATATGGCTGATGTTAGTAAAAAAATTAGAGAAATTGAAAAGATGGTTGCAGAGGGAAAATATTTTACTATTAATAAACCTCGTCAGTCTGGAAAAACTACAATTTTGTATTTGTTAAAAAAACATCTGGAAAAGAAAGAGTATAGAGTTATTAGTATTACTTTTGAAGATTTTGATCAGGATATTTTTAGTAGTATCAATACTTTTTCTAAGGAATTTCTTTTAACAATTAGAGATCGTTTTGAATTTAGTGGAGATTCCAAATTTGTAAAATTAATTGAAGAAAAAGTAGATACTGTTAATAATTTTAAAGATCTTTCTCGTTTTATCACCACAATGATTAGAAAAAGTAATAAAGATATTGTTTTAATGATTGATGAAGTTGATAAAAGCAGTAATAATCAGCTTTTTTTAGATTTTCTCGGCATGTTAAGGAGTAAGTATTTGTTTGAGCAGCAAAATCAGGATTTAACTTTTAAGAGTGTAATTTTAGCTGGGGTTCATGATGTAAAAAATCTTAAACTTAAATTAGGATCTGATGAGGAACATAAATATAACAGTCCCTGGAATATTGCTAGTGAGTTTAAAGTTGATTTTGAGCTGGAGGTCGATCAAATAGCTTCGATGTTAAAAGAGTACCAAGAAGACAGGAATATTGACCTGGGTTCAGATTATTTTGCTAAGAAAATGCATTATTATACTTCGGGTCATCCGTTTTTGGTTAGCAAATTAGCAGAGATAATTGCTGAAGAAATACTGAGAGAAAATGAGTCCAGTTGGGATAAAGAATATCTTGAGCAGGCAGTAAAAATCATTTTAGCAAAAGACCTTCCTAATTTTGATACCTTAATTAAAAATATCGAAAATAATAATGATTTAGAAGATATGTGTATAGATTTAATTGTAGATGGTAGAAAAATCACTTATAATCTGGATAATCCAACAATAGAAAAAGGGGAACTCTACGGTGTTTTCAAGAATGATGGCGGCAGCTTAAAAATTCATAACAGAATTTATGAACAGCGAATATACAATTATTTAATTTCTAAAATAGAGAATTCACTGGAAAGTGATGCTTTTGATTTCAGAGACAGCTTTATAGACAATGGTCAGCTTAATTTAAAAGAAGTACTGGAGCGTTTTCAGGTTTTCATTAAAGAACAATATAGTGATCAGGATAGAGGATTTTTAGAAAGAAATGGTCGTTTGATTTTTCTCGCTTTTTTAAAGCCAATTATTAATGGTAAAGGATTTGATTTTAAAGAAGTGCAGATTTCTCAGGAAAAAAGGCTTGATGTGGTAATTACCTATCTTGAACAGAAATTTATTGTGGAATTAAAAATCTGGCGGGGAGAAGAATATCACAAGCAGGGATTAAAGCAGCTGGCTGATTATTTGGAAAGCCAGAATATGGATCAGGGTTATCTTTTGAGTTTTAATTTTAATCAGAATAAGGAATATAAGAATCAAGAACTGGAAGTTAAAAATAAAAAAATCTTTGCTTACTGGGTATAAACAAATGGTGCCCCCGGTAGGAGTCGAACCTACGCTCAAGGCTTCGGAGAGTTTTGTCGAAGTTCCTTATGCTATTAGATTTTCTTATAATCCCTGTCATAACAGCAACCTAGTGTTGGAAATATCCCATATAGTTGTAAAATACTGTATATTTCACTGCGGTATTTAACGGTGGCTGAGGCTCACTGCGGTGAAATCACGGTGGAAAATAGAATAAAATTAGCATCTCAATTGGAGATGATTTACTCTCAGAGAGGCTTCATTTTGTTCAGTTATTGATGGAGCTTTTCTGGGGGTTTTTGTTTTTATAACTATGGCTTTGTGATAAGATAAAAGTAGAGAGTAATAAAGGGAAATTTTAATTCGGTTTTTTTCTTCCCATATAACTAATTTGTTGAGTCTGAAATTGTTTTTGCCCTGCGGTTTATATATTAACTATCAAAGGAGGTTTATATGTATAAAAGTATTTTTAAAGTGAAAAAGATGGATTGTCCCTCGGAAAAAAATCTAATTGAAACAAAACTTGGGTCAATTAAATTAATCCAAAAACTTGATTTTGATCTTGAAAAAAGAAAACTTATTGTTTTTCATTCACAAAAAGATAAAAGAATAAAAAATTATTTAGATGAGCTAAAGCTGGATTCTAAATTAGAAAAAGTTGTTGAAATACAGGATGAAAATAATGAGATTACAAATGACTCTCAGAGTCAGAAAAAACTTCTAAAAACTGTTCTTTTAGTTAATTTAGGTTTTTTCCTCTTTGAAATGACTGCAGGGCTAATTGCAAATTCAATGGGGCTTGTTGCTGATAGTTTAGATATGTTTTCAGATTCAATAGTTTATTTAGTTAGCCTTTTTGCAGTAGGTGGGAGCATTCTTCTTAAGAAGAAAGTTGCAAAACTTGCAGGATATTTTCAAATTTTTATTGCATCCTTTGGATTTATTGAAGTATTAAGAAGATTTTTTGGTTTTGGAGAAATGCCTGATTTTAGTACAATGATAATTGTATCTATTTTGGCTTTTATTGCTAATTTGTATTGTCTTTACTTATTCCAAAAATCAGATAGCAAAGAAGCACATATGAAAGCAAGTTGGATTTTCACTTCAAATGATTTAATTGTAAATTCGGGAGTAATTATTTCAGGAGTTTTAGTTTATTTTTTTGACTCAAATAAGCCTGATTTAATAATTGGAGGTATTGTGTTTATTGTAGTAATCAATGGAGCTAGAAAGATTTTAAATTTAGCTAAATAATAATTTTTTATATTTAAGTTCAGAAAGGAAAGTGTTAAACTATGATCTATCTTGATTATAATGCTACAACACCAATTGATAAGAAAGTAGCTGAAGCAATGGAAGAATATATTTATGGAAATTTTGGTAACCCCTCAAGCAGCCATGAACTGGGATCAAAAACAAAACAGGCTGTAGAAGAAGCTCGAAAAAAAGTTGCCAGTTTATTAAATGCTTCACCAGAGGAGATTATTTTTACTTCTGGAGGAAGTGAGTCAAATAACATGGTGCTCAAGGGTGTTGGATATACTTATCAAAATCGTGGTAAGCATATTATCACTTCTGAAATAGAACATCCTGCCGTGATCTCTCCCTGTAAGTTTCTTGAGGGAAACGGTTATGAAGTTACTTATTTATCTGTAGATCAGGATGGAGTAGTAGATATTGAGCAATTAAAAGCTGCTCTAACTGACGAAACAATTTTAATTAGCATCATGCATGCAAATAATGAGACAGGAACAATTCAGCCACTGGCGGAAATAGCTGAAATAGTCTCAGAAAACAACATTTTATTGCATACCGATGCTGCTCAGTCTGTGGGTAAAATTGAAACAGACGTTAAAAAGCTGGGAGTAGATTTTCTATCAGTAGCCGGCCATAAAGTTTATGCCCCAAAAGGGATCGGTGCACTTTATATAAGAGATGGAATTGAGATAGAACCTTTAATTCATGGAGCAGGACACGAAATGGGAAAAAGAGCGGGGACAGAAAATGTAATTTTTGATGTTGCTCTTGGTAAAGCCTGTGAACTTGCGGAAGATCTGTTTCAGGGAAAGAAAGCTGACTTTGAGCATAATACTCCCGGGGAAATTAAAGAATTGAGAGATTATTTTCAGAAGCAGCTGCAGAAAAACTTTAAAGATCGAGTTATTCTGAATGGCCATCCGACGAAACGCTTACCAAACACTTTAAATATTAGTTTTTTAGATTACAGTGGTCAGGAAATTCTGGATCATTTAGATAATGTAGCTTTATCTACAGGCTCAGCCTGTCATTCTGATTTAGTAGAAATTTCTTCGGTCTTAAAAGCTATGTCTGTAACTATGGAAACTGGAAGAGGTGCTGTGAGATTTAGTCTTGGTAAATATACTATAATGTTTCTAAGCCTGTCAAAGAGATTTTTAAAAGTTTTTTGTAGTAATTTGAATTATGCCAGCTAGCTTGACATGGTCGTTTTCTTCCTTCAAAATAATAACTAGAAAGGGAGATAATTATGAGTAAAAACACTAAGCGCTCACCTGAAGAAAAGATGGAAATTGTTCTTGAAGGTCTTCAAAATGATAATATCTCTGAGACCTGCCGCAAACATGGAATTTATGAGAGCCAGTTTTACCAGTGGAAAAAACGTCTTATTGGATCTGCCAGTAAAGTCTTTAGAAACAAAAAGAAAAAAGATCCTGAAAAAGAGAAACTTAAAGATGAAGTAGATAAACTAAAAAAGACTCTTGTAGAACAAACCTGTGAGCTGCAGATTCTAAAAAAAAACGACAAATAGGACTACATGGTGAAATCAAAAATGACTGGCTTAAACCAGAAGAAAAAAGAAAATTAATGGATATTGTGGAAGAATCCACTCTGCCTGTTAAAACAACCTGCGAAATATTAAAACTTAATTCCTGGCGTTACTATTACTGGAGAAAACGTTATGAAACTGACGGGATGGAAGGACTTAAAAATCACAAGTCCACTCCTGCAGCATGTCCTCACAGCCTCTTAGAAGAGGAAAAACAGGCAATAATAGATTATGCTCTTAAACATCCTGATCAGCGTCATAGAAAGCTAGCTAAAAAGATGATGGATGATGATATTGTTTATGTATCTGCATCCAGTGCATACCGAGTGCTTAAGGAAGGTGGACTTATTCCGGATCAGGAATATCATAAAAAGAAAAAAGCAGATGGAAAAATTGAAGTTGATAAGCCAAATAAAATGTGGCATACCGATATTAGTTATATCCCTGTAAAAAATACTCATGCCTATTTAATCTGTGTTCTCGACGGCTATTCCCGTAAAATCATACATGGAGAACTTTCTCAAACTATGACTGCAGACGATATGCAGCGGGTCCTTAGCAGAGCCATGTTTAAAGCAGGTATATTTGAAGCAGATCCAGTCAGCAGGCCAGCACTTGTAAGTGATAATGGCACTCAGCTTGTAGCTAAATCTTTTACTGAATTCCTTGAAGAATGGGAGATCAAGCACATCAGGATAGCTGTAAAGCATCCAGAGACAAACGGGAAAATTGAAGTCTTCCATAAGACAATAAAGTATGAAAATGTATATGCTCAGGAAAAATATCAAAGCTTTTATGAGGCCAGAGAAGATATAGAGAATTTCATTGACCAGTACAATTCTGAAAGACTGCACCAGGGTATAGGGTTTGTAACACCAGATCAAAAATATAACGGCAAAGCTGATAAAATTATAAATGAGAGAAAGAAAAAACATCAGTCAGCAATTGATAGAAGAAAACGGCTCAATAGAAAGAGAAAATCAACAGCTGCATAAAACACCTCGGACTACAAAAGTATTTTTAAAATTTACTTGACTTTTCAGAAACAATGCATATACAACCAGGGATGAAATTGAACATGTTTTAGATAAGTTAGAATCTTTACGTGAATTATAATATTTAGAGGAGGAGATAATTGATGGGGTAGAGTTAAGTAATATGACAGAATTTACTCAGTGGATTATTGAGGCTGATAAGGTAATTAATTTTTAGTGAATTTATAATTGTAAACTGAACTTAGAGATGATATCCCCTCAGAGAAGCTTCATTTTTTCGATTAATGATGGAGCTTTTCTGGGGGTTTTATTTGTTAATAATATCTATTATTGGACAATTATCACTGTCTTTTGCTTTAATACAATCAAAGACAAATGGAAGAAATATTAAGTCCACAATGCAGAACAAAGGGGAAAAAGTTAGTGTAGTAACAATAAAAACTGATTGAAAAAGAAGTTGAAAGGAATAACTCTTGTCAAATCTGATATTATAAAGAAAATATTAATATTAATCCAAGTGGAATACAATAATAGGCAAAATAATGAAGTTTTTGTTCTTTTATCATTTTTAAGAAAAAGTTAATAGCAAGATAACCTGTGATCATTGATGATATAGTAGCTAAAAATAGATAGAAATAATTTAGGTCAGTTGTACCATTTAAAGTTAATTCTTTTAGTTTGAGAAGAGTTGCTCCTCCTATGACAGGTATAGAAAGAATAAACGAAAATTTGGTAGCAAGTTCTCTGTTTAAATTTTTATATAAGCCGGCAGCTATAGTAGATCCAGAGCGAGATAAACCGGGGAAAATTGCGAGTGCCTGAGCTAGTCCTATAAAAATTGAATCTAAAACCGACATATCTTTTATCTTCCGTTTATTGATTGTTATTTTATTAGTTAGCCAGAGTATTATACCGGTAATTATTAAAAAAAACCCGACAACAGTTAAAGAAGAATTCATTTTTTCAAAAAAATCTTCAAAAAATATCCCTACAACTGCAGCAGGGATTGAGCCGATTATGATATATAGATTAAAAGTCTTATAGTCATCCTTAAAATAAATCATATTTAGTATATCCTGGTAATACACAAAAAATATTGCCAGTAAAGTTCCAAAATGCAAAAAGATGTCAATTGTCAGTCCAGCTTTAATATCTAAAAAATATTTAAAAAGCACAATATGCCCTGAACTGCTGATTGGTAAGAACTCAGTTATTCCCTGGATTACGCCTACAACTAAGTACTTAATAATTTCCATAAATAACCTCCAATATAATTTTATTAAATTATTATAGCATATAGTTCTCATTTTAACAAATTGAGTTTTTACTCCTGTTTCAATAATTTAATTAAGTCCGGTGAATAGTAGGGTGAAAGATTTTTTTGACGCTAGGGAAGAAATATAGTATAATATATTTGAACATCTACTCATACATTAAAAGTTTATTCTATTCTTTACTATTTTTATACAATACTAATGAAAACAGGGAGCAATCTGAAATATGAAAAAAAGATTTATAGCTATTCTTTTATTAATTGCATTTACAATAATTTACAAAAACTTTGTTCTGGGAGAGCGGCATTTGGAAAGCACAAGAGTTCCCAGAGGATCTATTTCTGTAAAAAAAGAACTTGATCTTAAGCGAAACTCAAAAGAAAATTCAGATTTTAGTTTGATTATAACGGAAAAGCGAAAAAATGCACTGGAGAGAAAGACCGATTTTGTTAAAATCAAAGAAGAATTTAACCTCTCAGAGAATTCAGATCTTAATTTTGCAGAAAATCAGTTAGAATTTAATAATAAATTAGAATACATAGAAAAATTATATAAAGATAAAGACACAAAGTATAATATTGAAAGCTCCAGTCAGGGTTTTACTGAAGAATTAGTTAAAGAAAATAGTCGAAAGCCGGGCAGTAGAATTGGCTTAATTAATCAAATAAAAAAGCACAGAGTAGAAAACGGTGAAACTCTTTGGGATATTGCTCAAAAGCACAATGTGGATTTAGATACTTTAATTGGGGCAAACGATATTAATAATATTAATAAAATAAAACCCGGTCAAACGATTAAGGTTCTTCCAGTAAAAGGGATCTTATATAAAATAAGTCCGGGGGAGAATCTTTCATCTATTACTGATAAGTTTAATATAAGTTTAAACAAAATTATTGCCAGTAATTTAATTAATAATCCAAATAGGGTTCAACCTGGTGATACATTAATCTTACCTGGAGCAAAACCTGAATTTGGTTATCGTGATCGCCTTGAAAAAGTATTTACTAAACCAGTATATGCAAGAATCTCGTCTTATTTTGGTAGGAGATGGGGTAGAATGCATGAAGGTATTGATTATGCAGCTCCTTCAGGTTCGAAAGTGAAAGCATCAGGTGAAGGTAGAGTTGTATATAGTGGTTGGGCTAGAGGTTATGGTAAAACTATTATTATTGAACACCAAAAAGGAATGAGAACACTTTATGCACACAATTCTAAGTTGATAGTCAATACTGGAGATAGAGTTTCAAAAGGTGATTTAATAGCAAAATCCGGTAATACCGGTAATACAACAGGACCAAATGTGCATTTTGAGGTTCAGGTTAATGGAAGACCAGTTGATCCTTTATCATATATTTAAAAGGTTTACCTAAGGGTAAATCTTTTTATTTAAACAATATATGAATAATTGCTCAATCATTGTTGACAAAAATCGAATTCAATGGTATACTATATATGAACAATTATTCAATTAATCATATATTAAATTATAACTAGGGAGGATTATTATGCCAGAAAAAGCAGAAAATAAGAAAAAGAAATTTGAACTAGAAGGTTTGGCCTGTACTAATTGTGCAGGTAAGATTGAGAAAGAAGTTAATAATTTAGAGGATATAGAAAAGGTGAGTTTGAATTTTGCTACCAGCACGATTACTGTTGAAGGAGAGGGTGCTGATAATTCATTTGAAAATGAATTGCAAGAAATTGCAGATAGAATAGAACCTGGCTTAACTGTTAAGGAGTCTAGAAATAGACGAAAAAGAGCTAATCAAAAGTCTGATCACAACCAGGTCCATGAACATAATCACGAGGACGGTCGTGTAAATGATCACGAAGAGAGTCACGATCATGGGGTTGACGATGAAAATTCTTATCTTAAAAAACGATTCTGGCCGGGAACAATAATTTTTGCTCTGGCAATAATTCTATTCGAACTACCATTTTTGGAAGTAGAATTGGGAAGTTTATCAATATATCTGGAATGGCTACTTTTTGGTTCCAGTTACCTGCTTATCGGTGGACCAGTATTAATGGCAGCTTTCAAAAATATAAAGCGAGGCCAGGTCTTTGATGAGAACTTCTTAATGAGTATAGCAACAATTGGAGCTTTTTCTATTCAGGAGTTTCCTGAAGGTGTAGCAGTAATGCTTTTCTACATGGTTGGTGAGATTTTCCAGGAAAGAGCAGTTGACCGTTCCAGACGCTCAATTAAAAAATTAATGGATATAAGACCTGATTATGCTAATTTAAAACTTGAAGATACAACAAAAGAGGTTGACCCTGAAGATGTTCAAATAGGTGATATAATAATTATAAAACCTGGTGAAAAAGTACCACTTGATGGAGAAGTGCTTGAAGGAAGTTCTATGGTAGATACTTCAGCACTTACCGGGGAATCTGTTCCGCGTAAAGTTGAAACTGGTGATGAAATTTTGAGTGGAACAATTAACAAAGATGGTTTATTAACAGTAGAAGTGACAAAAGAATATGGTCAGTCAACAGTATCTAAGATTTTGGAACTTGTGGAAAATGCCAGTGCAAAAAAAGCACCAACTGAGAAGTTTATTACTAAATTTGCCCGTTATTATACACCGGTTGTAGTCTATTCGGCTCTGGCTATTGCGGTCTTACCGCCACTATTTTTACAGGGAGCAGCCTTTGCAGACTGGTTTTATCGAGCTCTTATCTTTTTAGTTATTTCCTGTCCCTGTGCACTTGTAGTATCCATTCCGTTAGGATTTTTTGGAGGAATAGGTCGAGCATCGCGACAGGGCGTTCTGGTTAAAGGTGGTAATTATCTGGAAGCACTGAACAATGTTAGTCAAATAGTATTTGATAAAACTGGAACTTTAACTAAAGGAGAATTTGCTGTTAGTAAGGTGGAATCATATAATGGCTTTAATAATGAGCAGATTTTAACTATGGCTGCTTATGCTGAAAGTCATTCCACCCACCCGATAGCAAAGTCCATTGTCGAAGCGTTTGACCAGAAAATTGATAATCAAAGAATAAAAGATTATCAGGAAATTTCTGGACACGGGATTAAAGCTGTGGTTGATGACAAAGAAATTCTGGCAGGTAATATCAAATTAATGAATAAAAATAACATTGAATATCAGGAAGTTGATGCAGATGGAACAATTGTTTATCTAGCGATTGAAAATAAATACGCAGGTTATATAACAATTACGGATGAATTAAAAGAGGATTCGATAAAGGCAATTAAGGGTTTAAAAGAATTAGGTATTAAACAGTTAACTATGTTAACTGGTGATCGGGAGGCAGTTGCCGGGAGAGTAGCCCAGCGGCTTGGCTTAGATAATTATTATTCTGAACTTCTACCGGATCAGAAGGTAGATGAAATTGAAGAATTACTTGGCAGACAGAAAGAAAATGATAAACTTATCTTTGTAGGAGATGGAATCAATGATGCACCTGTTCTGGCTCGCTCTGATATAGGTGTTGCTATGGGAGGACTTGGTTCAGATGCAGCTATTGAGGCGGCAGATGTTGTCTTAATGACAGATGAGCCTTCAAAATTAATTACTGCTATTAATACTGCCCGGAGAACAAGAAAAATTGTCTGGCAGAACATTATTCTGGCCTTAGGTGTAAAAGGTATAGTACTTATAATGGGTGCTGTGGGTTTAGCAACCATGTGGGGAGCAGTCTTTGCCGATGTAGGTGTGGCATTAATTGCTGTCTTTAATGCTATGAGAATTAGCCGTAATGTTTAATTAAGCAAGTAAAAAATCCCTCTGAAGCTTAAAAATAATTTCATCAGAAATATGTTTGGATAAAATCTTCAGGGGGAAATCATTTATAAGGCTGTGGGGGGATTATAATGAAATATTATGATATCTTTTCTTATCTATATGATCTACTAGCACCTGACTGGTATTATCACAAGCCGCGAAAATTTGCTATTGAAAAACTGGATTTTAAAAAAACAGTAATATAATAGTTTTACCCTGTGGAACTGGACAAAGTTTTAAATATCTTAAAAATCAGTTGAAAAGTAATGGTTTAATAATTGGTATTGATTATTCTGAAGGAATGTTGACAAAAGCCAGAAAAAAAATTAGAAAAAAAGGTTGGGATAATATAATAACTTTACATGAAGATGCTGCTAGATTTAATAAATCTGATATTGCATCTATTTCAGAAGAAGAATTAAATATTGATGCTATCTATCTCGAATTGGGTTTATCAGCTATGCCTGAATGGCAAAAAGTTATTGATAAAAGTCTTTCGCTTGTAAGGGTTGGCGGTAAAATTGTTATTATGGATTGGTATATGGAAGAACTCAATTTATGGGGCCGTTTTATAGACTTAATTGGTAATGCTGATGTTACTAGACCAACCTGGGAGTATTTAAAAAGCAGAAAAGAAGTGAAAGATTTTAATTTAAATCACAGTTTTAAAAATGGCGGTGTCTTTGTTGCTTCAGGATATAAAGTTTAACCCCAATAATTGCTGCTGTATAATTTAGATTAAAGTAAATGCCTTCTATTAGAAATTAATCTATGTTAAAATAAATATAAGGTGCTAGTTTTGATTTGGGGGAGATGATTTAATGGCAAAAGACAAAAATTTTTGTGATATGTGTGAAGTGTTTGACCCGGATGAGCAGGTTGTAAATTTAATGAAAGACCGTAAACTTCAAGAAAATATTGTTTATCAGCTTTCAGAACTATTTAAGACCATAGGAGATCCAACACGGATAAATATTTTATATGCTTTAAAAGATAGGGAGTTATGTGTTTATGATTTGTCTGAAATACTGGAAATGAGTTCTTCTGCAATATCTCATCAATTAAGAGTTCTTAGGAACAATAACCTAGTTAAATATCGAAAGGAAGGTAGGTCTGTTTATTACTCTCTGGATGATAATCATGTTTTATGTTTGTTTGGACAGGGTTTGAATCACGTTTTAGAGGATTAATATTTTTATCTTTAGATGTAGTTTATAAAAATTAAACTTACTGGATTTTTCAGAAACAATGCATTTTATTATTGAACTATAAATTTGGGTGCGATTATTCACCCTCAGAGAAACCTTCATTTTGTTCAGTTATTGATGGAGCTTTTCTGGGGGTTTTATTTTGTATAATATTTTCTTCAGGGGGACTTAATAATTAGATATTATTTCGAGTTTTATGTAATATAATAAATTTAGGCTCAAGTAGTAAGTTGAAATATCAGGGAGGTGTTGAAAATGAAAGATAAGAAAAAAGTAGCTAAGAAAAAACCTGAGAAGAAAGAAGAAAAAAAGGAAATAAAGAAGTAATTCCTTTAATAAGTCAAAACTAAACAATGTATATTTTTCCCTGTAGACTAATAGTTACAGGGTATTTTTTGTTGAACTATTTGATTGGTGAAGTTGATGAGTGTTAAAAACCTCCGCACATATCTATAAGTGCGGATAACTTTAACGGATTGAACAGTTTACATGTTTAGCTTAACTATAAATTATTATAATGTAAGGTGTAATCGAAATGAGTACACCTTGTTTAACATCGTAAAATTTAATATAGGTTTAGTCTGAACAACTATTATGAGAATCAGCTGATAGACTATTTTTTTGACTATAATCTAAACTTTTTAACGAATATGATATTTTTTATATCGATTTTTCTGAAAATGTTGCTTTTTATCACTAATAGTTGTATAATTTAATCAGTGGAGGTGATCAAATGAAGGAGAGAATGCTGCGTCTGCAGCAGGTACAACTGAATAATTTTAAAAATGTTAGGCAGGGTCAGATTGATTTCAACAGTTATAAAAGCGAAGACTTTTTTTCTGAAACATCAGATGTGCTGGGAATATACGGCCAGAATGGTTCTGGTAAAACCGCTTTTATTGAAGCTTTGTGGATACTGAAACTGGTCCTGCTTGGAGAATCTCTGCCTGGAGATATTAAAGATTATATATACCAGGGTGAGAAAGAAGCTGCTATTAATTCTGTTTTTTCTATGACTTTAGGAGAAAATAAGTATCAACTATTTTATGAAATGGTAATTGAAAGAAGAGAAAATGCTGCTCCAGTTATTATTAAGGAAGATCTATCATATAAGAAACTTGAAGAAGATGGCTGGACATATAAGAGAGGGATAATAACTCACAACCTTGATGAGAAGGAGCAGTTGTTAAGTCCCCAGAAGAATTACAATTTGCTCACTAAAAACAATAAAGATGCTAAAGTGGACCTTAAAGTAGCCAAGGAGCTTGCGAAGAAGGAACAAACCTCTTTTATTTTTTCTAGTGAGATGGATCATATTTATAAGGGTAATAAAGCCTTTAGCGAATTTGCTGATATTATAATGGAGATTAAACAGTATGCTCGAATGAACCTGTTTGTGATCAGAAATTCTCGTTCAGGTATGATCAATGCCAATCTAATTATACCTTTCTGTTTTCAGCTTAGTGATTCAGAGAGAATAGAAGGTGGAGATCTGGCAATAGCTCTGTCTGAGCCGACAACAGTTCCTGAGCGGGTCCTCTCTACTGTTAAAAATGTTATCGAGAACTTAAACATTGTCTTAAAAGAGATAATACCAGAGCTAACAATTAAAATTAAAGAGTATGGAGAAGAATTGGATGAGAACGGTGATCCAGTTATTAAAATAGAGCTGCTGGCAGAAAGAGGAGATATTAAGATTCCTTTGAGATATGAATCAGATGGTATTAAAAAGATCATATCTATCTTGAGTGCAATGATTGCTATGTATAATAAGCCTGGTATTTGTCTTGCAGTGGATGAACTTGATGCCGGTATATTTGAATACCTTTTAGGTGAAATTCTGGAGATCATTCAGGATAGAGCTAAGGGGCAGTTGGTCTTTACTTCTCATAACCTAAGACCGCTGGAGAAACTGAATAAAGAGTCACTTATTTTTACAACTACTAATCCTCAGAATCGATATATTAGATTCACCAATGTTAAGGAAACCAATAATCTAAGAAGCTTCTATTATCGTGGAATTAAGTTAGGTGGACAGGACGAGGAAGTTTATGAGAGAACAAATGAATACAAAATAGCCAGAGCTTTTAGGGCTGCTGGTAGAGTTGATGCTGATGACTAGAAAATTAATTCTATTCTTAGTAGAAGGTATAACGGAGGAAATATCTTTTGGTCTTATTTTTTCTGAGATATTTGAGGATAAAGAGATTGAATTTCAAATTGCTCGTGGAGATATAACTACCAGGAATGGAGTTAATTCTCGTAATGTGATAGAAGTAATCAATGAAGAAGTATTATCTTTTTTGGACAAAGAACATTATAATAAAGGGGATATTTTAGAAATTATTCATTTGCTGGACACTGACGGAGCATATATCAGTGAAAATTTGATCGAAAAGCATGATAAGGATAAGATTTACTATTATGGTGATAAGTTATGTACCAGACATCCTGAAAACACAAAGAAAAGAAATAATAAAAAAAGCAGCATCATGGATAGACTGAGTAGGCATTCTAAAATAAATGGTATTCCATATAACGCTTACTACTTATCCTGTAATTTAGAACATGTGCTTCACAATGATGCAAATATTGATGATAATCTAAAAGTAGAAAAAGCTGAAGAGTTTAGTGATAGCTATTTTGAAAAGAAATTTGAGTTTTTGGATTTTATTAGAACTAATAGTTTTGCTGTCGAAGGTGAATATGAAGAAACTTGGGAGTTTATTAAGCAGGGAAATAACTCCTTAAACAGATATAGCAATTTGTACCTTGTTTTTGAAAATATCTAGCATTTTTAATGGCTTATTTTTCTATTAGCAATCTCAAAAATTGAACAAAATTTCTAGCGGGACCACGTCTTAATTATGAATTTCAGATCGACGTTCGACGCCCCACCCCCTAGAGCATAACTGAATACTTAAAGAAACTGAGCTGTCTGGATAGTCTCTTAATTGAGGCTTTCCTGGCAGCTCTTTTTTTATGCCTAAATTTAAGTTAAGGAGGTGAGTGTAGATAAGGGAGTGGGCTTAGTCCAAAATGATGAAAAGGAGGTGAATCAGATGGCTTCTAATACACTTGTTATCTTATTACTTGGTGCTTTAGCCTGGCAGAGTTTGTTCAGTGGAAATATTCTGCTGGCTTTGTTCTTTATTCTCTTTGATCTTTATCTGATATCTGAGTAAATGCTGTTTAAGTTGAAAGTCAAAATAAAACTAAAATACGGAGGTAATAATTATGTTTAAAAATGAAAACAATGTTGAGACTGTTTTAAGACTAAGAGAAATGCTGGTTAGAGCAATGATGGCAGAGAATGATGTAATGCAGGAGCTGGTCCTAAATAAGCTGGATGAGCTGGGGCTTAAGAGAAAAGATGAGCTCAAATATGCTGAGAAGATTATTGCTTCTAAGAGTGGTGACAATGCCTTTAAGAAGCTTGCTCAGACAGCTGAGAATGGCGTTAAAAAGGCAGCTGGACTTGCATCTACTGGAACTAGGAATGTTGCTAAAGTCACTGGGGTGGCTGCATCAAAGGTCGATAGAGCTGCCCTGAAGGCAATAGAGAAGTCGGTTATCGCTGCCAATTCTACCAGACTTAAATCAGAGAGTGTTTTCTCAGGACTGAAAGATGCATTCATGGAAGGTTGGAATAATGCTTAGGATTAAACTCAGGGGACTGTCAGTGAGAGCTGATGGTCTCTTTTTTTATTTGGAGGTGAAAATTATGCCGGTTAATGGTGTGCCGAGTGATGAATGGAGAGTAAAGAGAGCTTTAGGACCTTATGCTGAGCCAATGGATGAAGATGATCTGGAGAGAGCAGCCAGACTACTGCAGAAAAAGAAGAAAAGAGCTGCAGCTTTAAGCAGTGATGATCAGGAATTTAAGATGCCCTTTTAAATAAATACTAAAACATAAAGGAGATGAGAATAATGGTAAATATTCAGAAGTTTAGTCTAAGAATTGTTAAGGAGTCAGGTGGAAGGTATGACATTGATAAGTATGTGAGGAACCCGTTTCAGGCAAGAGATCTCTTTGTAGAAGTGGTTGAACTTGACAGGAGAGCAGAAGAAGTCTTTGCTATCGCTACCATTGATGTTAAGAACAAGGTAACAGGGGTATTTGAGGTTTCTACAGGTACATTGACTTCAAGTCTAGTTACTCCCAGAGAGGTCTTTAAACGGGCAATACTGCAGAATGCAGCGGGTATAGTTTTAGCTCACAATCATCCTTCAGGTGTGGCGGATGCAAGCAGTGATGATATCTCAATTACTAAAAAGCTGCAGAAGGCCGGTAAGATAATGGGGATCAATGTAGTGGACCATATTATTATCGGCAGCAGAGATAACTTTATCAGTATGCAGGAAGAGAATCTGATGAAAGACTGAATCAGCAAAAGTTAATAATATTTAATTAACCTGGCCGGCGCCGGGCTTTTTTTATGTCTAAAAAGCAGAGAAAGGAGGTGAATAAGATGTATGTAAAGCACTGTCCTGAGTGTGGAAGGAAGTCCTACAGCTCCTGTAAAAAGGGTGAATGGAACTGCCCCCACTGTGACCATGATCTAAGTGATGAAGAAGCTCAAAGACCAGAAGAAGACTAAATATAATTGGAGGCCTGGATTAAATCTGGGTCTCCTTAAATTAAGAGGAGGAATAAAAAATGAGTGCAAAGAGTAAAGTTGTTGATATTAACAGAAAGAAAAAAGAACTGATTACTTTTACTGATGAGGAGCTAGAAACCCTGAGACGAACTGTTGCCGGAGATGCAAGCAGTGATGAGTTTAAGATGTTTATTTATCTGGCTAAAAACTATGGACTTGATCCTTTCAATAAGGAAATATTTTTCTGGAAGAAAGATGGTAAGCCAACAATTATGACTTCCAGGGATGGTTATCTAAAGATAGCTGATAGGCATCCCCAGTATGATGGGCTGATTTCAGATGTAGTTAGAGAAAATGATAAGTTTAGACGAAAAGAAACTGGAATTAATCATCAATATGGGACCAACCGCGGACAGATTGTCGGTAGTTACGCTTTAGTTTATAGAAAGGACAGAAGCTATCCCGTTTATATCTTTGCTCCTTTTAATGAGTATCAGGCTGATTCTAAGATCTGGGAGCAGTATCCTTCAGCTATGATTCTTAAAGTAGCTGAATCAATGGCTTTAAAGAGGGCTTTCAGTGTCTCTGGTCTTGTTTCCAGGGAAGAAATGGCTGTACAGCAGCAGAGTGATTATAACTTTGATGATATTCCATTCAGCCAGGTACAGGGTAAGAAGAAAAAATGTAAGACTCAGAAAGATGAAACTTTGAAAAAAGATCAAGTTAAGTCTCTAACTGAAAGAGAACTTGCTATTAAAGAAATAGTTGGTGATGCTCCTAAGCTGAAAGAGGATCTCTATAATTACCTCAGACATGTAAAAAGAGAAAAAGGTATAGACCGCAGCAAAAAGATATCGATTAACAGTTTAAGTAAGGATCAGTTTGAGCAGCTGAAGTCTATCTTAAATACATTTAGTAGGTTAAGTGCTCAGGAAAGGAAGGAAATCTCATGAATAAACTAACCATATGTGCTGTATTGATGGCAGTACTGGTTCTGACAGCAGCAATTCTAGCTCAGACAGGTCCAGATGATATTATTGATAGTTACAGCTGGAATGAGGTTTATGTGGTAAAGCGAGGTGATACCCTCTGGGAGATAGCAGAAGAGATTAACTCTGACCTTGACCCGCGACTGATTGTTGCAGCCATTAAAAAGGTCAATGAGATTGAGACAATGATCAGAGTTAATCAAAAGATTGTGATTCCAGAAAAATAGACTAAGAAAGGGTAAAGCTTTGAGAAATCTTTTCTGGTTCAAAACTATAATCTAATAATATCACTGGAGCGACTAATCTTCAAAAATAATCATGCAGTCTTCATTATGAATAAAGGTAAATCATGATGGAGACTGCTTATATTTTACCCCAACCTATATGGCTTTAAATGCTTGTTTTGAGGGCATTTATCTGTTAACATACAAATAGTCAGATAAGGAAAAATAGACGTATATGACTCTCTGAGATCCTTTAGGAGGGACTATTCCAGTGTGCTAATGTATGTAGGAGATAAAGAGAATATAGTTGGTTATACTTCTCTTTTTCTACAAATTACGACAATAATAACTACTGCAGCAATAAAGGAAAATTAAAGAATTTCTTGAAGTATAAATAGTAATAGGTAAAATATTTTCTTGCTGGTGACAATACGGTGTCAGAGTAGTGAGCTACAATAAATTAAAGGGGATGAAAAATAATGAGAAGAAAACTGGGATTAAGCCTTGCTTTAATATTTGTGTTGGTCTTTACTTTTTCAATTCAGGCTGCTGGACCAGAAGATCTATTTCTTGATTCTGATGCTGCTCAAGAGGTTATAAAGGAGCAGGCAACAGAAGACTGGGAAGATGATTTTGAAATGGTTAAATACCAGATTGATAACCAGACTGCAGCCTATAACTGGCTTATAAAAGTAGAGGATCATATTGATTTATTGAAACTGGCTAAAGAAAAATGGGACACCGATTATGAAATGATTAAGTACGAATATGAAAACCAGGTAGCTGCCTATAACTGGGTTCAATCTCAAGAGGAACATCCAGAAATTATGGCTGCTGCCAAAGAAAAATGGGGCCTTGACTATGAAATGGTCAAGTATGAATATGAAAACCAGGTAGAAGCTTATGAGAGTATAAATTAAACTTTATAATATATTAATAAATGAGAACTTAACTATTCTAGGAGGAATTATAAATGTCGAAGTTAACTTTAGAGGAATTAGAATCACATCTCTGGGAATCAGCCAATATACTAAGAGGCAGTATTGATTCTGCAGATTATAAGAACTACATATTTGGACTATTATTTCTAAAAAGAATGAATGATGTATTTATGGAGAACCGAGAGCACATTATTGAAGAATACGGTCAAGAAGTAGTAGATGATCCAGACTTTTACACTGAGTCAAAGGTATTTATTCCTGAAAGAGCTCGCTGGTCTGCAATTAAGGAACAGACTGAAGATATTGGAGCAGCTATCAATAAAGCCTTTGTATTTTTAGAACAGGAAAACTCTGTTTTAGAAGGAGTGCTGACAACTGTTGATTTTAATGATAAGGATAGACTACCTGACAGTGTATTAGAAAAGTTAATTCAGCATTATACTGATTTAAAATTAGGTAATGAAAACTTAGAAGATGCTGATCTTTTAGGTAGAGCCTATGAGTACTTAATCAGACAGTTTGCTGATGATGCCGGTAAAAAAGGTGGAGAGTTCTATACACCTCGTGAGGTGGTTCAGCTTTTAGTAAGAATTCTAGATCCACAATCTGGAGATCGAGTCTATGACCCGGCCTGCGGCTCTGGCGGGATGCTTATTTATTCAGCTGAACATATTAGAAAAGAAGATCAGGATAGAATGGAGAATATTTCTCTTTTTGGTCAGGAAAGAAACTTAAATACCTGGTCTATTGCTAAGATGAATATGTTCTTACATGATCTTTATGATGCTCAAATTAAAAGAGGAGATACCTTTACAGAGCCACTGTTTTTAGAAGATGGTGGTAAGCTGCAGCAGTTTGACAGAGTAATTGCCAATCCAATGTGGAATCAGAGCTATGCTAAGGGTGATATTAAGGAGTCTCAGGCATATAATAGGTTCAATTATGGTTTTCCACCTAAAAACTCTGCTGACTGGGCCTGGGTTCAGCATATGTTAGCAAGTGCCAATCGTGATGGTAAGGTTGGGGTAGTGTTAGATAACGGTGTATTATTCCGCAGCCGTTCTGAAGGTAAGATCAGAAAGAAAATTTTGAAGGAAGATTTAATTGAAGCTGTGATTGCGCTGCCTTCTAATTTATTTTACAACACTTCTTCACCTGGCTGTATCTTAATGCTGAACAAGAATAAGCCTGCTGAGAGAAAGGATAAGGTTATCTTTATTTATGGTGAAGAAGATTATGAGGAAGGAAGCAACCAGAACTTCTTAAGAGATCGAGACTTAGAAAAGATATTGGATGCTTATCATAATTTTGAAGATATAGAGAAATACTGTAGAGTTGCAGATATGGAAGAAATAGAGAGAAACGATTTCAATTTAAATGTTCCTCGCTATGTGGATACAACAGAAGAGGAAGAGCCTGTAGATGTAGAAGAAGTTTTAACTGAGCTTGATCAGCTAGAAAAAGAAAGAAATGAGATAGAGTCAGAGATGATGGGTTATCTCAAGGAGCTTGGTTATCATGGTTAAAGAGGGATATAAAAATACTTCAATTGGGACCATTCCAGATGATTGGGAAGTTGAGCGTTTAAGTGATGTTGGTGATGTAACTGGTGGTAATACACCCAGAAGAAGTACAGATGAATATTGGGGAGGAGATATTCCCTGGCTTACTCCTTCACAACTGACTGGAAAATTGATTAATGAAATCAGTGAAACTGATGAGTATATAACAGAAAAGGGATTTGAAAATAGTTCTGTGAAGTTATTACCACCTGGGACTGTAATTATGAGTAGCCGTGCTACAATAGGCGAAACAGTTATTAATAAGGTACCTATGACAACAAATCAGGGATTTGCTAATATAATTTGCGATGAAGATAAGGTTTTTAATTATTACTTATTATATTTATTAAGTTATATTACTCCTCGTTTGGAGGCTCTAGCAGGAGGAAGTACCTTTTTGGAGATCAGTAGAACTAATGTTAGAAGTTTGAATATTCCTGTTCCTCCTCTCTCTGAGCAGAAAAAAATAGCATCAATCTTATCATCAGTAGATAAATCAATAGAAAAAACTGATGAAGTGATAGAAGAAATAAAAGAACTGAAAAAAGGGTTAATGCAGGAATTGCTTACTAAAGGGATTGGGCATAGTGAGTTTAAGGAAGTAAGAATAGGTCCCAAAACTATAAAAATACCAAATATATGGGAAGTTAAATCTTTTGATGAAATATCAAGTGTAAATCAAGGTTTACAGATATCGATATCTAAAAGAAGCAAAAAGCCTGGTCCTAATAAATTAAAATATATTACAGTTCAGCACTTAAATAATCCTAATGATAGTAGATATATATATTATATTAATGAGCCGAGAGATTCTGTGATATGTGAAAAGGAAGATGTTTTAATGACTAGAACAGGGAATACAGGAGAAGTTATAACTGATGAAAGAGGAGTTTTTCATAATAACTTCTTTAAAATTGATTTTGATAGGGAAATTTTAAATAAAGATTATTTGTTTTATTATTTAAGTTCAAAATTTATTCAACATGTTATAAAGACATTTGCAGGCACTACAACTATTTCTGATTTGAATCATGGTGATTTTTATAGCATACCTGTTTTGATTCCTACTAAAAAAGAGCAAAAGAAAATAGCATCAATCCTATCATCAGTGGATGCTAAGATAAAAAAGGAAGAAGAATATAAAGCTAAACTGGAAAGACTTAAAAAAGGTCTGATGCAGAAACTATTAACAGGAGAGATTAGAGTAAATACAGATATGGAGGTTTAGAAAATGACTGGGAATTGGGATGAGTATAATCAATCAGAAAAACCTGCTTTAAATTTACTTAAAACTTTAGGCTATAAAGTCTATGACCAGCTGGATAAGGATTTTGTTAAGCTACCTCAAAGAGAATCAGAACACCAGGTTATTCTAATCGAAGAACTAAAAAGTGCTCTTAAAAGAATTAATCCCTGGATTAATGAGAATAACTTAAATAAAGCTATCAATGAGATCAGACCAGCTCGTCTGAAGGCTAATTCTCTAATGTCAGCCAATGAGATTATCTATGATAAGCTGATTAATCACATCAGTCTGAAGCAGGATATCGGTTTCGGCAAGAAAAACCAGACTGTAAAGTACATAGATTATGAGAATCTAGACAACAACTCCTTTATAGCAATCAACCAATTTCGAGTCAAAGGTAAAGAAACTATTAAACCTGACATAACTCTATTTGTCAACGGTTTACCTCTGGCTGTAATAGAATGCAAAAATAATACCACCTGCAATGAACCAGAAGAAGAAGCAATAACTCAGCTAAGAAGATACCAAAATATAAGAAGTGATGATAATGAGGAAGGTGCAGAAGAATTATTCTACCCCAACCAACTGCTTGTTGCAGCCTGGGGTGATTCAGCTTCTTCTGCTACAGTAGGTGCTCCAGCTCAAGCTTTTAAAGGTTGGAAGGACCCTTATCCTTATACTAAAGACTCTTTAACAGAACTTCTGGGTAAAGAGCCTACAGGTCAGGATATACTACTCTTTTCACTCTTTAAAAAGAATAGATTTTTAGATATTATCAGGAACTTTACTGTCTTTGAAGATAAGGGTAACTCTAAGGTTAAAATGGCCTGCCGCTACCAGCAGTATAGAGCAGTGCAAAAAGCAGTAGAAAGAATAAAAAATGCTGAGAGTTTAGAAGACAGAAACGGAACTGTCTGGCATACTCAGGGTTCAGGTAAATCTTTAACCATGCTCTTTTTAGCTCTTAAGCTGAGAAGAATGAAGGATATCGGTAATCCCACAATGCTGATTGTAACAGATAGAGTCGACCTGGATGAACAGATCAGCGGTACTTTTAAAAGGTGCGGATTTCCGAATCCAGAAAGAGCAGGCAGCGTTAAAGAACTAAAAGAGCTTTTATCCTCAGAAGCAGGCAGAACCATTATGACTACTATCCATAAGTTCCAGGAATATGAAAAGGAAAAATATCCTGTTTTAACTGAAAGAGAAAATGTCTTTGTAATGGCAGATGAGGCTCACAGGACTCAGTTTAAGGATTTGGCCTCCAATATGAGAAGAGCCCTGCCCAATGCAGCCTATATAGGTTTTACAGGAACACCAATAGATAAAGAATCACGCAGCACCTTAAGAACCTTCGGTGATTATATTGATACCTATACTATAGAAGAATCAGTTGCAGATAATGCTACTCTGCCAATTAAATATGAGAGCAGGCTGGCTGATTTACATGTAGAGGATAGGACCCTAGATGAATTATTTGATCAGAAGTTTCATAAATATAGTGATGAAGAAAAAAAGAAGATCAAAGAAAAGTATGCTACTGAAAATGATATAGCTGAAGCAAGTTCCAGAATTGAAACTATAGCCTTAGATATTATTAAACACTATAATGAAAAGATAGCCCCTTTTAAGGCTCAGATAGTGGCTGTAAGCCGTCTGGCAGCAGTAAGATATAAAGAGGCTATTGATGAATTAGAAGGTCCAGAAGCAGCTGTATTAATCTCTGGCGGGCACAATGATGAAGGCTTGCTTAAAAAATACAGTGTTGATAATGATCAGAAATCAAATATAGTTGAGAGGTTTAAGAATCCTCACTCTTCACTTAAAATAATTATCGTTTGTGATATGCTTCTAACTGGTTTTGATGCTCCAATTGAGCAGGTTATGTATTTAGATAAGTCACTCAAAGAACATAATCTGTTGCAGGCTATAGCCAGAGTTAATAGAGTCTTTCCTGAGAAGAATTATGGTCTGGTAGTAGATTATTATGGTGTTTTTGATAACCTTAAAAAAGCACTGGCTATCTTTAATCCTTCTGATGTTGAAAATGCTGTAACTCCAATTGAAGATGAGAAGCCAAGACTGGAAGCCAATCACAGAGAGGTAATGAAATATTTTAGAAATACAGATATGAATGACCTGGAAGCCTGTATTGAGCTCTTTGAAGATGAAGAGAAGAGAAATGACTTCAAAAATGACTTTAAGGACTTTGCTAAAAGTATGGATATCATCATGCCTCACCCGATTGCTGATCCTTACAGGGGTGATTTATATAAGCTGAGCAAAATTCATACAGCAGTTAGAAATAGGTATCGTGATGATAGTATTGATATCAAAGGTGTGGGAGAAAAGATTAAAAAGCTAATTGATGATCATATCAGGGCAAGTAGTATTAGAGTTTTACATGAACCAGTATCTATCCTTGACGAGAAAGAATTTGAAGAAACTCTAGATGATCTAAAATCTGATAAGGCTAAAGCCAGTGAGATGGAGCATGCGATAAAGAAAGAAATTAATGTACAGATGGAAGAAAATCCTGTCTATTATAAAAAACTTAGTGAGCGACTGGAAGAGATCATTGAAAAGCGTAAAAATAATCAGATGAGTCTTATAGAACAGATTGATGAGATGAAAGATATAATTCATGATATGAGAACAGTCCAGTCTAAAGCAGAGAAGCTGGGCTTAAATAAAAAAGAATTTGCTCTCTATGAATTACTTCTCAATGAAAGAGAAAAAGAAGAGAAAGGCAAAGTTGCTGAAGAACCTGGTGAATATACTGCAGGAGAAGGTAGTAATGAGCCTTATGTAAACAAAACTGTCAAAGAAGTTACTCAGAATATCTTTAATGACTTAAGTGAGTATACTAAGATTGATCTCTGGCGGCAGAAAACTGAAGTCCTTCAGAAGATGCGAAAAACAACTAAGGTCCACTTGATCAAATATGATGAGTTTAAGCAGAAATATGAGAGTTTAACCAACAAGATAATTAAGCTCTCTCAGAATATATTTATGTTTTAATCGGAGGTAAGAATGCAGCATATTAAACTGGGAAATAAACTAATAAATTATGAAATAATACGCACTAGACGTAAAACTATGGGGATCATTGTTGATCATGAGAGGAATTTAATAGTTAGATCTCCAAAAAATACAGCAGAAACTAAAATAGAAGAGGTACTAAAGAAAAAAACTAACTGGATTCTTTCCAAATTAAAGGAAATGGATAAGATTAAGCCGGCACCAAAAGAAAAAGAATTTATGACCGGGGAGAAACTTCCCTATTTAGGTCGAAGATATAGGCTGGAAGTTAATCCGGCAGAAATTTCAAAAGTGGAAGTAAAGCTCTACCAGGGTAAGTTTATTATTGACTATCCAGTGGAGCTTAAAGATAAGAAAGAAAAGCGACGAGAAGAAATTCGGACTGCATTAATTGAATGGTATCGTGAACATGCTAAAGAAAAGATTAATGCGCGAGTGGATAAGTATAAGGTTAAGCTTGATGTTGAACCAAATAATGTAGTTGTAAAAAAACAGAAGAAACGTTGGGGCAGCTGCAGCAGCAAAGATAACCTGAACTTTAATTGGAAGATCATCATGGCACCAATGTCTATTGTAGATTATCTGGTAGTACATGAGCTTACCCACCTAATACATGACAATCATTCTAGAGATTTCTGGGCAACTGTAGCTGCTGTTATACCTGACATTAAAGAGAAAAAAGAATGGTTGAAGGTTAATGGTAGGAGATTGGATTTTTAGTTTTGAAATTTGTTATTTAGGAGGATAAAATGGATATTAATGAACAATTAAAGGCTACTAGAGCGGCTTTAGCAGCATTTGAGCATAAAAGAAATTTAATAAATAATTTACCTATGGAAGCGATAAGAAGACAAGAAGAAATGATAAACCAAATAGATCATAGTTCTGTTTCAAAGATTGTTGATCAATATAGGGGATATCAAAAGCAAATCAATGGAATGCTTGAAGCAACAAGTCAGCTTTATAAATACCAAAGTATGATGAATGAAATGTTAAAATCACCTGTATTAGAATTAATAAATAATATAGATGATACTTGTTCTTTTTCTTCAGAGATTTCTAGAAATGCATTATTAGATCATTTTAAAAATTTACCTGAAAATTATATCCTACTTGAAAAGTCAAAAAATAATACCAAAGAATATATAATTAAAGATACAAAAACTGATAGTCAATTACCAGTTGTTGATAGCACTAGTGCTTTTGGTATTGTGAGTATATTTGATAATATAAGTGAAGAAGAGGCATTTAATTTTTATAATTATTTAGTTAAATACCCTATGTTAGGACTAAATCATGAGATAGGAAAAAAAGTTTTCAAAGAAATTAAAAGGTCAAGTTTAATTGAAAAAAGTGAGATTAGATTATTTCGTGCGCGTACTAGAAGTAAAGGTCAAGAAAGACCTTTTCCTGAAAAAGAAATGTTTGAACCCCCATTTGGAAGATCAAGTCATGGACGTTACAATTTGCCTGGACTAAATGTATTGTATACATGTGATTCTTTTGAAGGTGCTATAAAAGAAGTTAAACCGGGAAAAGGTACAAAGGTTGATATAATTGAATGGGAATTATTGGGAGGGTTCAAAATGTTAGATTTATCTGAAGTTGATTGTCCTTTAGTAAATTATTGTAATTTTTCTTCAGATAGTGATTATAATTTGAAACCATCATATTTAGTTCCAAATTTCATTGCTCAATGCTGTGATTTATTAGGGGTTGATGGGTTAATTTATAAGAGTGATATGTTAGAAGATGCAAATAATTATGTGTTTTTTTCACCAATTAAAAGCGAGTTCGAATTTATAAAAATGTATAGCAACGGTTATTGATGTAGTAATTCTAATAAATATTAACTATATTTGAGACTAACTATATGAAGTCAAGTAATTTTTAAAATATTTTTCTAAAATATTATGGCATAACAAACAGAGCAACTGAGTTGCTCAAATTAAAAATTAGAATTAAAAAACCTATGTTTGAGGTACAAAACTAATATTATTCTTTAGCAAATGAAAAATGACTCTAATTAGTTTTTTACCCACATGTGATAAAGCAACAAAATAGTGTTTTCTTTCAGAAAGCTTTTTACTTAGATAATCCTTAAAAGTTTTATCTCGCATAGTAACCGTTTTCGCAGCCTGTAAAATAGCCCATCGTAAGTATTTAGATCCTCTTTTAACCATAATTGTATGTGTAGCATTATAATTTCCAGACTGGCATACTGATGGATCTAAACCAGAGAAAGCCACTAGTTTTGATGGTTTTGGAAAACGATGGATATCACCGATTTCTGCAATAATAGTTGCTGCTAAGGTATGTCCAATACCAGGTATAGTAATTACTGGTGTATTAATTTCATCCAATAATTCTTTGATTTTTTTGTCAATTATTTTAATTTCGCTATCAAGAAACTGAATGAATCTAATAGTTTGTTTAAGTTCAAAAGCGGTAGCTCTATTAGAAGAACCAATAGATTCAGCAGCTATATTTTTTAACTCAATAGCTTTATTTCTGGAATATTTACCTCTTGAGTTTTTCTTGAGTAAGTTAGTGAGTTTAGTTAAGTGACAATTTGATATATCCTTAGTTGTTGGTAATTCTAATAATAATGCTTTAGATGATGTTTGGTGTATAGAGTAGATATGTTCAGGCAACTCGGGAAATATAATGGTTATTAATCGTGTAAGTGATACCTTAAATTTACTGCGTTGACTGACCATCCGATGACGGTGTCTGGTTAGTGACTTTAGCTCAATTATCTGATATGATATAGGTGAATAGGACTTTGAGTCATCAGTAAAGAGCATGGTCGCAATAACCTTTGCATCGGTTTTATCTGTTTTAGTTTTCCTGAGAGTATTACTTTTTCTATTGTTGTTAGTAATAATGGGATTGAAGATAATAACTTCAAACCCCTCAGAATACAGATAATTTGTGATATTAGTGCTGTAATGACCTGTAGACTCAAGTCCTATTTTTACTTTTTTATGATTGTGAGCCTGACAGATGGAAGTGATTTTTTGAGATAGAGTTTTAAAGCCATGGATATCATTTTGGATCTGAAGATTATTTTCATGAATAGTGCCTTCAGAATCGACAAGATAACAGTTATGCTTTGATTTAGAGACATCAATACCAATGAATAGCATGAGCAACATCTCCTTAAATAAAGTATGCTGTGTTTCCACAAAACTCTATGTTGAATGTATCCTTGTTGTAGATAAAACGTCAGGCGTTATCTAACTAATTAACAATTAAACATAGAGCTGTGGTTATAGCCTCAAAAGAAACAGTCTGCTAGAATTGGATAATAGGGATAGCAGCTGTAGGTGAGATAACTAATCCACAGCATCTAATTAAATTATATAATTATTATTAAAGAAAGGGAATGTATAATGTTCTTCCCTATGTTCATTATACAAGGTGATTTGATGACATGGACTAGTGACACTGGAAACACTTATAAATTATGTTTATTAGATACGAATGCTGTGAGTGAAATTATTAAAAATCCCAAAAGAGAAGGTAGAGGTTTTATAACAAGATTTCCACCTGGCAAGTTTGTGCCATGTATTACGATCTATAACCTAATTGAATTAAGAAGGAAAGTTGAAATATTTGATAAGTTTTTAAACTTCTTTTCTCTTTATCCATTTTTTCTATTAAAACCATTTCAATTTTTGCTAGCAGAAGAATTACTTAACTATGATACTAACAAAAAAGTTTCTGCACTATTCAACTCATTTTCACCTTTGGGTAGAGATAGTTCCTATAAACTCAGGAAGTTTGTAGAGAATATGTTTAAGATAAATGAAATAAAAAGCATTGAAAAAAATTGGCGAGATGAAGAAAGGGAGACTTTAAAAACTTGGCTATCATTTAAAGATAATTTTAAACCGACTAAGAGTGATGCTAATTCTAAGGATGCAGAAAGATATATAAAGGAGGCAGGATCTCAAACACTTATAAGATTAAAACCAAATTGGATTAGAAATAGAATCATTAATGAGAAAAGAGAAATAAAATTTAATAGATTAGCTTCTCTTAAAGTGATGTTGTATTCTCAGTACTATAGATTATATGATCCTTATTGGAAGCCTGAGCCTCAAGAAGTAACAGATGTAACAATTTTTGCAGCCGCTCCTTATGTTGATAGTATAATTACAGAAAAATTTCAAGCTAACATTTTTGATAAAATTAATAATAAAGTGCCAAAGCTGAATAATATGGAAGTATTTAGACTTAATCACATAAGATATTAGTCTTTGATTAATTACATTAAAGTTTTGAGGTGAATACTTGATGAACATTTTTACTGCCTTAAGTCAGGGTAAAGGAAGCTTAAATGAGAATAACATGAGTGCAATGCTTTCGTTTCTTATTAATCCCTATCAAGAACATGGTTTAAAAGACACTTTTTTAAAAGAATTCCTTAAACTTTTAGATGAACTTACTACAAAAGAATTATTTGAAAATAACAGTGACCTGCTGAAAAATAAAAATAGTCTTGAAGTAGAAGTTACTCTTGAGTCTCCATATAATTACAATGGTCAAAAACGATATTTAGATATTGAGATTCAGCTTTATGATGATGTTTTTGATCCAGTAACAGCTGAATATGAAACTAAAGAAATTCTAAAAATAGCTGTTGAAAATAAGATAAAACCTTCTTCTGCTCAAAATGATCAGTTTAAACAGGAGTATAAAGCTATTAGATCAGAAATTAATAGAACTGAAGATAAAGAAACAAAAGTGTTAATGGTTTTTCTAACTCCTTCTGGTGATTTTAATTCACTTAAAAAAGAGTTCGATAATCTAATAATTGATCAGGAGTCAAATGATGATAAGGTTTGGTTGAAGTGGGATGCGGCGGATGATTCAGATACACTTGCAGGATTATTAAAGTCACTACTTAAGAGTGAAGCCAACTTTGAGATTGATCCTATTTCAGATTATGTTAGGAACACCCTTAAAGCCTTTATTCGACATATTATTGAGACGAATATTAAATTCACTTCTCCAGAGCGAGTAGCTGATGATTTGGGTGATATTAAAGAGTCTGTAACTGTAGAGCTAAGAGATGGAAAATATAGAATTGAAAAGTACGAGAGCAGCTCAATTAAGGTCTATAATCTAAATGAACAGGAATATGAAGTAGCAAAACCATTATTAAGAAAGATAATAAGAGATAAAGATTTAGATGTCAGTTTATATTTTGACTCAGGGAATAAAAGAAATACTAGATCACTGGGGAGAAAGGTAATAAAAGCATTGAAAGTAAAGGGATAACTAAAGGAGTTTTATAACGCAAGGAGGTTTTTATGGAGAATTGGGTACCAGTTGTAGGAACTGTTTCTTCTATAATAGGGACAATTGCTGCAATTATTGCCGCTTATTATTCTTTCAAATCCAGACCCAGAAAAGTTAAAGATTTAAAGGTTGCAATTGGAGAGATTACCTGTTTAGAAGATAAAGATCAGTGGAATGTTAATTTTTCTTTTTGTAATGCAGAAGATAGTTTGATTGCTAAGAATGGGATAGTAGTTGTAGAAACAGATAGTATTGATTTCATTAAATTTAATCCTATTCAAGATGCATCAGGTAGGTTTACTGTTCCAAGTGTTGCTTTTGAGAATAATTCTTTTAATTATTCTTTTAAAAATATTAAGCCAGAAACAAAACAAATTGTATCAATAAAATTGGCTGCAAAGCCAGGTGATTACCTTTTGCAGTGGCGTGCAAATGGAGAAAATATTAAAAAGGTTAATGGTGAAGTAGAACTAAAGCTAAAAAACAATTAGACTGTCAATTCACCACAATAGTTAATAAGGTGAGTTGACATTTGTGGTCTTTATCGCTGTTATAGCAACCTTAGCGGCGGTGAAGGCCCAATATTTTGCTTATGAAATCACTTCAATAGATGTCTATACTGTGTTAAATGAGCCTTTATGTATCTTAAACAAATTAGAGAGGGGATTAAACTATGAAAAAAGTTGAGCCGATCAGAGACAAGGAATTGATTGAGGAGATTAAACGCTTATTGCTGATGGATAATTACAGAAATTATCTGCTTTTTGTGCTCGGAATTAATACTGGCCTTAGAATTGGAGACATGCTGCAACTAAAAGTTTCTGATGTAAGGAATAAGACACACATCCAGATCAAAGAACAAAAGACTCAAAAGTCAAAGAAGTTCTTTATTAATGGTGCATTGCGAGATGCTTTAGATCAATACATTAAAAACATGGTTGATCATGAGTACCTCTTTCAGAGTAGGAATGGGGCCAACAAACCGATCACTAGAAGTCAGGCATATAGAGTGCTAAGTTCTGTAGGTAAAGAAGTTGGTCTGGAATCCATTGGCTGCCATTCCACTCGCAAAACCTTCGGTTACCACCATTATCAGCAGTACAAAGATGTAGCAATGCTGCAGAAGCTTTTTAACCATTCTGCTCCGAGCATTACTCTAGATTATATAGGGGTAAATCAAGATTTGATGGATGATTCAATGCGAGAATTTGAACTGTAAGTTAGAAAATAGATAGTGCTCTAAGTTCCTATGTAAAAAGGGCTGAGAAGGCTCGAGAATAGCTGTTTGAAGACCTGTATTTATGCTGGAGATTCTTTATGTAGAACGGTTAAGAACAGCTTTAAATAGCCTTTGTGCGCTCCCTGTAGTATATTGGTTGTTAAGTCTTTTTTTCTACTGCAGATATGTGCTATAATAGAGTTAGTAATACGCATCTGAGTATAATAAGTCCAGTAGGAGGATAATGACATGCCTAGAAAAATGGAGATAGAATATCCTGACACTTTGCCTGATTTACTTCAAGAAAGTCCTGAAGAATTTGAACGAGAAGCTAAATTGGCAATGGCGGTCAAATTATTTGAACTTAAACGAATATCTTCGGGTATGGCTGCAGAAATGGTTGGGATGGATCGAGCCGCATTTCTGTTAGAGTTGCACAGATATGGTGTAGAAATGATAAACATGGACCCAGAAGAATTAGCTTCTGATGTTGAGAATGCCTAAAACTCATTAATTCCTTCATTACTGGCAAATCTCTTGAAGGAGGTGATCATAGTGGGGAAGAAGGAAAAGAAATCTGATTGTCATTTCATCTTAAAAAAGAAGAAAAAAGGTGGTGATAAGAAGCAGGTTAGTATTCAATTAACTCAAGAACGAATTGATAAAGTTAATGAACTAAGTGAGAGATCTGGCCACAATAAGTCATACATTCATGGAGAAGCACTTGATTACTATTTTGATAATGTTGAAGTAATAGACTAATTTTTTAAGATACATCATCTCATTTTTATAAATTCGAGCAGTATGTCGATTACGATATTATCTATTTTGATAAAGAAGATAAGATGAATCAGCATTATGACAAGAGTTATCAATTGTTTTAGAGACATAATATAAATATCAGGAGCTGATAAGCATGACAAAGCAATTTGAAGTTGGCGCAAGTTACCAGGCAAAGAATTATAGAGACAGTGGCTATAACTTTCCAAAAGGAGAGTATCACCTTAAAATTATCCAGGAAGGATTTCCTGAAAAGCCAGTTAATGATGAAGAAGAACTAGTCATTGCTGAAGAACAGTGGCTGGAAGGTTTAGAGGGTACTGATCAATACAAGACTGATCTGGAAGGTAATTGGTACTATTTTGAGTTTCCTTTAAATGATGAAGGAGTAGAATACATGTGGATACCTGAATCACTGGTATTTGATGTATTTGAATAAACGTTAAGTATAGCAAGAAATGGACCTTTTCTTTCTCTGGCCGGCTGAACCACTATTATATAAGTTTTAGACATAGATCTCCTGTTGGTTATAGCCCGGCAGTTAAAATCCTGCGGCGCGCATCCAGGTGTTATCTAATAGGGAGTAAGAGTAAAATATTTAGTTGTCAATGTTCAAGCAGGAGAGACACTATGCTGCAATAGTAGCTGGCATATATCCCTGATCTTTGTAGAAAAGTTCATGCTTTGCCTGATAGTATATATCTTTGGTTATGATGTCACTATTAAGTTTCTCTGCTATTTCTAGAATCTTATCCAGTAACTGGCCTGCTCTTTGTTCTATCATTGAGTAGAGATTAGAATCTTCCATAACTCTTCTTTTTATGTTGGAGCTTTTTGAATACTCTCCCTTACCTTCGATTAACCCACTTTCCCAGTCTACCCCAACAGAATTACTAAACACATATTGGTCCACCTGTCGTTGTAATTCAGGAGTAATTACCTCCAGTGGCTGTTTTAGTAAGTCATTACTTCTCAAAAGTATTTTTCTATTTTTAGTTCTAGAATCTTTTCTAGTTTCACTAATTTCTTCGCAGAGATAATTTGACAACTTAGTCGCTTTTGCCTTTAAATTATCTTTTTTACTGATGTGTAGGCCAGGTCTACTAATCGAATTAAGAGAGCTAATATGAGCTATTCCGTGACCCCACTTATCCTGAAGTTTAGATTGCTCCAGGTACTTTAGATTAGACAGCATGTGAAAGTGTGGTCTACCATTTTCCTGGAATTCTAACACTGCTATGTATTTGAAGTCACCTTCATAGGCTTCTGATAAATTCTTCAGATTCTCAATGAATTTACTGAAAGCAGAGTAGGCATTTTCAATATTATACGGAGACTTACCAGACAGAAGAGAGTTGATTCTTGAAGCAAGTTCTCTTTTAATAGCTTGATTACGAGCACTGACACTTTTGAATGTTTTTTCATCCTTTACAAAAGATTCTTCTATTTTGGAAATCATAGATGAAGCCTGCTTGATTAAGATGTTTATAATTTTTTTACGTAGATAATTTTCTTCCTCACTGTTATTTAAGTATCTTCTATCTTTCTCCTTTTTATACTTCAGGTTGGTCTTACCTTTAAGAAGCTGCAATTCACTTTCACTCAACTGATCAGCAAGGTAGAGTTCATTTTTATCTTTATCGCTTCTTTTTGAAGAAAAGAGGTTGTAGAAGTCTACATCTCCCATAGTTACTGTGGTAAAAGTATTCATGTCTTCAATATTAGCAATGGTCAATTTCCAGGTCTTCTTTTTCAGTTGATTGATATTAGAAGCTATTCTTTCTTCTGGAGTTGGAGTATAGGTACTTTTACTTCTTGATGGTTTGTTATCATTTGTCTTAGACTTCCATTTATTTTCCTTTTCTCCGCCCCTGTATATTTCATCTTCATAACTTATTTCATCGAGAATATTACCGTATAGATCTAGCTTTCTCGAGTACCATACTCCTTTAATATCCCTTTCGATAGAGTTTAATGTTGCTACATTTCTGCCTTCCGCCTTATCCTCATTCTTTTTCATGGTAGTTCTGAGATTTTGAGCTGTCACTGTCATTGTTATTACCTCCGTTATTGTTTTCCTGTTTCTTTCTGCTCTGGAATATATCTTCTTTAAGCAAACTAAGTATTTGAATGTTACTGAGTTTAGATTTCTTTAACTTTAAGATTTCGTCTACTTTCACTGTTTTAGAAGCCTCCTTAATCCGATCACAGGATTTCGTAAGTACTTAAGTAGTTATTTAAAAGAACTTAACAGCAGGTCTTTTTTTATGGCTGAAGGCAGAGAACCTTGCTTGGGATCCTCTACCTTCATCCCCCCATTTTAAAAAGTGCTTCTATATATATAATACCGATTAAAAGGCCGTTTTTGACAGTGAAATTCAAATTTTGATAATAAAATTACTCAAGCTCACTAAAAGAGCATATGTTCATTTAGAATGAAAGTTAAAATATTAGTAAATAAAAAAAGACCCAGGCCCGTTAAGACCTGGATCTGTTGGAGGATTTTCAGATTATTACTTCACTATTCTGAGTGTGATAATTTCGGGGGAGAGGAGACTCTTCTTTCTCCCCCTACTATTATAATTAAACGATTACCTGTTCTTCCAAATCTAGATTTTCTTCAGATCCGTAAAACCAGGCAAGGAACTCTGCCCTTGAGACTGTCCATTTACCTCCCATCTTTCTTGCAGGAATTTCTCCTGCTTCCAGCATCATATAAATTTTAGAATCAGATAGGGGTAAAAGCTCTTTTAAGTCGCTCACACCTAAAGAAAAAGGTATCTGCTCAAAGTCAAAGTTGATCTGTTCTTTTACTGCATTCTTAAAATAAATTATCAGATCTGTTTTAGTATCTTTCATCTTAAATCCTCCTAAAATATTAGTGTGTGCAAATATTGAACAACAATCAATTGCTGCTTATTTGCTTTATTACAATAATATTATAGCATGAAGCCTTCTTTTTGTAAAGTATAATCCTAAAATAATTAAAAAAGTGTTTGTAATAATCCCGAAAATGTGTTACAATCTATTTAGAGGTGAGAGAAAGTGAAAAAAGATAAAGTGAAATTAATGAATTTAGTAAGTAGAGCAATTGGTGATAAATCAGTCACGAAGTTTGCTAAAGAAGCAGACATACACAGATCTTATTTATCTAAACTCAAAAACGGGTCGCTTGAGTTTGATCCTAAGCCAGATATTTTAGAAAAAATAGCCGAGAATAATGATAAAGTTCGTTATATTGAATTAATGGTAGCCGCAGGTTATCTGGATGAGAAGTATCTTTTAGTTATGGATAAGGATGACGAGGGGCAATATGAGGAAAAAAAAGACACTCAAGGAGCAAAAGGGTTACTTTCAACTTATCTTGAGCAGGTAGAAAAGAAGAACCCTAGAGAAATGGTTACAAGTTACAATTATAATAATGAAGCTTTTTGGGATGAGAAGCAAGAATGTGTTAAAGAAGACTATTTCACTTTTCCAGAAGGGTATGTTACAGATTCCTCTTATGCTTTAAAGATGACAGATAATAAATTTAAGGATTGGGGAATTGTCAGAGGTGATTACATTCTAATTAGACCCATGAATGATGAGCCTGAGAATGGCTCTACAATATTAGTGATTATCAGAAAAGGTGGTGATTGCAACAGAACAATAAAAAGATACTACATTATTAATAAAGATAAGGTGAGGCTAGAACCAGATTTTGAGAACTATGGTGAAATTGATAAGACAGAAATTGAAGTTAAAGGATTAGTAGTTTTTGTAGGAAGACAATATATAAAATAATAGGAGGAATTAATATGGGAAGCTTTAAAAAGTTAAAGTCAGGAAACTGGCAAGCACAAGTTTATATTGGGAAGGACCCAGAGACAGGAAAGACAATGAGAGAGTATAAGACATTTACCCGTAAGAGAGATGCAAAAAAATGGGCTAGAAAAATGGAATTGCAGGCTGATCAGGGAGTTGTAGTACAGACGGACATGACAGTAAAGGATTTGTTACTGAAGTGGTTTGAGGAGTACGCGGTTGTTCAGACAGAAAAGACTACTCATGATAGATATGAGATCATACTTAAAACTCACCTGATTCCTGCCCTCGGACATATTAAGTTAAAAGAACTGAGTCCGGCTCACATTCGAGTATATTTGCAGAAGAAGCGGAAAGACGGGAGAAAAGACGGTAAAGAAGGCGGGTTATCAGAAGCAACTTTATTAAAGCACTATAAGAAGCTAAAGCAAGCTTTAAGCTTTGCGGTTAGAAATAGATACATTGCAACTAACCCTGCTGATCCTGTTGAAGCACCAAAAATTGATCGGAGAAGGAATAATACCATTGTTGCTTTAACGAAAGAAGAAATAAGTAAACTGTTAGATGTTGCTAAAGAGGATGATCCGCTATTACATGACTTTATCTATCTTGCAGTCCATACAGGGATGAGAAAAAGTGAGCTTTTAGGCCTGGAATGGGATAATGTTGACTTTGAGAATAAGAAGATTCGGGTGAGACAGGCTCTTGTAGGTGAAAAGGGTAATGGCTCTGTTCTAAGAGAAAGTACTAAAACGGCAAATAGTAACAGGAATATCGATATTACTGACGAAATAGTAGAAGTACTGAAGAAAAGAAAAGAGAAACAGGAGGAGTTCAAAGAATTCCTGGGAGATAATTATCACGATGAGTATAATCTGGTGTTCTGCAAAGAAGATGGTGAAAAATATTACCCGGACAGGTATAATGTTAGATATGCTGAATTAAGAGATAAAGCTGGGTTAGATAAAGAAAAAACGCTCCATACACTTCGCCATACACATGCTTCGATTCTGCTGCAGCTAAATGAACATCCTAAGATTGTTCAGGAGAGATTGGGTCATGCCTCAATCACTCAAACAATGGATACTTACTCTCATTTAATTCCAACTTTACAGGCTGAAGCTGCTGAAAAAGCTTCTAAATTTCTGGATGCTTGATTGCGGTGGATAGAAAGTACTGCGGTGAAATCACGGTGGGAAGCTTAATGAGAATAGATACTGAAAAAGAAAAACTGCTATAATCGCTGTTATAGCAGGAATGATATATGGTGCCCCCGGTAGGAGTCGAACCTACGCTCAAGGCTTCGGAGGCCTTTGCTCTATCCACTGAGCTACGGGGGCAGTACTTAAATTATTTTAACAGACAGTTTGAATAATGTCAATAAGTTGTATGATTTTAAGTATAATTAGATTATTTGCTTAAAAAGATTATCAATATTTTTAAATCATATATAAATTCTTAAAAAATTTTAGCGTAAAGAAATTATTTAACAGATATAAATTCTTTTAAATGCTACAATTTTTATAAATACAAATTATACAGGGGGAGAAAATATGATTGATATTTGTGATTCTGATGAGTGAGCACCATCATGAACACGATCATTCTGCAGTTGGAAATATTAAATTTGCTTTTTTCTTAAATTTATCATTTTCAATTATTGAAATTATTGGTGGTTTGTTAACAAACAGTATGGCAATTTTGTCAGATGCCTTACATGACCTTGGAGATTCAATTTCTCTGGCAGTTTCCTGGTATTTGGAGAACTTTTCGCAAAAAGAAGCAGACGATGATTTTAGTTATGGTTATGCTCGTTTTTCTCTGCTGGGAGCTTTAATTAACAGTATAGTTTTAATTTTAGGATCGTTTTTTATATTATCTGAAGTGGTTCCAAGACTTTTTAATCCTCAAACTGTTCAACCTAAAGGAATGTTATTTTTATCTATTTTTGGGATAATAATCAATGGAATATCTGTTTTAAAATTACGAGGTGGCAGTTCTTTAAATAAAGAGGTGGTTAGCTGGCATCTGATGGAAGATTTACTTGGTTGGACAGCAATTTTTATTGTTAGTATAATTTTGATTTTTAAAAGTGTCCCTATTTTAGATCCCCTTTTATCTTTATTAATTAATATTTATATTTTATATAATGTTATATCAAAGCTGAAAAGAGTTTTAGCTATATTTCTACAGGGAGTTCCAGATGATATTAATATTGAAAATTTACAGCAGAGAATTGTTGAACAGAGCAATGCTCTTGCTGTTCATCATACCCATGTCTGGACATTAGAGGGTGAGAAAAATTTTTTGAGTACACATCTAATTGTCAGAGATCAGATGAAAAGAGACGATATTATTGAATTAAAAACAAGAGTTAAAAAACTGCTTGCTGAAGAAGGAATTGATCATGTTACAGTTGAAATTGAGTATGAAAATGAAGAATGTGAGTCTGAAGACTGTAGGGCTTAAGCCTGGAATTTACTTGACACAAATCTTTTAATATGGTAAAGTAATTAAAAATAGAAAATTGTCTTATCGAGAGTGGTGGAGGGATCTGGCCCTGAGAAACCCGGCAACCAGCAGTTATACTGCCCGGTGCTAAATCCAGCAGGTTAAGCCTGAAAGATAAGTAGTTGTGAAGCCCACTTCTACTTAAGAAGTGGATTTTTTCTTTTTTATGTTATTTTTTAAACATAAAATTTTAGAAGCTTTTAATAATTAAGCAGAGAGTAATTTGATTAGAGCTTATAAGTAAATAACTTTTAAAAGTAGTAGAGCAGTATGAGGAGGTTAAAATGAAAATTAAAAGTATTTTTGACGAAAAAGAAGTGGTATTTTCTCTGGAGGTATTTCCTCCCAGAGCAGATGTGCCAATTGAAAATATCTATCAAACTTTAGAGGAGCTGAAAGATATTGACCCTGATTATATAAGTGTGACCTATGGGGCTGGAGGTGGAGTTCACAAAAATCGAACCTGTGAACTATCTTCAATTATTAAAGAAAAATATAAGGTAGAAGCACTGGCTCATTTGACATGTATTAACTCTGATCAGCGGACTTTAAATAAAATACTGGCCAGACTCAAAGCAAAGAATATTGATAATGTACTGGCTTTGCGGGGAGATAAACCTGTTGACGGTGACCCATTAGGAGATTATAATTATGCTTATCAGCTGGTTGAGCATATCAAACAACAGACTAATTTTGGAATTGCAGCTGCCTGTTATCCAGAAGGCCATTTAGAAACAGAGAGTCTGGATCAGGATATTGAGTATTTAAAACAGAAGGTAGATTATGGAGTGGATTATTTAATCTCACAGATGTTTTTTGATAATTCTCTTTTTTATAAATTCAGAGATAAAGTAGAGGAGAAAGGGATAAATGTACCAATTGAAGCAGGAATAATGCCGGTAATAAATAAAAAGCAGGTTGGAAGAATTATAGAATTATCTGATGCTTATTTTCCGGATAAATTTCAGAAGATTTTAGATAAATATGAAGATAATCCTGAGGCTTTAAGAGATGCTGGAATAGCATATGCAGTTGAACAGATAGTTGATTTGATTTCCAGTGAAGTAGATGGAATCCATCTTTATACTATGAACAACCCTTATGTGGCTCGTAGAATAAAAGAAGCCGTTGGTTCTTTAATAACCCACATTAATGGTAAAAAGGTTGGTTAAAATGGAATTTAAAATTGACAGAAAAGAAGTTTTAAGATACTTACAGACTGCTAAAGATATAGAAGATAAGAATATAAATCGTCTGCTTGCTGAATCAATTTCAGAAATAAAAGAGTTGATTAATTTTCGTTATCTATATCATAAATTTCCGATTGAACATACAAAAGAGGGTGTGAAAATAAAAAATACTACTTTAACTTTAAAAGGTAGAAGTATTAAAAAACATCTCCAAAATTCAGCGGAAATTTATCTAATGGCAGCCACACTTGGAGCTCAGGTAGATAAAAAGATTTCCTTTTATGAGAAAATTTCTGTAACTAAGTCAATGATTTTTGACGCCTGTGCCACTACAGCGATTGAAGAGGGTTGTGACCGGGTGGAAGCTGAAATTAAAGAGAAAGCACTAAAAGAAGGGAATGACGATATAACATTTCGCTATAGTCCTGGATATGGTGATCTCGGGATAGATATTCAAAAAGAATTTCTAAGGATTTTGAAGGCACCAAAAAAAATTGGCTTAACTGCTTCCAGCTATAATATGCTGCTTCCGACTAAATCTGTAACTGCAATTATTGGGGTTATAGACAAGAAAACAGCTGCAGAAGAACATTCAATTAAGCAGGAGCAGAAAATAGAAAATTCGAAAGATAGGGACTTAGAATTTGAAAAAAGGCACTGTAAAAATTGTCTTCTGTATGAAGATTGTGAGCTTAGAAGAAAGGGGATTTACTGTGGAGCTAAAGGCTAAATTGGGTAAAGAAATAATTTTATTTGATGGGGCAATGGGTACAGTACTTCAGCAGCGGGGGTTAAAGGCTGGCGATGTTCCAGAAAAATTAAATATTGAAAATAGCAAAGAAATTATTGATATTCATAAAAGTTATCTTAAGGCTGGTGCTGAAATTATAACTACCAATACCTTTGGAGCAAATGCTTTAAAAATGCAAGAAATTAAGTATTCAGTTGAAGAAATAATTACAGCTGGAGTGGAAAATGCCAGACAGGCAGTAATTGAGTTAGGTGTTGACGCTGCAGTAGCTTTAGATATGGGACCTCTGGGAGAACTCCTGGAACCAATGGGCAGTTTAACTTTTGATGAAGCATATGATCTCTATCAGCAGCAGGTTCTGGTAGGAGTTGAATATGGTGCCGATTTAATACATATAGAAACAATTTCTGATCTTTATGAAGCCAGAGCTGCAGTACTGGCAGCTAAGGAAAATTCCAATCTGCCTGTATTCTGTACATTAACTTTTGAAGAAGATGGCCGCACTTTTACAGGTGGCAGTATTCGTTCCATGATATCTGTGCTGGAAGGTCTGGGTGTTGATGGAATTGGACTTAATTGTTCTTTAGGGCCGGAAAAACTGGAACCATTAGTAGAAGAAGTTTTAGAGTATTCTGAGAAACCAGTTATTCTGCAGGCAAATGCAGGTTTGCCAATAGTTGAAGATGGAGAAACTGTATTTAAGATTTCACCTGAAGACTATTTTAAGCCGTTGGCAAGATTATACGAAAAAGGACTGGCAGTTGTTGGTGGTTGCTGTGGCACTAACGAAGAGTTTATTTCTTTGATTGCAGATAATTTAAAAAACAAAAAAGTCAAAGAACGGAATGTAATTAATGAAAGTCTTGTTTGCTCGCCTTCTCAGTATGTTAATCTAGCAGGAGTTAATGTAGTGGGAGAAAGAATTAACCCCACCGGTAAAGCAGCATTTAAACAGGCTTTGAGAAATGATGATTTAGATTATATTCTCAAGGTAGCGGTTGAAGAAGTTGATGCAGGAGCAGATATTCTTGATGTTAATCTGGGACTGCCTGAGATAGAAGAAAAAGAAATGATGGTCAAAATAATTAAAGAGCTGCAGGGGATTTTGGATACTCCCCTTCAAATCGATTCCAGTGATCCTGAAGTTATAGAAGAAGCTTTGAAATATTATAATGGGATTGCCATTGTCAATTCGGTTAATGGTGAAATTGAAGTTCTCGAAAATACTTTTCCTGCTGTTAAAAAATATGGAGCAGCAGTAATCGGACTGACTATGGATGATGATGGGATTCCTGATACTGCTGCAGGTCGTTTTGAGATAGCAAAAAGAATTGTAAAAAAGGCAGCTGAATATGGGATTAGTAGAGACAAAATTATTATTGACTGTTTGACACTTACTGCTTCAGCCCAGCAAGAGGGAGTTAAAGAAACTCTTAAAGCTTTAAAAATGGTAAAGAACGAACTGGGAGTCAAAACAACACTTGGAGTTTCCAATGTTTCTTTTGGGCTTCCAGCGCGTCCTGTTTTAAATAGAACTTTTTTGAGTATGGCCCTTTATCAAGGCTTAAATTTACCGATTATTGATCCTAATGATGAAGAGATGATGGCAGCTGTTAAAGCAGCAGCTGTTTTAAATAATATTGATCAAGGAGCAACAGAATATATAAAATATATGGCAGAAGTAGAGACTAATTCAGCTAAAACAGAAAATTCTCAAGAAAAAAATAAAAGTCATGATTTAAAAACAGTCATTGTAAAAGGTCTAAAAAGTGAAGCTGCTAATTTAACTGAGGAAATTTTAAAGGAAAAAGAAGCACTGGAAGTAGTGAATTCTTACCTGATTCCTGCTTTGGATATTGTGGGTAATCGCTACGAAAAAGGTGAGATATTTTTACCTCAGTTAGTGCAGTCGGCAGAAACTGTTAAAGAAGCTTTTGCTATTTTAAAACAGGATATGGCCAGTAAAGGGGGAAGGGATATTTCCAAAGGTACAATAGTAATGGCTACTGTAAAAGGGGATGTCCATGATATTGGCAAAAATATTGTTAAAACAGTACTTGAAAATTATGGATATCAGATTATTGATCTGGGACGCAATGTTAATATTAAAGAGGTAGTCCAGGCTGTTAAAGAAAATCAAATTAAACTTTTGGGATTAAGTGCATTAATGACTACGACAGTTAAAAATATGGAAAAAACAATTAATGCTGTTCGTGAGATATCACCCACAACCAAAATTATGGTTGGAGGAGCAGTTTTAACGGCAGATTATGCTAAAATGATTGAAGCTGATTATTATGCTAGAGATGCTAGAGAAGCTGTTGAAATTGCCAGAAAAATATTTACTGATTAACTTTTATTTTAAGCATTTTAATAATCAAAATGCCTCCAATTTAAAATCTGGAGGCATTACTAATTTTGCTATTCTGTTATTTCACTATTTTCTTGTTCAGCAGCAAGCTCAGCATAATGAATAGCGTGTTGTTTTAACTCAATTATTTTTTCTTTTGTAATACTTCTTACTATTTTGGCAGGTACGCCTAAAACCAGACTGCCGGGCGGGATAACAGCATTTTCGGGGACAACTGCTCCGGCCCCTACAATTGAACCTTCTCCAATTTTAGCTCCACTTAAAATTGTAGTGTTCATTCCAATTAATGATTTATCTGCAATTTTACAGGCATGAATTACTGCATTATGACCAATTGTTACATAATCACCGATTTCAACTCCTCTGTTTTGCTCAACATGAATTGTTGAATTTTCTTGAACATTGGAAAATTTACCAATTTTGATCCTGGCAAGATCAGCTCTAACTACACTATTATACCAGACACTACTGTGTTCAGATAATTCTACATTACCAATTATTTTACTTCCGGGAGCAATAAAAGTGTTTTCGGCAACTTTGGGACTATAATTTTTAAATTTATAAAGCATTTTTAAAACCTCCAGTCATTTTACTCTAATTAATTATTTCTATTAAAAAGATAAAACTCCTCTTTATAAAGGTGATTAAACTTGCAAGCATTGTTAAAATAATTTATAATTAAAGATGTATGAAATTAGAGGTGAAAAATATGTCAAAAAAAAGAGTGGCTATTTTTGGTGGAACCTTTGATCCGCCACATTTAGGGCACTTTATTTTAGCTGAACAGATTGTAAACCGTTTTGATCTGAATGAAGTAATATTTATGCCTGCTGGTAGACCGCCACATAAAAAAAACAAGGATATTTCACCTGATTTTATAAGATTTAGTATGTTAAAATTAGCAGTAGATAACAATAAAAACTTTTTGCTTTCTGATTGGGAATTAAAAAATGATGGGTATTCATATACTGCAAAAACTCTGGCGCAGTTTGTACCCCAGTTAGATGCAGAAGAAGTTTTTTTTATTATAGGCGCAGACTCTCTCGCTGAAATTTTCAAATGGAAAGAACCTGAGTATCTATTATCTGAAGGAAAGTTTATTGTTTTTAATAGGTATGGGTATAATTTTGAGGATATTTTAAGTCAGCCCAAATATTTACCCTATCTGGATAATATCCTGACATATCAGGGGTTGAATATAGAAATCTCCTCTTCTTTTATTAGATCTGAAATAAAAAAGAATAAATCTATTCGCTATTTAACTCTGGATAGAATTGCAGAGTACATAATGGAAAATAATCTTTATAGGTGATTGGATGTCATTAAACAAAAAAAATTCGAATTCAAATCTTGATTTAGAAAAAATAAAATCACTGCTGGGAAAAGAAAGGTATCAGCATACAAAAATGGTATTGAAATCAGCTTTAAAACTGGCAAAAAAACTTGGCTTGGATTTAACTAAAGTAGAAACAGCTGCTTTATTACATGATATTGCTAAAAGCAAAAGAGATTTTGAATTAAAAGAAATAATTAAAGATTCAAGATGGGAGCCTGATCAACTCGAATTAGAGATAGAACCGGTTTTACATGCACCGGCAGGAGCTGTAATGGCAGAAGAACTTTTTGGTGTAACTGATTTGGAAATTCTGGAAGCAATTAGATTTCATACACTTGGTCATCCGGAAATGGGAAAGATTGCTCAGGTGATTTATGCAGCTGATTTTATTTCTGAAGATCGTAATTTTGATGGTTTAGATGGGATCAGATCAGAAATTGAATCAAATTTTTATTTTGGACTTTATTTAATAACTACTCATATTTTTAGATATCAGCTGGAAAAAAATAATTTTATTCATCCGTATTCGAATGATTTACGAAATAAATTATTAAAAAAAAGAAGTGATTAATAAATGTTGGAAAAATTAACTGACTGGAAATATATTGCATTAATAATATTTCTAGTTATAATTGGTGTTGCAATTCCCTTTTTGTGGAATGATGAATTAAGTCAGATTTCATCAAGTGGACCTTTTAAAGAAAATAAAGTAAACATTCTGGCTGTTGGGTATGATTCAAATGTCAACGGCCCTTCACGAGCAGATACTATTATTTTAATTAGTCTTGATGTAGAAACGAATGAGGCAGGATTAATCTTTTTACCGCGTGACACTTATGTGAATTCTGACAAAAGAAAATTTACCAAATTAAATTCTTCTCATGTTTATGGGGGGATTGAATTAACCCGCAAAACTGTAGAAGAAATGTTAGAAATTGATGTAGACTATTATCTGGAAACAGACTTTAGAGGTTTTGAAAAGATTATTGATCGTCTTGGTGGTGTAAATATTAATGTTTCTCGAAACTTACACTATGTTGATAAAGCGGGAGGCCTTTATATTGATATTCCTGCTGGTGAGCAGACTTTAAATGGAAAAGAAGCTTTAGAATATGTACGCTACAGAGATTTAAGAGGAGATATTGGAAGGATTGAGAGACAGCAGAAATTTTTAGATGCTGTTTTAGCAAAGGTTCTTTCTCCTACCATAGTCACTAAGATTCCCGGAATAATAAAAGAGGTTAATAATGCTGTTAATACAAATATTCCGATTCAGGATATTACACCATTTTTAAACACAGCTAAAGAGATTGATCTCAGTAATATAGAGAGCAAAATGTTGCCTGGTAAAGCAAAATATATTAATGGAATTAGTTATTGGGTTCCTGATATGCAAGCAGCGGAAATAATGGTTGATAATTTGATAAGAAATAAATCTTATCTAAATAATAAAGACTATCAGCTCAATATTTTAAATGGAGTTGGCGAATCAGGTGCAGCTTCCAAAACGGCAGAACTACTTAAAAAATATGGCTTTCAAATTGCAGATATAGGTAATGCTGATAATTATGCTTATCAAAACTCAATTATTAAATATTATGTGAAAGATGATCAGGAGACTGCTGCTAAGATTGCTGAATTACTTGGAGGTAAAACTGAATTTATAGAAACAGATAAAAATGTTTCTGAAGAAAAAAATAATAAGATAGAGGTTATAGTTGGTAAAGGCTATAGCAAATCTGTCTGAGGAGGAAGTTATTAATGTCAGATTTAAATATTAAAGATATTGCTTTAATGGCTGCTGATGCTGCCGATGATAAAAAAGCTGAAGACATAGATGTTTTAAATGTACAGGGCTTAACAGTAATTGCTGATTACTTTGTACTTTGCAGTGCTAATTCGGATAAGCAGGTCAGAGCGGTTGCCAGAGCTATTGAAGATAAGTTAGCAGAAAAGGGTATTGAACCTAAAAGAATGGCAGGGATGAATGATGCCCGTTGGGTCTTGATTGATTATGCCGATGTAATTGTTCATGTCTTTCAAAAAAGAGAAAGAGAGTATTATGATCTTGAAAGGCTCTGGTCAGACGCAGAGAAAATTCTGCGGCAGGAAGAGCAAGATAAAGAGTAGACTGACCCGAGTTTAATTTTATTTTATTATAGAAAGATAAAATTTCAATTTAATGAGGAGAGTGAAGATCTTTGCAGGACTATTATCCGTTTCAAAAAGTAGAGGAAAAATGGCTTAAAAACTGGGAGGAATCAGATTTACATAAAACTGGAGATGATCCTGATAAGGAGAATTATTATGTTCTAGAAATGTTCCCTTATCCATCCGGTAATTTACATATGGGTCATGTGAGAGTGTATTCAATTGGTGATGTTATTGCCCGCTATAAGAGAATGCAGGGTTATAATGTTTTGCATCCAATGGGATGGGATGCTTTTGGCTTACCTGCAGAAAATGCAGCTATAAAGCATGGAAATATTCATCCAAAGGAATGGACCTGGGATAATATTGCTCATATGAAAGAACAGATGAAGGCTATGGGTTTAAGTTATGACTGGGATCGCGAAGTAACAACAGCAGCAGAGGACTATTACAAATGGACTCAATGGTTTTTTACTAAGATGTTTAATGATGATTTAGCTTATCGTAAAGAATCTACTGTTAACTGGTGTCCTAGTTGTGAGACAGTATTGGCAAATGAACAGGTTGTAAACGAATCCTGTGAACGTTGTGGTACTGAAGTAGATAAACGTGATTTAGAACAGTGGTTTTTAAAAATTACTGATTATGCAGAAAGACTTTTAGATGATCATCAGCTACTGGATGGCTGGCCCGAAAAAGTTAAATTAATGCAGAAAAACTGGATTGGCCGAAGTGAAGGTACAAGAGTTAACTTTAAGCTGCCAAAACTTGATAAAGATTTGGAGGTATTTACCACCAGACCTGATACCCTATTTGGTGCAACTTATATGGTTTTGGCTCCTGAGCATCCTTATGTCAGAGAATTAACTGAGGGTACAGATAAAGAGGAAGAAGTTGAGACTTTTGTTAAGAAAGTTAAAAAACAAAAAGAACAGGAAAGAACTTCAGCAGAATCAGAAAAACTGGGTTTATTTACAGGTGCTTATGCTGTTAACCCAGTTAATAATAAAGAGATACCAATTTATATAGCAAATTATGTACTGATGGGTTATGGAACAGGTGCAATAATGGCTGTACCAGCTCATGATCAGCGAGATTTTGATTTTGCCCGTAAATATGATATTGAAATAAAAGCTGTAATCCAGCCGGAAGATAAAGAAGAAGAACTGGTTGGTAAAAAGATGGATGAAGCCTACGCTGGAGATGGATATTTAATTAATTCTGGTAAATATAATGATTTAAGTGTAGAAGAAGCTTTTGACAAGATGGCAGAAGATTTTTCTGAAGCAGGATTCTTAAAGGTTGAAACCAATTACAGATTACGTGATTGGTTAATTTCCCGTCAGCGATACTGGGGAGCTCCAATTCCGATTGTTTACTGTGATGATTGTGGTCCAGTTGCAGTGCCAGAAGAAGATTTGCCGGTTAAATTACCTCATGATGTTGAATTTTCTCCAACCGGTGAGTCTCCATTAAAAAAAGTAGAGAGTTTTGTTAATACTACCTGTCCTGAATGTGGTGCTCCAGCAAGACGTGAAACTGATACTATGGATACTTTTGTCGATTCTTCCTGGTATTTTATGCGTTATGCAGATCCTAAAAATGAGAAACAACCTTTTACCAAGAAAAATGTAGATCAGTGGTTCCCTGTTGATCAATATATTGGTGGAATTGAGCATGCAATTTTACATCTTCTATATGCTCGTTTCTTTACAAAAGTTGTGCACGATATGGACCTGACTGATCATGTAGAACCATTTACAAATTGGTTGGCTCAGGGAATGGTGCTTAAAGATGGAGCAAAAATGTCTAAATCTAAAGGAAATGTTGTTGATCCCAAAGATATTCTTGCTGAATATGGTGCTGACACGGCCCGGTTATTTATACTTTTTGCTTCACCACCAGAAAAAGATTTAGAGTGGAGTGATAAAGGAGTTGAAGGAGCTGATCGGTTTTTAAATCGTGTTTGGCGTTTTGTAACTGAGAACCTTGATTTGATTAAAAACGCTGAAGGAAAAGTTGATGTTGACGTTCTGGATAAAGAGGCTAAAAAACTTTATCGGTCAATGCATGCCAGTATCAAAAAGGTGACTGAAGATGTTGGTGAAAGATTAAACTTTAATACAGCTATCAGTGCAATTATGGAATTAACAAATGAAGTATATTCTTATCTTAATGACCGTAGTTCAGAGAATACAGATGCTGTGTTAATTAAAGATGTAGCTGAAAACATTGTGCTTTTACTGGCTCCATTTGCTCCTTTTATTACAGAAGAGTTATGGGAGTATTTAGGACATGCCGGAAATGTTCATCAGGCAGTCTGGCCTGAATATGATGAAGAGGCTCTTAAAAAAGATGAAATTACTATTGTTATTCAGGTAAATGGTAAAGTAAGAGATAAGATTAATGTGGCTGCCGATGCGCCTGAAACTAAAGTAAAAGAAAAAGCTATGGCTGCCGAAAAAATTCAATCTTATCTTGAAGACGGTAATTTAATTAAAACTATTTATATTCCAAAGAAATTAGTTAATTTAGTCATTCAGTAAAATTTACAGTTGACTTGTATTATTCGAATTATGTTAAAATAAATAGTTATTTTTTAAATAGCTCCTGGAGCTGAATGTAAATTCAGTTTACAGGAGTTTATTTATTAGTAACTCTTATTTATAAACTTGATAATTCAACTATAAATTGATAAAAGCTGTTGACTTTGAAAATCGTTTTCAGTATAATAAAGTTAGAGAAATAAATATTGCTGGTAAAGTTAATTTAAATAACTAAAGCTTATTTATAAAAAGAAGCAAAGCAGCAGGAGGTAAAATTGATGACTTTAGTTGATATGAAACATGGACATAAATTTATAATAGATAAAATTGAAGATAAGGATACTCGTTTACAGGCCTTGCGTTTTGGAATTAGTGAGGGTTCGGAAATAGAGTGTGCTGGTTCAATGCCAGGTGGACCTGTTATTTTAAAGAAAAATTTGCAGGAGATTGCTATTGGTCGCAGGACAGCTGAGAAAATAAGTGTCAAGAAAAAAGGAATGATTTAATTGAACGACTGCAGTCAGATAAATATTGATAGTGAACTGCAGGCTAATAAAAAGATAGTGCTGGCTGGAAATCCTAATGTAGGTAAATCAATATTTTTTAATTATCTTACAGGGATTTATGTCAGTGTTTCTAACTATCCCGGGACTACCCTTGATATAAGCAGCGGGAAAATGGGAGATGCAGCTGTTTATGATACACCAGGAGTTTATGGAGTCGGTTCCATAAATGATGAGGAAAGAGTAGCCAGGGATTTTATTATGTCTGCGGATATTATTATTAATGTTGTAGATGCAAGCCATTTAGAAAGAGATCTTTTTTTAACACAGCAGTTAATTGATCTCGACAAAAAAATAATTGTTGCTTTAAATATGATGGATGAAGTAGAAAAAAATAATATTTCTATTGATCTGGAAAATCTGGAAAAAGAGCTGGGAGTTCCTGTTATTCCCACAACTGCTGCTAAAAATAGAGGTTTAGATCGGGTTAGAGATTCAATTGATAGTGCGGTTAATGGTAATAGTATATTTTCCAACAACTCTAATTTAGGTCAGAAATTAAATAATATAAGAACAGCAGTGAAAAACACAGCTGATGCTTTAATGATTCTGGAGGAAGATGAAAATATTCGCTGCAATTATCCTGAGCTTCAGAATATTCCTGATCTCAGAGAAGAAATTTATACTGCTCGTCGTCAGAGGGTAGATCAAATTACAAATAGTGTTTTGACATATGATCAGAATACAGGTCAATTTGCTAGAAAATTGGGTTCATATATGTTGAAACCAGCAACTGCAATTCCGATGCTTTTAGTGCTTTTATATTTTATTTATCAATTTATTGGAGTTTTTATTGCGCAGACTGTTGTAGATTTTACAGAAGGATATATTTTTACTGATATTTACGAGCCATTTGTTAGAAATATAATAGCCAGTTCAATTGGTTTTGATAACTTTTTTGGTCAGCTGCTGGCTGGAGAATATGGGATTTTAACCATGGCGGTAACATATATTTTTGGCCTTCTTTTACCTTTAGTTGCCGGTTTTTATTTTTTGCTTTCTTTACTAGAAGACTCGGGTTATCTGCCAAGAATTGCTGTTTTGATGGATCGATTACTGCAAAAAATTGGTCTAAATGGAAGGGCAATTATCCCTATGCTTCTGGGCTTTGGCTGTGTGACCATGGCTACTATCACCACCAGATTATTGGGGACCAAAAGAGAAAGAATTATTGCTATTTTTCTTCTTGGTCTTGCTATCCCCTGTTCAGCTCAGCTTGGAGTTATTGCAGGGTTAATAGCTCAGCTTGATCTTGTATATATTTTAGTATATGTTCTAACAATATTTGCTGTCTATGTTCTTGCAGGCACTTTCTTAAATAAAGTTTTGCCTGGTGAATCAAGTGATCTCTTAATTGATCTACCTCCGATTCGATTACCAGATCTTAAGAATGTTTTTAATAAAACCTATCAGCAGACAGTAGCTTTTGTTAAAGAAGCTGGTCCTATCTTCGTTTTAGGTGCAGCTTTAATTACTGTGATGCAGAAAACAGGACTTCTTGCTTTAATTACCAGCCTGGCAGAACCAGTAACTGTTAATTGGTTGGGACTGCCTGCGGAAACAGCTACAGCTTTTGTAATGGGAATAATTCGTCGTGATTTTGGTGCTGCAGGATTGACTGCCATTGCACTGACTCCAGCTCAGGTAACTATTTCTTTAATTACTTTGACTCTATTTGTACCCTGTATAGCAGCAATGATGATTATGGTTAAGGAAAGAAATTTTAAAGAAGCAGTTTATATTTGGTTTGGAAGCTGGATTACAGCATTTATAACTGGGGGGCTTGTTAATTTTTTGATATTTTAAATTAACTTAATTTAATTGAGTTAAAATCTTGACTGTCTATTTATTTGATATTAATTTTAAAAGAAAGAGGGTGCAGCAGGTTGGATAATTGTAATTTGAACAAACAGAACAGTGAGGATAAGAAAATAATTTGTCCTACCTGTGGTTATAAGATGGAAAAATTTAAAACAATTAAATGTCCGCGCTGTAATAGTTATTTATTCAAAAAGTGTTCTGAATGTGATAAATGCTCTTTATTTTAGAAATTATTTCTGTTAAAATATATTTGGATTAATAAACTGAAGCTTGATCATGATTTTTGTAATATTTGTTTTTGATTGGATTTATATAATTAATTGAAGAAAGAGTGATTTTGATGAAGGAAAAAGCAAGAGTGATAAAAAAAGAAGATGGTCAGAGTTTGGTTCAGATAATAAGGACATCTGCCTGCAGTCACTGTGACGAAAAATGTATGCTGGCTGATGATTCACATGAGGTAGAAGAGATGGAAGTTCTTGTAAATGATCCAATTGGAGCAGAGGTTGGTAATATGGTTGAATTAGAAATGGGGGCCAGGCCAATTTTGTTTTCTGCTTTTATTGTTTATCTTTTGCCTTTAGTAGCTATTATAGCTGGTTATTTTGCCGGCAGCAGCTGGTTATCTGTGTTTGTCAGTAGTGCAGAAATAGCTGGAATTATTGGCTCTGGAATCGGATTTTTACTTTCATTTGTTTTACTGAGAGTTTTTGATAAAAAAGCTGGATCTAAAAGTTATTTTCATCCTGAAATAACACGAGTTGTAACTCACAATGGATTTTATTATGATAATTAAAATATAATGAAGGATCAGGCGGCAGGCTGGATGCCTGCCTGGAGCCTGGACTGCAATGGTTATCGACTGGACTTAGAGGTGGTTATATTTTTTATCGATTTAAAAAAAGAAAGTAATTAATATATGAATGATTTATCAGAATATTTTTACTTTTTAAAAATACTTGCAATTCTCTTAGGACAGCTATATAATTATAAAAAATAAGATTCATAATAAATAAATCCAGTGAATGAGAAAGTAAAAATAATTTTGCTTTTAGAAGCAAGGTGGAGTAGCTGAAAGTCCATCAGGTAGATTATTTTGAAACGCACTCAGGAGGATCTCTGTTGAAAGAAGTAGGTGGAGACGTCGGACACGCGTTAAGTTCTAGAGTGGTCAGTTATTGCTGGCAACTGGAGTGGTAACACGGGTAATTCCTCGTCTCTTTTTGTTAAGAGTACGGGGGTTTTTTAGTTTATAATGGTTTTTATAAGATCATTGTTTTTTTAACTTGATATTTTAGTTTTTTAAATTATTAAAGTAATTGAAGAATTAGCAAATAATTTTTAAAAGCCAGCGAGAATTTAAGGAGGAGATTATTATGGCTTATAATTTAAAAGGAAGAAATTTATTAACTCTTAAAGATTTTTCAAAGGACGAAATTAATTATTTATTATCTTTATCGGAGGATTTGAAGGCCAAAAAGAGAGCAGGTATTGAAGGGAAAAGTCTCTCGGGGAAAAATATTGCTTTGATTTTTGAAAAGCCATCTACCAGAACCAGATGTGCTTTTGCAGTAGCTGCAAAAGATGAAGGGGGAATGCCTGAATATCTTGGTAAAAATGATATTCAGCTTGGAAAAAAAGAGACTGTCGCAGATACAGCAAGAGTATTGGGGAGAATGTTTGATGGAATTGAGTTTAGAGGCTATGAACACAAAACTGTCGAAATTTTGGGCGAATATGCGGGTGTCCCTGTTTGGAATGGATTAACTGATCTTTATCATCCAACTCAAATTCTTGCTGATTTTTTGACTTTAAAAGAAAACTTTTCTAAACTGGAAGATTTAAATTTGGTTTATACTGGTGATGGAAGGAATAATATGGCGAATTCACTTATGGTGGGTTCAGCAATTATGGGAATTAATTATACTATTGTTGCTCCTGAAGAACTCTGGCCTGATAAAGATCTGATTAAGGAGTGTAAAAAAACAGCAGCTGAGTCAGGAGCAAAAATTGAAATAACAGCTGATATAAAAGATGGTGTTGAAGGTGCTGATGCAATCTATACTGATGTCTGGGTTTCAATGGGTGAAGAAGCTGAATTCAAAAAAAGAATTGAACTTTTAACTCCCTATCAGGTTAATATGGAGATGATTAAGCTGACAAAAAATCCAGATGTTATATTTCTGCACTGTTTGCCAGCTTATCATAATACAGAAACTGAAAACGGCAAAAAAATATTTGAAGAATATGGATTGAAAGAAATGGAAGTTTCAGATGAAATTTTTGAGAGCAAGTATTCTAAGGTTTTTGATCAGGCTGAAAATAGAATGCATACAATTAAAGCTGTTATGACAGCTACACTATAGGGGTGATTGCAGTGATGACAGCAGTTAGCAGAAAGAATAAGTATACATGTCGACAGGGTAAATTAGTTGATGCAGAGGAAATCCATATTTTAATGCAGCAGGCCTTTGCAGATTATGCGAAGAAAGATGATGGAGAGAAAGTAATTAACTCTGCCTTAAGAGAAGAATTAGAAGCTGTAAAGGCAGATTTAAATAGAAATACTGTATTGGTGCTTAGTGATGGAGATCAAATAATTGCTTCTCTTAGACTGGAAGAGATTAGCGAGAAAAGATATCTTCTTAAACGTTTTGCAGTCTCACCTGATTATCAAAATCAGGGACTTGGAACAATGCTTTTTCAGCAGGCAGTAGATAAATTAAAGAATTTAGATGCACATTACTTACAGCTCTATTCTTCTTTAGAAGATAAAAAATTAATAAGTTTTTATCGGGGACTGGGTTTTAATTGTCTGGAAACAGACCATAGTAAAGGTTATGAACGAGGTCTCTGGGTAAAAACAATTAAATAAATTTGTCGAAATTCCCTCGACAAACTTCATTTTAAATAATATTAAATTATTTAAGAATGGAGAAGTGAGAAACCCACTCTGTTTGCGAGCAGTGTGGGTTTCCTTATATCTGTTTTTTAAAGGTATTAGACTATTTTGGCAGAAATAATAGTATAGGATAAGATTATAAATTTGGGGGAATTGAAATGCAAAAAAAAGAGATTCTGCAATCTATTCCAGCTGTAAATGATTTTTTGGCTGCGCCTGAGGCTGGTTTATTAATAGAAAAATATTCAAGAAAAGAATTTTTAAAAGTATTGAGAGAAGAGTTAAATAAAATTCGCAGTCAAATTATTAATTCCAGAGGTGAAATTCAGAAGGATGAATTCGATTATAGTTCTTTAAATATAAAAATTATAATAAATAATCTAGCAGAAAAATTAAAATTAGAGTCAAATGTTGGCATAAAGAAGGCTATTAATGCTACCGGAGTAATTATTCATACAAATCTTGGTAGGTCAGTATTAGCAAAAGAAGCTTTAAATAAAGTTATGGAAGTTTCAGAAAATTATTCTACTCTGGAACTTGATCTTAAAAGTGGTCAGCGCGGTTATCGCTCTAAAAAAGTCAAAAAAATATTTAAGGATTTAACTGGAGCTGAATCCGCTGTGGTTGTTAACAATAATGCGGCAGCAGTGATGCTGATTTTAACTGCTCTGATGCGGGATAAAGAAGTAGTAATTTCCCGGGGTGAAATGGTTGAGATAGGTGGCTCTTTTCGAATTCCTGAGGTGATGGAAAATAGTGGGGCTATTTTAAAAGAAGTTGGTTCCACTAACAGAGTTTATGTAAAAGACTATTTGAATGCTGTTAGTGAAAAGACTGGTGCTTTTATAAAGGTTCACCCAAGTAATTATAGGATTGAAGGATTTACACATTCAGTTAAAACATCAGAATTAGTAAGAGTAGCCAAAAAAAATAATCTGCCAGTAATTGAAGATCTGGGCAGTGGAATTATATTTAACTTAAGTGAATATGGCCTTCCAGATGAGCCAACTGTAAAAGAAAGAATAGAAGCCGGGATAGATATTTTAACTTTCAGTGGTGATAAGCTTTTGGGGGGGCCACAGGCGGGGATTATTGTTGGCAGGAAAAAATATTTAAATCAGATTGAATCACATCCAATGATGCGAGCTCTGCGAGTAGACAAGATGACTCTTGCAGCCCTGGAAGAGACGCTTAATCTTTACTATAATTTTGATGAGGCAGTTAAAAAAATTCCAACTTTAAAGATGATTACTGAAAAGCCAGAAAATGTTAAATCAAAAGCTCAGCAACTTTTAAATAAGATTAAAAAAGTAGAAGGATTAAAGATTGAATTGGTAAAAACAGAGGCCAGGGTGGGTGGAGGAGCTTTTCCGGTAAGTACTTTTGACAGCTATGGGTTGGCAGTTGAAACTGGAACAAAAGATATCGAAAATTTAGTTTCAAAACTTAGAACTTCAAAAAATTCTGTAATTGCTAGAATTCAGGCAGACAGAGCGATTTTCGATTTGAAAACTGTTAGATCGATCCAGCTTGATCAACTGGCTGCTTCTATAAATAAAGCCGTATCTGAGGTGTTTTAAATGAGTAAAAATGTTATTATCGGTACAGCAGGCCATATAGATCATGGCAAAACAACTTTGATTAAAGCTCTAACCGGAGAAGATACCGATCGTCTGCTGGTAGAAAAGCAGCGAGGAATTTCGATTGAATCTGCCTTTACACATCTGGAAAACAAGGAAACTCAGGTGCGTAATTTAAATCTGGGAATTATAGATGTTCCGGGCCATCAGAAATTTGTTAATAAAATGCTTGCAGCAGCAGGTGGAATAGACCTGGCTTTAATAGTAGTGGCAGCAGATGAAGGTGTAATGCCTCAGACAAAGGAACACCTTTCAATATTAGAGTTAATGGGAACAAAATCAGCTCTAATTGTAATTAACAAAATAGATCTAGTTGATAAAGAATGGCTTGCTTTAATAAAACTGGATATTTTAGATCAATTTAGCGGAACTTTTGCAGATAATGCAGAAATTTTAGAGGTTTCAGCAGTTAAAGATCAGGGAATAAAAAAATTAAAAAATAAAATAATTGAACTAGCTGCTAAGATTAAGATAAATTCGACGGTTCAAATTCCTTATTATCCTATAGATAGAGTTTTTTCTTTGAAAGGACAGGGAACTATTGTTACCGGGACTCTTTTTACGGGAGAATTTTATTCAGGACAGGAATTATATTTATACCCAAAAGCAAAGAAAATAAAAATTAAAGGCATGGAAAATCATCGAAAAAAAATTAAAAGAGCAAATTCAGGCAGCAGAGTGGGTATTAATCTCAGTTATCCAGATAAAAATGAAATCAGGCGCGGTGATGTTATCTCTACTGCTGAATCTTTACTTAGCACCAAGTATGTGGAAGCAAAATTGAAGATTCTTGATTCAATAAATTTTCGGGTGACAAATGGGGACAGAGTTCATTTTTATGCTGGTGCTAATGAGGTGATGGGAACTATTAATATTTATGGAAGAAAAGAAGCCTTTCCCGGAGAAGAAATATTTATAAAAATAAAGCTTGAACAAAAAATATCACCTTATTACAGGCAGAAATTTGTGCTTAGACGTTTCTCGCCTCTGCAAACTATAGGTGGTGGTGAAATACTAGAAATTGATCCTCCTCCCAGAAGAAAAAAAGATTCGAAAGAAGTAATCAATCATCTAAATTTATTAAATGAAATAACTATCAAAGATACTCTGGAGTTATTTATTAAAAATCAAACTATTACATATCTAAATTTCTTAAAGAAGAAAACTTCTTTAAAGACTGAAAACATACTAAGCCTCCTTTCAGAATTAAAGGCGGCAGATAAGATTGTAGAACTAAAAACTGATTATAGTTTTATTCATCACGATAATTTTAATGATTTAGCAGATAAAATAAGCAAAGTTATAAATGATTATCATCAACAGCACAGACTTAAATTAGGAATTCCCCGAGAAGAAATTCGTTCCAGACTTACCTTAAGTTTAAGCAAAAAAGAATTAGATAAAATATTAAATATCTTATTCGATAAAAATTTACTAATCGAAAAAAAATATCTTGTTGCTCTGCGAAATTTTAATATTAAGCTGACTGACAGAGAAAAAAAACAGAAAGAGTATGTTATAAATAAAATTAGAGAAAATTATTTTGCTCCTCCAGGCAGAAAAGAACTTCTGGCAGAAAATCAGGAGCTGGAATCTATAATAGATTATCTTGAGCAGACTTCAGAATTAATCCGTCTGGATCAGGATCTATATTTTGATAAAAATATTTTTTTAAGAATAAGAATAATTTTACAAGACTATTTTAAAACAAATAAAACAATTGAACTGTCAGAATTTAGAGACCTATTAGATAGCAGCCGCAAATATGCTCTTGTACTTTTAGAAAAATGTGATCAACTTCAGCTTACTGTGCGCAGAGGAGATATTCGTTATCCTGGAAATAAACTCTAGTGGTTTTTGATTTTTGGCTAAAGAGATTAATTCTTTTATTATAACTGCTTGAATAACTGGAAATATCATGTTAAAATTATTAAAGAAAATAGTCGGGAGTGGCTGTGTCCATGGTGGACATCCTGGACTTCAAATCTAATGGCAGGCAGGCGGACCTGTCTGTGGTGGGTTCGATTCCCACACATTCCCGCCATTTGACTGCAGTCTGAGGGCTGTAGTTTATTTTTATTTCGTTATATATTTTATATTATTTTGATATATTTTAAAACAAACACATATGAGGGGAATAAAAATGTATGGACTGGTGCTTGAAGGTGGGGGAGCAAAAGGAGCTTATCATATAGGTGCTCTGAAAGCTCTTAAAGAACTTAATATTGAAATCGAAGCAGTTGCTGGCACCTCAATTGGAGCAATGAATGGAGCTATGTTTGTCCAGGATAAACTGGATCTAGCCTATGATTACTGGTATAATATTTCCACCTCCAAGGTTCTAGATATAGAGGATAAATATTTATCTGAGCTGTTGAATTTAAGTATTAATCAAAATAATTTATCATATTTTATTAACAAAGCGAAAGAAGTATTACAGAATAGAGGTCTCGATAATTCGTTTTTACGAGAAATTCTAGAAGAAAATATAGATGAGGAATATTTAAGAAAATCTAATATTAATTTTGCAATAGTTACTCTTTCTCTAAGTGATTTAAAACCGCTGGAGTTATTTTTAGAAGATATTCCGGAGGGAAAAGTTATTGACTATATTATGGCCAGCTCTTATTTACCCGCTTTTAAGATGCAGAGAATTGACGGTAAAATTTTAATCGATGGTGGGTTTTATGAGAATTTGCCAATAAAAACTCTCCAAAACAAAGGATATAAAAATATAATAGCAATTAGAACTTATGGGCTTGGAGATATAGAAAAAAAGACTGATGAAAAACAAGAATTAATTTTTATTAATCCCAGTCAGGAACTGGGAAGAATGTTAAATTTTGATCAACAAAATGCTCGTAAAAATATTAAAATGGGTTATTATGATACACTGCGGTATTTTAAAGACCTGGCTGGAGATAAATATTATTTAAATATTAAAGAGAATGAAAGTTATTTTATTAATTATTTGCTGAATCTTGATGAAGAAATTATAAAAAGACTTTTAAAACAATTATCACTGGCTGAAAAACCCTATCTTCGTTCGTTTTTCGAAAATTTAATCCCTAAGCTGGTTAATATGTTAGAAATTGATTATAGTTCCAGCTATACGGTTATTGTGACCAGATTATTGGAGGAGTTGGCTGCTTCTTTGAATATTGATCGGTATCGGATTTACAGTTTTGAGGAACTATTAAAACTGGTTAGAGAAAACTATCAGCAAAAAGATGAAAGTTTAGCCAGAAAACTGCCAGCTTTTATTAAAACAAGTACATTACTGCCCGGGCAGCTCAAAAAAGATTTGTTAATTGATATAGCAGAAAAATTATTCATAAAAACAGGGAGTAAGTAATTTTAATCAATAAAGCAAATAAAGTTAAAATAATTGTTTGATTAATAGAAACAAATATTAATAAATAAAAAGGAGTTAACTGAATGAGTGCACTTTTAATTGGAATAGCAGGCGGAACTGCATCAGGTAAAACAACACTTGCCAGAATTTTAAAAGATTCTTTTCAGGATAATGTTACAATCTTAAAACATGATTACTATTATTATGATCGTAGTCATTTTAGAGTTGCAGATCATAAAATTAATTTTGATCATCCTGATTCTTTTGAGACTGATCTGCTGGTAAAACAGCTGCAGGAACTTAAAGCCGGTAAAACTATAGAGAGACCAGTTTATTCTTATAAAACAAATGAAAGACTTGCAAAAAAGAAAAAGGTCCAACCGGCTCCGATAATTATTGTGGAAGGTATTTTGATTTTTCATTATGAAGAATTAAAAAATCTTTTTGATTTAAAGATTTATGTTGATACTGATGCTGATATCAGGCTTTTAAGAAGAATCAGTAGAGATATAAAAGAAAGAGACAGAACTTTTGAGTCTGTTAAAAATCAATATTTAAAAACTGTAAAACCTATGCATCAAAAATTTGTTGAACCCAGTAAGTATCAGGCTGATATTATTATTCCTCATGGAGGATTAAATGAGATAGCCAATGATTTAATAATAAAAAAAATTAAGGATCATTTGAGACAAATTTAGAAAATAGCAGCTAAGGCTGCTATATTTTTTTGGTTAAATTGTAAAAAAAATACAGGAAAACTAAATTTTATCTTGAATAAAGATTTAGGAGGTGTAATAATGTTTAAAAATAAAGTCAATTTTATTTTAGTAGTATTTGTGTTGTTGATAGTTTTTATTTATTATAATCAGGATCCTGAGTCAGTTCTGGATTCCGGTTCAGAAAGTAATCTAAATATTTTAGAGACAGGTAAGATGCAGGATAATATAAATAATGAAGAACTAGATAAAAAAATTGTTGTTCATCTGGCGGGAAATGTAAAAAAACCTGGAGTATATAAATTAAATAAAAATGACAGGTTGGTTGATTTAATTAAGGCTGCTGGCGGTCTTAAAGAAAAGGCTGATCTGGCTAAGATAAATTTGGCTGAAAAATTATATGATGGCCAGAAAATATTTATTGAAGAAAAAATAAAAATTAAACCTAGTTCGACTTTTGCTGATCCAGAAAATGAAGTAAATGAGAAGTCTGTAATTAATAATTTTTCAGCTAATAGTTCTTTGATTAATATCAATCAGGCTGATCAAAATCGCTTAGAAAAATTGAGTGGAATTGGTCCTGCCAAGGCAGCAGCTATTATAAAGTATAGAGAGCAAAATGATTATTTTTCTCGTAAAGAAGACCTTTTAAATGTGAGTGGTATTGGAGAAAAAACGCTGGAAAATATTAGAGATGAGATTGTTTTACAGTGAAAATTAAGAGGAGACCTGCTTTTTTTCTGGCTGCAGCTTTAATGACTGGAATTTTAAGTAGTTATTTACTGATTAAGATGGAACTAATAGATATTCTAAAAATATTTATATTTATCGAAATAGTATATCTGTTTTTTTATATTTTCTTTATTTTAAATAGCAGCAAAAACTCAATTTATATCTGGCTGCTAATACTTTTTCTGATTCTTGGTAGTGTTTTATATAGCTTTCAGGAATATAAATATAGAAGTAATTACTCCTGTATAAATTCTGCTGATGAGGGTTTGAATAAAGTTCTGGCTGAAATTAAATTTGATATTGGTGATCTGGAAAGTGATCAGATTTGTCTTAAACCAGTTAGGATTAATGGGAAAAAAACTAAATATGGTAAAATAATTTTAAATTCTAAAATGATTAAGAGGTTTAATGATGGTGATCTGGTTAGCCTGGAACTGAAATTAAATAAACCGACTCCTGCTTTAAATCCGGGTGCATTTTCTTATCTTAAATATTTAAAAAAGCAAGAAATTTATCTTCAGGGGTGGGACCCTCATAATATTAGTCTGCTCAGGCAGAAAAAAACATTTAGAAACTTAATTATTAATATTAAAAAAATTTTTATCAAAAAAATAAATTGTTTATTCTCTAAAGATAAGGCTGCCTTTATTAAAGCAATTTTGCTTGGTGAAAGAAAATATTTAAGCTATAAGCAGGAGTCACTGCTTCGAAATGCAGGTGCCAGTCATTTGCTTGCTATCTCGGGACTGCACATGGGTATTTTAATTTTTACTTTCTCTTTTATTTTATTTAAACTCTGTTCTGAAAGGAGAAATGCGCTTTATTTACTTAGCATTTTAACTTTTATCTATATTATCATGGTCGGGGCTGCTATTTCTATAATTAGGGCGGCACTACTTGCTTTATTATTTTTATGGTCAGATGAATTTAATCGTGAGGGAGATTTTTTAAATATTATTTCTCTAACTTTAATTGTCAACCTGATTATAGATCCTTCTGCTTTATTTAGTGTATCTTTACAGCTATCTTATATTCTTGTACTGGCACTATTTTATCTAACTCCTTTATTTAATCAGTTTTTACCGGTTTTTTTTGCTGTCTCAGTTTCTGCACAACTTTCTTCTCTGGCTGTAGTTGCTTATTATTTTAATGAATATTCTTTTATTGCTTTAATCACAAATCTCTGGGCAATTCCATTGATTACAATACTTCTACCTTTAATATTTTTTATACTTATATTTTCTTTTATAAGTTTAAATCTGCTAAAAGTCCCTGTTCTTTTAGTGAGCCTGGGATTGAAAATTTTATTTGCTGGTCTGGAGCTGATGACTTCGATTCAGGGTAAAGCCCTGATCATTGCTCAGCCTAAAGTAATAATTGTTATTTTTTACTACTTGCTTTTGTTTAGTTTACCCTATGTTTATCAAAAAAGATATATTAATTTAAAAGCCAGGCAGTATAGAATCTGGCGGTTAATAGTTCCAGTTCTATTAATCATAGTTATAATTTCTTTTTTTATAAATCCAACATCTGGTAATCTGGAAATAAATTATTTAGCTGTCGGACAGGGAGATGGGATATTAATTCAATTTCCAGATGGCAAAAATATGCTGCTTGATACAGGACCTCCAGGTAGTGAAGGTAGAAATATCGAATACAGTATTATCTCATATCTTAATTACCTTGGCATTAGAAGTCTTGATTATCTGATGATCAGTCATTTTGATGCAGATCATGCAGGAGGACTTAGCCATCTGCTTCAGCGGAAAAATGTTAAATCAATTATGATTCCTCCCTATCTGCAAAAAACTGATTTACATTATCAGCTGGCAGCAGAAATAGATAAAGATTCGAAAGTAAACTTTTTAACTGCAGGCATGAGTTTTAAAATTGCTGATTGTTACTTTAAAATATTGAACCCGGCGCCAGATAATATTAGCGAAGATCGGAATGAAAACTCAATTGTTTTTCTACTGAAATATAAAAAAAGAAATTTCTTGTTTACAGGTGACTTATCTAAAGATGGGGAAGCAAAAATAATTAAAAAATATAATCTACCTGAAATTGATATTCTCAAGGTAGGTCATCACGGCAGTAAAAGCTCAAGTGGGAAAATTATGCTTTCACAATTAAAACCTAAGCTGGCTATTATCTCTGTTGGCAGAAATAATTTTGGTCATCCTGCCAGAGAAGTTATCAATAGATTTAATAAGTTAAAAATAAAATATTTACGTACTGATCAGCAGGGAATGATTAAAATAATTTCTGATGGTCAAAATATTAAGCTAAACACTTTTAAATAAAAATTCAGTTGAGTTATTTTTCTGACTGGAGAGGATCCCTAAAATATGTTAAACTATAATAGCAGATAAAGTTATTTATAATTATTGAGGTGTAATAAAAATGGATGTAGAAGGATTTATTAAGAGTGAAAAAAAAGCAAAGAGTTTATATTATATTTATGCAGAAAACTCATATTTAAGGAATAAATTTAAAGAAAAATTTATTGCAAAATTTGTGCCGGAGTTAATAAGGGATTTTAATCTTTCTTATGTTAATCCAGGAGAAGACTATTTAAAAAGACTTTCAAATGCTGTTAAGACTCCTCCGATGGGAGCAGAAAAAAGATTTGTTATTTCTCATTTTGGTGATGATGAATCTTTAAACAAGAAAGAAAAGCAGAAACTTCTGGATATTTTTAATAATTTAGATAAGAGTGTAAGTCTGCTATTTCTAACAGCAAATAAGGTAGATAAAAGAAAAAAGTTTTATCTTAATTTAAAGAAAATTGCTGTGTATCAGGAATTTGAAACTCCTCGTTATCGAGATCTGGATCAGTGGATTATTAAGCGTTTTCACAACCATAATAAAAAAATTGATAGACAGAGTATAAAAATGCTGGAAAATATGTTTAGTAATAAACTGGAAATTTTAAATAGTGAGATAGAAAAAATTATAACTCGCTATCCAGATAAGCAGAAGCTCTCATATTATGATCTTAAGGCTATAATCAGCAGAGAAAAATTTTTAGAAGATGAAGAAATTTTTAGTTTTTTAGATTTGATTGGTGATAAAAAAACTGATCAGGCTCTTTTGACTTTAAAAGAAATGTTAAATAAAGGAGTATATCCTCTGTATTTACTGACAATGCTCAAGAATCAAATTGAACTTTTGATGCAGGTTAAATTTTACAGTCAGTATACTCATGATAACCGAGAAATAGCCAGGAAAATAAATAAGCACCCCTATCCAGTAAAAAAAGCAATGCAGAGATGTAAAAACTTTACTCAAAAAGAACTTGAAAAAATTCTAGAAGAAATTTTACAGGCTAATTATCATTTTTTAACCGGTTACTACCCAGATCAGAATACCGCTTTAGAAATGATTATAATTAAATCAATTGCCTATTAAAAAAATCCAGCCTCAGCTTCAGACGAAGGGGCTGGATTTTTATATTTAAAAACAAAAACTCACCCAGCTGGATGAGTTTAATAATTTAAAAGATAGCTATCTTTTAAACAAATTCAATTTTAAATTACATATTATTATACATCTTTGTGAGGCGGGATTTTTTGCGGGCTGCATTGTTCTTATGAATAATATTTCTTGTTACAGCCTTATCGATGACCTTTTTAGTCTCTTTTAACTGTTCTGCAGCAGCTTCTTTGTCCCCTGCTTCAACTGCTTTTTCCATATCCTTAATCGCATTTTTTAATCTGTCCTTCCACTCGCGATTTTGAGCAGTTTTCTTTTCTGTGATTTTAACTCTTTTCTTAGCAGATTTAATAATAGGCATCTAACTTCACCCCCTCTTAAATGTAAGTATTTATACTCTCAGACTTAATTTGCAACATTTCAATTTTAACATGTTGTTCTTTAAAATGCAAGAGTTAAATTTAAAAAATCAGTCCCAGGTTAAAAGAGTTTAAAGATATCTATCTTAATTAAGGCAGCCTAAAAAGAGAATTGATTAATAGAGCCAAGTATAATATAATAAAATTGCTGTAAATATATTTTGGTTAGAGCAAAATGATTCAAAAAAGGAGGAAGTTTTTTTGCAGACTGAAAAAATAAGAAATTTTTGCATAATTGCTCATATTGATCACGGGAAATCAACTCTTGCTGATCGTATGTTAGAATATACAGGAACTATTACAGACCGTAAAATGCAGGAACAGGTTTTAGATAAAATGGATTTAGAAAGAGAAAGAGGGATAACAATTAAGGCTCAAGCAGTAACTATTGAGCATCAGGGGTTTGAGTTAAATTTAATTGATACTCCTGGCCATGTTGATTTTGCCTATGAGGTTTCTCGATCTCTGGCTGCCTGTGAGGGAGCTCTTTTAGTAATTGACGCTGCTCAGGGTGTGGAGGCACAGACTATGGCCAATATTTATCTGGCCTTAGAGCATGATTTAGAAATTATTCCGGTTATTAATAAAATTGATTTACCGTCCGCCAATCCTCAGCGAGTTAAAGAGCAGCTTTTAGACATAGGAATAGATCCGGATGAGGCGATTTTAGCCAGTGCTAAAGAGGGAACCAATATTGATCAGATTCTAGAAGCCATTATTGAGCGTGTTCCAGCACCTCACAACGGGGAAAACAAAGCTTTAAGAGCTCTGGTTTTCGATACTCTTTATGATTCCTACCAGGGAGTAATCGCTTATGTAAGAGTAATGGAGGGTTCGGTTAAAAAAGGGGATAAAATTTTATTAATGTCCAATCAAAAAAGTTATGAGGTTGATGAGGTTGGATTTTTTAGCCCGGCTATGCAGAAAAAAGACGAATTGAGTTCAGGTGAGGTCGGTTATATTATTTCAGGGATTAAAGATGTTCGAAACTGCAGGGTCGGAGATACAATTACTTTAAAAAATAATCCAGCTAAAAAAGCTCTTCCTGGTTATCAGAAAGTACAGCCGATGGTATTCAGCGGACTTTATCCGACTGACAATGCTGACTATGAAGTATTAAAAGAAGCTTTAGAAAAATTACAGTTAAATGATGCATCCTTTACTTTTGAGCCCGAAACCTCTGAGGCGCTTGGTTTTGGCTTTCGCTGTGGCTTTTTAGGGCTGCTGCATATGGAGGTTATACAGGAAAGACTGGAAAGAGAATATGATCTGGATCTTGTAATTACCGCTCCCAGTGTTGAATATCAGATTATCAAAAAGAATGGTGAGCAACTTAGAATAGAAAATCCGGCAGCTTTTCCCGAACAAAGCGAAATTGATAAAATTAAGGAACCTTTTGTAACTGCAGAGATTCATCTGCCGGAAGAATATGTTGGTCAGGCAATGGAGCTCTGTCAGGATAATCGGGGTGATTTTAAAGACATGCAGTATATAGATCAAGATCGAGTTACCTTAAAATATGAAATGCCTTTAAGTGAAATTATTACTGATTTTTTTAATCAGTTAAAATCAAAGACCAGGGGTTATGCAACCTTAGATTATGAGTTAGAAGGGTATAAAGAATCAAAGCTGGTCAAACTTGATATTCTGGTAAATAAAGAGGTCGTTGATGCTCTTTCTACAATTGTACATGACGAAAATTCATATCAACAGGGGAATGCTCTGGTAAGGAGATTAAAGGAAGTAATACCAAGACATATGTTTAAAGTTCCAATTCAGGCTGCTGTTGGTGGGAAAATTATTGCCAGAGTTAATATTCCTGCTATGCGTAAAAATGTTCTGCAGAAATGTTACGGTGGAGATGTCAGCCGTAAAAGAAAATTACTAGAAAAGCAGAAGGAAGGAAAAAAGAGAATGAAACAGGTTGGAAGTGTAGAAATTCCTCAGGAAGCATTTATGACAGTTTTAGAGAGGGATGAAAATGCCTGATTTAAGTTTTAAGCAAGCAAATGCTTTATATATTCATTTTCCGTTCTGCAGCAGTAAATGTCCTTACTGTGACTTTTATTCAGTTAAATATTCGAAAAAAAGGGTGGACCTTTACTGGTTCGCCCTTTTTATGGAATTGGAAGAATTATCTCAAAAAGTAGATAATAATTTACTGCAGACAATTTATTTTGGTGGTGGGACTCCTTCTCTGGTGCCTCCATTTTATATTAAAGAAATGATCAAATTGATAAGAAAGAGATTTAGGGTCACTCCAACTGCAGAAATTACTGCAGAAGTAAACCCTGCTTCTATTAATGAAGAAAAAATAGTTGCTTTGAAAAGAGCCGGAATTAACAGATTAAGTGTAGGAATTCAGAGTTTTAATGATCATCATTTAAGCTTTTTGGGACGAGAAAGCAGTGGTGAAAAGAATAAAAAGATATTAAATTTAGTTAACAATTATTTCAATAATTATAGTGCTGATCTGATTTTTGCTTTGCCCAATCAGACTTTAAATGAGTTAAAAAAAGATTTGGAAACTTTGTTAAGTTTTAAACCTCCTCACATCTCTTTATATAACCTGGAAATACACGAAAACACACCATTTTATAAGCGTTATAATAGAGGTGAACTCAAATTACCGGCAGAAGAACTGGATGCAGAGATGTATGAGTTTGCTTTAGAACAACTAACTGCTGCTGATTATCAACACTATGAAATCTCAAATTTTGCTCAGAGAGCTTATAGAGCTCGTCATAATTATATTTACTGGTTATTTGAGCCTTATTTAGCACTAGGACCAGGGGCGGCTGCTTTTGATGGCAGTTGTAGATCAGAAAATATAGCTGATTTAAATCATTATCTTAAATATTATAATCCGGAAAAATTAAGTTTTAAAGAAATAATTGAAAATAATCAGCTTTTAGATTCGGTAAAAAAATTTAATCCTAATCCAGAAATTAAAATTAGAAATTTGAACTGCCTCAGTAAGAAAGAACAAATGGCTGAATATTCATTTCTGGCATTAAGAACCTCAGCAGGCATATTTTATCATCAATTTTATCGTAAATTTGATCTAGAGTTTAAATTAGTATATAAAGATGAGATTAAAGAATTAAAGTCAAGTAAATTAATTAAAGAGGGAAATGAACGTATTTATTTAACAGAGAAGGGAAAAGAATTGGCAAATGAAGTTTTTTTGAAATTTTTGCTGGACTAAATTGAATTATAATTTGACAAAAAAAAATCAATATGTTATTTTATTATTAGCTGTTAGCACTCTCCTTAATTGAGTGCTAAAAAAAGAGGTGAGAAATGATGGTTGAAGAATTAGATCCAAGGAAAAAACGAATACTGCAGGCCATCATTCAGGAACACATAATTTCTGCATCTCCGATTGGCTCAAGGACACTTGCAAAAAAATATAATCTGGATGTAAGTCCTGCAACTATCAGAAATGAAATGGCTGATCTAGAAGATTTAGGTTATTTAGAACAGCCTCATACTTCTGCTGGTCGAGTGCCTTCTGATAAGGGTTATCGTTATTATGTTGATCAGATTGTCAGCAGAGAAAAGAATGAGGCCCCTGGTGTAATCGAAAATATAGAAAATTTGTATCAGGATCTTCAGGATGTACAGGATATAATTTCTGGTATGGCAAAAATGCTTTCAAATATGACTCATTATACTGCTATGGTTAGTGAGCCTAAGAGTCAGGTGAGCCGTTTAAAAAAAGTTGAAATTATGCAGCTGGCAGATAATTCGCTGCTTTTAGTTCTGGTAACTGATGCTGGAATGGTTAATAATAAAATTATCAATCTGGATCAGAGTTTATCCACGGGTAAAATTTCCTATCTTAATAAATTTTTAAGTGAAAAGCTGGAAAATAAATTACTTGCTAATCTGGATACTAGATATTTAAAAGAAGTAGAAAAAGAACTAATGGCCAGGCTGGACCTGTCTGTTGGCCTGTTTAAACAGTTTTATAATGAGTTTGAAGGTGCATTTGAACCAGGTGGAGTTAAAGTTTATCTGGGGGGTACCTCCTATATTTTAGAACAGCCTGAATTTAATGATTTAGAAAAGGTAAAAAAAATGCTCAGACTGCTTGATCAAGAGGAAATGCTTAACAAAATCATTAACAGTATTTCTGGTTCTGATCTCGAAATTAAGATTGGCCAGGAAAATGAGGTTGAAGATATCAAAAACTGCTCACTGGTTGTAGCAACTTATTATATTTCAAATCGAGCAGTTGGAAAAATTGGAGTTATTGGTCCCACCCGAATGGAATATCCGCGTGTTATTTCATCGGTTGATGTTATATCAGATATTTTGGGTAAATTAATTTCTAAAGCTAGTGGGTGATAATTATGAACAGAGAAAAAGAAAATAATGAATTAAAAGAAGAAAACAAAGAACAGGATACTGAAGAAACTGTTCAGGCAGAAGAAAATGAAAAAAGCAAAACTGAAGAATTTGAAGAACTTGACGGGATCCAAATAGAACTTTCCCGGGAAGAATTAATTGAAGAAGTAAAAGAGAAGAATAAAAAAATTGAAGAAATGGATGCTGAAATAGATGATTTACTGAGCAGATTACAGCGCTTGCAGGCTGATTTTGTGAACTATCGCAAGAGAAGTCAGCGCGAAAAAGCTGAGATGTCTGCGCGTGGTAAAATCAAACTATGTGCAAGTTTGCTGCCTGTTATTGATAATTTTGAGCGGGCTTTAAAATCAGAAGAGAGTGAAAGTGATTTTTATAAAGGGGTCGAGATGATCTATAATCAGCTTTTAAAAACTTTTGCTGATCAGGGTATTGAAGAAATTTTAGCTAAAGGTGAAGAATTTAATCCTGAGTACCATGAAGCAATTATGAGAGTTGAAAGTGAAGAGTTTGAAGAAGGGACAGTTGTTGAGGTAGTTCAAAAAGGGTTCACCCTTGATGATAGAGTTATTAGACCGGCGATGGTTAAAGTAGCCGGATAAAATAAAGTTTTAACTTTTTAATAAATTTTGTTTTAATTTAAACTTTGTTTAAAAAATTTGGACAACAATTTTATAAGGAGGAATATAAAATGGGTAAAGTAATTGGTATTGACTTAGGAACAACTAATTCCTGTGTAGCAGTAATGGAAGGTGGAGAACCAACCGTTATTCCAAATAAGGAAGGTGCTCGAACTACTCCTTCTGTAGTAGCATATTCTAAAAAAGGGGAAAGAATTGTTGGTGAGCATGCTAAGCGTCAGGCGGTAACTAATCCTGATCAGACAGTAGCTTCCATCAAAAGACACATGGGATCTGATTATAAAGTAACACTGAATGAGGAAGAATATAATCCTCAGCAGATTTCTGCGATGATCTTACAGAAATTAAAAAGAGATGCTGAAGAGTATTTAGGTGAAGAAGTAGAAGAAGCTGTAATTACAGTTCCAGCTTATTTTAGTGATGCTCAGCGTCAGGCAACAAAAGATGCCGGTAAAATTGCTGGCCTAAAAGTAGAAAGAATTATTAATGAGCCTACAGCGGCTTCCTTAGCTTATGGTCTTGATGATAAGGGAGAAGAAACTATTCTAGTTTATGACCTTGGTGGAGGTACCTTTGATGTTTCAATTCTTGATATCGGAGATGGAGTTTTCGAAGTTATTGCAACTAATGGTAATAACCATCTAGGTGGAGATGACTTTGATCAGAGAATTATTGATTATCTGGCAGAGGAATTTCAAAATAGAACTGGAATTGATTTAAAGAAAGATAAGATGGCATTACAGCGTTTAAAAGACGCTGCTGAGAAAGCAAAAATTGAACTTTCAAGTGTAAAACAGACCAATATTAATCTGCCATTTATTACTCAGACTGATGAAGGTCCCGAACATTTAGATATTGATCTGACCAGAGCAAAATTTGAGAGTTTAATTAGCGATTTAGTTGAACAGACAATGGAACCAGCTCGTAAAGCGTTAAAAGATGCTGGTATGGATAAATCTGACATAGATGAAGTTATCTTAGTTGGTGGATCTACCAGAATTCCTGCTGTTCAGGAAGCTGTTAAAGAATTAATTGGCAAAGATGCACATAAAGGTATTAATCCTGATGAGGTTGTAGCTGTTGGTGCTGCAATTCAGGGTGGTATTTTAGCTGGTGATGTAGATGATGTAGTACTTCTGGATGTTACACCTTTGTCTTTAGGTATTGAAACACTGGGTGGAGTATTTACCAAGTTAATTGATAGAAATACTACAATCCCTACTTCAAAATCAAAGATTTTCTCCACAGCAACCGATAACCAGTCAAGTGTGGATATTCATGTTCTGCAGGGAGAAAGAAAGATGGCTAAAGATAATAAGACTCTGGGACGTTTCCAGCTGACAGATATTCCACCTGCACCACGTGGAGTGCCTCAGATCGAAGTAGAGTTTGATATTGACAAAAACGGTATTGTGCATGTAGCTGCTAAAGATAAGGGAACAGGTAATGAGCAGAAGATCACTATTAAGTCAACAAGTGGTTTATCTGACGAAGAAATTGAAGATATGGTAAAAGATGCTGAAGAACATGCTGAAGAAGATAAAAAACGAGTAGAAAAGATAGAAACTCGCAATGAAGCTGATGCTTTAGTCCATCAGACAGAAAAGACTTTAGATGAAGCAGGAGATAAAGTTGATTCTGCTATTAAGGAGAAAGTTGAGGCAGCTAAGGACGAGCTTAAAGATGTATTAGATAATGAAGATGCTGAAACTGAAGAAATCAAAGAAAAAATGGAAGCTTTAACTGATGAACTGACAGAATTAAGTTCTGAATTATACTCTCAAGCAGAAGGAGCTCAAGCTGGAGCAGGAGCTGCTGGTGCCGGTGCTCAAGCTGGAGCAGGACAGGCAGGTCCACAGTCACAGTCCGAAGCTGACGATAATACAGTAGATGTAGACTTTGAAGAAGTAGAAGAAGACGAAGAAAAATAAATCAGATAGTTTAAAAACCCACAATAATTATTATTAGTGAGTAAGGGGAAAGACGTTTCAGTTTAGGGAGAGTAGGCCTCTCCCTATAACTGTTTTCTCTTTCTTTTTTAGAGAGGTGATTCTAAAATGGCAAAAAAAGATTATTACGAGCTGCTCGGTGTTGACCGGGATGCCGATCAAAAAGAAATTAAGCGAGCTTATCGTAAGCTGGCCAAAAAATATCATCCTGATATGAATCAGGATAAAGATACCTCAGATAAGTTTAAGGAAATTTCTGAGGCCTATGAAATCTTAAGTGATCCGGATAAAAGAGCACGTTATGATCAATACGGACATTCGGGAATTAATGATCAGGACTTTAATTTTGACGACTTTGCTCAGGGTGGTTTTGGTGGACTTGATGATCTATTTAACATGTTTGGTTTTGGCGGTGGTATGGGAGGTCGCAGACGTAATGGCCCTCGCCGCGGAGCTGATTTACAGTACAGACTTGAAATCAAGTTTGAAGAAGCTGCTTTTGGTGGCAAAAAGGAAATTAGAATCCCCCGGGAGGAAGAGTGTGATCACTGTAATGGCAGTGGTGCTGAACCGGGAACAGATGTAAAAACCTGTCCGGAATGTAATGGACAGGGGCAGGTGCGCAGCAGTCAACAAACTCCTTTTGGTCAGTTTACTCAGAGTAGAGTCTGTCCCAAATGTGGTGGAGATGGTAAAATAGTTGAAGAAGCCTGTCATAAATGTAATGGTTCAGGTAAGGTGCGTAAACAGCGCAAATTAACTGTTAATATTCCAGCTGGTGTTGATACAGGAACCAGACTTAGAATGTCTGGAGAAGGACAGGCAGGAGAAAAAGGTGGGCCTGCAGGTGATTTATATATTGTAATCGATGTTCAGGACCACAAAATCTTTGATCGTAAAGGAGATGACCTTTACTGTGAGGTTCCAATAAGTTTTGTTCAGGCTTCCCTTGGTGATAAAATTAAAGTACCTACTTTAGAGGGGAAGGTTCAGTTTGATATTCCTGAGGGAACACAGCCGGGCACAACTTTTAGACTCAAAAACAAAGGTATTCAGCATCTTAATGGTTATGGTCGTGGTGATCAGTATATTAAGGTTAAAGTTATGATTCCAAAAGACTTAGATGCTAAACAGAAGGAATTGCTGGCGGAATTTGCAGAAATTAGTGGTGAAGAAATAAATCCGGAGCATAAAAGTTTCTTAAAAAAAATAAAAGATGCAATTAATATTTAAATTCCAATAATGGAGTGAAAAAAATGCATAGATTTTTTATAGATCAGAGTACTGAAATTGAAAGGAAAGTAATTATTTCTGGAAATGACTATAACCATCTAAAAAATTCCCTGCGCCTAAATATAGGTGACAGGGTTATTCTTTCTGATGGTAATGGTTTTGATATGAAAGCAGAAATAATTAATTTTAATGATGATGGGGCCGAACTTGTAGTTTTAACTAAAGAAAAATCAAAAGTCGAATCAGAAATTAAGGTCTGGCTGGCTCAGGGCTTACCCAAAAAGAGCAAAATGGATTTAATAGTCGAAAAAGCAACAGAAATTGGTTTTGCCGGTTTAATTCCTTTAGAAAGCAAAAGAACTATAGTAAAATATAATCATAAGAAAAAAGATAAAAAACAGAGCCGCTGGCAGCGAGTTGTTGAAGCAGCAGCAAAACAGTCAGGAAGATCTGTGATTCCAGAAATCAAAGATTTTTGTAGTTCAGATAATCTTAAGGACTTAAAGGAAAAATTTGATTATATTTTAGTTTTATGGGAAGATGAAACCAGTTATTCTATTAAACAATTTTTTAAAGATAATAATGTTAAGCGGGATGCCAAAATTTTGCTGATTATTGGTCCTGAGGGAGGTTTTTCTGAGTCAGAAGTTGAGAAATTCAAAACTGAACTGGGAGCAGAAATTATCAGCCTGGGGCCAAGAATTTTAAGAACAGAAACTGCAGGTATTGCTGCTTTAACAGCAATTTTATATGAGAAAGGTGAACTTGGTGATTAAAAAATGATTAAAAAAGCAGCTTTTTATACCTTAGGTTGTAAAGTAAATCAGTATGAAACAGAAGCTGTAATAGATATATTTTTAGACAGCGGTTATCAGATTGTAGATTTTTCAGAAGAGGCAGATGTTTATATAGTTAACAGTTGTACAGTAACCAATGAGGCTGCTCGCAAAACAAGACAGATCGCTCGTCGAGCTAAAAGACGCTCTCCTGGTAGTTTAGTAGCGATTGTTGGCTGCTATACTCAGGCGTTTCCAGATGAGGTCAGCGAAATAGAAGAAATTGATCTGGTGATGGGTAGTAATAACAAAGCAAAAATTCTGGATAAAACTGAAGAAATGTTAGCCGGTAGAGATGTTGATACTAAAGTTAAAGAATATAAGCAGCTCAGAGATTATGAAGATTTAAACTTAAAACGTCTTTCTAATACTACCAGGGCCAATGTTAAGATTGAAGATGGCTGTAATCAATTTTGCAGTTATTGTATAATCCCCTATGCTAGAGGTCCAGTCCGCAGTCGAAAAAAAGAAGACATTGTAGCAGAAGTTAAAAAATTAACTAAGCAAGGAGTAAAAGAAATTATTTTAACCGGTACCCATCTTGGGGCTTATGGTAGTGAAAAAGGGAATTCTCAGGCTTTAACCGAACTAATGCAGATTTTGACTGAAATCGATGAACTTCAAAGGGTACGGTTAAGTTCAATTGAAGGTACAGAGATTGATAGCGGAATGATGGACTTGATTTCTAAAGAAGATATTTTCTGTCCTCATTTACATTTACCCCTGCAGAGTGGCAGTGACAAAATTTTAAAGGCTATGAAGAGACCTTATTCAGTTAAAGAATTTAAGGAAACTGTAGCTGAACTCAGGAAACGCATTCCTAATCTAGCAATAACTACAGATGTGATTGTTGGATTCCCCGGGGAAACTGAGACAACTTTTAAAGAAACTTTAGATCTAGTAAAAGAGATCGGATTTGCTAAAGTCCATGTTTTTCCTTATTCAGCTAGAGAAGGTACACCTGCAGCGGAGATGGAGCAGTTAAATGGAAATCTTGTAACAGAATACAGTAAAGAGTTGAGAGTTGTTAATGAGGCTTTAATGCTTGATTATCAAAAAAAATTCCTGGGAGAAAAAAAAGAAGTTTTAATTGAAGAGGTCAGAGATCATCAAACCAATTTACTAACTGGTTATACTGATAATTATCTAAAAGTTTTAGTTGATGGACCTGATAAACTTAAAAATGAACTTGTTGAAGTGAAACTGGCAGAAACTTTTGATTCTTATCATATTTTGGGAAAAATAATAGATTAGCAGGAATATTCTTCTTTTAAGAGAATATAGTTAATAGTCAGGGTTTTGATAAGATTATTGGCTAAAGTTTATTGTTTAAGTGAAGATTAAAGGAGGGGTTGTTTTGACAGACTGTTTATTTTGTAAAATTTCTGCAGGTAAAATGGATACTGATTTTGTTTATGAAGATGATAAATTGGTAGTTTTTGAAGATATTAATCCTCAGGCACCTGTTCACTTATTAATTGTTCCTAAAAAGCATATTGCTGATTTAAATAATTTAGAAGAAAGTGAAAACGAGTTAATTGGTCATGTATATCAGGTAGCTAAAAAAATGGCAGCTGAAAAAGGGATAGCTGATTCAGGTTATAGACTTGTAAGTAACTGTGGTGATGATGGTGGTCAGACCGTTTTTCATATTCATTTTCATCTGTTAGGTGGACGTACTCTGCAGTGGCCTCCTGGTTAAAGAAGATAATGTTAGGAAATACTGGTTTATAATAAGTTATCAAATACGTTTTATGTAATAAGATTGGAGATGTTAAAATGAGTGAATTAAAAGAACAATTATTAGAAGATATGAAAAAGGCAATGAAGAAAAAAGATAAAGCCAGACTTTCAGTTATTAGAATGACTCGTTCTGAGATTAAAAATAAAGAAATTGAAACAGGCGAAGAATTAGATGACCAGGGTGTAACTGCTGTGATTGCAAAGCAGGTAAAGCAGATTAAAGATTCTCTTTCTGATTTTGAAAAATCGGGAAAAGAAGATGTTATAAAAAAATTACATCAGGAAATTGAAATACTGCAGGAATATTTGCCTGAGCAGATGTCAGAAGAGGAAATTGATCAACTTGTAGAAGAAGTTATTGCAGAAACTGGTGCTGAAAACATGTCTGATATGGGAAAAGTTATGGGAGCCATTATGCCCAGGATTAAGGGAAAAGCTGACGGCTCTCTGGTTAGTGCAAAAGTAAAAGAAAAATTAAGCAGCTAATTAAAAAGTTGAATTTTTTATAGAGGGGTAATTCCCCTCTTTATCCCTCTTTAAGGGAGGTCAGCAGATGAAAAGAAAAATTATATTTTTTTTAATCTTATTGTTGATTTTTAGTTTCTATACGATTGCAGTCGAAGCGGAAGTAATCCACCTAAAAATTGATGGTGAAATTAATAATGCCGAATATGCTTTTATTAATAAAAATTTGACTGCGGCTGAAAAAGAGAGGGCAGAATTTATAATTATAGAAATCAATTCTCTTGGTGGCTATGTGGACCCTGCCCTTAAAATTAGAGATCGAATTTTAGAATCGGATAGAGAAGTAGTTACCTTTGTCAGTGGAAGAGCCTGGTCTGCTGCTGCCCTGATTGCTCTTGCGGGTGAGGAAATGTTTATTTCTCCTTCTGCAAGTATTGGAGCTGCCGAAACAAGGCCTAAAGAAGAAAAGTATATTTCTGCTTTAAGGAAAGAATTTGCAGCTACAGCAGAAAGAAGAAATAAAAATCCTCAAATTGCTGAAGCAATGGTTGATTCTTCAATTGAAATTAATGATTTGATAGAAAAAGATAAACTTTTAACTCTAACGGCAGCTGAAGCCCTTAAATATCAGATTGCAGATTTTAGTGCTTCTACTTTGGCTGATGTTGCAGTGATTAAGAAAGTTAATTTAAGTGATATTAAAACTGTCGAAAAGACTACTCTGGAAGTTATTATGGGTATTATCAGCGGCCCGTATATCAGTTCACTGGTTTTAATTATTGCTTTTTCTGCTTTGATTTTTGAGGCTCTGACTCCTGGTTTTGCTCTTGGAGGTACTATAGGGATACTTGCTTTATTAGTCTTTTTTGCGAGCCATATTTTTACTGGATCAATAGGAACCGGGATTGTAATCTTATTTATCATTGGAATCATATTGATTTTGGCAGAAATTTTTATTATTCCTGGCTTTGGAATTGCTGGTATAACTGGAATTGCAGCAGTTATAGTTAGTTTGTTTTTTATTTTTCCCAATACGACAATTGCAATTAATGTTTTATTGGCAGTGATTTTAGTTACTCTGGTAATAGCAGTTTTAATGTTTAAAAAGTTTGGTAGTAGCCGTTTTTGGAAGCGAATTTCTTTAGAAAGTAATTCTGAAAACTATTATTCTTCAAGTTCAAAAACAGATTATTTGAATCAGGAAGCTAAAACACTTTCTAAGTTACGTCCTGCTGGTACAATAGTGATTGCTGGGAAAAGAGTTGATGCTGTCAGTGAAGGAGCTTTTATAGAAAAAGGTAAAAAAGTAAAGGTGATTTCTGTTTCTGGTTCAAGAGTTGTTGTCAGGGAAATATCAGAGGGGGAATAAATAATGGAGATTTTTTCAATTTTAATTTTAGTTGCTTTAATATTATTTTTTGTTTTATTTTTTTATTTTATACCGATTGGTTTGTGGATTTCAGCAACTGCTGCTGGAGTTAAGGTTGGCTTTTTTAATTTAATTGGGATGCGCTTAAGAAGGGTTGTTCCTTCTTCAATTGTTGGCCCGATGATTAAGTCTCATAAGGCGGGCAAAGGGTTAAGTAGTGATCAGCTAGAAGCGCACTATCTGGCCGGAGGTAATGTGGATCGGGTGGTTGATGCTTTGATTGCTGCTCAGAGAGCGGAGATTGATCTTACTTTTGAAAGAGCTGCAGCAATTGATTTAGCAGGAAGAGATGTTTTAGAAGCTGTAAAGATGAGTGTTAATCCAAAGGTTATTCAGACACCAGTTGTTACAGCTGTGGCAATGGATGGAATACAGGTGATGGCCACGGCAAGGGTAACAGTAAGAGCAAATATCGATCGTCTTGTAGGTGGAGCTGGTGAAGAAACTGTTCTGGCAAGAGTTGGAGAGGGGATTGTTACTACAGTAGGTTCTGCAGAATCACATAAAAAAGTACTTGAAAACCCTGATTCGATATCTAAGACTGTTTTAGATAAAGGACTTGATTCGGGAACTGCTTTTGAGATTTTATCTATTGATATTGCTGATGTTGATGTTGGTAAGAATATTGGTGCTCAGCTGCAAACTGATCAGGCGGAAGCTGATAAGGAAATAGCTCAGGCAAAAGCCGAAGAGCGAAGAGCGATGGCTGTAGCTGAAGAACAGGAGATGAAAGCTAGAGTTCAGGAAATGAGAGCTAAGGTTGTAGAGGCAGAGGCAGAAGTACCGCTGGCAATGTCCGAAGCACTTAAAAAAGGTAATATGGGAGTAATGGACTATATGAAAATGAAAAATGTAGAGTCTGATACAAAAATGAGAACAAGTATTTCCGAAGCCTCGGAAAATGAAAATGAAAATCAGAATGGTAACTAATTTTTAAAATGTCGTCAATGCTGGAGGTGAAGAAACTTGGGAGATCTTATTTTTGTGCTTCCTTCATTAATAATATTCTTTTTTATTATCTTTCAGATTTTTTCTTTATTTAAAAAAGTCTTTGGTTTTATTAGTAAAAACTTTGATCTGACAATTGAAAATGCTGATCAGGAAACAAAAAAAAGCAGCACTCAGGTTGAGCAAGACTATGATCAGGATCAAGTAAAGACTAGAATTGCAGAGGCTGAAAAGCAATCATTAGCTGAGAATAAAGAAAAGATTATGAGAAAGTCAAAAACTGATTTAAAGCAGAATAATTCTCATAAAAAATCAAGTCAGACAGGTGCAAAAGAGCAGATGCAGATGCATAAGAAAAAAAGATTTAAGAAAAAAAACAGCTCTCTGGGTGAAATATTTGCCCGGTATAATGAGGTAGAAAAAGCTGTGATTTATAATGAAATTTTATCTAAACCAAAAGCTTTAAAGAGAGATTAATTCTAAATCTTCTTCAAAACTGTGGCCTCCCTCCGGCTGCAGTTTTTTCGCTAAATTTGTTTAAAGAAATAAATATGATATAATAAATAAGTAAAAGTATTAAGGAGGAGTTATAATTTGAGTCAAAAAGAAAAAATAATTGAAATAAATGATTATCAACTTGCACAGAATTTTTTCGGCCATAATGATCGGAATTTAAAACTTTTAGAGGAGATATTATCTTTAAAATTGAATGGCAGAGGTAATCAAATTAAAATAAAGAATAATGGTAAACTTAAAGAATCAGAAAAAATAATAAAAAAATTAATTTCCTTGACAGAAAAAAATGAAGAACTTTCACCAAGGAAGCTTAAATATGCAGCTGAACTTTTAAAAAGAAATCCGGCTGTAGATTTAAATAGAATTTATGATGAAGTTATACTTGAAAATTATAAAGGTAGAAAAATTAAGGCTAAAACTGTAGGTCAGAAACTGTATTTAGAATCAATTAAAAACAGAGATATTGTCTTTTCTATTGGTCCTGCTGGTACAGGGAAAACTTATCTGGCAATGGTCATGGCGGTTAAAAGTCTTTTAAACAATGAAATAAATAGAATTGTATTAACCAGACCTGCAATTGAAGCCGGCGAAAATTTGGGTTTTTTACCTGGGGATATGCAGGAAAAAGTTGATCCCTATTTAAGACCATTGTATGATGCCCTTTATGATATTCTGGGACCGGAAAAAGCTAAATTGTATCAGGAAAAAGATATTATAGAGGTGGCTCCTCTTGCCTATATGAGAGGAAGAACTCTTGATGATTCTTTTGTGATTTTGGATGAAGCTCAGAATACAACTTTAGAACAAATGAAAATGTTTTTAACTAGAATTGGATTTAACTCTAAAGCTGTAATTACAGGTGATATAACCCAGATTGATCTTCCAAGTAAAAAGCGTTCGGGTCTGGCTACTGTTCAGAAAATACTAAAGAATATTAAAGGTATCGATTTTGTTTATTTAAGCAGGCACGATGTAGTCAGACATGATCTGGTTAAAGAAATCATAAAAGCATATGAAAGTTATGAAAGTGGGAACTAAAAATGAAATTTATGAAAAAATTAAGAGTCAGACTCCGCAATTGGAGAAAAGAATATCTTGATTTTTCCACAAATACCTATAAAATCATCTGGGCAGTGATCTTTTTTGTTCTGGTTGTTCTGATTTTGAGTCTGGACTTGATTCCTAATCAGGTTGATCTAAGATCTGGACAGGTAAGCCAGAGTGATATTACAGCGCCCAGAACTATTACTTTTATTGATAGAAATAGGACTTCAGAGCTGAGACAGCGGGCAGCAGATGCTGCACCTCGAGTATATGAAGAAGACAGCACTGTAGAAGAAGATGTATTAAAAAAAGTAAATAACTTATTTAAAGCTATCAATGACAAAAGAGAGTTTTTTTACTATAATAAAATTACTATTAATGAAGAAAGTACTGCTCAAAATAGTAATGCTGATAGTGAACAGACTGCAGCTGACAAAGAAAATAATCTCACAGCAGCTGAAATCGAAAAATTTAGTCAGGAAGAAATTACTGAAATTGCTGATTTGGTCAGGGGAGAAATTGATTATGATCTTAGTCGCGAAAGTCTAGCAGTTTTAATAACTCTTAATAATGAAAAATTATTGGGAATTAAAAATAGAGCTCTTGATCTTTTAGAGACTAAACTAGAAGGCAGAATTTTACCATCTGATCTTGCTTCAGCCAGGGAAGAACTCCGACAGAGTGCAATGGAAATGGACATTTCCAGAAGAGAACGACTTGCTCTCGCTGAAGTTACAGAATCAGTTATTGCTGCAAATATGTTTTTGAATCAGGAGGCGACTGCCAGCAGAAGGCAGGAAGCAATATCTGAAGTCGAAGCTGTAGAAAAAACAGTGAGACAGGGTGAAATCATTGTTCGTAAGGGTGATGTAGTTACTGAATCTGACATTGATATTTTAGAAAGACTGGGTTTACAAAAAGGTGGAATTAATTATTATAATATAACAGGTAGAATTATTATTAGTTTTATTCTAGTTTTATTGCTTGGCTTTTATTTTTATAAATATCAGAAAAAAGTCTGGCAGGATAACAGTAAGCTTTTATTAATTGAACTGTTAATTTTAATTGTAGTTTTCTTTGCTAAAATAATGACTCTGTTTCAGAACCCATTTGTTGATTTTATGGTTCCTACAGCAATGGCGTCTATACTGCTGACAGTTCTGATTAGTAGTGATACGGCTTTAATTACAACTCTATTTATTAGTTTATTAGTTGCTCCGGTTTATGATATGAATTTTAATATAGTTCTTACTTCCTTTCTGGCCGGTTTAATTGGTATTTTTAGTGTTACTAAAGTTAAAGAAAGAGGAGATATTATAAGAGCCGGTTTAAATGTTAGTTTTATTCTGGTATTTTTAATTGGAGGACTTTCACTGCTGCAGCAGAATCAGGACTGGACATATCTGATCTGGTCAATTGGGGGTGGAATTGTCAATGGTCTTTTAGTTGGGGTGCTTGCAAATGGTTTACTGCCTTATCTTGAAGATTTATTTGATATGACAAGTTCTGTAAAATTACTGGAATTATCTAATCCCAGTCAGCCAATTTTAAAAAGAATGCTGGTCGAAGCACCTGGCACTTATCACCATAGTGTAATAGTGGGTAATTTGGCGGAAACAGCTGCTGAGGATGTGGGAGCAGACTCATTATTAGCCCGAGCTGCTGCTTATTATCATGATATTGGTAAACTAAAAAGGCCCTACTTTTTTTCGGACAATCAATTTGGGGGAGAAAATCCTCATGATAAAACTTCTCCTAATCTTAGTGCACTTATAATTAAGTCCCATGTTAAAGATGGTGTAGAAATGGCTGAAGAAAATGGACTCCCTGCTAAAATAATTGATATAATTAAACAGCATCATGGAACAAATTTAATTTCTTATTTTTATCAGCAGGCTTTACAGGACAATAAACATGATGATATTGAAAAGAAAGATTTTCGCTATGATGGTCCTAAACCTCAGAGTAAGGAAGCAGCAATAATTATGCTGGCAGATATTACAGAAGCGGCAATTAGATCTAAAAACTTTAATAAAAACAATCATGATCGAATTGAAGGTTTTGTACGAGGTCTTGTCAAGGATAAATTAATAGAAAATCAGCTTGATCAATCTAATCTAACCCTCAGTGATTTAGATACAATTGTAAAAAGCTTTGTTAAGGTACTAACCGGTATTTATCACCAGCGTGTGGAGTATCCAGAGAAACTTTTGAAAGAAATGAAGGGTGGTAATAATAGTGATTAATGTAGAATTTAATGATCAACAGGATGAAATTGAAATCAGCCAGGAGATGCTAAAACTTTTAGAAGAAGTTATTATAACGGCTGCTGAACTAGAAGGTTACAGTGGTGGTGAAGTAAGTATTGCATTTGTGAGTAACCAGCAAATTAAGGATTTAAATAATGACTATAGAGATAAAAATGAAGTTACTGATGTACTTTCTTTTCCAATAGATGATGAGATGTTGGGAGATATAATAATTTCAGCAAATAGAGCTCTTGAGCAGGCGGATGAGTATGGTCACTCTTTGAAAAGAGAGCTTGCTTATTTAACTGTTCATGGGATGCTGCATCTTTTTGGTTATGATCATCATAGTAAAGAAGAGAAAAAAGAAATGCGCCAAAAAGAAGAGAGAGTTTTAACTCAGCTGGGTATTAGCAGAGATTAGGTGTAATAAATGTGGATTTTAAAAACTATAGATAGTTTTAATCATGCAATCGCAGGTTTTATTCATGCCATAAGGACTCAGCGTAATATGCAGATTCATCTAACAGCTGCAATTTTAGTACTGGCTTTTAGTCTTTTCTTTGATTTGAGCAGAATAGAGCTGGGGCTTGTAATAATTGCTATTTCTTTTGTTATTTTTGCTGAGTTAATAAATACAGCTGTAGAAGTTATTATTGATATCATAAGTCAGGAGTATAGTTTTAAAGCCCGGATTGCAAAAAATATAGGTGCTGCTTCTGTTGTTATTGCGGCTGGAAATGCTTTGTTTATTGCTTACCTTGTTTTTTTTAATAAAGCCCAGGAATTATCATTAAATCTTATTTTTAATATTCGCCATGAACCACTGCATTTAATTTTTATTAACCTATCATTAATATTTATCCTGGTTATTATTATTAAATCAATTTTCAGTAGTGGCACCCCACTTAAAGGAGGAATTATCAGTGGGCATACAGCTCTGGCGGCTTCTTCAGTATTAATTATCTGGTTTCTGACCAAAAGTTTAATTGCTCTTTCTTTAGCTTCTGTTCTGGCTTTTTTAACAGCACAGAGTCGTCTGGAGGCTGGTACACATTCCTTTAAGGAGATTTTGTTGGGGGCAATACTTGGTATTATAATTACATTTATAGTCTTTTATTATTTTAGTATATAATAATTTTGGTGACTGTGGAGGAATTAATAATGTATTTAGAATTAGGATCGTTATTTATATTAATATTTTTATCTGCCTTTTTTTCAGGTTCTGAGACAGCATTTATGTCTGTCAATAGAATTAAAATTAAGGAAAAAGTTCAACGAGGAGATGAACATGCAGCAAAAGTAGATAAATTATTGCAGGATCAGACTAAATTATTAACAACTATTTTGATCGGTAATAATCTTGTTAATATTGCTGCTTCCTCCATAGCGACAGCACTTTCTATTGAATTATTTGGGAGTAAAGGTGTTGGGATTGCAACGGGTGTAGTAACTTTATTAATCCTAGTTTTTGGAGAAATCACTCCTAAATCTATGGGTAATAATAGATCTATTGATTACGCCAAAGTTGCTGCAGCTCCTCTTTATTATCTTGAAATCATCTTATCACCTTTTATCTATCTTTTTACTAAAATAGTTAATCTTTTTGTTAAAGATAAAAGCTTAATTTCTTCTGCTTTTTTAAGTGAAGAAGAAATCAGACGTTTTGTTGATGTAAGTCAGAGAGAAGGTGTAATCAAAGAAACGGAACAGGAGATGATTCAGAGTGTTTTCGATTTTGATGATACTCTGGTAAAAGAAATTATGATTCCACGAATTGATATGGTCTGTATAGAAAAAAATGCTAATTTAACAGAATTAATAAAAATGGGTGTTGAAAAAGGACATTCCAGAATTCCAGTCTTCGAAGAATCTATTGACAACATTGTAGGTCTAATTTATATTAAAGACCTGCTGGAATTGCTGCTGGAGCCAAAGAAAGATGTAGATATTAAGGAGTTTGTTAAACCAATATATTTTATTCCAGAAGGGAAACCAATTAACCAATTATTATCAGAAATGAAAGACAGAAAAGAACATATGGCAATTGTAGTGGACGAATATGGAGGTACATCCGGTTTAATTACTATTGAAGATTTACTAGAAGAGATTGTTGGTGATATTCAGGATGAATTTGATTTAGAAAAAAGTTATATTGAAGTGATTGATGACAATAAATTACTGCTTGATGGCAGAGTTGATATTGAAGAATTAAATAATTATTTAAAAGAGCCTCTGGCTGAAAGTGATGACTACGAAACAGTAAGTGGTTTGGTTTTATATTATTTAAATCGACTGCCTGTACAGGGAGAAAAACTGGAACTGGAAGATGTAACATTTGTTATTGAAAGTATTATCGATAATAGAATTAGAAAAATTAAATTAATAAGTGAAAAGGAATTAAAAATTGAAGATGATGAATAATTTTTGGGGTGAGAAGATGAAGTCGAAGTTATATATTTTACTAATTTTGCTGCTGTCAGCACTGCTTTTATTTACAGCTTGTAGTTCAGAGAAAGTACAACAACCACAGCAGACAGAAGATGATATTAAACAGCAGGGGAATTTAAGTCAGGATGACCTGAAAGAGGAAATCCAAAATATTGAAAAAGAATATGAAGCTCAGACCCCGGAAGAAAAACAGATAACAGAGAATGATTATAATGCTGTTTCGCCTTTTACAGGGCTTCCGATTACTAAAAATTACTATAAAAGAGCTGTAGCTGTCTCAATTGAAAACTCGCCAGCTGCCCGCCCCCAGAGTGGGTTAAATGAAGCTAAATTAGTTTATGAGTTCATGCTTGAGGGAGGGATTACTAGATTTCTGGCGATTTTCTGGCCGGAGGTACCAGAAAAAATTGGTCCGATTAGAAGTGCCAGACCAGCGCTGGTTAAAACAGCTCAATCATATGATGCCGTATTTTTACATGCTGGAGCCAGTCCTGATGGATTTGCCATCCTGGCAGTTAACGATATTCTACATCTGGATCAGTTATATAAAAGCCAGTATTTCTGGCGAAGCAGTAAAAGAAGTGCTCCACATAATTTATACTCAGGTGAAGAACCCCTGAAAAACTATTTGGACAATCTGGCTGAGAAAGAATACCCAGAACAGTTTAATTTTTTAACAGCCTCTGTAGTTAGTGATTTTGAGGAGGCAGAAAATATAAGTATTGATTACTGGGGACCTTATAAGGTTCTTTATGAATATAACAGTCTGGAAAATAATTATTTAAGATTTTTAAATAGCAGAGATAATCCGCATCTTGTAGAAAATGGTGATCAGTTAAAAGCCAAAAATATTATAGTTCAGTATGTTAAGACATCTACTAAAGACCGGGAAGGACGTCAGGATATTGATTTAAAATCTGGCGGCAAAATGAAATTGTTTAGAGACGGGCTTGTAATTAAAGGCAGCTGGGAAAATAATGATAATCAAATAACATATTTTAATACTGCTGGTGAAGAAATTGAGCTCAACAGAGGACAGACCTGGATTCAGGTAGTCCCAAATAGTACTGAGGTTACTTATTAGTTATTAAAACATTGATTTAAAGTAATTTTGTGAGGTGGTAGTAATGAAAAAAGAGATTAAAGAAAAAATGTTTAAAAAGGCAGCAGAAGCTAAAAAGAATGCTTATGTTCCTTATTCTGAATTTCCACTGGGAGCAGCTATTTTAACTGAAGATGGTTCGATATATACAGGAGTTAATATAGAAAATGCAGCTTATGGTTTAACTAACTGTGCAGAAAGATCGGCAATTTTTTCAGCTGTCTCTCAGGGTCATAGAAAAATTGAAGCTGTATTAATTGTAAGTTCTACTGAGGAACCGGTACCTCCCTGTGGTTCCTGTCGTCAGGTTATTAATGAGTTTGCTGATGGAGATATTGAAATAATTATGATGACAGAAACAGGTAAAGAAATAACTATGACCAGTACAGAACTGCTTCCGGGAGCATTTTCGGACAGTTCAATGGAGAAAGATAATGAGTTATAAATCTGGTTTTGTAACAGTTATAGGCAGACCTAATGTTGGTAAATCAACTCTGGTGAATAGTCTTGTAGGAGAAAAAATTAATATAATTTCTCCCAGACCTCAGACAACTAGAAATAGTATTAAAGCAATTTACACTGAAGATGATGGACAAATTATTTTTATTGATACCCCGGGAATACATCAACCCCGAAATGAGCTTGATAAATATATGCTGGATGAAGCATATAATAGCCTTGACGGTATTGATGTTATTATTTTCATCTTAGATGGCAGTACTTACTGGGGGAAAAATGACCAGTTAATTTATGAGCAAATAAAAAATAGTAACCAGGAAATTATTTATGTAATGAATAAAATTGATAAAATTTCAAATAAGGAATTAATAAAAAGGCAGAAAAACTACAGTCAAAAAGTTGGAAAGCAGGTTATACCAATATCTGCTCTGAATAATAAAAATGTTGATAATTTGCTGGAACAGATATTTTCTAAATTACCTGAAGGTCCTCAGTATTATCCAGAAGATATGATAACTGACCAAATAGAAAGATTTGTTTTTGCAGAAATGATCAGGGAAAAGATTTTTTATCTGACCAGAGAAGAGGTACCTTATGGGGTGGCGGTTTTAGTTGAAGAAGTTAAAGAAAGAAAAAATGATGATTATTATATTAGAGCCAATATTTATGTAGAGAAGAAATCTCATAAAGGTATTATTATTGGTAAAAATGGTAAAATGTTAAAAAAAATAGGCCAGGCAGCCCGAAAAGAAATAGAAGATTTAATGCAGACTAAAGTTTATTTGGATCTCTGGGTAAAGGTATTAAAGGACTGGCGTGAGAAAGATAATCTCCTCAAAAGAATGGGTTATAAATAAATTTATTGCAGGACTATGACAAAGTTTGTAGAATATAAATATTGATAAAGCAAAAATATAAGAATTTAAGGAGTGGTTTTAAAAATGGCGATCAAACCTCGTGATATGGCTAAAATGATTGACCATACAAATTTAAGTCCAACAGCAACTGTGGACGATATTAAAAAATTATGTGCGGAAGCAAAAGAGCATGAATTTGCATCAGTTTGTGTAAATCCTATATATGTTCCTCTGGCTGCTAAATTGCTTGAAGAAAGTTCAGTTAAGGTCTGTACAGTAGTTGGATTCCCTCTGGGAGCAAATACTACAGAAGTTAAATCATATGAAACCAGAAATGCAATTAAGAATGGGGCCCAGGAAATTGATATGGTAATGAATATTGGAGCCTTTAAATCAGGTGCCTATGAGATTTTCAAAGCTGATATTAAGGCGGTTGTAGATGCAACTAAAAAAGCAGGTGTAAGTTCTGATATTATAGTAAAAGTTATTTTGGAGACCTGTTTTCTGGATGAAGAGGAAATAGTTAAAGCCTGTGAAATTGCAAAAGAAGCAGGAGCTGATTTTGTAAAAACTTCAACTGGTTTTGGTGATTATGGAGCTCGTGTTGAAGATGTAAGTATTATGCGTAAAACTGTTGGTCGAGATGTCGGAGTTAAAGCGTCTGGTGGCATTAAAAACTTTGAACAGGCTTTAGAGATGCTTGATGCAGGCGCAAATAGAATTGGAGCAAGTTCAGGTGTAACAATAGTAACAGATGATGAGGAATAAACGGGAGTTGAATTAAGTGGCAACTTTTGAGACAGAAGCAGTAGTCTTAAAACAGTTTGATTTAGGTGAGTCAGATCGTCTGATTACTTTATATACCAGAGAAAGAGGTAAAATTAAGGCAGTTGCTAGAGGAGCCCGGAAGGGGAAAAAAACTCGTTCCGGACTTGTACTGCCCTTTAGTTATCATAATTTTACTTTATATCAGGGAAAATCACTGGCTAAAATAAATCATATCGAGTCTATAGCAATGAATTCTAGATTGCGAGAAGACTTAGACTATATGGCTTATGCCAGTGTTGTTTCCGAATATGTAGAGCGGGCCGGCCTGGAAGATGAAGCTGATCAGGCTCTTTTTTCTCTTTTAGCCCTTATTTTAGAAAAAATGGCTCAGGCGGAAAAGAAAGAGCTTTTATTTTATCTGACAGTCTTTAAAGCTAAATTACTACTTTTGCTGGGGGTTAAACCTGAGATTGAGACCTGTACAATCTGTGGAGAAAAAATAAATCTTAAGGGATCAACCCCACTTAGTGTAGAAGAGGGCGGTTCAATCTGTCAAAATTGCTTTAATAAAAATGATTTTAAAAATGTTTTTTTCAATTTAAACGAAATGAGAGCTCTTTATAAAATAATTTTTGCAGAGTTTTCTCAACTTAAAGCTGAAAGTTTTCCTAATCAGATTACAGAAAAATTAAATCAACTGACAGAAAAATTTTTGGTTTATCATCTTGATTTGAAACCTAAATCATTAGCATTTCTTTATACAATAAGGAAAATGAATAGTTAATTAAATTTGAGCCTTGTCCTGAAGGATAAGGTTTTATTTTAGTGAAAATTATTAAAATGAGTACGAGAGGAAGTGTGTTTATGAATTTCCAGGAAATTATTTTTTCGTTGGATAGATTTTGGAGTGATCAGGGGTGTGTTATTGAACAGCCATACGATATAGAGGTGGGAGCAGGGACAATGAGCCCTTCTACCTTTTTGCGTTCCCTGGGTGAGGAGGGTTGGGATACTGCTTATGTTCAGCCCTGTCGGCGTCCTACTGATGGTCGTTATGGTGATAATCCGTATCGACTGCAGAGATATTTTCAGTATCAGGTAATTATGAAACCTTCCCCTGATAATATTCAAGAAATTTACTTAGATAGTCTGCGTGCTCTGGGGATTGAACCTGAAAAGCATGATATTCGTTTTGTAGAGGATAACTGGGAATCTCCCACTTTGGGAGCCTGGGGTCTTGGCTGGGAAGTCTGGTTGGATGGGATGGAAATCACCCAGTTTACCTATTTCCAGCAGGTTGGGGGATTTAAAGCAGATCCCGTGACAGTAGAAATAACATATGGATTGGAAAGAATAGCTATGTATTTACAGGAAGTAGAAAATGTATATGATTTAACCTGGGTAGAAGGTGTTAAATATCATGATATTTATCATCAAAATGAGGTTGAACAGTCTAAGTATAATTTTGAAGTGGCAGATATTGACCACTTATTTAAATTATTTGATATTTACGAGGCAGAAGCAGAAAATTCACTGGCAGCCGAACTACCCTTAGCTGCTTATGATTATACTTTGAAATGTTCCCACGCTTTTAATCTTCTGGATGCCAGAGGAGCAATTAGTGTAACAGAGAGAACTAGATTTATCAAGCGAGTTAGAAAACTGGCTCATCAATGTGCGGCCAGTTATTTAAACTCAGGAGAGCAGGAGTGATAATGATGGCAAAAAATTTAATTTTTGAAATTGGAACTGAAGAAATGCCAGCTGCTTCCATGCAGAGATTTAGAGAAGATTATTTAAAAACAGCAGCTGCTATTTTTGATAATAATAATTTAGAATATGATAAAATGAATGTTTATTCTACCCCAAGAAGACTTGTGCTTGCTGTTGATGCTTTAGCGGAAGAGCAGGAAGATCAGCGGGATATTGTTCGTGGTCCGGCAGTAAATATTGCTTTTGATGATGATGGGAATCCTACCAGAGCCGGTGAAGGATTTGCTCGAGGACAGGGAGTAGCTGTAGAGGACCTGGTAGAGAAAGATGGTTATCTTTATGCTGAAAAAGTAGAAAAAGGTGAAAAGACAGCAGTTATTTTAGCTAATATCTTAGAAAAGATTGTGGATCAGGTACCTCTACCAAAGGCAATGCGCTGGGGCAGTATTCAGATGGAGTTTATCCGCCCGATTAAATGGTTATTAGTTTTATTTGGCAATCAAAAACTTGATCTTGAGCTAGCAGGTGTCAAAAGTGCCAATTATAGTATAGGACACCGTTTTTTGAGTGAGGGAAAGGTAGAGATCAATTCTGCTGAAGATTATTTTTCTGCTTTAGAATCTGCATCAATTATTGTTAAACAGGACAGGAGAAAAGAATTAATTAAGAAACAGATTTCAAATCTTAATCTAACTGCACAGGCAGTTATCAAAGATTCTTTGCTGGCTGAGGTTATTGATTTAATAGAGTTTCCAACAGCATTTAAAGGAACTTTTGCTGAAGAATATTTAGAACTGCCGGCTGAAGTTTTAATTACTGCTATGGAGAAACACCAGCGTTATTTTCCGGTGATGACTGAAGATAATAAACTGCAGGCCCAATTTATTGGTGTTCGTGACGGGGGAAAAGAATATCTTGATGAGGTAATTTCTGGTAATGAAATGGTCTTAAAAGGTAGACTTGATGATGCTCAATTCTTCTTTGCTGAAGATCAGAAATATGGTTTTTTAAATAGAAGTAAGGATATTAAAGATATTGTTTTTCAGAAAGATATAGGTAGTGTTTATAAAAAAGTGGAAAAACTGCAGCAGATTACAGCCAGGCTGGCTGAACTTTTAAATTATAATAAGGATCAAAAAGAAATGACAGTAAGAGCAGCTGAAATTTGCAAAAATGATCTTGCTACAGAAATGGTAAATGAATTTGCCAATCTTCAGGGATTAATGGGAAAAGAATATGCTCTTTTAGAAGGTGAAAATAAAGAAACAGCAGAAGCTATTTTTGAACATTATTTGCCGAGATTTGCTGGAGATAAATTACCAGAGACAAAAAGTGGAACTGTACTTGCTATGGCAGAAAAATTATTTAATTTAAGCAGTCATTTTCTTTTAGGTAATATTCCGAGTGGATCTCAGGATCCTTTTGCTCTAAGAAGACAGGCTACAGGGCTTTTAAGAATTATTTTATCCAGGGATCTGGCAATTAATATTGAAGAAATAATTAAGTTTTCAATGGATATAGTTGCTATAAATCCTGATAATATTGATTCTGCAATTTTAGAATTAAAGGAATTTATTAAGCAGAGATTAGAAAATCTGCTGACTGAAGAAGATGTTAGATATGATATTATCAACGCAGTAATTGATATTAATGATCAAAACTTACTTGATCTTTATCAGCGAGCTCATAAATTAATGGAATTTAGATCTGAAAACCCTGATTTATTTGTTGATTTAATTCGCGGGCTGGTTCGAGCTAAAAATATCAGTGATAAAGCTGAAAATAAAATGGAGATAAATGCAGGATTATTAGTTGAAGAAGAAGAAAAAGAACTATATAAAGCATTTAATCAGAGGAAAGCAAATATAAATCAATATTTTACTTCTGGTCAGTATCAAAAAGGATTTTATCTACTGGTCGAATTAAAGAAATATATTGATGCTTTTCTGGATAATGTAATGGTTATGGTTGATGACATTGAATTAAAAAATAATCGACTGGCCTTATTAGCTCACATCGCAGTCTTAATGTCCGAGGTAATGGATATCGAAAAAATAGCTCTAGACTAACAATAAACCGGGGTGAGAAATTATGAGTGAAAAAAAATTGATTGCTTATGCAGTGTCAGATTCAACCGGTAAAACAGCCAAACATTTAATGGAGTCAGCAGTAGGACAATTTCCTGACTCTGATGTAAAAATCAGGTCATTTTCTTTTGTGCGTTCTCTGGAAAGAATTGACGAGATTATAGAAAAGGCGAAAGCAGATAATGCAATTATTGCCTATACTTTTGTTAAAACAGAGATGAGAAAACATTTAAATATGCTGGCAGAAAAAAATAATCTGGAATATATTGATATGATGGACCAGCCTCTAAATATGGTAGCGGGAAGACTGGGGGTTGAGCCAAGAGAGGAATTTGCGCTTAAATATAAATTGGATGAAGAATATTTTAAAAGAATTGAAGCAATGGAGTTTACTCTCCGATTCGATGATTTAAATGAGTCCAAAGGGATTGCAGAAGCTGATATTGTTTTAGTAGGAGTATCCAGAACCTCTAAAACACCTCTTTCTGTTCATCTTTCATATTTAGGTTATAAAACTGCCAATGTGCCGCTGGTACCTGAGGTAGATGTCCACCCCTCTGTTTTAGAAAATAAAGATAACAAGGTAGTTGGACTGACTATAGATCCTGAATTATTAAATGATATCAGGATAGAAAGATTAAAAAAGATGGGACTTGGTGATGATGCAACCTATGCAGCTAAAGAAAGAATAAATCAGGAATTCGAATATGCTGATTCTATTATGGAAGAAATAGGCTGTCCCATAATTGATGTTACGGATAAAACGATAGAAGAAACTGCTGTTGAGGTTCTTTCATATTTTAATGATTAGGAGCTGATACTATGTTTTCCAGAGTTGAACAGCTGGCATGGGAAAGAGAAAAACTTTCGGATTTTGCCTGTTTGAGTTCCGAGAGTAGAGGACGAATAAAACCAGAATCTGATTCTGATATTCGCACGATATTTCAGCATGATCGTGATAGAATTATTCATTCTAAAGCCTTTAGAAGACTTAAACATAAAACACAGGTTTTTATTGCTCCCGAAGGAGATCACTATCGAACTCGACTTACTCACACTCTGGAAGTGTCTCAGATTGCTCGTACGATAGCAAGAGCTCTTAAATTAAATGAAGATTTAGTAGAAGCAATTGCTCTGGGACATGACCTGGGGCATACTCCATTTGGCCATGCTGGTGAAGCAGCTCTTTCGGAAATCACTGGAGCAGACTTTAAACATAACCTTCAAAGTTTAAGAGTTGTGGATCTGATAGAAAAAAGAAGTAGTGGCAGCAGGGGACTTAACTTAAGTGTTGAGGTTAGAGATGGTATTTTAAATCATACAGGTGCTAATAAACCTTTAACTCTTGAGGGAGAGATTGTCAGAATTGCTGATCGAGTTGCCTATATTAATCATGACATTGATGATGCTTTAAGAGCGGGTATTATTGCTGATTCTGATTTACCCGCTAAGGCAATTTCTATTCTGGGCAATACTCATTCTGAGAGAATCGATGTAATGGTGAGAGATTTAATAAATTCCAGCTGGCAGCATGGCGAAATAAGACGTTCAGCTGAAGTTAAAGCTGCGACCAAAGAATTAAGAAGTTTTCTTTTTGAAAATGTTTATATTGGTTCTGAAGGTAAAAGTGAAGAGGGTAAAGCAAAAAGACTTTTAAAATTACTTTATGAATTTTTTATGGAGAATATTGATTATATTCCTGATGAATATTTAGAGTTTGAAAAGAATTACAAACAGGCAGTAATTGACTATATTGCGGGCATGACAGATCGTTATGCTATTAATCTGGGTAGAAAATATTTTATTCCTACTCCGTGGTTCGACAAAAATCGATAAACTTTTAGTTATTAATATAAATAAATGCAGGATTAATAATCTTTTTAGAGAAATATTATTACAGCGGTAAAATACTTTTTTAACTTGAAATAATAATTAAGGTCAGGGTGGATAAATTGACCAGATATTCCGATGAATTTATTAATGAATTAAAAGAAAGTGTTAATTTAGTAGATTTGGTTTCTGATTATCTTGAATTAAAAAAATCAGGAAATAGATATAAGGGTCTATGCCCTTTTCACAGTGAAAAAACCCCATCATTTTTTGTTAATCCTGATAATAATTTTTACCACTGTTTTGGCTGTGGAGCTGGTGGAGATGCAATAAATTTTGTGATGGAAATTGAAAATCTTACCTTTGTTGAATCAGTGAAAATGCTCACTGAGAGGACTGGAATGGAACTTCCTGATCTCAGCAACCAGCAGCGACAGCGTTATAAAGAACGTGAACAGTTATTTTCTTTAAATAAATTAGCAGCCAGGTTTTATAATTATTTATTGACTGAAACTGAGATGGGAAGGGATGCCCTGAATTATCTAAAGGAAAGAGGTTTTGGAGAGTCAGAAATTGAAGAATTTAAGCTTGGTTATGCAGCTGATGAATGGCAGCTTTTATTAAATTTTTTACAAAAAAAGGGGTTCGGTATTAATTTAATTAATAAAGCTGGTTTGATCAGTGAAGGGAAAAATAATTCTTATTATGATAAGTTTAGAAACCGAGTTATGTTTCCTATATTTAATAATCGAGGGGAAGTAATTGCATTTGGAGGTAGGATTTTGGAGACTGAGGATGGTTATGGTCCTAAATATCTTAATTCTCCCGAAACTCAAATTTTTAGTAAAAAGAAAAATTTATATGGTTTACATCTTGCTAAAGAAACTATTCGTAAAAAAAATAGCTGTATTATTATGGAAGGTTATACTGATGTCATTCAGGCTCATAAAAATGGATTTAATAATTCTATCGCTTCTCTAGGCACAGCTTTTACTGAAGAGCAGGCAAAATTAATCCATAGATATGCCGAAAACGCTTATATAGCTTATGATGCAGATACAGCCGGTAATAAAGCAACTTTAAGAGGGCTTGATATATTGAGTGGAACAGGAATCAATGTCAAAGTTATTCAGTTAGCCGAAGGTAGTGATCCAGACCAACTATTAAAAAATGAAGGCAAAGAAAGCTTTGATAAATTAATAGAAGAAGCTGTAAATTTAATTGATTTTAAAATTAATATGATTGTTAAGAATAAAAATCTTAATGATCCAGGAGTGCGAAAAAAAGTTTTGAAGTCAATTGTTAAACTTTTGAGTGAGGTTAGTGATAATCTGGAAAGAGAAATTTATATTGAAAGGGCTGCTGCTAAAACAGATTTCAAGGCAGAAGTGCTGGCCGATGAAGTGGAAAAAGAATTTCAGAGAAATAAAAGCAGGAATTATCAAAGAAATAGAGAAAAACAAAATAAGCAAACAGAAAAATCATTTGACTTATACTCACAATTATCGTATTATCAAAAAGTTGAGGAAGAAATTCTGGCTCATTTTATTAGTAATCCTGGTTTAAGAGAACAGATTACAGCCAGACTTTCTAAAAATGATTTTAATGGTAGAACTTCTCAACTTGCGGAACGTTTATTTAGGGGTAGTGTGATCAGCAATTCAGTTAAAATTGATAAAATAAAAAATGAGTTAGGAGATGAACTTTTATCTTACTGGTCAGAAATTCTGGTTAAACAGGATAATTCTTTAACTAAAGAACACATTTTAGAACTGGCTGAATATTTAAGTTCTAAAAGAATAGCCAGCAACAAAAAAAAGCTGTGCAATTTACTCAGTAGAAGAGAACTAAGTTTAAATAAATTAAATCGCATTTTATTAACATTTTATAGTTTGAATTATAATATTGAAAGGAGGGACTAAAGTGGCTGAAAAAGATATGAGTCCTGCCAAAATAGATGAAGTTAAGAATCTTGTCAATCGTGGAAAAAAAGAAGGGGAATTAACTTATGAAGAAATTATGGATGCCCTGGAGGATATTGATTTAGATTCTGAAGATATAGAGAAAATCTATGATATATTCAGTGAAATGAATATTGAAATAGTTAATTCTAAATTAGAAGATGAAGAGGATGAAGATGACGAAGATGAAAATAGTGGTCTTGATCTGAGTGTTCCTAAGGGTGTTGGTATAGATGATCCTGTTCGAATGTATTTAAAAGAGATTGGTAAAGTGGATCTTTTAACAGCAGATGAAGAGGTGGAACTTGCCAAAAGAATGGAACAGGGGGATGAATGGGCTAAACAGCAACTTGTTGAAGCAAATTTGAGGCTTGTGGTGAGTATTGCCAAAAAATATGTTGGTCGCGGAATGCTTTTTCTTGATTTAATTCAAGAAGGTAATATGGGACTAATGAAAGCAGTAGAAAAATTTGATTATACCAAAGGTTATAAGTTTAGTACCTATGCTACCTGGTGGATCAGACAAGCTATTACTCGTTCTATAGCTGATCAGGCCAGAACAATTAGAGTTCCAGTCCATATGGTTGAAACTATTAATAAACTGATCAGAGTTTCAAGACAGCTTCTACAGGAAAAGGGAAGAGAACCCAAGGCGGAAGAAATTGGTGAAGAGATGGATATCTCCGCTGAAAAGGTAAGAGAAATTATGAAAATTGCACAGGAACCTGTTTCGCTTGAGACTCCCATCGGAGAGGAAGAAGACAGTCACCTTGGTGATTTTATTGAAGATGAGGATTCTCCTGCTCCTGCATCAGCGGCATCATATATATTGCTTAAAGAACAGTTAGATGGAGTTTTGGATACTCTTACTGATAGAGAAAAGAGAGTACTTGAACTTAGATTTGGAATTGAAGATGGTCGACCAAGAACTCTGGAAGAAGTGGGAAAAGAATTTGGAGTTACCAGGGAAAGAATTCGACAGATTGAAGCTAAAGCACTGCGGAAATTAAGACATCCCAGCCGCAGTAAAAAGTTGAAGGATTACCTGGAATAAAGAGTATGAATGGGGAATTGGAAGTATTTATGAGATATTACAATATTATCATTAATATTTCGGAGATTAATTGCAAATTTACTCTTGACCTGGACTGATTTCTATCATATAATTATTCTTGTCGTCACAAATAATAGATTTGTTTTTTGCAGCGGGCCCATAGCTCAGCTGGTCAGAGCAACCGGCTCATAACCGGTTGGTCCCAGGTTCGAATCCTGGTGGGCCCACCAAGGAATATTAACACCCTGTTCTTTAATTAGAGCAGGGTTTTTTTGCTTTTAAATAATCCGCTAAGATTAATAAATAATAAGTATGCTAATGAGTATCTATTTGAGGAGGTTAAGTTATGGCAAAAGTAGCAGAAGTTGTTCAGTTGGTGGGAGAACTTGCTCCCGGTAGATTGGCAGAAGACTGGGATAATGTAGGTCTGCAGGTTGGAGATCTAAACCAGGAAGTAGAAAATGTACTGCTGGCACTTGATTTTAATAATGAAATTTTCACTGAAGCTTTAGATAAAAATTGTCAGTTAATTATTACTCATCATCCTTTTATTTTTAACGGGATCAAATCTGTGGATGCCCAGAGTGAAAGTGGCAAATTAATTTATGGACTGATTAAAAATGATATTTCCTTATTTTCTGCCCATACAAATTTGGATATTGCTGAAGGTGGTTTAAATGATTATCTGATTAGAAAATTAGATGTGGAGAATATTTCTGTTTTAAAAACAACCAGCAGCCTTAACTATTATAAGCTGGTTACTTTTATTCCTGAAGGCAGCTTTAAAAATGTACGAGATGCACTTTATGCTGAGGGGGCCGGTAAATATAAAAATTACAGTCACAGTGGTTTTTACCAGCAGGGAAATGGTAATTTTAGACCTTTAGAAAATTCTGATCCTTATTTGGGGCAGAAAGACTCGCTTAATCAGGTAAATGAATATAGATTTGAAACTATAGTAGCACCTGAAAATTTAGATAAGGTCGTTAAAACTTTGCTAAGAGAGCATCCTTATGAGGAACCTGCCTGGGATTTATATCAGATGGAGAATTTAAAAAATGAAAAGGGTATTGGCAGAATTGCTGATTTAAAAGAAGAAATTGAGCTCCAAACTTTAATAGAAAAGATCAAAGAGGTTTACAGCATAGATCAGCTTAAAGTTGTAGAGCAGAAAAATAAAATAAAGAGAATAGCTCTCTGCAGTGGAAGTGGGGCTGATTTTATCAAAGATGCCTATTATCAGGGGGCAGACCTTTATCTAACAGGAGATATTAAATTTCACGAAGCTCAGACAGCAGAAGAGTTGGGCTTATCTTTAATTGATTTTGGTCATTATGGCAGCGAAAAATTTGTTCGAGATTTATTAGCTGCCAGTTTAAAGACAAAAGCCTCAACAAAATTAAATAAAGAGTTAAACTTTATAAAATCAGAGCTTAATACAAATCCCTGGACCTATAAATAAGGTCTAATAAGTGGGTGTTTTTAACTTGAGTAGAATGCTTGACATATTATAAATCTGGTGGTATACTTTATATGGTAAAAAAATAAGTTAACCGGATGATCGCATCTTTTATGATGAGGAAAGTCCGAGCTCCACAGGATAGGATGCCGGGTAACACCCGGTGGAGGTAACTCCCAGGCTAGTGCCACAGAAATATACCGCTTTTTGATGAAAGGGTTTTCTTGAAATTCTTATCATTGGAAGTAAGGGTGAAAAGGTAAGGTAAGAGCTTACCGGGTTTCAGGTAACTGGAATGCCAGGTAAACCCCATCTGGAGTAAGTCCAAATAGAGAGAATATAAAAGTGATCCGCTTTTCTCCGGGTAAGGACGCTTGAGGGTTCAGGCAACTGTGCTCCCAGATAGATGATCATCTAATACAGAACTCGGCTTATAGGTTAACTTATTTTTTTCTCTGTTATATTTTCAATTTTTATAAAAATCAAAAAAGGGGTGTTTGAATGGAGAAAGCAGTAATTGATGTAATAGATTATATTGATGCGGCAGTAAATAAAACAGAGCAATTTAATGATTATTCTCCTGAAATGAGTAACAAAGTTCTGGATAATAGAATTATGACACTCGAAGGTTACATAAGATATATTGAACGAGAAACGATGCCCAGATTAGAAGGTCTGGTAGAAAAGCTTGAGGAGGTAAATGATGGTTGATCAGATATATTATAAAATTCAGTATCCTCTTAAAAAAGCTATAGATTTAATGAAAGATTTGGATAGTCATGATCTAGATTCACTTGGTGAAGGTTTAAGTGATTATGACAGAGAAAAGATTGCTAGCTTTATAGAAGACTGGAATAATGGCGGTAGAGAAAAACTGACAGCATTAATCAGTGATTTGAGAGCCCAACAATAAATAATATTATTTTAAACCATAGCTGATTGGCTGTGGTTTTTTTATGTCAATAAAATATTACCTTAATTTATTAAAGGTGTCTGAGGGATATTTTGTTCTTTAAAAGACTATAAATATTATAAAAAGAATATTTATAGATAAAAAATACTTAAATACTCTAATAATACCTATTTACTTTATTATAATACCTATATCCTCTTCAAATTGAGCTCTCTTCGCTCTAAGATATATATTAGAGGTGAGCTGAATGCAAAAAGAATTTATTGGTAGAAAAATTAAAGAATACCGGAAGATCAATGAGTTAACCCAGGAGGGTCTAGGTGAAAAGGCAGGACTTCATTATACATATATTGGTCAGGTAGAACGAGGAGAAAAGGAACCTTCCTTAAAATCACTGATAAATATTGCTGATGCTCTTGGGGTAGGTGTGGACAAATTACTGATTAATTATGATTTGAGTTCGGAGGCGAGTATTAAGATTTCTAATATAACTGATCTGCTTTTAAATAGAGACGAAAAAGAACTAGAGATGATCTACACACTTTTAAAAGATCTGACACAGATTTTAGAGGAACATAATATTGAAAAACAATCATAATTATGGTACAATAAACTGCAAACTGATTAATGAAGTGTAATTTGATTTAAGGAGGGTTATTATATGGCCGGACATTCTAAGTGGGCTAATATAAAGCATAAAAAGCAAAAAGAAGATAAGAGAAGAGGTAAGTTATTTTCAAAATTAAGTCGTAAAATAGCTGTAGCTGCAAGAGAAGGTGGCGGAGATCCTGAGATGAATTCGGATCTCAGAATGGCTATTCAGAAAGCTAAAGATAATAATATGCCTAATGATAATATTGAGAGGGCAATTAAGCGAGGTACAGGTAATTTAGAAGGAATGACCTATGAATCCTTTGTTTATGAGGGGTATGGACCTGGTGGAGTTGCATTATATCTTGATATTATGACTGATAATAGAAATAGAACTGCATCAGAAGTACGCCACATTTTAGATAAAAATGGGGGTAATCTTGGTTCTAATGGCTGTGTTGCCTGGATGTTCCAGCGTAAAGGCGAGCTTGTAATTGATCTCAACGAATTTGAAGTTGGGGAAGAAGATTTATTATTAGAAGCATTAGAGGCAGGAGCAGAAGATTTAGATTATGGAGAAGAGGAAGCAATAATTTATACTGATCCGTCTAATTATGAATCAGCCAGAGAATCTTTGGAGGAAGCAGGTTACGAATTTGAATCTGCTGATCTGGCAATGATTCCTGATAATAAAGTTACTTTAGATAAAAGTGATGCTAAAAAAATGCTGAGATTAATGGATCAATTAGAAGATCATGATGATATTCAAGATGTTTATTCTAATTTTGAGATTCCTGAAGATGTTAGAGCTGAACTTGAAGCTGAAGAGAATTAATTAAAATTTAATCTAATTTTAATTTAGATGTTTTAAAATAATTGTAGATTTTAATAAGGGCACTGTGCAGCAGTGTCTTTATTTTTTTGTTTTAATATTTTTACTCATTGTGATATAATTGTTTCAAACATTAGTTTGAGTGGGGTGTGATTTTTGCGAATTCTAGGTATTGATCCGGGGCTGGCAACTATTGGTTATGCTCTGGTGGACAAAGAGACAAATCATTTTAATGTGTTAGAGTATGGTGTTATTAAAACTTCAGCAGATAAAAGCAATGTGGAAAGGCTTGAAATTATCCATAGGAATATTGAAGCTTTAATTAAAGAGTTTCAGCCAGAGCAAATGGCAGTCGAAGAATTATTTTTTAATAAAAATGTTAAAACGGCAATAGTAGTTGGACAGGCGAGAGGAGTAATTTTACTTGCAGGTGCTCAGGCTGGCTTAGAGGTTGCTGAATATACTCCTCTGCAGATTAAACAGGCGGTTGTCGGATATGGAAGAGCTGACAAAAAACAGGTTCAGATGATGGTTAAATCATTACTGAATTTATCTGAAATTCCCCGTCCTGATGATGCCGCAGACGCTCTGGCAATTTCTATCTGTCATGGACATGTATACAGTGCTCATTCTGGATGGGAGGAAAGATTATGATTGGCTATTTAGAAGGAGAAGTAATTGATTCTGAAAATAATAAAATAATACTGAATATTGGTGGGGTAGGTTATGAATTAGAACTGGCTGGTTTTAAAAAACAACCCCGGGTTGGAGAAGAGATAGAGGTTTATACATACACTTATGTAAGAGAAGATGCTTTAAAACTATTTGCTTTTCCAGAAAAAAATGGTAAAGAGCTTTTTGAAATTTTAATAACTGTTAACGGTATAGGTCCCAGTGCGGGTTTGAATATTTTAAATACAATGCCTGCTCCCAGGTTTATTAATGCTATAATGCAGAAAAACGAAGTGGTTTTAAAAGAAATATCGGGTATTGGACCTAAAACTGCTCAACGACTTATACTTGAGCTTCAAAGCAAGTTAGAGGAATTTGCTTACTTGCAGAGCGAAAATAACACAGCAGCTAAAGATTTTACTACTGATAAAGAACGTCAGGATATAATTGATGCCCTAACAGCACTTGGTTATAAAATATCAGAAATAAATCGTGCTTTAAGAGAAGTAGAATATAATGCTGAAGCTGACCTATCAGAAAAAATTAGATTAACTTTAAGCCAGCTTGGTAAGGAGAGATAATAATGGAAAATGAAAGAAGAGTTGTTTCTCCCAAAAAGAAAAAAGATGATAATTCTATAGATAAAGGGTTAAGGCCGCTCAGTCTGGAAGAATATATTGGTCAGAATAAATCGAAAGAAAAACTAAAGATATTTATTCAGGCAGCCAGAGATAGAAAAGAAGCACTTGATCATGTTATGCTTTATGGACCACCTGGACTTGGTAAAACTACCCTGGCTAATATAATTGCAAATGAGTTAAATGTAAATATTCATCAGACTTCCGGTCCGGCTATTGAAAGACCGGGAGATCTGGCATCGATTTTGACTAATCTGCAGCCGAGTGATGTGCTTTTTATAGATGAAATTCACCGCTTAAATAAAATGGTAGAGGAAGTTTTATATCCGGCAATGGAAGACTACTGTCTGGATATAATTATTGGAAAAGGACCCAGTGCTCGCTCGGTCAGACTGGATCTGGCTCCTTTTACTTTGGTAGGAGCTACAACTAAAGCTGGTAGATTGAGTTCTCCCCTGCGCGACAGATTTGGAGTTATTAACAGACTGGAATTTTATGAACAGACTGAGCTTCAGGAAATCGTTAGCAGATCAGCAGCTATTCTTGATGTAGAAATTGTAGATCATGGAGCTCTTGAAATAGCAAGACGTTCAAGAGGAACTCCCAGAATAGCTAATCGGCTCTTAAAAAGAGTAAGAGATTTTGCAGAAGTTAAAGCAGATGGTATAATTAATAGAGATGTTGTGGATGCTGCTTTAAAGTTGCTGGAAATTGATGAACTGGGACTGGATCGAATTGATCATAAGTTATTGGAAACCATTATACTTAAGTTTAGAGGCGGTCCAGTTGGTTTAAATACACTTGCGGCTGCAATCAGTGAAGAAACAGAAACTATTGAAGATGTGTACGAGCCTTATCTGCTTCAGTTAGGGTTTTTAGAGCGTACTCCAAGAGGACGAATTGCCACTACTAAGGCCTATCAGCATCTTAATATTGAGCAGAATATTGATTGATCTACATTAAAGTTAAATGATTTTGGAGGTAATTTTAGATGAAAGTAGAAGAATTTGATTATCATCTTCCAGAAGAGTTGATTGCTCAAACACCTCTTCCTGAGCGGGATGAATCAAGGTTAATGATTTTAAATCCAGAACAGGACAGGATTAAAGAGGATATTTTTAAAAATTTAAAAGATTACTTAGAACCTGGTGATATGATCGTTATGAATAATAGTCGAGTTATTCCAGCCAGGTTATATGGAGAGAAAATTCCAACAGGAACAGAAATTGAACTATTATTATTAAATGAATTAGCAGAGGGACGCTGGGAGGTTTTAGTTAGACCCGGCCGCAGAGCTAAAAAAGGTGTTAAGATTAATTTTGAAGATATTTTAGAGGCTGAAGTTGTAGAATATACTGATTTTGGCGGCAGAATAGTAGAATTTAGCTGGGATCAGCAGGAATATAATTTTGAAGAGATTTTAAATCAGCTGGGTGAAATGCCTTTGCCTCCATATATTAATGAAAAATTAGATGATCCCGAGCGCTATCAGACAGTATACAGTGAAAAAAAAGGATCAGCAGCAGCTCCAACAGCCGGACTTCATTTTACCGATCGTTTATTAGAAGAATTGCAGGAATACGGTGTAATACTAGACTATATAACTCTGCATGTTGGTTTGGGTACATTTAGACCGGTCAAAAGTGAAGATATTGAAGACCATGAGATGCATGAGGAGTACGCAGAGATTTCTGCTGAGACTGCTAAAAAAATTAAAGAAGTTAAAGCCAGGGGTAATAAAGTTGTAGCTGTTGGAACAACAGTAACCAGGACACTGGAATCCGCAGCTCAGGATGGTGAACTGAGTGAATATAAAGGATGGACTGATATTTTTATTTATCCGGGCTATGAATTTAAAGTTATTGACTCTTTAATTACGAATTTCCATCTTCCTAAGTCTACTTTATTGATGCTGGTTTCGGCTCTGGCAGGTAAAGAATTTGTTTTAGAAGCCTATGAGCAGGCTGTAGAAAATGAATTTAGATTTTTTAGTTTGGGAGATGCGATGCTGATTTTAAACAGGAAGGAAGATTAGTTTGTTTGATTTTAAATTATTTAAGAAAAATAAGAATTCACAGGCTCGACTGGGTGAGATAACTACAGATCACGGCAAAATTGAAACACCTATCTTTATGCCCGTTGGTACCCAGGCGACTGTTAAGGCAATGTCATCCAGAGAATTAAAAGAAATTGGTTCACAGATCATACTTGGAAACACATATCATTTATATTTGAGACCAGGTGATGATTTAATTGCTAAAGCTGGTGGGCTGCATAAGTTTATGAATTGGGATCGTCCAATTTTGACAGATAGTGGTGGTTTTCAGGTTTTTTCACTTGCAAATTTGCGAGAAATAGAAGAAGAAGGTGTTTATTTTCAATCACATCTTGATGGATCGAAACACTTTATATCACCAGAAAAATCAATGCAGATTCAAAAAAACTTAGGTTCTGATATTGTAATGGCTTTTGACGAGTGTCCTCCTTATCCAGCTGAAAAGGAATATGTAGAAAAATCATTAAATAGGACCCTTCGCTGGGCAGAAAGATGTAAAAAAGAAATGGAAACCGCCAGGGGCCAGGCACTTTTTGGAATCATTCAGGGAGGAGTTTATCCAGAACTAAGGAAACAGAGTGTCGAAGAGACAACAAAATTTGATTTCCCTGGTTATTCCATTGGTGGTTTGAGTGTTGGAGAGCCAAAAGAAGAAATGTATAAAATGCTTGATTATACAACACCATTGATGCCGGAAGATAAACCGCGTTATTTAATGGGAGTAGGAACTCCCGAAGATTTAATAGAAGGTATTTATCATGGTATTGATATGTTTGATTGTGTGATGCCAACCAGGATTGCTCGACATGGTCAGATATTTACCCATCAGGGAAGAAAAACAATTAGGAATGCAACTTATAAAGAAGATTTTTCTCCTCTTGATTCTGAATGTGACTGTCATGTTTGCCAGAATTATAGTCGTGGCTATGTAAGACATTTACTTAAGCGAAATGAAATACTTGGGGTTAGATTAACAACCTACCATAATCTCTATTTTATGCTGAAGTTTTCTGAAGAAATCAGGCAGGCTATTAAGGATGACAGGTTTATTGATTTCAGAGAGGAGTTTTATGATAAATATGAATTAAAATAAAATATTTTAATTCTTTTTAAAATAATATTTTGCTTTTAGCAGGAATATTATAATTATTGTTGAATTAGTTATGAGAGAAAAAAATTAATTAGGAGAGGATAGTTAATGGAATATTTATATGCAATTTTACCATGGGTCTTAATTTTTGGTATTTTTTGGTTCTTTTTAATCAGACCTCAACAAAAACAGAAAAAAGAACATCAGAACATGCTGGATAATCTTAGTATCGGTGATAAAATAGTTACTATTGGCGGTATTAAAGGTAAGATTATCAAACTCAAAGACAGTAATGTTCGAGTTAGAGTGTCTTCGAATGTTGATATTGACTTTGTCAAAAATGCAATTTCTCGTGTAGAAGAGAAAAGCAACAGCAAAAATGTTGATGATTCTGAAGACAGCAAAAAAGATAAAGAATAATTTATTTAGTGAGGAACTGGGGGAAATGATGTGAAAAATGCAGTAAAGGAGTTTTTGCAATCTTTAGTAATAGCAGGTATTCTGGCCTTTTTTATAATTACATTTGTAGCCCAGTCATTTGTAGTTGATGGAAGGTCAATGTCTAATACACTTCATGATGGGGAAAGACTTTTTGTAAATAAGTTTATTTACAGATTTCATCCACCTGAGAGAGGAGATATTATAGTTTTTACTCCTCGGAGCGCACCAGATCAAAAGTATATAAAGAGAGTCATTGGCAAGCCTGGTGATACAGTATATATTAAAGACGGTGTGACTTATGTTAATGGAGAGGCACTAGAAGAAAATTATCTTCCAGAAAAAATGATCGGTGATTTTGGGCCATATGAAGTCCCTGAAGAAAGTGTTTTTGTTATGGGAGACAACAGGAATCACAGTGCTGACAGCAGATTCAAAAGTATTGTAGGATTTGTTGATTATGATGCTATATCAGGAAGGGCCTTCTGGGTTTACTGGCCGCTGACTGAAATGAGAATTATTAATCATCAGAATTATAATTTATCATTTGAAAATTAATTGCTTATTGTTAGGAGGACATTTATTTAATGAGGTATAAACAAAAAAGACGAATTAAATTAATTATTATTTTAGCTATAATAGCCTTTGCTGCATTTTTATATTTTCAGCATGGCATTAATTTAGGACTTGACTTACAGGGGGGAGCCCATATTGTATTGCAGGCTCAGCCCACAGAAGAAAGAGAAATAAATGATTCAGTAATGACAGGGATTTTAAGTGTTATTGAACGACGAGTAAATCAATTAGGGTTAAGCGAACCTCTTATTCAAAGAGAGGGTAGTGATAGAATTATTGTTGAGTTACCAGCGGTAGATAGTCCGAATGAGGCTATTAATACAATTGGTAGAACAGCAATGCTAACTTTTAGGAATTCCAGTGGTGAAGTTTTAATGACTGGAGAAGCTGTAAAAGATGCCAGGGCTGATTATGATCAGTATGGTAGAGCTGTAATTGCTTTTACATTAACAGATAGTGGATCTGAGCAATTTGCAGACATAACTAGAAAATATATGGGTAAAAAGATTGGAATATATCTTGATAATGAACAGCTAACTAACCCTACTGTTCAGGCTGTAATAGAAGGAAAAGGACAAATTACAGGTTATGAATCAGCTCAGGCTGCAGAAAAAGATGCGATACTTATTAGAGAGGGTGCTCTTCCTGTTCCGGTTGAAGTAATTGAAACAAGAACAGTAGGACCTACTCTTGGCCAGATATCTATTCAGAAAAGTATAAGAGCTGGTTTGTTAGGATTATTATTAGTTGCTATTTATATGGTATTTTATTATCGATTCCCTGGGATTCTGGCCGCAGTAATTCTGGCAATTTATGGTTTAATATTAATGGGAACAATGGCTGGATTACAGGCAACACTGACTTTGCCTGGTATAGCTGGTTTAATTCTTTCTATTGGTATGGCGGTTGATGCGAATATTATTATCTTTGAACGAATAAAAGATGAGCTTAAGTCAGGTAAAACACTTAGAGCAGCTATCGATGCTGGTTTCAAAAGAGCCTATACAACCATTATTGATGCAAATGTTACTACAATTATGACTGCTCTTATTCTGGCCTATTTTACTAGTGGTACAGTTAGAGGTTTCGCTGTAACACTTGGTATAGGTATTATTGTCAGTATGTTTACTGCCTTCTTTGTTACCAGAAATGTAATTGACATTTTTGCAGGCAGTAAATTATTACGTGAAAATAAATCTTTCGGGGTCAGAAAGGGGTAATAAAGTGGATATTTTAGGTAAAAGAAAAATATGGTATACTATCTCGCTGGTTATAATTGGAATCGGATTATTGTTTTTATTAATCAATGGACTCAATTTAGGTATAGATTTTAATGGTGGTACATTAATGGAGTTTAGTTTTGATCATGATGTTACAACGGAACAAGTAAGGGCTGTTCTGCAGGATATTGGAATTGCAGAAGATAGTAAAATTCAACATTCTGAAGAATCAGGTACTAATGGTATAATTATTAGAGCTAAAACTTTAGATTCTGAAGAGATTGTTACAGTGGATAATGCTATAAAATCTGAGTTTGATTCTGCTGAAATGCTGAGAACTGAGATGGTTGGACCTACAATAGGTAGAGAATTAAGAATAAATGCTTTACTCGCTATGCTGGTAGCTTCAATCGCTATTGTTATTTATATCAGTTTCAGATTTGAATTTAGATTTGCTGCTATTTCAATTATTACTCTAATGCATGATGTTTTAATTACAATTGGAGTTTTTGCAATTCTTGGCAGAGAGGTTAATACACCTTTTGTAGCAGCACTGCTCACTATTGTTGGTTATTCGATTAATGACACCATAGTAATCTTTGATCGAATTAGAGAAAACATGAAGCTGATGCACAAAGTTCCGTTTATAAAACAGGCTAATACAGCTGTAGTTGACACTTTACCGAGATCAATTAACACATCTATAACTACTCTGATTACAATCCTTGCAATTTATTTCTTTGGAGGAGCTTCAATTCAGACATTTATGTTAGCTCTCTTTATTGGAATGTTTGCTGGTACGTATTCTTCTATCTTTATAGCCAGTCCTCTTTTAGTGACCTGGCAGGAAAGAATCAGCAAATAATAATTAGAAAATCCTTTAGAGCATAACCCCTCCTTTAGTTTTGGAGGGGTTTCTATCTTTAAAAAAGGCTGTGATAAAATGGATATGAACTTACCCAAACATTACCGTCATTTTCAGCGTTATAGTGAAATTGCACAGATTCTTGTTAAAAATGGGCTTGGTTTTATTATTTCTCAGCTTGACTTAAACAAATATTTACCTTTCAGAAAAAGAATTAGCACTGCAGAAAGGCCAACAGGTAAAATGCTGGCTGTTAAAATTAGAGAGGTTCTGCAGGAGTTGGGTCCTGCTTATATAAAATTAGGACAGCTTTTGAGCACCAGAGCTGATGTTTTCCCTCCTGTTTTTATAACTGAAATGAGGAAACTGCAGGATAAAGTCCCACCTGAGAATTTTGAACTAATAGAAGAATTTTTAAAAAATGAACTGGGTGATAAATTTGAACAGGAAATAATAAAAATAGAAAAAGAGGCTGTTGGGGCTGCTTCGATTGCGCAAACTCACAAAATTGTTTTAAAAAATAATGAAGAAGCAATCATGAAAGTTAAAAGACCTGGAATTGATAGGAAAATTAGTGTAGACATAGAAATTATGGAGAATCTTGCTCGACAGGCTGAAGAAAGAAACTTATTTAATTCTGTTATTAGACCTGTGGAAATCATTCAGGAATTTAAACGAACTATAAAAGACGAATTGAATTTCAAAGGAGAAATGGCTAATATAATCCGTTTTCGCAGTGATTTTGCTGATAATCCATATATTACTGCTCCTGAAGTATATTCTGAGCTTTCGACAGTTAACCTTCTAATCATGGAAGAAATTAAGGGTATTAAACTGAGAGAGGTGGATCAAAGTCATCCCCATAACAAATTTATTGCAGAGCTGGGAGCTAAAGCTTTGATGAGGCAGGTATTAATAAATGGTTTTTTTCATGCTGATCCTCATCCCGGAAATATTTTTATTACTGACGAAAAAACTATTGCCTATGTTGATTTTGGTATGGTTGGTAGGATTACAGAAGAAGATAGAGATTTGATGGCACTGCTATTTTATGCGCTGATAAATAAAAAGATTAATGTTTTAATGGATGTAATTTTAATTCTGGGTAGTAAACCTGATAATTTTAATCGCAGAAGGTTTCAACTTGATATGGAAAAAATTCTGGATAGATATTATGGTAGTGATTTAGCCAATATTGAGATTAAGGCAGTTTTTGAAGATTTGCAATATTTTATTTATGAACATCAAATAAGAATGCCTCAGGATTTCTTTCTTTTATTTAGAGCAATTGCGGTAAGTGAAGGAGTTGGTCAGGACCTGGATCCTGATTTTAATGTGGTTGAAGTAGGGCGCAGTTTTATTTCAGATATACTTGATGATAGAATGCAGCTAAATAGAATTGCAGCAAGAGTTGGTTCAGAAATTTGGAAATTTGGCCGAAAAAAATATGAATTAAATAATCAATTAAAATCTGTTTTAGAAAAACTGGTAAAAGATGATTTTACCATAAATTTCAGACATACCAACCTTGAAAATCTTATTTCCAGACTTGATATTATTTCAAATAGAATATCGATGAGTATGATTATTGCATCTCTGATTATTGGTTCAACTTTACTGATCCAGACAGATATGGAACCTCGAATTTTTAATATACCTCTGCTTGGGTTTATTGGATATTCATTTGCAGGAATACTGGGTTTGCTTCTTGTTATTTCAATTTTTCGTTCAGGTAAATATTAAATAATAGATTTTATGGTGATAATTGATGAATAAATTATGGAAAATACTTTCTTACAGACAGGATAATCGATCAAATTTTATGGAAAGCTTACTTGCTGATCGGGGAATAAAGACAAAAAAGGAAAAAGAAATATATTTAAATGCTGATCTAAAATATTTAAGTGACCCGTTTCAACTGCCGGGGATGGACAAGGCAGTTAAAAGAATTGAGCAAGCTGTAAAAGAAAAACAAAAAATTTTAGTTTTTGGAGATTATGATGTTGATGGAATTACTTCTACAGCAGTTTTATACAGATTTTTCAAAAAAGCTTATAATCTGGAGGTTAATTATTTTTTACCTGACAGAATTGAAGATGGTTATGGGTTAAATCTTTCTGCCTTAAAAAAGATTATTGCAGAAAATATTGATTTGATTATAACTGTTGACTGTGGCATAACAGCTTTTAAAGAAGCTGAGTATTTAAAAGAAAAAGGAATTGACTTGATTATTACTGATCACCATACTCCATCAGATCAACTTCCGCTGGCAGAGGCGGTAATTAATCATCATCTTGTTCAGCAGAACAATTATTTTGCTAATGAAATAGCAGGAGTTGGTACAGCTTTTAAATTAATACAGGCATTAAGGCCTAATGTGGTAAAAAAAATGTATCAGGAACTGCTGCCAATAGTTGCTCTGGGAACAGTTGCAGACATAGCTCCCCTCAAGGATGAAAATAGAATTTTAGTCAAAAATGGGCTGGAATTGATCAGCAAAGACAGAGTCTTGGGTTTAAAAGTTTTAATTGAAGAACTAAAACTTGACAAAAATAGGATTACTGCCGGACAAATTGGTTATATAATTGCTCCACCTTTAAATGCTGCCGGCAGAATTCATGATGCTGAAGAAGCTTTAAAATTATTGATAGTTGAGGACGAAAATGTGTTAAAGGATATTGCTAAAAAATTAATCAAAATAAATAAGAAGAGGCAGCAGGAAGAAGAAATAATTTATCAATCAGCTGAAAAAAAAATAAAAGATCTTGAATTGGAAAAAGAAAAGGCAATAATTCTTGCTGACTCAGACTGGCACTCTGGAATTATTGGTATTGTTGCTTCCAGATTGCTGGAAAAGTATAATTTGCCTGTAATTTTATTTGCTATTGATCAAAATTCTAATGTTGCTAAGGGTTCGGCCCGAAGTATTTCCGCTCTTAATATTTATCAGGCTCTTAAATTTTGTAGTTCTGAGCTGTTAACTTTTGGTGGACATAAAGCAGCTGCTGGTCTTAGTATTAAGCCAGCTATGTTTTCTAAATTCAAAGAACTTTTTAGACGGTATTTAAAGCAGAATCTCACTGAAGAAGATTTTTTGAGGCGAGAAAAAATAGATCTTAATTTAAAAATTTCAGAACTCAACAGAGATTTTGTTAAGAATTTAGAAAAATTTCGTCCTTATGGGATTGCTAATCCAGCTCCTAAATTTTTATTTCAAAATTTAGAAAGCAGGGGTTGTTACCAGATGGGCAAAGAAAATAAGCATTTAAAAATTTATTTAAATGGCGGTATTCAGGCTGTAGCCTTTAATCTTGGTGATCAGGCTGATAAAATTGCTGCTTCTAATTTCGATCTAATTGGTCAGGCTGAAATTAATTACTGGCGGGGTCAGGAAAACCTGCAGCTTAAGGTTAATGATTATCGGTCTGTAAATGATATTTCAACTGCTCTTATTTTTGAAAAAAATGATTATCAATTTTATGATTTTAGAAATATGAAAAATAAAAATGAGAAATTAGAGAATTTACTGGCTAAAAAAGTGATTAAAAAAGCGGCGGTTTATGTCAGCCATAAAAAGGAAAAAAATTATTTTAAAAATATTCATCCAGCTCATTGTTTTTTTAGTAAGGAGAGAGACCTGGAATCAGATTATTCTCATTTGATATTTTATTCACTGCCATTTTCTCTGAGTCACTTTAATAATATTCTGGATATATATCAGAAAAGATCTTTAACTCCAAAGGAGAAAATAATTTTTCTGTTTTCAGAAAGAGATATTAAATTTAATCAGCAAATAATTAAAGATCTAAACAGGAAAGAATTAGCTCTTAATAATCAAAATCAATTGGACTTTAAAGGCTCAGTACGATATAATAAATTATCCAGGCGAATGGAAAATTTTATGACATTTAAAAATTTAATTTTTAAAGAAAATCTGTTTGACCTGATTGCAAATGTATCTAATTTTAAGGAGGATAAAAATGAATCTTAGTGACAAAATAAGAAACATTCCTGATTTTCCCAAAGAGGGGATTTTATTTAAAGATATTACTCCACTTTTGAGAGATAGGGAAGCACTTAAAGAAGCCATAGTTAAAATGGCAGATATGTTTAGAGATTATGATATTGATTATGTGGTAGGGATTGAAGCACGAGGGTTTCTGGTAGGAACACCACTTGCTATAGAACTTGATCGAGGTTTTATTCCTATTAGAAAACCAGGTAAACTTCCTTATGATGTTCTAAAAAAATCTTATGAATTAGAGTATGGTAAAAATGAAATTGAAATACATAGAGATGCAGTATCTGAAGGAGATAAAATTTTAATTGTGGATGACTTACTTGCTACCGGGGGTACTACACTTGCTGCTACAGAAATGATTGAAGAACTTGGTGGAGAAGTAGTTGGCTGCGCATTTTTACTAGAACTTGAGGCTCTGACTGGAAGAGAAGTCTTAAAAGATTATGAAGTTAAATCATTATTAATTGAATAATTTGTTATAAATTCCCGGGTAATTAAAGGAGTATAAATATAGATGGAATTAGATACCTTATTAGATAAAATAAAATCTTATATGGATGATCCGGATTTGGATATGGTAAAAAAAGCTTATGGATATGCCGAAAGAGCTCATCAGGAACAGTATCGTGTTTCTGGAGAACCTTTTGTTGAGCACCCATTAGGAGTAGCTATTATCCTTGCTGATTTAGAGCTTGATATTGTTTCAATTGTAGCTTTATTATTACATGATGTGGTTGAGGATACTGGCATTAGTAGTGATGAAATTGAAAGAGAGTTTGGATCTGAGGTAGCTCATATTGTAGATGGAGTCACAAAACTAACAAGAATGCAGTTTAAAACTAAAGAGGATCAGCAGGCTGAAAGTCTGCGGAAAATGTTTGTAGCTATGGCCGAAGATATTCGAGTCGTACTGATTAAACTTGCTGATAGACTTCATAATATGAGAACATTAAATTATCTCAAAAAGGAAAAGCGAAAAGAAAAATCCAGAGAAACATTAGAAATTTATGCTCCTCTTGCCCACCGTCTGGGAATGTCAAAGATTAAGAGGGAGTTAGAGGATTTATCTTTTAGATATTTAAAGCCTGATATGTATTATGAAGTCTCTCATAAGGTTCAGGCTAACCGTAAACAGCGGGAAAAGGATATTCAACAGGCTATTGATAAATTAAAATCAACTTTAAAAGAACATGGTATAGATGCCGAAATTTATGGAAGACCCAAACACCTTTATAGTATTTATAATAAAATGAAGCGCAAAGAAGTTGAGTTTGATGAAATTTATGATCTAACAGCAGTTCGAGTGCTGGTAGAGAATGTTAAGGAATGTTATGAAGTTCTTGGGATTATTCACGAAATTTGGAAACCTATGCCAGGTAGATTTAAAGATTATATTGCAATGCCTAAATCCAACATGTATCAGTCTCTTCATACAACAGTAATAGCGCCTAATGGTGATCCTCTTGAAGTTCAGATTAGAACTTATGAGATGCATAAAACGGCCGAATATGGTATTGCTGCTCACTGGAGATATAAAGAGGGTAAGGTTGGCGATGAAAAATTTGAAGAAAAACTATCCTGGTTAAGACGTCTTCTCGAATGGCAGAAAGATCTTCAGGAACCACAGGAATTTATGGAAACTTTGAAAATTGATTTATTTGAAGATGAGGTTTTTGTTTTTACACCTGAAGGAGATGTTGTTTCCTTACCTAAAGGGGGGACACCGGTAGATTTTGCCTATCATATTCATACTGAAGTTGGTCATCGCTGTGTTGGGGCAAAGGTAAATGGTAAAATTGTACCTCTGGAATATAAATTGAAAAATAGTGATATTGTTGAAATATTAACCTCCAAAAAGAGTAATGGCCCCTCACGTGACTGGTTAAAATTTGTTAAAACCTCAAAGGCGCGAAGTAAAATTAAACACTGGTTTAAAAAGCAGAGACGAGATGAAATTATTGAAAAAGGCCATCGAATCCTGGATGATCACCTGGAGAAATATAATATTGAATTAAGCGAAAAAGATAAAGAAAAGGAATTAAAAGAAATTACAAAAGAACTGGGACGGAAAGATGTTGATGACTTATTAGAAGAACTTGGATATAGTAATATTAGTCCTAAACAGGTAGTTAGTAAATTTAGTGATTATGAGGAAGAAAAAGATCTTGAAAAAAAACATAGTTCTTCTCAAAAAAAGACTACCTCAGTTGATAAAGGTGTATCAGTTAAAGGTATGGAAGAAATGCTTGTCCGGATGGCAAAATGCTGTAATCCTGTTCCTGGTGATGATATAGTAGGTTATATCACTCGGGGGCGTGGCGTTTCCGTTCACAGGAAAGATTGTAAAAATTTAAAAAATCTTGAAGAAAGTGAACCAGAGCGAATAATAGAAGTTAGCTGGGATAGGGGGCGGACGGAATCCTATCAGGTTGATCTACGGATAGATGCTGTAAATAAGAGTGCTTTGCTTAATGATATAACTCATATCATAAAAGAAGAAAAAATTAATCTGCTGTCTGTTATGGCCAGAACAAGTGAACATAATAGAGCAGTAATAAATCTATCTCTGGAGTTAAGTTCTACAGAGCATATGTACGATATTATGAAAAAAATTGAATCAATATCAGGGGTTCTAAATGTAAGTCGAGCCAAACCTGCTTAATAGGAGTGGATTAGATGAGAGCAGTTGTTCAGCGAGTCAAAAGTGCTAAAGTAGAAGTGGATTCAGAAATAACCGGAGAAATCAGCTCCGGTTTACTGGTGTTTTTAGGGATTGGAAAGGAAGATGAACATCAGGATGCTGATTATCTTCTGGAAAAAATAATTAATTTAAGAATTTTTGAAGATGAAGATCAAAAGCTTAATTTATCTGCTGTTGATTTGAATAAAGATATAATGCTGGTTTCTCAGTTCACACTTTTTGGTGACTGCCGACAGGGGCGAAGGCCCAGTTTTTTTGAAGCTGCAGCTCCAGCTGAAGCTGAAAAACTATATGATTATTTTGTTAAGAAAGCAAAAGAGTCGAGTTTGAAAATTGAAACGGGAGAGTTTCAGGCAATGATGGATGTTAGTTTAATTAATGACGGTCCCGTCACAATTCTGGTGGACAGTAAAAAGAAATTTTGATATATAAATGGAGGCTAATATGGATTTAAAAGAATTTACTGTTGGTGAACTTATGGTAAAATCTTATATTGTTTCTCAGGCTGGGCAGGCAGTTATAATTGATCCCGGGGCTGAAGGTGAAAGATTATTTGATTATCTTAAGAATAATAATCTAGAGCTGAAATATATAATTAATACTCATGGTCACTTTGATCATATAGCTGCCAATGAGTTTCTAAAAGAAAAAACTGGTGCGGAGGTATTGGCTCATCCAAAAGCTAATTTAAAATTTACTGATCCAAAATTAAATCTTTCCGCTCTCTTTTTAAGCCATAAAGTTACAGCGCCCGCAATAGATAGATCAATTGATGATGGTGAGTCACTTAAATTTGAGTCACTGACTTTAAAAATTATTAGCACTCCTGGACACAGCGAAGATGGGATTTCTATTTATATTCCGGAAGAAAACATACTATTTTCTGGGGACTGTATTTTTGCAAATGGTATTGGTAGAACCGACCTAGAGGACAGTGATTTTAAAGAATTAAAAAATTCAGTAGAAAAAAAGCTGTTTCAGCTACCAGCCAGCTGTATATTTTATCCCGGTCATGGACCCAGCGGTAATTTGGGTAGTTTTAAAAATAGTGTCTGGCCAGCAATTAGCTGAGGTTTGACATCTAAAATTTAATAGGTTAAAATTAAAAAGAATTAAAACAATTTTTAGGCATAATTTTTATTTTTAAAAATAAATATTTAAGAGAGGGGAGTGTAAGGTTTTGTTTGATACTTTACGCGATAATAGTAGAATTATTGTTTATATAGTTGTAATTGCTTTTGTGATCTCTGGTGGATTTATGGGCTATGGTGCCTATTTAAATAATCAGAGTGGAGGCAGGCAGGCTCCTAATCAAACTGCTTCCTCTGTAATTGCTGAAGTTAATGGTATGGAAATTTCTCAGCAGGAATATTTTTCACTGTTACAGCAGCAGGCACCACAATCCAATCTAAGCAGTACCCAGATTATACCATTTAGATATAATGTTCTGGATGCTTTAATTGAAAGAAAGCTGCTCATGGCTCAGGCGGAAGTGCTTGATGTTAAGGTTGATGTTTCAGAAGCAGAAATTGACGAAAATTATAATAAGATTTTAGAACAAAATGATATGACAGATCAAGAATTAGCAGATGCTCTTTCAAAACAGGGTTATACAATTGGTGATTTAAGAGAAGATATTAAGACAAGTATTCAGGATAGCAAAACAATAACTCAGACAATTGATCAGGGGATTGGAGAAATAGAAGTAAGTGAAAAAGAAATAGAAGAACTTTATCAGCAGAGGTATCCTCAACCTAAAAATTCTGAAGATACTTCTAATTCTGAAGCGGCTTCAGGTAAGGAATCAGATTCTGAAACAAAAGCTGCTAAAGACGAAAGACCAGCACTTTCAGAAGTTAAAGATAAACTGAAACAGGAAATAAGAACCCAGAAAAGAAATGAAGCTTTAAATAGTTGGTTGGCAGAATTAAAAGCAAATGCTGATATAACAATTAATGATCCTGTGCTGAGCGCCTATCATGCTCTAGAAAACGAAAATTATAATCTGGCAGTGGAAGAATTCTCAGCCTTTGTTGAGAAGGAAGATACTGATCCGATTTTTTACAGTTATTTAGCTCAGGCATATGAAGGACAGAAAAATTTAGAAAAAGCAAAAGAAGTTTATAATAATGCTGTAGAGGCTTTTCCCGACAATAATGATTTGAGATTCAATTATGCTCAATTCCTGGCTGATCAGGAAAATAAGGAAGAAGCTATAGCTCAGTTAGATAAGATTGCTGCAGGTGCAGAAGATGATTTTATGACTTATTATCAGTTGTTTATGATGTACAGTCGACTGGGGGCTGAAGAAAAGGCGCAGTCCGCGATGAAAGAAGTGCAGCGTATTAGTGAAAGTATGCAGTCTCAATCAGCTGCAGAGACAGATCAGCCATCTAGTGAAGATATCCAGAAAGAAGCAGATCAATTAAAAAAAGACATTAAGGTTGAAACTCCAGTTGAAACTGAAAATGCCAATTAAAGACCTTTTTAAACAACTTAAGTAAATCATTAAATCTATCAGTTTCAATCTCATTATGGGTTGAGCTGATAGATTTTCTAAAAATAAATGAATAAACAGTAGGTGAAAAAAATGAAGTTTAATGCTCCAAGAGGAACTAATGATATACTACCACCGGATACTTTAAAGTGGCAGTATATTGAAAAGAAAACACATGAGATTTTTTCAAATTATAACTATCAGGAAATTAGAACTCCTATTTTTGAATATACAGAGCTTTTTCAGCGGGGAATTGGTGAGGTAACTGATATTGTTGAAAAAGAAATGTATACTTTTGAAGATAAGGGTGGCAGAAGCATAACTCTTAGACCTGAAGGAACTGCTTCAGTAATCAGATCTTTTTTGGAAAATAAAATTTATGGTCAGACTCAACCAACTAAATATTATTATATTGGTCCCATGTTTAGGTATGAAAGACCTCAATCCGGGAGATTTAGACAGTTTCATCAGTTAGGAGTCGAAGCAATTGCTTCCAATGATCCTGCTCTTGATGCTGAAATTATATCTCTGGGAATGCGATTACTGCAGGATTTTGGTCTTAGTAATCTGGAACTACACTTAAATAGTGTTGGTTGTGGAGAATGTCGCCCAACTTATGTAGAAAAATTAAAAACTTATTTAAATGAGAACAAAGAGCAGTTATGTGATAACTGCAAAAATAGAATTGAGAGAAATCCACTGCGAGTACTGGACTGCAAAAATGAAGGCTGTCAGAATGTAATTGAACATGCCCCTAAAATCACGGATAATCTCTGTGATAGCTGTTCTGATCATTTTGATGATGTTCAGGAATATCTTGATATTCTTGACTTAGAATATATTATTAATCCACTACTTGTGAGAGGCCTGGATTATTATACTAATACAGCTTTTGAAATAAAAGACAATGCTCTGGGAGCTCAGGATACAGTTTTTGGTGGAGGCCGTTACAACGGACTGGCTGAAGAAATTGGAAATAGAGATCTGCCGGGAATTGGTTTTGCACTTGGAATAGAAAGATTACTTCTTTCTCTAGAAGCTAAGGAGATTGAATTACCTGTTGAATCAGGCGTAGATCTTTACATAACTGTAATTGGGGAACAGGCTAAAAAAGAATCTTTTAAACTTCTGGATCAGCTGCGAAATAATGGTTTCAGAACTGAAATTGATTATCTAGGTAGAAGTGTTGGTTCACAGATGAAATCAGCTGATCGGATGAATGCTGAGTATACAATAATCATTGGAGAAGACGAATTAAATAAAAACTCTGCTACAATTAGAAATATGAAAAGCGGAGATGAAAAAGAAATTCAATTAAGCAATTTATTAAAGGAAATGAAGCAGCTAGTAGATAAGGAGGAAATTTAAGATGGGGGAAACAATAAAAGATTTAAAAAGAACCCACCTTTGTGGAGAAGTTAGTAAAAAAGATAATGCGAATAAAGTTACAATTATGGGTTGGGTACAAAAAAGAAGAGATCATGGTGGTGTAATATTTACAGATATTAGAGATCGCTCCGGAATTGTACAGGTAGTTTTTAATCCTGATTCAGGTGAGGAATTGTTTGAAAAAGCTGATACACTCAGGTCTGAATATGTTGTCGCAATTACAGGTGAAGTTGAGCCCAGACCAGAGGGGAATGTTAATTCTGATCTGCCAACTGGTGAAATTGAAATAAAGGCTGAAGAATTAAGGGTTTTAGATGTAGCCAAAACACCTCCAATTCAGATTGAAGATAATATTGATACGGGAGAAGATGTAAGATTAAAATATAGATATTTAGATTTAAGAAGACCCAAAATGACTAAGTTGATGGGTTTAAGACATGATATTACTAAGACTACCAGAGATTATCTTGATCAAAACGGATTCTGGGAAATTGAAACTCCAATTTTAACCAAGAGTTCTCCTGAGGGAGCCAGGGATTATCTGGTTCCGAGTAGAGTAAATCCCGGTCAATTTTTTGCTTTACCTCAGTCACCACAAATTTTTAAACAGTTATTGATGGTTTCTGGAATGGAAAGATATTTTCAAATAGCACGCTGTTTTAGAGATGAAGATTTAAGGGCCAACCGACAGCCTGAGTTTACTCAGATTGATATGGAAATGTCTTTTGTTAACCAGGAAGAGGTTATGGAAATTACTGAGGGTCTAATGAAAGAGTTATTTGCTGTAGGTAATATTGAAGTTCCAGAAAAAATAAAACGAATGTCCTATCAAGAAGCAATGGACCGCTTTGGTACAGATAAGCCTGATCTGCGTTTTGGAATGGAGCTTAAGGATCTATCTGATGTGGTTAAAGATAGTGAGTTTAATATCTTCAGTGGAACTGTAAGTAATGGCGGTCAGGTAAAGGGGATTAATTTTAAAGGGGGAGCTGATTCTCCAAGAAGTACAATTGATGCCTTTGAAGATTATGTAAAGATGTTTAAAGCTAAGGGTTTAGCCTGGATGGCTTTAAGAGAAGATCAAATGAAGTCTCCAATTGCTAAATTCCTTTCTGAAACTGAAATAGAGGGTATTAAAAAAACAATGGAAGCAGAAAAAGGTGACTTATTATTAATTGTAGCGGATAAGCCTTCAGTTGTAGCTGCAGCTTTGGGCAATCTGCGGCTTAAAATTGCCAAAGAAAATAATTTGATTCCTGATGAAGTATATAAGTTTGCCTGGATTGTTGATTTTCCATTATTTGAATATGATGAGGCAGAAAACAGACTGACTGCAATCCATCATCCTTTTACTGCTCCACTGGAAGAGGATATAGAAAAACTGGATACTGATCCTGCTTCTGTAAAGTCAAAAGCTTATGATCTTGTATTAAATGGGGAAGAACTTGGTGGAGGAAGTATCAGAATTAATAACCATCAACTTCAGGAAAAGGTATTTTCTGCTCTATCTATAAGTGAAAAAGAACAACAGGAAAAATTTGGATATATGTTGGAGGCTTTTGATTATGGTACACCTCCTCACGGAGGAATTGCTTTTGGTCTTGATCGTTTAATGATGATAATTGGTCGAACTGATTCGATTAGAGATGTGATTGCTTTTCCTAAAACTCAGAAAGCAACTTCACCTTTAACAAATGCGCCTTCTGAAGTTGACAAAAAACAACTGCAGGAACTTGGAATTTCTATCCGTTCTTAGTGGCATTATAGGGATTTTTTGCTTGCAGATTTAAAGAAGATATGTTAATATTATTAATAGAAAAGTAAATACCATCTGCCGTGTTCGATAATGATTAAACATTTTGACCAACACTTAGACATAGGGAGCCTGAGCTCTACCTGCGGCGTAGAAGCCTTTAATGGACCTATAAACCAGGTAGGAGGGCACCCACTTGGCAGACAGGGATCAAAATTCCAAATCAACCGGCACGGCGGATGGACTTTTAGCTAACCTTTAAGGGTTAGCTTTTTTTATATATGCAATTATTTATCTAATTATTTTTCAGTACTGTTGGATCTTCATATTTTTGCGGAAATATCGATTTTCTGCTATTATAGAATTAGAATTTAATAATTAATTGAGGTGAATTTGATGCTGGAAAAAGAAAAATTAAGAAAAAAATATTTAAATGAGAGATCTCAAATTTCGCAAACTAAAATAATCAGCTGGAGTAAAAAAATAAAAAACAGATTTTTGCAGCTGCCGCAATTAGAAAATGCAAAGAAAATTATGGCTTATGCTTCGATGCGCAAAGAAATTGAAACTTTTGATTTAATGGAAGAACTGTTGGATCGTGGTTATTTAGTATATCTTCCTTATACCCGAAAAGATAAGATTGATTTAGGAATAGCTCAGGTAAACAATCTTGATTTAGATCTAAAAGAGGGTGTTTATGGTGTTCAGGAACCTGTAGCAAGAATAAGAGGGCAGGAGATACCAAAGGACCTAGATCTGATAATAGTTCCAGGAGCCTGTTTTACAGCAGAAGGTTACAGGATTGGGTATGGTGGAGGTTATTACGACAGTTTTTTAAGCAAACATGCAAATAATGCTATAAAAGTAGGTTTCTGTTATAATCGCTTTCTTGTTGATTCTATTCCAGTTGAAGACCATGATGTTCCTGTTGATTTAATAATTACAGAAAAAGAAATTGTACCCACAAAATAGAGGTGAGAGTGTGAATCTTTTTGAGAATCAGAATAATAGAGAAAAGAATAATGATCGACCACTGGCTTACAGAATGCGACCTCGTAACCTGGAAGAATTCTATGGTCAACAGGAAATTGTCGGTGAAAATAAACTTTTAAGTAGAGCTATTAAAGCTGATCGACTGCAGTCTCTAATTTTTTATGGTCCTCCAGGGACAGGGAAAACAAGTCTGGCTCAGGTAATAGCGAATCAGACTGAAGCAGATTTTGTAAAATTGAATGCAGTAACTTCTGGAGTAAAAGATATTCGCGAAGTTATTAAAAAGGCAAAATCTAATCGAAATTTATATAATAAAAAAACCATTCTTTTTATTGACGAAATTCACCGATTTAATAAATCACAACAGGATGCATTGCTGCCTTCAGTAGAAAATGGGACTGTTATTATGATTGGAGCAACTACTGAAAATCCTTATTTTGAAGTTAATTCACCTCTCCTATCGCGTTCAAGAATTTTTAGGCTGGAAAAATTAAATAGTAAACAGGTTTTTTCTATTTTAAATCAGGCCCTTAATGATCAGGAGAGAGGACTGGGAAAACTTAAAGTTAATATTTCAGATAAGGACCTTAATTTTATTGCCGAACTTGCAGATGGTGATGCCAGGGTGGCTTTAAATACACTGGAACTTGCAGTTTTAACAACTCCAGCAGATAAAGATGGTGTAATTAAACTTGATCAAGAAATAATAGAAGAATCAATGCAGAAAAAAATTCTTAATTATGACCGCTCAGGTGATAATCATTATGATATTATTTCAGCATTTATTAAAAGTATGCGCGGTTCGGACCCTGATGCAGCAATTTACTGGCTGGCAAGGATGATTGTTAGTGGTGAGGACCCCAAATTTATAGCTAGAAGGGTAGTAATACATGCAGCAGAAGATGTTGGTATGGCAGATCCAACTGCTCTAATAATAGCTGAATCCGCAGCTAGAGCAGTGGAGCAGATTGGATTTCCAGAGGCAAAAATACCACTGGCTGAAGCAGTAATTTATATAGCAACTGCTCCCAAAAGTAATTCAGTTGTTAAGGCAATTAATAGCGCTGTAGAATTTGTAGAAAATAATAGAGCGGGGGATGTCCCTCCTCATCTTAAAGATAGTCATTATGCAGGTGCTTCTGAGTTGGGACATGGACTTAATTATAAATATCCTCACAATTATTCTAAAAATTATGTTGACCAAAACTATCTACCTGATGATATGCAGAATCTTTCTTTTTATGAACCCGGTAAAATGGGTCGAGAAAAAAAGACAGCCCAATTTTTAGATTATTTAAAAAACAATACTGAGTCAGAGGATGATAAATAGTGGCCAGACTAAAAAAAGGACCTTCTAAAAATATGGAGGTCAGAAATCAGGTTAAAGATAGTAAATTTTATGGGAGCATATTCTCGGTTGAAAATAGAAAAGAGGCTGAAAACAGAATTAAAGAAATTAAAAACAAATATCCAGATGCCAGTCATAATGTTTCAGCTTTTAGAGTCGAAAATACTGAATTAGACCAGGATCCGATTGAATTTTTTGATGATGATGGTGAGCCTTCTGGTTCTTCTGGTCCTCCAGTATTGGAGGCTATCAAGGGAGAAAACTTGATTAACACAGTAATAATTGTTACTCGTTATTTTGGGGGAACTAAACTAGGGATTGGTGGTTTAATTAGAGCTTATGGTGATACAGCTAGACTGGCAATTAAAGAAGCAGGTATAGAGACTTTAAATGAGTATTACTTAATTGAGGTTAAAAGTTCTTTTGAAAAACTTGGTACTGTACTTGGACAATTAGAATCATTTAAAGCAGATATTAAAAACACTGAGTATACAAATACTGGAGCAGCTGTTAAAGCAGTCATTTCAACAGATATTAAGAATCATCTTAAAAAAATATTGAGGGAAAAGACCGCTGCTGATTGTGATTTTGAAATAATAAAAAGTGTTTTTAAATAATCTTGATCTATTTGGGAAAGCAGTATTGACAGTATTTTAATCATATGTTAAAATTAATTGAAAGTTGATAATTGAAGTCAAGTTTATACGAGGTGAAAATATGAGAGTATCAACTAAAGGAAGATATGGTCTTAGAGCAATGGTCGATCTGGCAGAAAATGAGGAAGGTAAAGCAATTCCCATTCGTGAAATTTCTGAAAGACAAAATATTTCAGAACAGTATTTGGAACAATTATTTGCAACATTAAGAAAGGCTAAATTAGTAAAAAGTGTTAGAGGAGCTCATGGCGGATATATGCTTAACCATGAACCTGAAGACATAAGTGTTGCTGATATCTTAACGACTTTAGAAGGTCCAATTGCACCTGTTGATTGTGTAATAGAAGATGATTTTTGTAATTATATTGATAAATGTGTAATTCACGGCTTATGGGAAGAATTAGCTGATGTAATTAATGAAGTAATTGAAAATATGACCCTGGCTGATTTAAGAGATAAAGCAGTAGCAGAAAAAGAAAGAGAGCAGCTGGCTAAAAAAGAAAAAATAGAGGCTGGATAAAATGAACGATATTTATTTCGATCATGCGGCAACAACTCCTATGTTAAAAGAAGTAATTAAAGCCATGGAGCCTTTTTATAATCAGTCTTTTGCAAACCCAGCTAGTTCTCATCTTAGTGGGCAGAAAGCTGCTGCAGCTCTGGAAGACGCTAGAGAATTAGTAGCAGAGCTTGTTGGTGCCCAGAAAGCAGAGGAGATTGTTTTTACTGCGGGTGGAACTGAAGCTGATAACCTGGCAATTAAAGGGGTGGCGATGGCCCTCTCTAAAAAAGGTAAACATATTATTACTTCAAAAATTGAACATCACGCCGTTTTGAAAAGCTGTGAATATTTAGAAAAACATCTGGGCTTTGATATTAGTTATCTTAATGTGGATCAAAATGGGCTGGTTGATATTGAGGAATTGAAAAATGAAATACGAGAAGATACCATTTTGATTTCAATTATGCTTGCTAATAATGAGATTGGGACAATTCAACCGATTAAAGAACTGGCTGCTGTTGCCAGTCAAAATGACATTTTATTTCACACAGATGCTGTTCAGGCGGCAGGGCAATTGAAAATAGAGATTGATGATTTAGGAGTGGATTTACTTTCTCTGTCAGCACATAAATTTAACGGGCCGAAGGGTATTGGGGCTCTTTTTGTACGTAGGGGTGTAGAGTTAATCCCTCAGATATCTGGAGGCAGTCAGGAAAGAAAAAGAAGAGCTGGGACAGCTAATTTAGCAGCTGCAGTTGGTATGGGAAAAGCAGCAGAAATTGCAGTTAAAAACTTGGAAAAAAAAAGAAAGAAATTAATTTCTTTGCGTGATTATTTTATTATTCAACTTCAAGACAGTTTTAATAATTTGAAAATTAATGGACCTGAATCAGATAGTAGATTACCAGCCAATATAAATGTGTCTTTTAGAGAACTGGATGCGGAGTCAATATTATTTAACTTAAGTTTGAGTAATATTGCAGCTGCAACTGGTTCAGCCTGTGCTTCTGGTTCGTTAAGTGTTTCTCATGTCTTAAAAGCAATAAACTTAGAAGATGAGTATCTAAAAGGAGCTATTAGATTTTCTCTGGGGAAGGGTAACACCAGAGAAGAAATAGATTTTGTAATTGATAAATTAAAAGAAATTATTAATAGATTAAATTCATTAAAGTAGATCGAGTTAATTTGATTAAGAATAAATAAATTTATAAGGGTGTAAGTTATGAAAAAAGTAATGATTGCAATGAGTGGTGGTGTAGATAGTTCGGTAGCTGCTGCTCTCTTAAAAGAAGAGGGTTATGAAGTTATAGGAGGAACAATGCATATTTTCCCTGATTATGAAGAAGCAACCGACAGAGAAGATCACTGTTGTTCTTACTCTGCAGTAAGGGATGCAAAAAGAGTTGCGCAAAAACTTAATATACCTCATTTTGTTTTTAACCTGCAGGATGAGTTTCAGGATAAAGTAATCGACTATTTTGTTGATGAATACAGTCGGGGAAGAACTCCAAATCCCTGTGTGATGTGTAATAAAGAAATTAAATTTGAAGCTCTGCATAAAAAAGCAATTGAAATCGGTTGTGATTATATTGCTAGTGGACATTATGCTAAAATCGAAAAAGAAGATGGACGTTATATCTTAAAAAAAGGTCTAGATGAGAATAAAGATCAGAGCTATATGTTATATGTCTTAAATCAGAAACAATTGAGTCAGACATTATTTCCTTTAAGTGAATATACAAAAGACGAAATTAGAGCAAAAGCTAAAGAACTTGGTTTTGAAATTCATAATAAAGCTGAAAGTCAGGAAATTTGTTTTGTGCCTGATGATGATTATGTAAGGTTTTTAGACACAAATTATCCTGACATTTCTAAGGAAGGTCCTATTTTAGACAGTGAGGATAACCAGGTTGGAACTCACAATGGTTTATCTCACTATACAATAGGTCAACGAAGAGGTTTGGGAATTTCTATGGGCTACCCAATTTATGTTACAAAGCTGGATTATGAAAACAATGCTGTGATAGTTGGAGAGGATAAAGCTGTATTTAGTGATGGCTTAATTGCAGAAGACATTAATTTTATTCCTTTTGATAATATTGATGGTCGCATGGAAGTTGAAGCCCAGATTAGATATAACAGTTATCCGGTTAAAGCTTATATTGAAAAATTAGCTAAAAATGAATTAAAGGTTGAATTCGAAGAGGCACAAAGAGCTGTTACACCGGGTCAGTCAGTTGTTTTTTATCTTGGTGATCTGGTTCTTGGTGGAGGAATAATTAAAAAAAGTTTTAAAACCTCTTGACAAAGTAAAAAAGCCTTGATATGATAATAAACGTCGCACAGAAAGCAAGTTTATTTCTGAGCTTTTCAAGGCTTTTAAGTTTTCCAAAGTTTTTCTAAAAAGTTCTTGACAAAGTGAGGCGGAGTTGATAAGATATTAAATGTCGCTGAGAAAAAAGGCGGCAGGAAATATAGAAACATT
>NZ_FTNC01000050.1 GCF_900156285.1 Halanaerobium kushneri
TGATGGTAATGTTAATGGTAATGGTGACAGCAATAATGATGGTAATAATACCAGCAATGTTAATGGTGATGATAAAGCTAAAGAAGATGCCTCTAATAGCAGTGCTGAAAGCGATGATAATGAAGCTGAAGTCAAGCCTGAATCCGATATTATTGCGGAAAAGAATCCATCTATAAGTATTTCTATAGATAAAAACAATCCGAAAAAGATTAAAAGGACTTACTATATTTACGAAGGTCAGGATAAAAAGCTGAACGAAATGGCAAGAAAGAGTGATAGAGATAAATCTAATCTGATAAGGTTAGCAATTGACTTTTTATATGATAATGCTGAAATGTAAAATAATTGTTTAAGGCCGAGGGGAGATAGTTGTTATGTCTTCGATAAAAGAAATAAATAGAGAAGTGAATAATGCTAAATTCATCAATCACATTTTATCGAACTTACCTGGATTTATTGAGGTCAGAGAGTTTAACACTGCAGGTTATGTCAATAAAGTGTGGTTTAAAGATACAGATGAATTATTAGAATATAAGCCGCCTGAGGATAAGGATGTTTATTTTGGGGTTTCTGGTCGTAAAGATACCACTTCAGGTAAAGCTAGCAATTTAACCAAAGTGAATGCACTATGGGCGGACTATGATGATATTAACCTAAAAGAGGTCAAGAAGAGCATCAAAGAGGCAGGACTGCCTGAAGCAAGCATACATTTGAGTTCTGGACATGGAATACATAGTTACTGGCTTCTTGATAAGCCTTTTGATGCCAATAAAGTAATCTCATTTGTTAAATACATTTCTAATGAGACTGGATCTGATTCAAGAGCTGCTGAAGCTGCTAGAATTATGAGGCTGCCCGGCAGCTATAATAACAAATCTGAAAGACTAGAATGCAGGATTATTGAGATGGATCCTTCTAAAAAATACAGTATAAAGTATCTATCTAATTTGATGGGTATCAGGCCGGCAAAATCGCCTGATTTCGGGTCTGATAGAATTAAGGGAATAAAACTACCTGAGGCGGAAAGACCCTGTATTAATTCAATCTTAAAGGGTGTAGAAGTAGGTGAGAGGAACTGGGCTCAGGGTAGGCTAACGAAATGGCTGCAGATGATGGGCTATTCCAAAAGAAGAGCCTACGATATAGTAAAGGCATGGAATGAGCTTAATCAGCCACCTGAGAAAATAGGTAAAATTAAAAATGACTTTTATGCCTACTGGGATGAAGAATACAAGCTATTAGGATGCACCATACCTGATGCAGAGCTCCAGGAGATGCTCAGTCACCATTGTGACCGTTATAACTGTCTGATTAAAGGCAGTATAGATAGTCTGGTACTTGATAATCATATTAAACTTAATAACCGTATATTCAATAGTTACAGAGATGTTTCAGGGTATGAACTCATAGTGTATGGTGTGCTTTTAGCTGCTGAGAATGGTCTTAATTCAACCCAGATAAAAAAAGAAATAACCCATAAAGGTGAAATGTGTATGAGTCGACAAAGGATATCCACAGCTATTGATAATCTGGCTAGTCTTGGCTTAATAGAAGCTAGAAAGAGAAGAGGATGTCCAACATTCTGTAAAGCTGAGAAGCAAAGTAGTTATGGTACTGGATACACATTGATTAACAATGGAGTCATTAATGGAGCTATCTATCAGGCCATTTCTCCAACTCAGCTTAAGGTTTACATATTGATACTCAAATACTCATTTAACAAAGGAACAGCATTTCCCAGCACACTTACTTTGTCTGAAAAGCTAGGGGTTAGAAGACAGACCATTAGTGATCACATTAAGGCATTAGAAGAGAGCAGATATTTAAAGCGCAGATATGACTATAATGAACAGGGAGCAGAGACTCTAACCTGCATATTATTGGTCTAAACCTCGTTTCGAGAATTAAATCCTATTATGACGGGGCGCATCGGGGTAGGGTGTTAGAATTTTCGAC
>NZ_FTNC01000036.1 GCF_900156285.1 Halanaerobium kushneri
GGGGAGTTGTTGAACAGACAATTAACTATTTTAAAGATGCCATGGTTACTGGCAATCTAAAAACTCAGAACCTAAAGAGTATTAAAGCAGATGTTTTTCTAGCTGGAATCACTCAGCTTTTAACATTGATCTTAGCTGATAAAATGGGTAAACCAGAAAATATTAAATCTTTAAGATCACTAATTGCTTAGAATTTAAATCTTTTAATATCTTTTTTAAAACCTGTATTCATAGGTTCATTTTGTCATGTCTAATTTTATTAGAACATTTCCTTATTCAATTTTTTTAAATCTAAAAATTGAACTAAACCCATCACTTACAGTTTTTCACTATTTTCTTTGCCTATTTTGCAAACACCTAATATTTTAATTTCAAAATTAAAACCTTATCTGTTTCTTTAGTAATTTTATATGTATCAGAAATTTTATAGGGAACCAGCCAGAGGATATTATCGTTTGAATCCACAACCAGCAGTAGCTCATCTCTTTTCGGTTTGGGAACTTTCTGATCAATTAGAATATCTTTAACTTTTTTATGTCCTGACATTCCAAGTGGTTTAAAACTATCGCCTGGCTTTCTATTCCTTAAAAATAAAGGTAAATTTAATTTTTCATAATCAAATGCCGCAACCAGAGAATCATTAGTAAAAGAAAAATCATTGATATCTAAAATTTCACTTTCTAAAATCCGTTCTTGATCTATTTTCAGTTTCTTTTCTGGTTCATATTTTATTTTATCCATATTTTCTTTTTCCATATTTTCTTTTTTAAAAAAAATAAGATTGGAATAGCTTATCTCAACTCTAATATCAGCAGCAATATCAATTCCTCTTCCAGTTTTTTTATCCTGAATTAATTTTTCAATTTCACGAATATGTTCAAGATAGAAATCATCCAGATTATTATTTAATTTTTTATAAATATGTCTATAAATCCTCCGCTGTAAAACCTGATCAAGCTTAATAAATTTATTGAAATCAACACTTATCGTATTTTTTTCTTCCTTATTTAATATATTATTATACTCTTTTAAAGCAATTTTTTGCAAGAATTTATTTTCAGCTGCAATTAAATTACTATTACGCGCAATGACTTCTCTTGCATTTTTATTAATTTTTTTCTCTACCAGAGGAAAAATTTTATTTCTAATAATATTTCTGCTGTAAACATCTTCATTATTACTACTATCAAAGCGTGGCTTTAAATTATTTTTACGACAGTAGCTAAGTATTTCAGCTTTACTAAATTCAAGCAGAGGATGAATAATCTTTATTCCTTTTACCTCTGTTTTAGCTTTAATCCCACTTAACCCCTGCAGACCACTTCCTCTAAATAAATTTAAAAGAACTGTCTCCGCCTGATCGTCTCTATGATGAGCAAGAGCAAGTAAATCATAATTATAGTTTTTGATAATCTTTTTAAAAAAATTAAGTCTTATTTCTCTGGCCATCGCCTCTATCGAAGAATTATTTTTCTTTATTAAAGCAGGTAAGTTGACCTGCTTAGCAAAAAAATCAAAACCCTTTTTTTCAGTATAATTTTTAACAAACTTAGCCTCGGCTGCTGACTCTTTTCTCAGCATATGATCAAGGTGAGCTACAGCTATTTCTAAATCAAAGTCCTCTTTCAATTTAGAAAAAAGCTCCAGCATTACTAACGAATCGGGTCCACCAGAAACTGCAAGCAGTAGCTTTTTGCAATTATCAAGCAAATTGTTTTTAATAATATAATTTCTAAATTTAGCCTCCATTAACAAGCCTCCAAAAAATAGCTATGTTTTATATTTCCAGATAGATAAAACTAAACCTGCATTTTAAGTAGTTAATTCTTCTTTTACTAAACCATAGAGCAAATCATGATCACTAACGGATAATTCTTTACTATCAACATAGTCTAAAATAGTTTTTAAAATAATAAGACCAGCTATTATAATATCTGCTCTCTGAGGTTGTAACCCCCTGACTTTCTGCCGCTTTTTTAATTTCAGGCTACTTAATTTTTTAATTATTTTTTCCAATTCACTGATATTTATCTTTAAATCTTCAATTTTACTACTGTCATATTCTTTAAGACCCAGTTTAACTGCTGCCAGGGTAGTAATTGTCCCGCCAACTCCTCTAATCTTCAAATTTTTATCAAATTGTAAATGAGAACTTAAAAATTCATCCACATAATTATAAATTTTATTGAAAGAAGCTTCTTCAAACTCAGCTTCTGGATCAGAAACAAATTTTTCAGTCATTCTTACACAACCAATATCAAGGCTCCTAAAATTTATATCTGATTCTTCAGGCCAGATAAATTCCGTACTTCCTCCACCAATATCAATTAATAAAAAATCAGTGTCTAAACTGGCTGCCGCACCTACATAATTCAGCTCAGCTTCCTTTTTACCACTTATTATCTCAAGTTTAAAATTTATTTCCTGTAGTTTGGAACTAAGTAAGTCAGCATTATCAACATCTCTAAGTGCGCTGGTGCCAATAACTCTAACCTTTTCGACCTGAAATTGATCTATAATAAGTCTAAACTTTTTTAGAGCCTTAACCACCCGTTGAACAGCACTTGTTTTTAATTTTCTATTTTGATCTACTCCCTCACCCAATCTAGTTATTTCTAATTCCCTGATCAGAATTTTAAAAGAGTTTTTTTCATTGTTTTCCCCAATCAGTAACCGACATGAATTTGTACCAATATCAATTGCTGCTGCTCTCAAATTCATCAATCCTTTCCGTGCAAATCTTACAGTTTTTAGGCCAATCAACCCTACTAAAAACAATTTTTCCGACCGGATTAGAATTTGCTACCAGAAAATCAGCAAGATGAGTATGTAAACATTTAATTCCTTCTTTTTCTCTAATTCCACCAACTCCTGATTCAATTAGCATTTTATATAAATCCTCAGAAACTATCCTGGCTTTTTCCAGTTCTTCCTTAGATAATAAATGCAATCTTTTCTCAGCATATCTACGGTGTGCTGCCTCCATTGACATTTTAAATTCTGAATTAGACTTTAATTTATTTCCCAGTTCAGAAATCAAATCAGTTTCTGCCTCCAGTCTATCAACCTCATAATTTAAATATGGACAGCTAAGCCAGTAAATAGTTGGAGCCACAATCTCATTAATAAATGGTGCAACAGTAATCACTGCCGGATACCCAAAAGGACAATAATGAGCAGTTTTTATAAAATTATTAATTTCTCGATCTAACTGAATTTCTACTATTTTATGATCATCCATAATTACTGCTCCCCTTAAATTGTTCAAAATTTATGCATTAAAAAAGAGAAAACACCCCTTAAACGAATTAAAGGATGTTTAAAAAGTTAATAAAAATTGGCAAATATTTATTTAGAGCTTCCGCCGTTTTTTGCCTCTCTGCTTTTTAGATCTTGCTGACGCTCACTGCTCTGCTTTAAGAAACGATCCATTTTTTCTTCAAATGACATTTCTGGAGCATGATCAATGCGGTCATCTGGATCCTCTAATTGTTTAATGGAAAGGCCAATTTTCCCGTCATCATCGACATTAATAACTTTAACCTTAACTTCATCCCCTTCTTTAAGGAAATTACTAATATCTTTGACATAAGTATTGGCAACCTCAGAAATATGAACCAGACCAGTCTCTCCACTTTCCAATTCAACAAAAGCACCAAAATTTGTTATCCCAGTAACTTCTCCTACAACTATACTTCCAACTTCAATGGACATGCTTAAAAAATTCCTCCCTAGATATTAATATTGTACCCATTATAACTTAATTACATTAGAACTGTCAAATATATAGGCTAAAATTTTCTAGAATTTTAAAGTTAAAGAAATTCTACCACGTTTTTGATCAACATCAAGTACTTTAACCTCTATATTCTGTCCGATTTCAACAATTTCAAAAGGATCACTAACATACATCTGACTCATCTCAGAAATATGAAGCAAACCATCCTGTTTTAAACCAATATCGACAAATGCACCAAAATCGACTATATTTCGCACCTTACCTTTAAAAATCATTCCCGGTTCAATATCTTCTATTTTTAAGATATCTTTACGGAAGATAGGAGCTGGCATTGAGTCCCTAGGATCACGCCCTGGCTGTTTTAAAGCTGCTACAATATCTTTAGCTGTTGGCAGACCAATTTCCAGCTCTGAAGCTGTTTTAGCCAAATCGATTTCGACCAATTTTTCTCTAATCTTACTTAATTTTTCTCTGTCTCTAATATCTCCTACATTATAATTAATATTAGCTAATATCTTCTCTGCTGCCTGATAGGATTCTGGATGAATAGGAGTTAAAGCAAATGGGTCTTCTATTGAATCAAGACGTATAAATCCTGCTGCCTGCTCATATGTTTTTGGGCCAAAACCATAAACATCAAGCAATTCCTTCCGCTTTTTAAATTTTCCTTCCTGACTGCGATGTTCAATAATTTTATCCGCATTATTGGAGCTGATTCCAGCAACATAGGTTAAAAGAGCTGCTGAAGCTGTATTTATTTCAACTCCAACATGATTAACTGCATCAACAACAACCTCATTGAGAGCTTTTTCCAGATTCTTTTGAGAAATATCATGTTGATACATACCTACTCCCAGAGATTTGGGATCAATTTTAACCAGTTCAGCCAGTGGATCCTGAATTCTACGTCCAATTGAAATAGCACCCCTAATCGAAACATCTAAATCTGGAAATTCCTTTCTTGCCAGTTTAGAAGCAGAATAAACTGAAGCTCCAGCCTCACTGACAATAGTATATTCTACATCCATGCCTCCTTTTATTAGTTCTGCTACAAAACTTTCCGTTTCTCGACTGGCAGTACCATTACCAATTACAATTAAGTCAATATAATATTTTTTTACTAAATTTGCCACCACAGCAGCAGCTTCTCCAGCTTTATTAACAGGTGGATGAGGATAAATAGCTTCTGTTTCCAGCAGCTTTCCATCTTCAGCTAAAGCTGCAAGTTTACAGCCAGTTCTAAATGCCGGATCAATAGCAAGCACTTTTTTTCCTTCCAGCGGAGGCTGCATTAATAAAGATCTTAAATTAGTGGAAAAATTATTAATAGCCTTCACTTCTGCTTTTTCAGTTAAATGATTACGAACTTCCCTTTCCAGAGAAGGAAAAACAAGCCTTTTATAAGCATAATCAACCGCATTAATTAAATGATCAAAACTATCACTATTCCTATTATCAAAGTCATAGAAATCATAAATCATCTCAATAGCTTTTTGATCATCAACTTCTATTTTAACCCTCAAAACCTCTTCATTTTCGCCTCTATTCAATGCCAGAGTTCTATGGGGTGGAATTTTATTAATTGATTCCTTAAATTCATAATAATCCTGATATTTTCCCTCTTCATCCTCATTTTTTTGTTCAGAAACAATTAGAGCAGTCTTAAAAACAAAATTTCTTAACTTTTTACGCAGATCAGCATTATCAGAAACGTCACCAGCAATAATATCTTCGGCTCCACTGAGAACTTCTTCTATTTCTGTTAGTTCTTTTTCTGGATCAAGATAATTTTCTGCTTCTTTTTTAATTTCTAACTCAGATTTCTGCTGACTAAAAATCAGCTCGGCAACTGGCTTTAACCCCCTGGCGATTGCCCTGGCGGCTTTTGTCTGTTTTTTAACCTTAAAAGGTCGATATAAATCTTCGACTTCCTGCAAAGTATCAGCTTTTTTAAGCTTATTCAAAACTTCCTCATTTAATTTATCCTGTTTATCTGCTGCTGCTGCAACATCATTTTTTCGTTCATTTAAGCGCCGCAGATAATCAATTTTTTCCGCAACTTCTCTAATTTCTTCTTCATCTAGACTACCAGTCATTTCTTTCCGATAGCGGGCAATAAAGGGAACTGTATTTCCTGAATCCAAAAGTTCAACTGTCGCTTTAATATTTCCTTTTTTAAAATTTAATTCTTCAGCAGCCTCTTCAAATAAATCTATTTTAATATACTCTGACATCAAAAAACTCCTTTATATAAAATTCTTTTATTTATAAAATGATTAAAATATCAAATATTTTATTTTTTTTGTTTGGAATCTTCATCTTCATCTTCATTTTCTTCAACCGGAATAAACATTTTCTCACCCGGTTTTACCAGACCTAATTTTTCTCTAGCAACTTCTTCTATATATTCATGACTATCACTATTTTCCAATTGTTCTTTTAACTTCTGATTTTTAGCTTCAGCTTCTGCAATCTCAGCTTCAATTTTTTGGATCTGATTTTCAAGGTGGTTTATTTTAGCCATATTCTGATAAAAATTAAAGGCAGCAATTACTGCTATAACTACAACAAGAGTAATGACAACAGGATTTAACAAAAAATCCTTTCTCTGGCGAGGCATTTTTAATTCCTCCCTCTATAGATTAATTATGATTACAGTTGTAATTATACTTTAAAATTGGTAATTAATCAAAAAAAGCAGTCGAATTTAATAATTCGACTGCTTTAGTAATCTAATATTCTATTTTTCTCTCTTTATTTAAAAAATTGATTCTTCTGTTTCAGCATCAAATACATGGATTTTTCTCAGATCAATTCCAAGAGCAATTGTATCTCCAACTTCTGCAGTACTTTCAGCTTCTACACGGGCGATTAAAGAATGACCTTCTTCAGCCAGGTAGAGATAAATTTCAGAACCCATAGGTTCTACTACTTCTACATCAGCATTAAATGTATTATCTTCTGCAACTTCAAAATCATGAGTAATTTGGGTATCAACAATATCTTCTGGTCTAACACCAAAAACTACATCTTTATCTACATAATCCTTAATATAATCTTCCTTATCGTCAGGAATCCGAATCTTGAATGCACCATCACCTTCAAGATAATAAGTATCTCCTTCTTTTTCAATCTTAGCATCCATAAAGTTCATAGCTGGTGAGCCAATAAAACCGGCTACAAACATATTAACTGGCTTATTATAAAGTGTTAATGGATCTGCTACCTGCTGAACAACCCCATCTTTAAGTACAACAATTCTATCTCCCATTGTCATCGCTTCAGTCTGGTCATGGGTTACATAAATCATTGTTGTTTTTAGACGATCATGAAGTTTAGATAGCTCAGTTCTCATCTGAACTCTCAGTTTAGCGTCAAGGTTGGATAGTGGCTCATCCATTAAGAACACCTTAGGTTCACGTACAATTGCACGGCCTAAAGCAACACGCTGTCTCTGACCACCTGATAACTGTTTAGGTTTTCTATCTAATAACTGTTCAATGCCTAAAATATCAGCAGCATCCTGGACACGTCTTTCAATTTCATCTTTAGGGAATTTACGTAATTTAAGTCCAAAAGCCATATTATCATATACATTCATATGTGGATAAAGTGCATAGTTCTGGAAAACCATCGCGATGTCTCTGTCTTTAGGTGCTACATCATTAACTACCTGATCACCAATTTTTAAAGTACCTTCACTAATCTCTTCCAGACCGGCAATCATTCTTAATGTTGTAGATTTACCACAACCAGAAGGTCCTACTAAAACAACAAATTCCTTATCTCTAATCTCTAAGTTCTGATCTTTAACCGCTGTAAAATCACCAAAATGCTTATAAATATGTTCTAAAGTTACACTTGCCATTAAAAAATCCTCCTCTTAATATTAATTGTATTTTGATATTGATGACTCCCTAATAATTAATTCGGGAGTTAAAACCTTAATTTGTTGACTGTCCATTTTTTCATTAATCAATTCCAGTAAAAATTCTAGAGAACTTTTACCCAGCTTCTCCACCGGTTCACCTAAAACTGTCAGTGGAGGATCAATTACTGAAGTTAAAATATTATCACCATAACCAACTACCGCAAAATCATCAGGAATAAAATATCCTCCCATTTTAATTGCTTCTACCAGACCAATTGTCGTTAATTCTCTGGTAGAAATAAATGAATCAGGAATTACATCCCCTTCAATAATTTCTAGAAAAACATTATAACCAGCCTGTCTGTTATTAGCAGTTGAAAAAATAAGTTCCTCATTGACCTCTAAACCTGAATCTCTGAGTGCATTTTTATAGCCACTAATCTTTTCTTCTTCAACTAAATTATCTCTGTTACCACAGACAAGGGCTATTTTTTTGAAATTTTCTTTTAACAAATGTTCTACAGCTTTGTATAATCCCTGACTGTAATCAGTTAAAACTGAAGTGAAAAAATTCTCCTCGGCAAGTCTATTTACCAGTACAATTCTATTATCCTGACTAAAACTGGCTTTTAAAAGATGACTACCTACCAGTTTTCCGCCGATAAATATTGCCCCATCGACCTGATTTGATTCTAAAAGCGAAAGATAAGATTCTTCTTTATCTTCCTGATTATTAGTGTTACAAAGTATTATCTGATAACCACGCTTTTCTGCAGCCTTTTCAATACTTTTTACAATCTCAATATTACCAGGACTATCCATTTCAGCTAGAATAACTGCAATCATATTCGTTTTCTTGGCTGCAAGTCCTCTGGCAAGTTGATTAGGACGATAATTATTTTCCTTTGCAATTTTCAAAATTTTTAACCTAGTTTCTTTCCCTACTCCTGGCTTATCATTTAAAGCTCTAGAAACTGTTGATTCTGCTACACCGGCCATTCGGGCAATATCTTTTAGAGTAATCTGCATCTTTATGCCTCCAGTTTTAGCAACCTGCGCAATTTACGCAAGCGCTTGCGAAACGCTGAAGAAAAAAAGAGCCTGTAATAATAATTAACTCTTATTATTACTATTCGCTACAGACTCTAAAATTCCTTCTTTTTATTTGAATTTTTTATAGTTTTTTTAAAATCTCATCAAAATCAATATCGCCAACATTGGCATAAACCAGATGAGCCTTACCAACTCTTGATTCTGGGCCAACTCCAACAGCTTTCATCTTAGCAGCCAGAGCAGCTTCTACACCAGACTCAGCATCTTCTAAAACAACACATTCTTCAGGTTTCAAACCTAAATTGTTTGCTGCATATAAAAATAAATCAGGAGCAGGCTTTGCGTTTTCTACACTATGTCCATCTGCAATTGTATCAAAGATGTCTGTAATTTGCAAATGTTTTAAAACTTTTTTCGCATTTCTACTGGAAGAACCAACTGCCAGTTTATAACCATCTTTTTTCAACTTCATTAGTTTTTCTTCCATATCATCTAATATATCATCTTTAGTAATTTCTTCTAAATAATCTTGATAATAGCTATTTTTTCGATCTGTCCATTCCTTTTTTTGTTCTTCTGGAACCTCTTTACCATCCAGGATAATTTCCAGTGATTCCATTCTGGAAACACCGCGTAATTGCTCATTTACTTCTCTATTAAAAAATAAATCCTCTTCATCAGCCAACTTCTGCCAGCTTTTATAATGATATTCTGCAGTGTCCGTAATTACACCATCAAGATCAAAAATAAATCCCTTAATTTCGTCTGCCATAATTATCACTCCTCATATAATATACTTAGTAACATTGAAATTATCACTAAGTTAACCATAAATTTTAATTTAAATTGAAACTTGCTATAACTTTTTCAACTGGGTCTAATGTTGGTCTCCAGATTTCCAATTTTTCAGCCGCTGCTGAAAGAGGACGTGACATTCCTTCCATAAACAAACAAATTTCGGTCAGCTCATCTACTGGAATTGGATTCTCAGCAAAAATATTACTTATTATTGTAATATGAAACATCCACTCATCATAATTTTCAATTGTCGAAATCCCCTCATCAATTAAACTCTGGTGAACTGCCTCCGAAAATTTTGTTAAGGATTCTGTCTCATTAACCTCCAGTACCAGCTGGTGCTGATCAGAAAATTTAATACAGCTAAAGCGGTCTACTTCAATCTCAATTTTATCAAATTCCTTTACTCTCTCAGCAAGAATTTTTTCGGCTTTCTCTGCCTTGTTTTTTACTATTCTATCAATTGTTATATGAAGCTGCGGATATATTTGATCGGGATAAAGGTTGTAGTGTTCGGAAACTATTTTTTGCACCTGAGAAGCTGTTTCTACAAGCTCTTTCCCTGGAATCAAAACTAAAAAGTACTCATTTTCTAAATCTGCAGCTTTTATCATAATTACATCCCCATCTCTAATTTTCTAATTTTTTTATTTCTGAAATCAATTGACTTTTATCATTTAATAAAACTATATTATCATCTTCCTCTAATAATTTATTCCAGATCTTTTCTGCTTTTCCTTTAATATAATCTCTTTTTTCTATATTCAAATTAGAAAATAAAATTTTAGGCTTATTAGCATAATCAAGCAAAACTTCCAAATTGGCAATATTACCATGACCAAAAGGCAGATCACTTAAAATTATTAAATCAGATTTCTCGATAAGTTCTTTATTTCTTTTGATTTCATTATCAGAAATATCAATAAATGGAGGTGCTTCGACAATTTCAACTCCCAGTTCTCGTGCCACCTGCCAGTCAGCATCCCCTATATTTAAAACTCCTATACTTAGCCGATAGCCAAGATTATCTAATTTATAAATAAATTTTTTAGCAGTACCACCACCTGCAATAATATGGATCTTAAATTCTTTTTTTTCTTTCTTTTTTTTGAATTTATTAACTTCCGGAATCAGAGTAATAAATGGTTTATCAGAAAGTGGATTAGATTTAATTAAAACTTCTGCTTTATAGACCTCTCTAATATTTTCCTCGGTTAAAACTTCTTCTGCAGATCCGGAAGCAAAAATTTCCCCTTCATTAAGCAAAATTAGTTGCTCACAATACTGAGCGGTCAAATTTAAATCATGAGATACTGTAATTATTGTTAAGTCCCACTTTTGATTTAAATAATTCAAAAGATCATAAATTTCAGCTTGATAATTAATATCAAGACTTGAAGTTGGCTCATCCAGCAATAAAACATTAGGCTTCTGTGCCAGCGCCCTAGCGATTATAACCCGCTGTCTTTCTCCACCAGAAAGTTCTTTAATCAATTTACTTCTTAATTTAAAAGTATCAGTAACCTCCATTACCTCATTTACAATTTTTTTGTCATTCTTACTGATTCCAGACCACCGCTTTTGATAAGGATGCCTCCCCATCATTATAATATCATAAACATTAAAATTAAAGCTAACTTCTGTATTTTGAGGAACAACTGCCATTTTCCTGGCCAGTTCTAAGGAACTATAATCATTTAAAAGCTTATGATTAAGATATACTGTGCCACTATCCACCTGTAAAGTTTTACTCATGTTTTTTAATAAAGTTGATTTTCCCGAAGCATTGGGACCAATAATTCCTATAAATGACCCAGATTTAATCTGCAGGTCTATCCCCTTCAAAATTTCTTCCTGATTATAACTAAATTTAATTTTATCGGTTTGTAACATAATTTTCACCAAATATCTTTAGATTTATTACGCAAGAGATAAATAAAGTAGGGACCTCCAGCAAAAGCTGTAATTATTCCAACTGGAAGCTCCATTGGTGCCATAATAGTTCTTGCTGCAGTATCAGCCAACAACAAAAAAGATGCCCCAATCAGCGCTGTCAGGGGAATCAATCTTCTGTGATCAGGTCCAATAATTATCCTTGCCATATGCGGCACAACCAGTCCAATAAAACCAATACTACCACTAACTGCAACCACAGAAGCAGTCAGAAGCGAAGCCGCTCCAAGTAAAATTACTTTCGTTTTTTCTACATTTAACCCAAGATGAACCGCACTTTCTTCTCCCAGTAATAAAATATTCAGATCTTTTAAATAAAATAATATCACAGCCAGAGCAGCTAAAAAGTAGGGTAATATCATCCGGACATCTTTCCAGGCAGAACCAGCAAGACTCCCCATAAGCCAGTAAACAAGTTGCTGTAAATTCTCTGTCCTTAAAACCATTAAAAAAGACATCATAGAATTTAAAATAAAACTTACAGCTACCCCAGCCAGTAAAAAAGTTAAGACTGGCAATTTATTCCCTACTTTAGCCAGCTGATAGACAATAAAAACTGTCAGTACTGCTCCCAGAAATGCAAAAACAGGTAAAGAATTCAAATTGAAAACAACTATTTCTATACCCAAAAATAAAGCCAGCATTACTCCTGTACCCGCTCCAGCAGAAATCCCGATAATGTAGGGATCAACCATAGGGTTTCTAATTATTGCCTGAAAAACCGCTCCGGCAACAGCGAGTCCTGCTCCAACAATAAAGGCAAGTATAATTCTCGGCAGTCTTATTTCTCCAATAATTATAGCTGTTGAAGTTGAAATATTTTCAGAATTATTAAATATATAATCTAAAATATCAGCTGGTTCAATCGGGGTTGAGCCAATAAATAAAGCCAGAAAAATCAAAATAACAGAAAATAAAACTGCAGTTAGAAAAATCAATATATTTTTTTTGTTTTCAATCATTATTATCAATCCTCAGTACTGACTCATCTAATAATTGTTGAGATTCTATTTCTTTATTGAAAGCTTATTAATAACCAGACCAGTCAACAATTTAGGATAAAAGTCTGTAGATTTTTGTGGCATTTTTTCTCCCTGATCTGCAATATTTTTCACTTCTTTTACAGAAGTAGGGTTTAAGATAAATGCTGCCTGATATTTTCCAGCTTCCAGCTCTTCTAAAGCCCTATCACGATATCTAATATAATCAAGATTTGTTTTAGCAGCCAGTGCCTTTTTATCTACTCCAAGATATTTATCCAGAATAATATTATGAAGAATACTAACATCAAGTTCCTTATAAGCCTGGGAAAATCCGCCTTCTATTTGTTCTAAGACAGCTTCATTTTCAAATTCAAAAACATAATATTCAGCTTCTGCTGCAGCTTTAAAACCAAATACCTTCTTTTTCGTATTTTGATCAAGGTAATTATACATTTTCTCTTTACTGTCAAATTCTTTAATACTAAAATCCTCGGCTGCTTTTTCTAAAAATGAATCAATCTTAAAATCTTCAATACCATATAACAATCTGTGAGTTGGCAGCACCTTTAGTCCCGGGTCATCCATATTTACAAAAGTCATAAGGCGGTGATTAAAACTTTCAACTCCATCTGCCTGCCAGCCCTTTTCTCTACATTCTCGCTGATAATTTAATGCAGTCTGATAACGATGATGTCCATCTGCAATATATAAATTTTTTGATTCCATTTTTTCTTTGATCCTGGCTATTAGTTCCGAATCTGTCAGTTGCCAAACTTTATGTAAATTTTGATCCTCATCACGAACCTCAAAAAGTGCTTTTTTCTGCATTAGTTTTGTAAACAAATCATTGATTTCATTCTTTTGATCAGAATAAAGCATAAATATATGACCAAAATTAGCCTCAGTAGCTCTAATCAACTTTAAACGATCTGCTTTTGGTCCCTCCATTGTACTCTCATGTGCCTTAACTCCTTCTCCTGCTTCCAGTTTACCCAGGCCAATAAAACCTTTGCGAACAAATTTCTTCCCATCAACCTCGTACTCCTGTGTATAGACATAAAATCCTGCTTTTTGATCACGAACTAAAATCTGATTTTTAATCCAATCATTTAGATTTTCTGCTGCACTGTAGTAACGATCTTCTTCTTTCCCCAAAATCAAACGTACAATATTATAAGGACTTTGCTCATAATATTCTTCCTGCAGCTGCTGATCAATCTTATCATATGGTTGAGTTACTACCTTCTCTAATTCTCCCACCTGTTTTTGGTTATACCTATAACCATGAAATGGAAATACCTTCGCCATACTATCACTCCTTTTAATCATTATATATTTTTATAACCTTTACAGCAAGCTTGATTCTGATATCATAATTTTTTGAATATAGAAAAAATATAATTTATTATATTTTAACTTGTGTCAGTAATTAAAAGCTTGCTTTATCAACTTCAATTAGATATAATTAAAAAAAATTAGTAGCAAGAAGAGAGAAGGAGTGGTAATAAGTGTATAAGGTTTTAGTCAGTGACAATATTGCTCAAAAAGGAATTGATATTTTAAAAGAAGCAGGAATGGAAGTTGATTTCAAACCAGGACAGAGCCGAGAGGAATTTTTAGAAACTATTGCTGAATATGATGGAATAATTGTTAGAAGTATGACTCTTTTAGATGCTGAAGCTTTAAACAAAGCAAAAAAACTAAAAGTAATAGGTAGAGCAGGAACAGGTTATGATAATATTGATTTAGATGAGGCTACTAAACATGGTATTTTTGTTTTTAACACCCCAACCGGAAACACAATTTCTGCAGTTGAACATACAATGGGAATGATGCTCTCACTTTCTCGAAATATTCCCCAGGCAAACCAGGCATTACACAATGATATTTGGGATCGCAAAAAATATATGGGAGTTGAAGTCAAAGGAAAAACTTTAGGAATTATTGGGCTCGGTAGAATCGGAAGTCGAGTTGCCAAAAGAGCTCAGAGTTTTGGAATGAAAGTTATAGCAAATGATCCTTATCTAGCCCCACAGAAGGCTGAAAAACTTAATGTGCCTTTACTTCCATTTAAAGAGGTTTTAGAAAAAGCAGACTATGTAACTCTACATACACCGCTAACTGATGAAACCTATCATATTTTAAGTCACAAAGAGTTCGCAATTATGAAAAAAAGCGCCAGGGTAATTAACTGTGCTAGGGGACAAAATATAGATACTAAAGCACTGGCTGAAGCTCTAGAAAATGATAAAATTACTGGAGCGGCAATTGATGTACATGAAGAAGAACCGGTAAAAGCAAGTAATAATCCGTTACTTAAATTCCAGGATAGAGTCATTATGACCTGCCATTTGGGGGGGACAACTACTGAAGCTATGGATAATGTATCTATTACAGCAGCAGAAGAAGTTGTTTCGGTATTACAGAGTAATTTACCCGAGTCTCCACTTAATATTCCGGCTATGGATCCTCAGGAATTTAACCAGGCAAAACCCTATATCAATTTGGTAACAAAACTGGGCAATTTTATGGCAAAATGGAAGGGACACGAAAGAATTGAAGCAGTCGAGGTAGAATACGGTGGAGAGGTTAATCAATATAACCACAAACCAATGACTTTAAGTTTGGTTAAATCAATATTAGAGCCAATTTTAGATGACCGAATTAATCTCGTAAATGCAATGCATATTGCTCAAGAAAGAGGTATTTCTTTAAAAGAAAGTCAGATCCAAAATAAAGGTGAGTTGAAAAATATAATTAAAATTAATCTTAAAACTGAAGTAGGACAATACTGTCTGGCAGGAACCCATTTACCTATTGGTTTTAGATTAATCGAAATTAATGGATTGCGAATTGACCTTGATCTTTCGGGGGAATTCATTATCGTCAGCTATCAGGATAAACCTGGAGTTATCGGTAAAATAGGTTCAACTTTAGGAGAAGAAAATATCAATATTGCTAATATGCAGGTTGGTCGTCAGGAAATTGGCGGAGATGCAATAATGATGATGCAAATTGATTCTAAACCTTCTAAAGAAATCATGGAGAGAATTAAAAATCATCTTGATGAGCTAAATACTCAAGTAAAAGATCTAAGTTATCTTGAAATATAAATAAAACTGCATAATAATCAGAGCAGCCAAATTTTGGCTGCTCTTTTTTTAGCTAAAAATTTTATGATTAATAATCTCCCAAAAACATTTTGTTATATTTTATAAAAATAATTTAAATGAATTCTTATTTAGCAAAATTATAATTTAATTCCTTGCTTAATAAATAAAGAAAACCAATGATTAGAAATATAAAAACACTTATACTGGCAAAACCAGTAAATACATTAAACAGATCATTTATTTTTCCAATCAACCAGTTAGAAATCATATTTATTGCAGAAGCAGATGTAATAATAAAGCCCATATAAGAACTTACACCTTTATCAAATTCTCTCATTATTACTGCCATAATAGTTGGAAACATAATAGAAATAAAAAAACCTGCTGCCGAAAAGAAAATTGCTCCCAGATTACCATCTATCAAAAGTCCACAAATAAATAAAATTTGCGTTGCCGAAGCAAAAAGAAATAATATTTTTATATACCCTAAATGCTCGGTAAAGTAACCCCCTACAAGTCTTCCAACTGTAAAAATCACAAAAAATAAAGATAGATAAGTAGATGCAGATGCTGTACTAAATGCTCTTTCTACATGCAAAAAATTTACAAGCCAGCTTCCAATTGCAATTTCAGCTACCACAGCAGAGCCTAAAACTGCAGAAAAAAGCCAAACTTTTTTCTGTTTTGCTATCTCTTTAACTGCAATATTATCCTTTTTATCATTCTCAACTTCCACTGGAAAATCTGTAAAAAACAAATATACAAGTAAAAATATAATTAAAACCAGTGCAGTCAAATAAATTTGATGCCATTTTAAATTTAGAGATAAAAGCCAGCCCGCATACCGCGGACCAATTGAAGCCCCAACTCCAAAAAACAAGTGCAGCATATTCATCATCATACCTGATTTCTCTACAAATATCTTTGCCCCCAGAGAATTAGCTCCAATCTCTACTGAACCCAGGCCAATTCCTAACAGAATCATTAAAATAACTAAATAAAAAAAAGAGTCTATATGTCCCATGGTAAAAATACTGAGAGCAGCAGCTATAAAGCCAAAAGCAATTACCTTTTTTAACCCAAAATGACTTGCTGCCAGACCACCAAAAAAAGTGGCTGACATAAACCCAAAAGTAGAAGCCATCAGCATAATTCCAATTTGAGAATAGCTTACTGCAAAAAAATCTTTAATTGGAGGAATCAATGTTCCTCTCATATTATTTATAAATCCCAGCATTATCATCATCAAAAACGCTAAAAAAACTAATTTTTTGTGTCTTCTCATTAACTATCAAACCTTCCTGCCAGGGCCGATATAATATCGGAACTCTATAAATCCAAAATACTCTCAATAGTAGCCAATAACCCCTTAATATCAGCTAAACTTAAATCACCCATGTGACCAATTCTAAAGGCTTTATTTTTTAAATCACCATAACCATTAGCAATACGAATATTATATTTTTCTACAAGAGTATTAATTAAACCATTGACATCAATTCCTCGATTATTCTCAATACAGGTAACAGTATTTGACCAATATCCCTCTTCGGCATAGATATCAAAGTACTCTAGAGCCCAATTCTGAACAAACTCAGCCATTTCTCGATGTCTGGCAAAACGATTTTCAATCCCTTCCTTATTAACTATATCATCTAACTGCTTTTGCAAAGCAAAGATTTGTGGAATTGCCGGGGTAGTTCTGGTCTGTGAACGAAGATGATATTTATGTAATAAAGGTAAATTAAAATAATAACTATTACTTTCTACCTCTTCGGCCCTTTTTAATAAATCATCACTAACTGAAGCTACAGTTAAACCCGCAGGCAAAGCAAAGGCTTTCTGTACACCAGCCAGACACATATCTATCCCCCAATCATCAACTCTAATTTCCGTCCCCGCCATTCCAGAAACAGCATCTACTAAAAATAAAACATCATCAAATTTCTTTACTACCTCACCTATTTCCTTAATTGGATTCATTAAACCAGTAGAAGTTTCATTTAAAACAACAGTAATCGCATCATATTTACCGGTATTAAGTTTTTCTTCCACCAATTCTGGTTTTACAGCCTGATCCCAGGGAATTTCGACCTTATCACAGGAAACACCATTTTTTTTAGTGATTTGATGCCAGCGATTTGAAAAAGCACCATTAACAAAATTCAAACAGCGGTTTTTAACCCCATTTGTAACTGCAGCTTCCATTGCACCTGTCGAAGAAGACGAAAATAAAAACACGGGATTATTTGTATAAAGAAGTTTCTTTAAGTTTAATTGGATATCATCGTAAATACTAGAAAACTCTTCAGTTCGATGATGAATCTGTGCTGTCGATAATTCTTTTAATAACTCAGCTCTTACTTCTGTTGGTCCTGGAGTAAATAATTTTTCATGCATTTTTAACACCTCATAAATTATATTTTTCAGCTTTAGCTGAAATGCTCAATTCTCAATTCTTATATATAATTATCTATTATTATAGCAGTTGAAGATAAAATAATAAAGCAAATAATAATTATCAGAATATTAAAAATTAGTATTAAATAAAAAAAGCACCTATTAGGTGCAAAATAACAAATGGAGCGGGAAACGAGATTTGAACTCGCGACCCTCACGTTGGCAACGTGATGCTCTACCACTGAGCTATTCCCGCATATTTAATGGTGGAGGGGAAAGGATTTGAACCTTTGTAGGCATCGCCGGCAGATTTACAGTCTGCTCCCTTTAACCACTCGGGCACCCCTCCAGATTAGATGTAGGAAATAAGAAGTAGGAATAAGCTAATATTAATAAAATCCTATTCTATCCCTAATTCAAATATTAATTATAAAATTTTTAGCCTCCAACCTCAGAATAACAATTCATTTGGTGGAGATAAGGGGATTCGAACCCCTGGCCTCTACACTGCCAGTGTAGCGCTCTCCCAGCTGAGCTATATCCCCATGGCTTTAAAAAAGTCAATGGAGCCGATGACCGGATTTGAACCGGTGACCTCTTCCTTACCATGGAAGCGCTGCTACCAACTGAGCTACATCGGCAAAAAAATGGCGGAGGAGACGGGATTTGAACCCGCGATCTCCGGCTTGACAGGCCGGCGCGTTAAACCGCTACGCTACACCTCCGTATTTGGATGTAGGAAGTAAGATGTCGAGAAAGGAATCTCTTCCAATCTAACAATATACTTCATTATTTAAATGGTGGGCGAAACAGGGCTCGAACCTGTGACCCCCTGCTTGTAAGGCAGGTGCTCTCCCAACTGAGCTATTCGCCCGCAAAAATGGTACCCTCAAGGGGATTCGAACCCCTGCCGCCAGGATGAAAACCTGGTGTCCTAGACCCCTAGACGATGAGGGCATAAATTAAATGGCGGAGAGAGAGGGATTCGAACCCTCGCCAGGGTAAATACCCTGCTACAGGTTTAGCAAACCCGCCCCTTCAGCCACTTGGGTACCTCTCCATGAATACAAATGGTGGGTCTAAGAGGACTTGAACCTCTGACACTGTGGGTATGAACCACATGCTCTAGCCAACTGAGCTATAGACCCATGTTATATGGAGCGGGAAACGAGACTCGAACTCGCGACCCTCAGCTTGGAAGGCTGATGCTCTAGCCAACTGAGCTACTCCCGCATCATTACCATGTAATTTTTGCCTGATGTATATAAAAAATATAATATTTTAAATTGGTTGCGGGGACCGGATTCGAACCGATGACCTCCAGGTTATGAGCCTGACGAGCTACCAGACTGCTCTACCCCGCGTCAATGGTGAGCCATGGAGGATTCGAACCTCCGACAACCTGATTAAAAGTCAGGTGCTCTGCC
>NZ_FTNC01000013.1 GCF_900156285.1 Halanaerobium kushneri
CAAATTCTAAAACGTTCTTTATTTCCTGACTGAAGCCAATTTGATTATCAAATTCTTTAAAAATTAGCAGACCGGAATCGGAAGTTAAATCACCACCATTAAAATTTATTCTTATATTCGACTTGAAATTCACCTTTTTTTCAGATATAGTAACCACATGGAGTCCCTCCTTTTAATTTTGGTGTAGTTACTATTATTATAAAGGAAAGGGGCTCCCTTTTCTATGCTTTTAGAGAAAAATTTTAATAAAACTCTTTCACCCACTGGGTGAAAACAATATTTTAATAGATTATTGATATACTGGGCCTGACAATTTATTTCGTGGTTGCTATGAATAATTCAGGATAACAAATTAATAGAATAATTTCCAGCTTTTATGACAAAAATCAAAAAATGTATTAAAATTTTAAAAACATTGATGCCAGTATACTAATATGATAAAATAAACAGGCAAAAGTAAATAAAAGAAGCGAAATAACAAGGAGGATTTTCTATGGAAAGAGAAAACTGGACTTCCAGACTCGGCTTTATACTGGCTGCATCTGGATCTGCCATTGGACTAGGTAACATCTGGCGTTTTCCATTTATTACTGGAACAAATGGAGGCGCAATTTTTATTTTAATTTATCTTGCTGCAATATTATTTATCGGTTATCCAATTTTAGTTTCCGAAATGTCTCTGGGAAGGATTACTCAAAAAAACCCAATTGGTGCCTTTAAAAAAATGGCTCCAGATACTGCCTGGCCCCTGGTTGGTGCTCTTGGAGTTTTATCGGGTTTTGTAATCTTAAGCTATTATTCTGTTGTAGCAGGCTGGGGAATGTCTTATATTTTTAAATCATTATCTTTTACTTCAAAAAGTAATTTCCCGGCAATTTTTTCAGCTCATATTAGCAGTTTAACTGAACCAATTTTATGGCATGGTATTTTTATGTTTCTTACAATTGCTGTAATTGGAGCAGGAGTGGTCAATGGAATCCAAAAACTGGTCAAAATATTAATGCCAATTTTATTTGCAATAATTTTTTTACTAATTATCCGTTCTGTTACTCTGGAAGGAGCAGCTGCCGGACTTAGTTTTTACCTGAAACCTAACTTCTCTGCAATTAGTTTTCAGACCTTTACAGATGCAATATCTCAGGCTTTTTTCACTTTAAGTCTGGGAATGGGAGCTATGATTACCTATGGAAGTTATCTTAGTAAAAAAGAAAGTATCAATGAAAGTGCTGCTTATGTGTTAGTTTTTGATACTGCTGTAGCTTTACTTGCTGGTTTTGCAATTTTTCCGGCCGTTTTTGCTTTTGGTCTTGATCCTGCCTCAGGCCCTGGTTTAACTTTTATTACTCTACCAGCTGTTTTTACTCAGATGCCTTTTGGTACTTTTTTCTCATTAATTTTCTTTTTACTGCTGACAATCGCAGCTCTAACCTCATCTATTTCGATGCTTGAGGTTGTAGTAGCTTTTTTAGTGGACGAATATAACTGGAATCGAAAAAAGGCATCATATCTAATGGGATTTTTTATCTTCTTAGTCGGTATTCCTCCACTTCTGGGTTACAGTTCTTTTTCTAACTTCAGTTTTTTAGGAATGGATGTTCTGGATACTTATGATTGGTTTTCTAATAATATCTTTCTTCCAACAGGGGGTATTTTAACTTCTATTTTTGTCGGCCATATCTGGGGAAGTAAAAATGCGATTAAAGAGGCAAATTTAAACAGCCGTTTCCAAATTGGAAATATTTATTCACTGTTATTGAAATATATTGTTCCAGCTGCTGTATTATTAATAATGCTCTTAAACATTTATCAAACATTTTAAATAAATTTAAAAATCATAGGAGGTTCAATATTGGTAGAAAACAAAGAATTATGTGTTCATTATGATCGCTGTGGAGGCTGTTCAATTCAGGAAGTCTCATATTCTAAACAGCTGAAGGATAAAAAAAATACTCTTTTAGAGATCTTTAAAGATAAAAACATTGAAATTGACAATTTTGAGGAGATACTGGCAAGTCCTGATATTTATGAATATCGGAATAATATGGAGTTCAGTTTTGGTGATCTGAAAAAAGGAGGTACACTCCAGCTGGGAATGCATCCTCGAGGCAGAAGATTTGATGTAATAACTGTTGACAACTGCTTACTTGTCGATCAGGATTTTAGAGATATCTTAAGTACAATTTTAAAATACTGCCGTCAAAACAACTTTAAAAAATATCATATTAAATTAAGGGAAGGTTTTTTACGCAATCTAGTTATCAGAAAGGGAATCAACACTGGTGAGATAGTAGCAAATCTAATAACAACCAGTCAGTCTGATCATGATTTCTCTCCTCTAACTGAAGAATTAAAAGCTCTCGATCTAAAGGGTAAACTTGTAGGTTTTGTCCAGACTATTAATGATGACTACTCAGATCAGGTAAGCTGTGACAGGATGAAAATTTATTATGGTCGAAATTATTTTTATGACAGTTTACTGGAAAATAAATTTAAAATTGATTCTTTATCCTTTTTTCAGACTAATACCAGAGGAGCAGAATTATTATATTCTGAGGCACAAAAATATATAAGTAACGCTAAAGATAAAATTGTTTATGATCTCTACTGTGGAGCAGGAACTATTTCTCAAAGTATTGCAGCTGAAGCTAAAAAAATATTCGGTATTGAAATTGATCAGGCCGCTGCAGACAGAGCGGCAGAAAATGCCCAGCTGAATAAAGTGGATAATACTCAATATATTGCAGGTGATGTTCTGGAGGAAATTAATAATATCGATCAGCAGGCTGATTTAATCATTATTGATCCACCAAGACCGGGCATTAATCCAAAAGCTCTAAACAAAATTGCTGCTGCCGGAGCAGAGGAAATTCTTTATATTTCCTGTAATCCAAAAAGTCTGGCCAGAGACTTAAAGGAGTTACAGCTTCATAACTATCAATTAGAGAAATTCAAAGCTGTAGATATGTTCCCGCATACAAAACATCTGGAGGTAATTACCCATTTAAAGAAGGTATAATTTCAATTTTAAAATATCTAAATAAAAAAATGGCCACTGATGTCCGGGAATAGTCCAGACTTCAGCGGCCGTTTTTAATTTTACCTTAATCCAGTCCATTAAAGCAAAAAGGTATTTAAACCAATCAGTAAGAGAATTAATCCCCCAACATAATCAGCATATTTTTCTACTAAAGCTATATGCTTAATATAATGGACTATCTTAAAAGCTGCAGCCGTAATTACAGCTGCTATTAAACCAATTATTAAAGAATCCTCAAAAATCAGACCATAATCTAAATGAAATAGCAGCGAAAATCCAACACCAAGGGCATCAATGCTTACACTAATCCCTAAAACTACAACTGTCCAAAAACTAAGCTGTCTATAAATACACTCTTCCCCATTTTTGTATCCTTCGCGAATCAAAAATATACCCAGCAAAAAAATTACTGTTCCACTAAAATAATTGGATATTGTAAAGAAATTCTGATCGATATAATTTCCCATTAAGCCTCCGGTTAAGGCAAAAAAGAATTGAAAAAATCCAAAGGAAAAAATAACTTTTAACTTCTCTTTCAAATTTGTTCTGGTACCACAACCGATGGCCATTGTTACCCCGGCTGCATCCAGTGCTAATGCCAGTGCTACTAATAAAATATTTATTTTAAACCCCTCCCCAATGATCTGTTATTAAATGTTAAGTTTCACGATCTGACTAAATCAAAATGTAACTAAATATGGCTAAATTATATTTAACATTAATATATTATAAAATATTGAGCTTAAAAATTCAATTGAATTAATCATATTTGGTAGGTTTAAGTTACATTATAGTTAAATTATAAAATTAATTACAAAATTTTTATACTCAGTTTCACTTTTAATAAATATTTGTTATAATAAAATAAACAATTACTTAAGGAGGAAAATTTATGGAACACAACAGTCTTGAAACAGCAAAGGCTGCCATTAAAATGGCTATTTCTACCAGAAGTGAAGAAAAAGAATTAAAAAAAACATTTGCTGATGATGATATAAATACTGCTGCTGTTGATTTTGGAGGAGAATTTAATAAATCAGTCCCCGAAATTATTGAAAGAGCGGTTATTGCAGCTAAACGTGAAAATATAATTAGTGAATCTCATGTAGCTCAGGGTGCGGTTGCTGGAGCAGCACATGATGCAGTAACTCAGATCATGCCCCGAACTATGGGTCTAAATGTAGGTGGTAAAATTGGTGTTGCCCGCAGTGGTGAGCATATTGTTGTTGCAGTTTTCTTTGGAGTTGGCATGTTCAATTTAAACGAGGTAACTGTTGGCTTAAGTCACCGCTCTTTACTGGATGAAAAAGCTTAAAAAAGACTCGAATTTAGATTAAAGCTATTTGGATATACAGTTGACAAATGTATGAAGTTAATAGTATAATAAAGAAAATTAAATAACTGGTAGCATGGTAATACGGTAGGAGAAATTTGTAGGAAAGCTGAGGCTATTTTGTTTAGACAAGGGGTATTTATACCTAATTTTAGATGTTCTAGCTGACAGCTAATTAACACTCCACCAGGAGTGTTTTTTTATTATTATCCCCACTACCAGTTAGAAAGGGGAATAAAAATGAAAAAGTCTTTTTCAATTTTAATTGTTTTAACTGCTTTAATGGTTTTGTTTGCTGCTTCAGCAGCTGGTGCTCAGGAATACAGAATTGGGATTTCTCAATTTGTTGAACATCCCGCTCTTGATGCAGCACGTGAAGGCTTCATTGAAGGTTTAGCGGAAGAGGGAATTGAAGACGTAGAGTTTATAGAGCAAAATGCTCAGGCTGATTTTGCAACTGCTCAGTCAATTGCCCAGAAATTTAAAAGTCAAAATTTAGATCTTATTTTAACAATTGCAACTCCCAATGCTCAGGCAGCTGCCAACGTAATTACAGAAACACCTGTTTTGTTTACCGCAGTTACCGATCCGCTAGAAGCTGGTTTAGTAGATAGTATGGAAGTTCCAGGTAGAAACCTGACAGGAACTACAGATATGAATCCTGTAGAAAAACAAATCGAATTAATAAAAGAGTTTATTCCAGAATTAAATGATCTGGGAGTTTTATATAATCCTGGTGAAGTAAACTCCGTAGTTCAAGTTGACCTCGTTAAGGCAACAGTTGAAAAAATGGGAATTAATTTACATGAGGGCACTGTCAGCAACAGCAGCGAAGTTAGTCTGGCGACTTCCTCTCTAATCGGAGATGTTGATGCTATTTATGTTCCAACAGATAATATTATTGTATCTGCTCTACCTTCTGTTTTAAATATTACCAATCAAAATAATATTCCTGTTTTTGCATCTGAAAATGGTCAGGTCAGACAGGGATCAATTGCTACTCTAGGAATTGATTATAAACTGCTTGGAATTCAAACTGGTAAAATGGCAGCCAGAGTATTAAATGGTTCTGATCCTGCGGACATGGCAGTTGAATCTTCTAATGAATTAAAATTATATTTAAACACAAAGGCTGCAGAAAATCTTGGTTTAAAAGTGCCAGAAGCAGTCTTAAATAGAGCTAACGTTGTTTATGATGAAATTACACAGGAATAAGAAAAAATAAAATTGTAGTGTAGAAATGGTGTGAGGTGTGTTATGAATTTAAGTTTTGCAATAACGTCTTTAGAACAGGGGCTTGCCTTTGGCATTATGGCCCTGGGAGTATTTATATCTTTTAGGATTCTTGATTTTGCTGACCTTACAGTTGACGGCAGTTTACCATTAGGTGCTGCTGTCTCAGCAAGATTACTGACTATGGGAATGAATCCATTTTTTTCTCTGGGAGCTGCTATTATTGCAGGTGGAATGGCAGGTGCAATTACTGGCTTTTTAAACACTAAATTAAAAATAGCTCCTCTATTATCAGGTATTTTAACAATGACTTCTTTATATTCAATTAATTTACGAGTAATGGGTAGACCAAACATTCCTCTAATAGGTAAGGAAACTATTTTCTCTTTCATTAGAGATCTCGGTATTCCTTATCCCTGGAATAATTTACTTTTATTAATCATTGTTATAGTTGCTGTTAAATTAATTCTGGATGCCTTTTTGAATACTCAAATTGGTTTTGCTCTCAGAGCTACGGGTGATAATCCACAGATGATTAGAAGTATGGGTATCAGCACTAATTCAATGAAAATGCTGGGCTTAATTATTTCTAACGCTCTGGTTGCTTTATCCGGTGCACTTGTAGGACAGTATCAGGGATTTGCAGATGTAAATATGGGTGTTGGTACAATTGTAGCTGGTCTGGCATCAGTAATTATTGGAGAAGTTGTAATTGGAGAGAAATCTATAATGATAGCTACTATTGGAGTGATTGTCGGTTCTATACTTTATAGATTTAGTATCTCAATCGCATTAAATTTAGGTCTTGCAGCTTCTGATTTAAAATTGCTGACAGCTATACTAGTTATAATATTCCTATCAACTCCAAGAATTAAAAAGGCATTGAGGTGAAAATAAAATGCTCAAAATCAAAAATTTAGAAAAAATTTTTTACAGAGGAACTCCAAATGAGAATATAGCAATTAATAAGATTGATCTTACAGTCAATGAAGGCGATTTTATTACAATAGTAGGGAGTAATGGAGCCGGAAAATCAACTCTTTTGAATTCTATTGCAGGTGTTTTCCCAGTTGAAAATGGGACTATTATTTTAGATAATGAAGATATTACTAAAAAAACAGAGTACAAATGTGCTCAAAAAATTGGAAGAGTTTTTCAGAACCCACTTGCTGGAACTTCACCTGAAATGACTATTGAAGAAAATCTATCACTGGCAATATCGAAATCTAATAATCTTTCCCTTAAATGGGGTTTAAGTAAACACAAAAGAGAAATTATGCGAAAACATTTAGAAAAAATTGATTTAGGTTTAGAAAAAAGACTAACCACTAAAGTTAAACTGCTTTCTGGTGGTCAGCGACAGGCTCTAACACTTTTAATGGCTACTGTAGCTAATCCGCGCTTACTTTTATTAGACGAGCATACGGCTGCTTTAGATCCTGCTACAGCAATAAAAATTAAAAACTTAACTGCAGAACTGGTTAACGAAAATAATATTACTACTTTAATGATTACTCATAATATGGAAGACGCTATTAAAATGGGTAACCGACTAATTATGATGGATGGTGGAAAAATAATCTATGATATTCCAGCTGCTGAAAAAGCAGATTTAACTATTGAGAAACTGCTTAAAATGTTTGAAATTAAACATGGTGGTAAATTTAATAATGACCGAATGTTACTTTCAGTCTAAAAATTAAGGGCTCCCAGATGGGAGCCCTTTTATAGTCCAAAGTTATTCTAAAAAAAGAATTTAATTTTAAAAAAGTAATTTTACTTATATTAATTTATATTTTAAGACTATATTCAGCTCCAGGTTTCAAAACCTGTTTTTGGTCAAAAACTCTAAATTCCAGCTCAGTTTGATTACTAGTAGCTGCCTTTAATTTGAATTGATTTTGATTTAGAGAAACTTTAAATTTTTTCTCTTTATAGTTTAATTTAAATTCTAATTCTTCCCATTCCTGACAGAGAGTCGGTTTAAATGACAGTCCCTTTTTATCAATTTTCATTCCGGCAAAACCATTAACAATTAACTGCCAGATTCCGCCTGCAGCTGCAGTATGAACTCCCCCAATAAAAGTCCCACCACTAACCGCTTTATTAGTACTCATAAGATCTATAAAAGCTGATTTTTTAAAATAATCATAGGTCTCTTCTGCTCTTCCTAATCTGGCCGCCACAATCGCATACTGAGATGGACTCAGAGAAGAACCATGCTGAGTTCTTGGCTCATAATAATCATAATTTGCAGCCAGAACTTCCTCGTTAAAAGTATCATGAAGAGTAAATAACTGAATCACGTCAGCCTGCTTAATTACCTGAGTAAATACAGCTACTCCATTAGGCCAACCCCAGTATTCTTCTTTATCAATTAACCTATCTTCCAGCACTTCAGCTGTTGTATCTTCTAAGTCAAAATATCCATCAAACTGTTCAATTAAATTATTTCCATTTGGTTGGGGCAGATATATTTTTTCTGCTATCTGCTGCCAGGCTGTAATTTCGGAATCATTTAGATTAATTTTTGTTTTTAATTCAGATAGTTTATCGGGATATTCGTTCTCCATTTTATAATAAAAATACAGAGCTTTTTTTAGAGCAAATTGAGTCTGATAATTGGTAAACGCATTATTATCTACATTCTCATGGTATTCATCTGGTCCCAGAAGTCGAATTATCTCGTACTGATCTTTATACTGATTGTAGTAAACTCTGGAATGTAAAAAACGTGCCACCTCAAATAAAATTTCACTTCCATATTCAACAACAAAATCAATATCATCTGTTGCCAGATAATACTTCCAGATCGTATAGCTAATATCCGGAGAAACATGAATCTGCCAATCATTAAAATGATTTCTAATCTTACGTCCACTGATTACATCTTTAAAGAAAAAGGAAGGACATAATTCAGCACCACTTTTACCCGATATCCAGGCATAGAATGCTCCTTCATATCCTAAATCTTTCGCCTTCTTGCGGGCTCCATTTAAAGTATGATAACGATATTTTAGTATATTTTTGGCAGTCTCTGTCTCCGTAAAAAGAAACATGGGTAAATTAAAAATTTCCTGATCCCAAAAAGCAGCTCCCTGATAAGCCTGACAGGATAAGCCACGAGCTCCTATTGGTAAACGCTCACTATGAGCAGGTGTAGCAATAATATTATGATAAAGATTAAATCGGACTGCCAGCTGATCTAAAATATTCCCCTTGACTCTAATATCCATCAGCTCCCATTTTTTATCCCAGACCGCCTGATGTTCATTTTTTAAAGTTTGATAACCGGTTTTCAAAGCTGAACTGGCATCATTTAAGGCTGCTTTTAAAGGTTCTTCCCGATCATTACTGGAGTAGACAATCATATTTCTATCAAGTTCAATTCCTCCTGCTTCAGCTTCAATATCCATTAAAAGATAAATAGACTTTTTTTCATTTTCAACTTTAAGATTCTGTATTTTACCTTTTTTAAATTTAAATGAAAGAGCTGTTACCAGAGTGATATTACTTTCTACAGTTTCAGCCTTTAAATAAAGAGTATTCTCACTTGAATCATATTCTCCACTAAAATTTTCCAGGTGACTTCCATTTAAATCCCAGACATCCCCGTTTATTCCAAGTTTCAATTCTACCTTTTGATTGCTTAAATTTTTTATTTGATAATTATTGGCTATCAAATGCAAATTAGAATAAGAAGCAAACCTCTCAGAGACAATATTAATTTTTTCGTCATTGATTGAATTTCTTTTAAATATCCCATATTTATAATTGAAATTCAATTCTGTTTCCATCTGATCTTCTCCGGGATAATCCCCCAGCTTTTTCTCATTTAAGCGGACTTCTGTTGCCAGTGCATTAGGAGAATTAGAAAGTTCTCTCCATTTATCATCTGCCATATCATAGGTATCTGTAATTACACAGGCCTGATACTGATTCTTATTCCATTCTACCAGCGTACCTCTGTAACCCAGATATCCATTCCCACATAAAAGGTTACTCCCATAATGGACTAATTGTTCCTCTTTTAAACTCTCAATCTTTAAATTCCAGCCATCTTTTATTTTAAAAAAATCTTCATGATTCAATTTTATACCTCCTTAACAATAGTTGAGGGACTTATAAATATCCCGGTTATTTTCTCTTAAAATTTAACAAATAAATTAGGCCACCAAATTATAGTTCTCCTGTAATCTGATGGCCTGATTTTCTCTTATTTCTAATCAGACTTATATTATATTTTTAATTTTTAAGATTTAAAATTATCTAATCCCATATTCTCATATAATATAAATACAATAAATATCCAAATTATCCTTTAACAGCACCTGCAGTTAAACCTGCTACAATTCGCTTCTGGAAAATTAAGACCAAAACCACAATTGGAATTGTAACTACAACAGCTGCAGCCATTATCTCTCCAAAAGGTTCCTGGCGAGCAAACTCACCGGAAAAATACTGAATAGCTACCGGTACAGTTCTCGCTTCAACATCTATCGAGGTAAATGTTAAGGCAAATAAATACTCATTCCAGGCCTGAATAAAAGATAATAACCCTGTTGTAACAAGAGCCGGTGCAGTAAGCGGCAGCAAAATCATATGGAAAGTTTGAAATGGAGTTGCTCCATCTACCTGAGCTGACTGCATAATTTCATCCGGCAAATCCCGGAAAAATGAAGTTAATACCCAGGTTGTAAAAGGTAGGGTAAATAAGAGATATGTAAAAATCATACTTACCCTGGCACTTAAGTTTAAAGCATTAATTACGGCGTATAATCCTGAGAGAACAGTAACCTGAGGAAACATGGTCATTGCCAGTATTGTATATAAAGCAGGAGCTTTACCTTTAAAGCGAAGCTTCCCTAAAGCAAAAGCCGCAAAAGAACCGGTCAACAATGCTAGAATTGTAGTTGAAGTTGCTACAATAGTACTGTTAATCAAACCTCTAATAAATCCACCATTTGTAAAAATAGCTTTATAATTTCTGGTAAAAATCGATATTTCACCTGTATCAGGATCTCTAGGAATCAAAGTAGCTGGTGTCATACTTAACTGGGCTTCAGTTTTTAAAGAAGAAGATATTGCCCAGTAAAATGGAAATAATAAATATATTACAATTATGGCCAGCACAAGGTAAAAAAGAACCTTTTTAAGTATTTTTTTCTGATCTCTTGTCATTCTGTATCAACTCCCAGGGATTTCATATAAAGAATAGCAAAAGCAAAAATAATGATGAAAATTATAACACCTATTGCAGATGCCATTCCCATTTTTCTGGCTGAAATCAATTGAAAATAATTAAAACTTGCCATTGAATATCTCTTCTGTGACAGCATAACCTGAAAAACATCAAATACTCTTAGAGCATCCAGGGTTCTAAAAATTAAAGCAACTGCCAGTGAAGGTTTTAATAAAGGCAAAGTAATATTAAAAAACTGTCTAAATTTACTGGCTCCATCTACTTCAGCAGCTTCATAAAGTTCGTTTGGAATTAACTGTAAACCAGCCAGAATCAATAATGCCATAAAAGGTGTTGTTTTCCAGACATCAACTGCAATAATTGCTGGCAGCTGCAGATTGGCACTACTTAAAAATGAATAGCTGCCATCGATCAAACCAAATCTATCTCCCAGCATATTAAACAGTCCTGCTCTGGTTGGCTCAAACATCCATTCCCACATTCTTGCAGAAACAACAGTAATGACCGCCCAGGGAACTAACATAACTGCTCTCATTGCACCTCTACCTTTAAATTCACTGTTAACTACTAAAGCAACAATTAACCCCAGCAATGTCTCAAAAAAGACAGAGAAAAAAGTGAATACCAGAGTATTCCAAACTGACCTAATAAAATCAGGTGTCCTTGCTCCTACAACATACTTGTTGCCAAAAAAACTGAATTCAAATGCAGGTCGATAGAGATGAGGATCTCTGGGTAAAACTCTTATTGGGCGCTGAAATTGTTTTTCACCAGTTTCTTCATCGACTGCCTGTTCCCCTGTTTCTTGATCAATAATAGGATCAAGCTCTTTAACAGTAAAAGACAGTAATGCCTGATAATTATCCAGACCAACAAATTCGGTTTTTGTACTGGATGCAAATTCTCGATTGGTAAAACTTGTATAAAAAACCTGGCCCAGAGGATATAAAGCAATTATAATGAGAATTAAAAATGCTGGTAATAACAATTTAAAAGCTAATTTCTGCTCTTCTTTTGCCAGATTTGACGAACTACTTATGGCCATTTAAATTCCCCCCTTTATAAAATCTGGAGAGGGAAATTTCCCTCTCCAGCTAATAAGCACTTTTAAATAATTTTACTTATGGCTGTGTTGGTTCTCCAGTTTCAAATCCTGTAGTATCCATCAGATCTAATTCTAAATACTCAATAGCCGAACGAGCATCACTTTCACCAGTTAGTACTGAATGTACTGCCTGGAAGAATTGTTCTGAAACCTGATTATACTTAGGAGCAGTTGCTGTTGAAGGACGAGCTACTGCATTGGTAAATACATCATATAGGCTGCCAAAGAATGGAGCCGCTTCTAATACATCTTCGTCTTCATATAATGATTTTATTGTTGGATTTAAAGTAGCTTCTACAGCGCGTAATTTCTGAACTTCTTCGCCAGCCATAAACATAGCCAGTTTTGCTGCTTCTTCAGGATGTTCACTATACTTACTTACTGCGAGATTCCAGCCACCTAAAGTACCGGCAGAACTTCCACTATCTCCAGCAGGTAGAGGAGATACATCAAAATTGCCAGCTGTAGGTTTACCTTCTTCATTTCCTAAAGCATAAGCATAAGGCCAGTTACGCATGAACAGAGCATTTCCAGCTTCCCACATTGAACGAGCATCTTCTTCTCCCATACCGGTTACTCCTGCAGGAGAAATGCCGCCAACCCAGCCAGCAGCCTGATCAATTATTTCAATTGCTTTGTCATTATTAATAGTTATTTTCTTATCATCACTAACTATTTTGCCACCACCATTAGAATAAATCCACTCTAAGGCGTCACAGGTTAAACCTTCATAGGCATTACCCTGCCATACATAACCATAAAAATCTTCATTACCTGCAGCTCTCTCTTCTTCCATAATATAGCGAGCTGTTTCTTCTAATTCATCCCAGGTTTTTGGAACTTCACGGTCATATTTTTCTAATAAATCGGTTCTATAATAGAGAAGTCCTGCATCAGTAAACCATGGTAAAGCAATTAATTTTCCATCAACTGTATTGTTCTGAACAATTGCCTGGAAGTGTTTATCTACAACTTCCTTAGCACCATAATCATAAAGATCTAGAAAATGTTCTGCTAATTCACCAGGCCAGATTACATCAATTTGATAAATATCTACCTTAGAACTTTCAGCTTCTAAAAACTGAAGGTATAATCCATATCTATCATTAGCAAGGTCTGGAGTATCTAAAATTTCTACATTTACCCCCGGATTTCTTTCCATATACATTGCTGCAGCTTCTTCTGCAGTTGCTTTTTCCTGACCTACTGCACCGGCAGCAATTGTTAATGTAATTTCATCTTCTTCCTGAGCCATTACCACACCACTAAATGCAATAATAAAAACTAAAGCTAAAACTAAAAGCAAATTTTTTCTCATTAATAATTCTCCTCCTCTAAAGTTGTTAATAAATAAAATTATGTTAAGAAAATATCTTAACTACCCCCTATTATTTATTATCACCTCCTCTTTAGTAGTAAGTTCATTTAATTTATTTGTGCTTTCTCTAACCACAAGTTTGTGTGGAATAAAGACTTTATTATCCTCAATTTTTTCTTTATTAATAATTTTGTTCAACATATCTATGCTTTTTAAACCAAGCTGATAGCCTGACTGTTTTACAGTAGTTAAAGCAGGATCAATATATTTGCCCAGTTCGATTCCATCAAAGCCAACAACTGAAATTTCTTCTGGAATTTTGATATTCTGTTCTTTTAGATATCTAATTGCTCCCACTGCCATTTCATCATTAAAAGCAAAAATAGCTGTCACATCCGGGAATTTTCTAATAATTTTTTTGGCAGCTGAATAACCGCTTTCAAAAGTGAAATCTCCCTCAATAAAGCGATTAGGATCATATTTGATCTCACTGAGCCTTAAAGCAAGTTTTACCCCTCTAAGTCTCTCCTGACTGGCAAGTAAATCTAAATCAGGTCCCTTAATGAAAGCAATATCTTTATGGCCCGCCTGACAGAGAAATTCAACAATATCATAGGCAGCTGCCACATTATCAACTGTCACACAACTAATTTCCGGATCACTAATATATCCTGAAGCAAAAACTACTGGAATTTGATAGTTTTTGACAATTGAAAGCAAATCATTATAATAATTTGTTGTAATTAAAATAATTCCATCAATTTTTTTCTGCTTCATAATATTAAGATAATTTTGTTCTTTCTCGAACTCGCCATCTGAATCCCCATAAATAAGTGCATAGCCCCGTTCTCTAGCTTCTGCTTCAATTCCTTTTAGCAAATTTGCCAGAAACGGCCTCTCCATGCCTGCACCAATAACTCCAATCAGATTACTTGTATTGGTTCTTAATATTCGAGCAGAATCATTAATCTGATAATCCAGTTTCTCAACTGCTTTTTGAACTTTCCTGGCTGTTTCTTCTCTTACCAGTGAGCTATCATTTAAAACACGAGAAACTGTACTTAATGAGACTCCTGCTAATTTTGCTACATCTTTCATAGTTACATCCATAATTGTCGCTCCTCGAAAATAATGAAATCCATTTCACTATTTAATATATTCAATGCAAAGTTAAAATCTCCTGCACAAAAATCAAATTTTTTTGATTATTTTGCTTAATCATGTCAAAAAGAGCATTATTTTCACTAAAAAAGCCTTTTTTAGAACTTAAAAACCGCTTCTATAAAAAAATATGTTTTATTTTTAATATTGATAAATTTCTGTTAATTTAAGTCTTGAAAAAACCCTGAAAATAATGAAATGCTTTTCAAAATTTCCAGGGTTATATTGAATATATTTTATTTAAAATTTATTTGTTCCAAATTATCACTCATTAGAACCTTTTCCAGCTTTTGATTTGCAATTTTATTTGAAAATAAATAAGGATCTCCCCCCTGTAAAACTAAAATCAGGGGATTATCTTCTAGCAAGATTTCTTCAATTAATTTATATGCCTTTTCCTGATCTTTTTTACTACTCACTAATTTTAAATAGTCAATTAAATTATCAACTCTGCGATTACTATAATTAAAATAATTCAGTTCTGATTCGGAATAAAAATTATCAGCTAAAAATTCAAATTTATTATGATAATTATATGACATTATAAATAGCTCGCTTTTAAAATCTTTACTTTTAATAAGATTTAAATATTCTGACCAACTAAATTGACTTAAGTTAAGCTTAATTTTTTTTTTCCTGTAATTCATTCTTTATTAAATCTGCAATTACTTTATTATTTTTAGAATCATTACTCACTAAATTAAGTTGTTCGGGATAAGCCTCATCTTTTAAATTATTATCATTATTTTTTTTAACCAAATTATTAATCTGGTCAATATAAGAAGCTTCCTTTGAATACTGAAAAGGAAAAATAAAACTTAACAAGTCATCATTCTGCTCCAAGTTAATCTCATTCAGGCTGTTTCTTAAATATTCTTTGATATTTTGATCACTGATAACTTTTTTTAAAGAACTATTGTAATTATAACCAAGATAATAATAAATATTTTCTGCTGTTTTTTTTAGCTGATAATTATCTGTCTTTTCAAGCTCCGAATACTTCTGGTAAAGTTCCGAACTCAATTGATAAATGTCATAATTGTGATATTCTTTTATCTCAGACTCATTAGCAGAAAAATCAATTTTTATTCTATCTAAATAGGGTAATTTCTCTTTGCGATAATTATTTTTCCAGTAATTATCAATTTTTTTTAAAATAATCTGATCTGGATTAAAATTATTTAATACAAATGCTCCTGTACCAATTGGCTCCATAAAAAATTTAGAATTATTTAGTACTGCTTGTTCTGGCAAAACAACGGCAGCATTTTCAGTTAAATTATAAATGAATGGAGCATAAGATTCTTTAAGTTCTATTTCCAACAAATATTCATCCAAAATTTTAATTCCTGATATTTCTTTACTCCTTCCCTGCCTGTATTCTTCATAACCTTTAACCTTATTCAACAGATTAGCGTAAGGAGATTTATTTTCTGGGGCGGCTAAATATTCTAGAGACCACTTCCAGTCTGCTGCTGTTACTCTTCTTTTGGATAAAGAACTTAGAGTTCCATTAATCTGAAAGGGATGAAAATATATATTTTCTCTTAACTTAAATCTAAACACTCTGGCCTGATTATTGATTTCCCATGTTTTGGCAAGGTTAGGAATTAGCTCTCCTTCTGCATTCAAAGTTACCAGACTATCAAAAATTTGCTGACTGATTATTTTTTCCGCTTTATTTGCTGCATAAATTGGATTTAAATTGATTGGGCGCTGCTGTAATTTAATATTCAGTTCTCCACCATAGTTAGCTGCCTGAATAGTAAATGAAAATATGAACAAAACCATAATTATTATCAAAATCATTTTAGGATATCTCATTTTTTTACCCCTTTATATTTTTATAGTAAAAATAATTGTCTGCTCATTTTATTATTCTATAAAAACAAAAAAATCCCTGTCTACTAACTAAATTAGCAGGCAGGGATTCAGAAACATCTATATATTTTTACTTTATTTATCTAATAAATGACAGGCTGCAAAGTGGCCATCACCATACTCTTTAAACTCTGGCTCTTTAACAGGACAGGGTTCAAAAGCTTTAGGACAGCGGGGATGGAATCTACAGCCAGAAGGTGGATCTACTGGGGAAGGTACATCTCCCTCAAGTACGATTCTATCCTTCTTCTTTTTCGGATCTGCCTCTGGAATTGCAGATAAAAGAGACTGAGTATAAGGATGCATTGGATTTTTAAATAATTCCTTTTTGTCAGTCAGTTCCACTATTTTACCAAGATACATTACTGCTACTCGATCACTAATGTGTTTTACTACACTTAAATCATGAGCAATAAATAAATAGGTTAAACCATATTCTTTCTGTAAATCCTGCAGCAGGTTTACAACCTGAGCCTGAACTGATACATCAAGGGCAGATACAGGTTCATCTGCAATTATTAATTTAGGATCAACTGCTAACGCTCTAGCTACACCTATCCGCTGGCGCTGCCCTCCAGAAAATTCGTGAGGATAGCGGTTCATATATTCCTCTCCCAGACCTACATTTTCCAGAATTTCTTTAACTTTTTCATTTCTTTCCTGCTTATTTTTAGCAAGATTATGGATATCTAAAGGCTCACCTACGATATCTGCAACAGTCATCCTTGGATTTAAAGAAGCATAAGGATCCTGAAAAATGATCTGCATGTCACGTCTGATTGCCCGCATTTCTTTTTTATCTAAATCCATAACATTTTTACCATCAAAAATAACTTTACCTTCAGTAGCTTCTAAAAGACGAAGAATGGTTCTGCCAGTTGTCGATTTACCACAACCGGATTCTCCAACCAGACCGAGTGTTTCTCCTTCTTCTACTGCAAAGGAAATATCATCAACAGCTTTTACATGGGCTACTGTTCTTTTAAAAACACCTGCTTTAACTGGGAAGTATTTTTTTAAATTCTTTACTTCTAACAAATTCTCAGCCATTAGTCTAAAACACCTCGATCCTCATAAATTCTTTCTCCACGTTCTTTTATTTTTTCTAAGTCTTTATATCTCCAGCAGCGTACCTTATGTCCTTCAGTTGCATTTTCCAAAGGTGGCTCTACGTCAAAACATTTACCTTCAGCTAAAGGACAGCGAGTATTAAACTTACAGCCTTCCGGAAAATTAAGAGGTGAAGGTACACTACCTGGAATTGCTTCCAGCCGGTCAACATCTTTATCTAATTTAGGAATTGAGTTCATTAGTCCCCAGGTATAAGGATGCTTAGGATCTTCAAATAATGTATCTACATCTGTATATTCTACTACCTTACCAGCATACATTACTGCTACTCTATCCGAAACCTCAGCAATTACTCCTAAGTCATGAGTAATCATCATAATAGACATACCGTAACTTTCTTTTAGGGAGTTCATTAACTCCAGAATCTGAGCCTGGATAGTTACATCAAGAGCTGTTGTCGGCTCATCTGCAATTAAAAGCTGTGGATCACAGCTTAAGGCCATCGCAATCATTACCCGCTGCCTCATACCACCTGACAGCTGGTGAGGATATTCGTCTACACGCTGTTCGGGCAGAGGAATACCTACTTTCTGAAGCATATCAACAGCCTGACGTCTTGCTTCTTTTCTGTCCACACCTTTATGCAGCATAATTGCTTCCATAATCTGATCTCCAACAGTATAAACCGGGTTTAAAGAAGTCATCGGTTCCTGGAAGATCATTGAAATATCATTACCACGAATTTTTCGCATTTCTTTTTCTGATAACTTAGTTAAATCTTTTCCCTGAAAATTAATTTCTCCAGCCTCTATTCTACCCGGAGGAGATTCTACCAGCCTCATAATTGATAATGAGGTAACACTTTTACCACAGCCAGACTCACCTACAATACCTAAAGTTTCGCCAGGATAGATCTCATAATCAACACCATCTACCGCCTTAACTACTCCTTCTTCTGTATAAAAATATGTTTTTAAGTTTTTAACTTCTACTAAAGCTTCTTTACTCAAAAAATTCACCTACCTTATTAATGGCTAAATTTATAATTAATTAAGTTTTGGATCTAAAATATCACGGAACGCATCACCAATTAAGTTCCAGGATAAACAGAAAAGTGTGATTGCAACTCCTGGAATAACCAGAGTATACCAGTAATGAAGTGGGTCACCCTCAACTCCCAAGATCCAGTTACGAGCAAAAGAAATCATCTGACCCCAGTCAGCATAGCCTTCTGGTGCGCCTACCCCTAAAAAGCTTAAAGTTGAGGCGGTAATAACCATAGAGCCCATTCTCATTGAAGCCTGAATTACAACCGGGAATATTGTATTTAGAATAATATGTCTAAAAATAATTCTAAAATCGTTTGCTCCAAGAGCTAAAGCTGCCTGAACAAACTCATCTTCTTTTACTGATAACACCTGCGATCTCATCAATCTGGCGGTACTCATCCAACTAAAGGTGATTAAAGCAATCATTACATTCGTTATACCCTGTCCTAAAATAGTTACCAGTACTATTGTGGCAATAATAAAAGGGATAGACATGAAGACATCTGTAATTCTCATAATGACTTCATCAATCCAACCACCATAATAGGCAGCAATTGTACCAACAATGATCCCGATAGAACTACTAATTCCAACAACAATCAAACCAATTCTAAAAGCTGTTCTGGTTCCCCAAACAATTCCATAAAATATATCATATTGTCCTTCTGTAGTACCAAAAATATATTCTTCACTTGGCGGCTGTGGTTGAATTGCCCAGCCACCTCTGGGGATTAAATAGGGTTCGTCTGCATCCCGGGGTGGTGCAATCCAGGGTGCAAAAACAGCGACAACAATAAAAAATAAAATAATTAAAATACCTAATAATGAGATTTTATTTTGTAATAAACGTTTTAAAACTTCTTGCCATTCCACTTAAACCATCACTCCAATCTAATTCTTGGGTCAATTACAGCATAAGAAACATCAACAAAGAGGTTAATCAGGATTAATAAAAATCCAAAATATAAAGCTCCACCCAGTACACCCGGATAATCAAGCTGCTGAGCTGAATTAGCCATAAACTGTCCTAATCCTCTTATATTAAAAATACTTTCTACAATTACCAGACCACCTGCAAGTCCTAAAACCATCTGTCCTGCTACTGTTACAACAGGTATTAGAGCATTTCTAACAGCATGCTTATAAACAACAATATTATCAGCTAAACCTTTAGCTCTTGCAGTTCTAATATAGTCCTTTTTTAATGTTTCCAGCATATTTGAACGAGTTATTCTTAATATAAAAGCCCACCATAATATAGAAATTGTAATTACCGGGGCAATCATATGTCTAATAGCATCTAAAACTATTGAAAAATCAAGGTTTAAGATCCCATCCAGAATATATAGACCGGTATAATTTACAAATTCTGCAGATCTGACAATTTCTGTTGCCCAATTCGAAAGCCTTCCTGGTGGCAGCCAGCCTAAAACCCCATAGAAAATCATTAACACTAATAATCCAAAAACAAATGATGGAAACGACCATCCAATCACAGCAAAAATTCTAATAGTATGGTCAATAATCTTGTTGTGATGAACGGCAGACACAACCCCTAATATAATCCCGCCAAATATAACAGGTATTAAGGATAAAAGTGCTAATTCGATTGTTGCAGGAAATCTATCAGCAATCGCCCTAGTTACTGGTGCACCTGCTGATTCTGACCAACCAAAATCACCCTGTGCAACTCCGCTAATCCAACGACCATACTGTTCATACCAGGGATCATCAAGTCCATATTTGGTCACCAGCTGATCAATATCCTCTGCTCCTTTTAATTGAGCAGGATCAGTGATATATGTACTCAACCTCTGGTAAGGTCCCAGCATCATAATCATAGAAAATATTAATAAACTTACTCCTAAGAGGATTACTGGAAGTATCAAAAAACGCCTTATAATATAAGAAATCATCCTCTAAATTCATCCTTTCCAACTTTTTTATTATATATACAATAACATATCTGGGGGGTTAAATATCCCCCCAGATATTTATTGTAATATTTTTACTGATTCAATATTACTTGTCTAGTGAGTAGAAGTACTGGCCTGGATCTCTAATTGGATCATAGTACCATCCTTCAACCCAGTCTCTCATAACTACCTGAGCAGATGGCTGATACAGATAGAAATCAAGTGCCTGATCATATGCAATCTGCTGTAATTCTTTATAAATTTCTTCACGTTTTGCTGGATCTGTTGAAGAAATACCTTCGTCAATTAGTGGATCAATATTTTCTTTAGCGAAATTAATATAATCCTTACCTTTGAATCCACCATAAGTTCCGTCACTACCTAAGAAAGGTACAACGAAGTTGTGAGGATCGGCATAATCAGCACCCCAGGCAATAAAACCTAAAGTAAACTTATTAGCAATTAACTTGTCTAAATAAGTAGCCCACTGAATACCACGAACGTTAACTTTGAACTTAGGATTAATCTGTTCAACATAATATTTCAACATATCAACAGCACTCTTACGCACGTCATTACCTGAGTTATAAAGAATTGTGATTTCAAATCCTTTTTCCCATAATTCTCCATCAAAAGCTTTCTTAAAGTGCTCTTCTGCTTTTTCCAGATCTAACTCATAAGTTGGAGAATTTTCATCATATCCTAATAATGGTTCAGGAATTGGTCCACGTCCCTTCTGACCATCACCATTCAATACATCATTAATGAATGCTTCATAGTTCATTGAATAAAGGAATCCTTTTCTAACATCAATATCACTAAAGAAGTTAGAAGGAATACCATTACCATCTAATTTACCACTGTGAACATCAGGATTACCCTCTGTTACAATATTAAAGTTCATAAGTCCAGCACCCATGTAAATGTTTGGAAGTCCTGTAATAACTTCAACTCCATCCATGTTTTCTACCTGACTCATGTACTGTTTGTCTACATAAACGATATCAGCATCTCCACGCTGTAACATTAACTTACGTGTTGACCATTCATCAATCATTCTAATTATAACTTTTTTAATAGGAGCAGGTTCACGCCAGTAATCATCATTTCTATTTAAGATTACTTCTTCACCATTTACCCATTCTACTAATTCATATGGTCCAGTACCATTCATTTTATCAAACAGTGGATCATCTTCTTTAGTTGGGTTGGTATACTCTGCTATTGAATCTGGCTGACCATCCCAGTCTCCCTGTTCAACAGACCATTCTTTGTCAACAATTGCGCCAAGGCCATTACCCTGAGCAATAATACTTAAGAATGGTGGGAAAGCTTTTGGTAAATGGAATACTACACTATTTCCATCTACTTCAACTGCTTTTTCTAAATAAGCATAAACTTCTTCAGACTCAGCTGCTGTTAAATCAGATGGGCTTTTTTCTTCTCCCAGCACTTCAGTAACAACATCTGCTAATGAACCTTTTTGGAATAATGGTTCATAAATCATCCAAACAGGGCCACCATCTCTATCCTGAATTAGAGCTCTCAAGAAACTGTATTTAACATCTTCTGGAGTTAAAGGATCACCATTCTGGAAAGTAACTCCTTCTCTAATAGGAAACTCATAAACGGTACCATTTTCTCTAATTAAACCATTTTCTTCTGTTGGTACCTCTGTTGCAAGATGAGGCATGAAATCTGTAATATCTCCCTCATTAAATTTAATTAAATTTTCATATACATTATCAATAATCTCTGCACTTGCAGAATCATACTGAAAATGAGGATCTAAACTATCAATTGTTCCCATATTAACTTCAACAAATGTATCAGGGTTTGTAACTTCCTGAGCTCCTACTACGGAAAATACTGAAACTACTAATAATAAAGTTAAAAATACTACTAATTTTTTTTGCATACTCGAAATTCCCTCCTAATATTTTTAAATTATCTATACTCTCTTATCTCTAATCTCTTCTCTTTTTAAATTTACACCCCCTTATCAGATGTGTCTGTTGTTTTAAAAAGAAAAACTAAACTTAATAATTTAAAACTTAAATTTTTTACTAACTTAAATTATATAATTATTTACTGAAAAAATCAAGTTGTATCCAACTATATATAATTTTCATACAAAATAAGACAATAATTTCTATTTATGATATATTATTCAGAAAAATTAGCCAAAAGCAGATCGAAAGTAGATAAACTGTATATTTTAAGGTTGTTTTTACTATAGTAATCTTTTGTTGAGATAACTCTTCTCACAAAACTATCTGTTTCTGCAAATGGAAGTTCTTCTTTTAGATCAGCATTCCAGCCGTTATTGATCCATTTTTGAACATTTCTTTCGCCCGCATTATAAGCAGCAATAGTTTTAATAAGATTTTGGTCAAATTTCTGATAAAGATAGCTAAAATACCAGCTGCCAAATTTAATATTCAAATCTGGATTGTCTAAATCTTTTAAACTAAAATTTTTATAACCCAGCTCTTTTGCAACCCAGTTTGCTGTAGCTGGCATCAGCTGCATCAGGCCAACTGCTCCTTTAGGAGAAATTGAATACTTATTAAATCTGCTTTCAACATAAATTATAGCTGCTAGTAGTTCAGGTTCAAGAGAAAATTCTTTAGAATATTTATCAATCTGCTTTTTATATTTAACCGGTTCTAAGTTTCTCCTGATAGTCCAGAAATCAAAATTGCTATTTATGGTGATCAACAATATAATTGATAAAAGAAGAAAAATAATTCCTTTAATTAAGTATTTTCTCACCAACTTAATTTATCCTCCCTTTAGTTAAGCCCTATTTTTTTCAGCCAGAGAGTGAATAATCATTTCTGCAGTCGCCAGATTAGTAGCCAGTGGGATCTCATGTACATCACAGAGTCTCAAAAGAGCACTTACATCGGGCTCATGTGGCTGAGCTGTCAGAGGATCCCGCAAGAAAATCACTCCATCCAGACGATCTTTAGCAATTTCAGCTCCAATCATCTGATCACCACCGATTGGGCCAGAGGCCATTCGTTCTACATCCAATCCGGTCTCATCAATTAAACGCTGACCTGTAGTACCGGTAGCAATTAAACGCATTTTTGCCAGAACCTCTCTGTGTTTTTTCGCAAAGCTAATCATATCTTCTTTTTTTTCATCATGAGCTATCAAGGCAATTCTAATCAATTTATCATCTACTCCCTTCAATACTTTCTCCCAGTTTAAGTCCAGTTTTGTTTTTAAATCTTCTATTGTTGAATTATTTTCAACTACTTTATCAGCCCTTTTCCTCTTTTCTGACAGCGGCATTTGAGAATTTATTCTTTTCAGTGCTTCTTTTCGAGTAAAATCATTTCTCTTTTTTAATCTATTTATCTGCTGTTCTTCTGAACTGGCAATGACCCAGATCTGATCACAGAAACGATCAAGTCCTGTTTCATAAAGTAATGGTGCCATAAAAACAACTATTTCGTCATCTTCTAGATACTGATGTGCCTGTTCTTTCATTTCATAAATTATCAGGGGGTGGAGAATAGATTCTAATTTTTTTCTCTTAACTGGATCAGAAAAAACTATTTCTCCCAGTCTTTCTCGATCAAACTCTCCATCCGCTTTTAATATTTGATCACCAAATTCCTCTACAACCAGCTGCCATCCTTTTTCTCCCTGACGACTAATCTTATGGGAAATCTGATCTGCATCAATAATTCTGGCCCCTTTTTGGGCAAGATATTCTGCTGCTGTAGATTTACCAGTAGCAATTCCACCTGTTAAACCAATAATCATAATAATCCCCTTTCTCTATCTCTATTTTTGACATTGAGGACAAAAATAAGTTGAACGCCCACTAACCTTTATCTTCTCGATAGTAGTACCACAGCTGTAGCATTCCTCTCCCTGACGCTGATGGACCTGCAGCTCTTCCTGAAAGGAACCTTTTTCACCAAAGGCATTAACATAATCACTAAAAGAAGTACCTCCATAAATTATTCCTTTCTGAAGAACATCCCGCATATTATAATAAATCTTTTCCTTTTCAGAATCATTTAAGGTATCAGCTGTTCTATCAGGTTTTATTCCTGCTCTAAAAAGTATTTCATCGGCATAAATATTACCAATTCCAGCAACAAAATGCTGATTTAAAAGCAGTGATTTAATGATTGCTCTCCGACCTACAAATAATTTCTTGAAACCTTCCAGATTCAGACTATCACTCAGAGGCTCAGGTCCCAATTCTGCCAACCCTCCTGCCTGTTCAGGGTGGTTTTTATCTATTAAATAAACCCGACCGAATTTACGGATATTGTTAAACCTGATTTCCTGTCCATCATTAAGACTAAAAATTACATGAGTGTGTTTATCTCTAAATTCTTTAACCTCTTTAACCAGAAGTTTACCTGTCATCCTGAGGTGAATTATCATATTTTGATCACTGTTTAATTCAAAAATAATATATTTACCTCTACGATTAACAGCTTCAATTTTGGAACCAATTAATTTTTCTTTAAAAGCAGAAATATTTTCTTCCGGATAGGCAATCATATTCTTTTCTCTAATTTCTACTCCAGTAACTACTTTATCTTCTACCAGAGGTCTTAAACCCTTAACCACTGTTTCAACTTCTGGAAGTTCAGGCATCTTTATTCACCTCATAATCCTTTTTATCTCTCCAGTTTTCCCCTGTCTGAAGATCAACCAAAAGTGGAACATCCAGTTTAGCTGCATTTTCCATTTTAGCTTTTATTAATTCTGCTGCCGGTTCTAAATCAGATTTTGCCACTTCAAATACTAATTCATCATGTACCTGCAGTAGAATATTCAGGTTTAAATTCGCGTTTTCTAAAGCATTATAAACATCAATCATTGATTTTTTCATAATATCAGCAGCTGTCCCCTGAACCGGTGTGTTAATTGCTGTTCTTTCAGCAAAAGAACGTCGATGATAGTTACTACTATTAATTTCTGGTATATAACGGCGGCGGCCAAACATAGTCTCCGCATAACCACATTCTTTAACTCTTTCGATTGTCTGATCCATATACTTTTTAACTCCAGAAAATCGATTGAAATATTTATCAATATAATCCTGAGCTTCCTCAACTGGAATATCCAGGTCCTGACTTAAACCATAAGAACTCATTCCATAGGCTATACCAAAATTGATAACTTTTGCATGTCGGCGAAGATTGGGAGAAACTTCTTCTGGTTCTACCTCAAAAACCTCACTTGCCGTTTCGGTATGAATATCAGCACCGCTATTAAAAGCTTCTTTAAGTTTTTTATCACCACTCAAATGAGCAAAAACTCTCAACTCAATCTGAGAATAATCTACCGCCAGCAGTAACATATCTTTCTCCGAAGGTATAAAGGCCTTTCTAATTTCTCTACCTTCTTCAGTTCTGATTGGTATATTCTGCAAATTAGGATCTGTACTACTTAAACGACCGGTAGCAGTTACCATCTGATTAAAAGAAGTATGGATTTTTTCTGTTTCCTGATTAATGAGTGGTGGTAGGGAATCGACATAGGTTGATTTTAATTTTGATAACTCTCTGTATTCTGAAATAAGTGGAATAATCTCATGTTTTCCTTCCAGTTTCTCTAAGACACTGGCATTAGTTGAATAACCAGTTTTTGTTCTTTTGATAACTGGCAAACCCAATTTTTCAAATAAAATTTCTCCCAGCTGTTTGGGGGAATTCAAATTAAACTCTTCACCAGCAAGTTGATGTGCTTTTTCGGTTATAATATCAAGTCTTTCGCCAAGTTTTTCTGAAAGATTATTTAGCCAGTCTCGATCAACTTTAACACCATTATATTCCATCCGAGCCAGAACTTTAATTAAAGGTAATTCGATCTCATTATACAATTTAAGCAGCTCATCTTTTTCTAATTTTGGCATTAATTTATCTCTTAAATCAAAAAGCCTGGAGATTTCGATTAGCAGCTTCTCTTGCTCTTTAATTTCTTCAAAACTAATTGTTAATTCCTGACTTAATACTTGCTCCAGCTCAGGCAGAGATGAGGATGGCTGCAGTAAATAATAGGCAAGCAGTGGCTCAAAACTAATATTCAAAATCTCTAGCTCATGTTTTAATAAAGCAAGAGATGCTTCTTTAGCATCAATGATTAGTTTTGCAATCTCTTTTGCTGACAGAATATCCTCTATCAGAGGATCTATTTCTTTATCTTCAACCGGATAGGAATAAATTTCACTTTCAGATTTTAAAGCAAAGTAGATTGCTTCAATTTTACCCTGAATTGCTTTGGTATTTTTTTTCAATTTAACCGCTACCGCAATTTCTCCTGCCTTAACTGCTTTTTCTTGTAATTCTTTTAATGATCTTTGATTTAAAGTAATAATTTCTAAATCTGAAAATTCAACTGCTTCTTTAAAGTCAAAACGATCTAGCAGAGAAGTAAAACCGAGTTTTTCAAACTGTTCAGCAGCTTCCTTATCATCATAAGAATCCAGGCGGCATTTATCAAAATTAATCTCTACAGGAACATCGCGCTTAATTTTACCCAGTCTGTAACTCATCCTGGCCTGATCTGCATATTTTCGCAGATTCTCTTTTCTCTTTTTACCTGAAACCTGATCAATATTAGCGAGAATTTCTTCCATAGAGCCAAATTCTTTTAATAGTTTTAAAGCAGTTTTTTTGCCAATGCCAGGAACTCCAGGAATATTGTCAGAACTGTCACCCATCAAACCTTTGCGGTCTATTAATTTTTCTGGTGGTAGTTCATATTTTTCCATTACTTTTTCCAAATCAAATTTAACTAAATCGGAAATACCTTTCCGGGTATACAAAATATTTACATTATCTGAAACCAGCTGCAAGGCATCTCTATCGCCTGTAACAATATAAACCATATATCCTTCTTCGGCCGCCTCTTTTGAAAGTGTTCCCAGTAAATCATCTGCTTCAAAACCTTCTTTAGCGAGCATTGGTATTTTTAATTTTTCGATTGTCTGCTGTAAAAGAGGAATCTGTGGCACCAGTTCTTCTGGCATTTTTTTTCTGGTCCCTTTGTAATCCTCATATTCTTCGTGTCTGAACGTTGGTGCTTTTTTATCAAAAGTAATAATCATTCGGTCCGGATTCCATTCATCAGTAAGACTAAATAGCATTCTTACAAAACCAAAAACCGCGTTAGTATATTCTCCCTCATCATTGGTCAGTAATGGTAGTGCATAAAAAGCACGGTGGGTCAAACTGTGCCCATCCAGTAAAAAAAGTGTTTTTTTCTCCTTGTTTTCTTTATTTGCCAAAAATATCATCTCCTAATTAAACATCTATTTAAACTGATTTTTGATCAATCATTTATCTTATTTTTTTGATTTAATGGTAAAATAATAATAAATTTTGTGCCTTTTCCTGTTTCACTTTCAACATCGATATCACCACTGTAACTTTCGACAATCTGTTGCGCAATAGCTAGCCCCAGACCGGAACCCTGATTATCTTTTCGGGTTCGCGATTTATCTGCCTGATAAAATCTATCAAAAACAAAAGGCAAATCTTCTTCCGGAATCCCCGGTCCATTATCTGCTATAGAAAAATAAAAGTTATTGGAGTCAACCCTATCAATTTTGATTTCTATTTTACCCATCTGCGAAGTAAATTTAATTGCATTATCCAGAAAAATACGCAGCAGCTGTTTAAAGAGATTCTGATCTCCATAAAACTCAATTTTGGCTTCTTCAATAAATTTTAACTTAACTTCCTTTTCCACCAGCTCAAACTCTTTAATTATTTCCTCAATCAGACTATTAAATTCAAAAAGTTTTTCCTCTTTTTTTAGTTCACTATCATCACCGCGAGCTAAAAGAAGTAAATTTTCCATTAACTGTTTCATATTAACTGTTTCTTTTTTAATAGCCTCAATTGCTTCATCCCTAACATCTTCTCTCTCTTTACCCCAGCGATCAAGTAAATCAACATAACCTTTTATTACAGAAATAGGTGTCCTGAGTTCATGAGAAGCATCAGAAACAAATTGTTTCTGTCTCTGAAAAGATTTTTCCAGACGATCAAGCATCGAATTAAATGTCAGAGCAAGTTTTTTTAGCTCATCATCAGGCCCACTAACCTCCAGCCGACGTCCTAAATCACTGGAACTAATTTCTCTAGCTGTCTCAGTAATTTTGTTAATTGGTGACAGCATTTTCTTAGTAGTAAAATAACCTAAAAAAACCGAAATTAAAGCTCCAATTCCAGCTGCAATAGTCAAAACAATGATTAAAAAATCCAGAAAGTTTTTTTCAAAAGTAATATCCCTAACTACCTGAAGATAACCTCTTGAAAAGACAAAATTATTCATTGGTATTGTTTTAACTGTAAGCATTTTTGAACCAGAACGAAATTCTTCAATTTTGGCACTGATTGGTATATCCATATCTTCCAAATATTTAGATTGAGCATTAACCTGTCCATCTTTATCAAGTACTCTAAAAAAAATATTTTCCTCACTACGACTTATCTGCTGCAGAAGATCGGTATCAAAAAAATTAACTGGATCTCCAATACCAGAAAACTGCGAAAGAACAAGCTCAGTAGTATTATTGATACTTCTTTTAATATTATCATCAATAAAACTGGACAGAAAAAAGTAAATTGAAAGATTAATTAAGAAAATTAGCATCATAAACATAAAAGCATATAATATTGTGATCTTCCAGGAAATTTTACTTTTTTTACTCACAAAATCAAACATACTTATCTGACCTCAAAACATAGCCAACCCCGCGAACAGTATGGATTAACTTTTGCTCAAAAGGATCATCTATTTTACTGCGTAAATAACGAATATATACATCAACTATATTGGTTTCTCCCGTATAATCATAGCCCCAGACATTATTTAATAATTTATCTCTACTGACTACAATACCTTCGTTTTTGACTAAGTAAACTAAAAGATCATATTCTTTTTTCGTTAATTCTATTTCTTCTCCAGCTCTTTTTACTACATGAGCATCTAAATTTATTTCTAGATCAGCAGTCTTAAGAGTATTATCTGATTCAACATTACCCTCATCTCTTCTTAGATGGGCACGAATTCTAGCCAGCAGTTCTTCAATTTCAAAAGGTTTTGTTAAATAATCATCTGCTCCTATATCAAGACCTTCTACTTTATCATCCAGCTCAGATTTAGCAGTCAGCATAATTATCGGAATATCCGAAAATTCCCTAATTCTACTGCAAACTTCAAAACCATCAAGCCCGGGCAGCATGATATCCAATAATAGCAGATCATAATCATCTTCTTTAAGTTTATTAATTCCATCATAACCATTATCAAATTTTTTAACCTGATAACCCTCATGCTCAAGTTCCAATTCTACAAAACGAGCAATCTGGACATCATCTTCAATTAACAGTATTTTTTTCTGCAATTTACTCACCCCTCTTATTATATCAATAAAATAATAAAATTTAAAATCTATTATTATAATTTACTAAATCCCGGACCAGATAAGGCCCGGGATCATTCTGAAAAGTATAATCCAATTTAGATATTTAATTAAACATCATTAGGCTTATCACCAATTCGGCCAAAGAGAATTTTGCTCTGACCATTTCTAATTACTTTAAACATAATCTTATCTCCAACTTCTTTTTTGGTAATAATGTCACTGACATCCGAAGTTGAATTAACCTGTTTTTGGTCTATCTCTGTAATGATATCATAAGTCTGGATACCAGCTTTTTCTGCCGGACTATCCTTATAAACTTCAATAACTACTACACCTTTTTGATCCTCTAAACCAAAGTATTCCTGTACTTCTTTAGTGATTTCGCTAAAGGCAATTCCAACCCATGGTCTTGTTACTTCGCCAGTTTTCTGTAATTCTGTAACAATATCTTTTATTTCATTCACAGGAATTGCAAAACCAATTCCCTGTCCTGCTGCTGAAACAGCAGTGTTAATACCAATTACCTTACCCTGATTATTTAGAAGTGGTCCTCCACTATTACCTGGATTAATAGCTGCATCAAGCTGAATTAAATTCTGATAAGTTCTAACCTGACGATCATCTGTTGGTATTTGAATAGGTCTTCCCAGGGCACTAATTACTCCGACTGTAACTGTATGCTCAAAACCTAATGGATTACCAATTGCAATTGCCCAGTCTCCGGGATGTAATTTATCAGAATCCCCCATTTCTAAAGGACTTAATTCCTGATCAATTTTTGAAGTATCAACCTTTAGTATTGCCAGGTCCAGACTAAAATCAGACCAGGCTACCTCTGCCGGAATGGGATCTTCAACTCCATTGATTGCAATCTCTATTTTATCAGCTCCATCAATTACATGCTGGTTTGTCACTATATATCCATCTTTTGATACTATAAAACCTGAACCAAAACCTTTTCTTTCACGAGGCTGCTGTTCTGGCGCCTGAAAACGATCACCAAAAAAGAACCTGAAATATGGGTCATTAAACATTTCAGGCAGCTGCTGGCCCCCTGAACTCTTAATTGTTGAAGTGACTTTTACGACTCCATTATCTGCATTCTGAGCAATATTAGCAAAATAGTTAGTTGCATAAATATTTTCACTTTCCCCATTTTGAGCCAGTACAGCAGGAGCAGCAGATATTACTAATGATAAGACAATAAGAGCCAACAATGATTTCTTTAATAAATTATTCTTTATTTTCATCACTAACACCATCCTTTTAAAATTTGATTTAATTAAAAATACTCAAAACAATTATTATCCCCCGTTTAAACGGGGAATAATAAAACACCTTAAGGAGGGAATTTATTTCTGCTTTGAGTTTTAGCTTTTTAGCCAGACTTTAAAATTAAATATTAACATGATATTACTGATCAATCCAATTTAAAGTAAGGCTTTATTTCAGCTTACAATTATAATATAGCAGAGATAAATTAAAGAATAATTAAGCCAAAATTAAATTTAGATTAAATTACTTTTTGGCCTGATTTTTAACTTTATTCATTTCTTTTTCTATTTCTTCCTGATCACCAAGATAATATTTATCTAAAACATTCATCTCCTGATCAAACTCATAAACTAATGGTCTTCCGGTCGGAATATTGACAGATGGTATATCCTGATCAGAAATTCCATCCAGATGTTTTACTAAAGCCCGCAGACTGTTGCCGTGAGCAGAAATAATTATTTTTTTACCTTCTTTCATTCTGGGCACTATTTCATCTTCCCAGTAAGGCATTACTCTCTCAATAGTCATTTTTAAGCTTTCTGCAGTTGGTAATTGTTCATCACTAAGTTCAGCATATTTTTCCTCATGGCCCGGATAACGTTCGTCATTTTTATCTAAAGCGGGTGGAGGAGTGTCAAAACTTCTCCGCCAGATATGAACCTGTTCTGCCCCTTCCTTTTCTGCAGTCTCAGCTTTATTCAGCCCCTGTAAAGCACCATAGTGACGTTCATTTAATTTCCAGGATTTAATTACCGGTATCCAGTGCAAATCCATAATATCCAGAATAATATTTAAAGTTTTAGTTGCTCTTTTTAAATAAGAAGTGTAGGCTAGATCAAAGGTAAAACCCTCTTTTTTTAATAGTTGACCTGCCTCTTCCGCCTCCTTTACTCCCTGTTCACTTAAATCTACATCTGTCCAACCTGTAAATTTATTGGCCAGATTCCATTTGCTTTCCCCATGACGAACCAGTACAATTTTCATCAAATCACCCTTTCATATTTTAAAGTTTATATTTATTAGCATTATTTATCCTAATTATTATTATAACATTTTAATCCAAAAAGTAGATATTAATTAATTTACAAATTTAAACATCAACAAAACTAACTGTTATTTCCCATTCCGAATTAAGTTCGGCTGTGAGCAGCTGCTTATACTTTTTAAGCTGTTCCGGATTGCGATAACTACCACTTTTATAGTCGATTATTTTAATTTTCTTCTCTGCTCTGTCAACCAGCAGTCTGTCTATTCGATAATGTTTTTCTTCAGCTATATCTTTTTCTTTTAATAAATACTCATTAAAAATCTGATACTTTTTTGAAAAAATATCCGGATTATCTGCAATAAAGATTTGAGCTTTCTTTATTACAGCTTTAATCTTTTCTTCCCCCAGCAGATTTCCATACTTACTTTTAAGCAGTCTGCGGGCAGAAATTTTTTCTTTCTCACTATTATACTTAATATTTTCCAGATAATAATGGAGAGCCAGGCCTTTTAGTTTCTTTGCTGAAATTTTCAAACTGCTGCTCTGCTTTTTAAAATAGGCATATTTTTCTTCATTTTCCTCACTTCTAGGCTCGTGTTTTTTCTGCTTTAAATATTTATTGAGAGGGTTCAACTTATGCTTTCCACTTGAATTATCTTCTTCAATCTGCAGTGGCTCTCCAACCGATTCCTGCTCTAAAAGATCAGTTAATTTGTCTCCCGCAACCGCATTTAAAAGCATCTTTTCATAATAATCATAACTGCTGCCAGCCCACATCAAATCCTGAGCAGGCTTTATTTTTCGAGGTGCTTCTATATATAAATGCAGATCCTTTTCTGCCCTACTCAGGGCAACATAAAGGTTATTAATTTCTTCCATTTCTGCTTTCTTTTCTGCCTTTTCCTTAAAATCATAATCAAGCCAGTCTAAAATAGCAAGGTACTGGTCCTGGATAAACAAATAATCATTTAACTTTTCATATTTCTGATCAAAATCAAGATAAAAATTTATGCCACCACTGCTCATTCCACTTCTGCGGCCTGGATTCCAATAATAATACTCTGCAGGCAGCGAAAGTCCTTTTGCTTGATGGATAGTCATTAAGCTAACTGCATCTTTATTTTCTACCTTCTGCTGTTTTAATTCCTCACTCTCTCTATTTTCAGCTAAATAATTAAGCAGCTCTTTTAAAGAAGAAAAAGAATTTAGAATTTCGAAAAATGAATAAAGATTTTTTAAGCTAAGACTATTATCTGCTGCAAGCCCAAGCAGCTCTGTCTGTTGATAAAGATAGTTTATAATTTCCTGATAATCTCCATCAATTAGTTTTTTAATTTTTTTGAAGGTTTTTATTAAATTATTCATTTTATTTTCCGGCAGCTGCTTATCGTTTGTATACAGCAGCTTAAACTCCTGCTTTAATTCAATTTTTTGCCTGGAGGTGAAATAGTCTTTTAAAAGTTTCTGTTTTTTTAAAATTAATTTTAGAATCTGATTATCAATTTTGACCAGATCACTGCGCAAAAACTTAAGCAGGGAATAAAAATCTCTGTAAGCTGCAAAATATAAAAAATCATAAACTGCTTTCGGCAAGGCTGCCGCAAGCAGTGAATTTCTATTTTCCAAAATGTAGGGCACTCCCTCTTTTTCCAGACTTTCTGCAATGGTATTTAATTCATTTGAGGTACGGGCCAGCACACTAACCTGACCATAATCAGCAGCATATTTTGCTTTAATATCTGCTGCTATCTCAGCCGGGAGATTTTCTTTAATTTTACTGTTTAAGTCTTCTATCTCCCTCTGTTTTTCTGCCCCCAGACTCTCAAAGGTTTTGGTATCAGTATTATAAAAAGCAGAACTGCCACCATAAATCACCTTAGTTAAACCTGAGTCCTTAGAATTAGCCTCAACCGGGTGATACTCCCAATCGACTTCTGATTGTTCAAAAAAATTATTTAAAAGCTTAATTATATTCTGATCACTCCGGTAACAGCACTCCAGCCTTTCGGTTTCAGCTTCTATAATCTCCTCCAGAGAGGCAAATAACTTCTTCTCTCCCCCCCGCCATCCGTAAATAGACTGTTTTTCATCTCCAACAGCAATAAAATCACTGGCCTTTTTAATCAGCGGTCTTAAAATTTTCCACTGAAGAATACTGGTGTCCTGAAACTCATCAATAAAAAGAGCCTTATATTCTCCCCCCAGCAAATCCAGCAGATAACTGCTTGCCTGACCAACTTTAATCAGGCCAATTTTTTCAGATTTTAAATACTTAAAAGTATAATTACTGATATCAGAATGAGTAAATTTACCTGTTTTAAATTTGAGCTGTTCGTAAATATCCAGAACCAGGCTGGCAAAATTAATAATTTCTTTTTCGGCCGGAATTACCTCCTGATTGTAAACTTCTGCAGCCAGTTTTTCTCTAAACAATTGATATTCATATTCTAATTTTTCTTTTAAATCTGCAGTTTTTTGCGCCCTTAATTTATTTCCACTCCAGTAGCTGTTGTTTAATAAATAGTTTCTTTTCTGGTAAAGAAAATTCTTTTTTTTCGTTCTTGAATTAAGTTCAGGGTACTGTTCAAAAAATGGAAGACCGGCTTTGACAAAATAGGATGAAGAAAATTCTTCTCCTCGTAATTTAGCAACTTCTTTAAGAGTCTGGTAGCTCTCTTCAAATAAGTCAGATATCTCTGCCTGTGGTAATTTTTCTTTTAACTTTAAATCTGATGATTCTAAAAGCATAAATTTCCAGGCGTTGTCAACAATATCTCTAATAAATTTCAAATAAGGCTCCAGATTCCGGGCACTGTTGGCTTCTAAAAAACTCTGCATACTCTCATAGTAATCCTGATTATTCAATATTATTTTTAATAACTCTTCTATAATCTCCTGATTCTGGCTGTCATCTATAATCTGGTAGTTATAGAGAGAAAGATAGGGGGCAATTCCTCTATTAAAAATTTGATTTGTAAAAGCATCAATGGTAAATATTTTTATATCCTCATCATTCAAAATCATTTTACGATAAATTATTTCAAGTTTCTCCGGCTCAACTTCAAGCTCCGGATAAATATCTTTAAGTGAATTGATTATATTTTTCTTTTCCGGGCCCTCAGTAATTATAGCCCGCAAATGGTCCAGAATTCTATTTTTAATTTCTGCAGTTGCTTTTTTAGTAAAAGTCATAACAATAATTTCCGAAAAATCTATCCCATTTAAAAGTGCAGCCAGATATTCCAGAGACAGTCTGTACGTTTTACCTGTCCCGGCACTGGCTTTAATTACTTTTTTCATCACTTAAAACCTCCACTCTGCAAATATCTCTGTAAGGGCAGCGCTGACAGCGAGACTTATAAATACGCTTATATTCTCCAGCTGCAAAAAGTTGTTCTGTCAGTTCTTGCAGCTCTGCACCCAATCTATCTTCTCGTTCCCTTTTATTATATGAGTATTCCATAGCCTGATCAAAGACATTATAGATTGCCTTTCTACTCTCAGACGGAAGTTTTTCCGGATAATTCTGGCGCAGAAAAAGTGAATAAAAATCAAGCTGTTTGCTGTCTCCACTGCCTGTTTTAAAGTCAACAATAAAATATTCAGCCTGTTTTAGTAACAGCAGATCTATTCTACCGGAAAGATAAAATTTAGTCTGTTGAGCTGAAAAATATTTCTGGCGCTGATAGTTCCATTCCGGCCATTCTACCAGAACATCCTGATAATCTTCGGGCAAATATTTATGCAGTAGTTCTGAAAAGTGGATAAAAGATTTTTCCAGACTTTTAAAAATGATCTTCCGATAATAGTTTAAATAATCCTGATCAATTTTCAAATTATTATCTTCAATTACCTGCTGAATAATTTTTTTTCGGCTCTCTGCGGGAATCTCCCTGGGAGCAAGATTCTGCTCTCTGGCATAAATTATCAGCTCACCAAAAATCTCATGGGTTAAAATCCCTAGTGCCATTAAAGAAAGAGAAGGTTTTATCTCCAGAGAGGTATCAAGTTGAGCCAGCTGCTCCAAATAAAAGCGATGATAGCAGTCTTTTAAATATTTATATTTATAATAGCTAAAATTAAAGCTGCTGCCAAAATCTTCTTTTTCTACTTTTAGATTCTGATTAAAACCAGCTGAGCTATTAACTTTTAAATCTACTTCAGTCTTATAATTAAATAAATTATTTAAAATTTCTTTTTCACTCAAGCTGTTTACTTTACTATCTTGATAGTTCAGGCCATATTCTAAAGCAAGTTCTTCCAAAATAACTGCAGGTGAAATATTCTGATCTTCATTCTCTACAGTATAGATAATACTCTGATCAGCATTCAAAATATGTCTTAAAAACTTATATTTTTTTAAAAGTTGATTTTTGTGCTGTAAAAACAGCTTATTATTTCTAAGTTGTTTTTCACTTAAAAAGTAAAGACCATCATTTTTTTGAGCAAAATTATCCTGAATTAAATTATTTACCAACAGCTTTTTGCGCTTAGTTTGAGGAGCTTTTTCCAGATTTAAAAATTCAGCTGCCTCATCATTTTTACTGAGGGAAATAGATTTAAAACTTAAGTGATTTAAAAATAAGGAAAAAAGTCCAGCTCCCTGATCAGCATAATAATCATTCCAGCTTGAAACTATACCCATTTCTTCGATGCTTTTCAGCTCCAGCAGGCTGTCATTAAATTTCTCTGCTGTTTCTTTAGCTTCTTTATCAAGAGCAAAATCTGAGATTTCCGTTAGTAACTCACTTAAATCTGAAATATTTTTGATCTTTCTCAATTTCTTAAGAAAATGATAAAGAGGTTTTAAAGCCGGAAGTTCTGACTCAATCAAATCCAAATCGAGATAATAATAGTCATTACGCAGAAGGTTTTCTATTTTTTGTAGACTTTCTGTCCCCAATCCAATCCATTCTTTAAATAAACTCTGAGTAGATAAATCATAGAGCTCTTTTAATTCGATTAAAATTTGGGAGGAGCTTTTTCCCTGTTGGTAGAGCTGATAGAGGGATTCCAGCAGCCTATAAACTGCAGTTTCACTTAAGCTCTGATAGGAATTAAGATTTAAGTGGTCACTTAAAATAGCAGCTGAATCAATTTCTCTACCTGCATCCAACAGCTGAACCTCTTGCCGCGAATTTTCTTTCTCATTTAAGAGAGCTGCCAGGCCTTTAAGCTTCGAATTCAATTTTTTAATTTCAATAATATTTGTTTTTTCCGGTAAAGTTAGCTTTTCAATTTCTAATTTTTTTTGATTGAAATCCGATTTTTTGAGCTGTAGATGAAGCTTAACTTCAAATTTCTGAGCTATCTCCTGCAGTAATTCTTTAAAATAAGGAGTAAAATCCATTATGTTGAATAAATTAATCTTTTTAAACTCGCTTAAAAATTGTAAATTTAATTTTTTCTCTTCCCTGAGCAGAAGCTGATCAACAAAGCCAAGTTCCTTTAAGCGTTTTTGATATCTTACTTTAATACTTTCCAGTCTTTCTACTCTCTCCTGCTGCCAGTCTGCCAGACCTTTAATCTGGTCTAGATGATAATCCTGCAGCAGTTTAAAATAAGCAAAAAAGCGAGATGAAAACTGATAAATATCCTGATAACTATCCAACCGCAGCTTCTTTTTTTCCTCTTTTGTTAAAACAGAATACAAAAGCAGGGGAAGTTTTTCTTCTTTAAGCAGAATCTGATCACTGCTCAAGATCCGCTCCTTAAATTCTTTTAGACTAAAAAATTGGCTCTGCTGACTGAGAGGCTGAGGCTGATAATATTTAAGTGCCTCTTTTAAATCATTATAACCGGCAAAGATATAAATTTCTGGCTCTTCCGAAATTATTTCTTTAAATAAGTTTTGATTATAACTGTAATATTTAAAGCTTAAATTATTTTTTAATTCCATAACTTTCATCCTCAATTGAAAATTAATTTTGATCGACTATTATTAGAAAGTTCATCCAGATAACAAAACTAAAATAGAGCTAGCTGATAAAAATTAAGTATTTTGTCCAATGATTTCTAAAATAATAATTATGACAGCACCGGCTGCAAATGCTGCCAGTCCCCCAATATTAAAGCTTGCTGGAAATACAGCTGCTGAAGAGCCCAGAATTAGACCAGTTAAAATAACCATTATTTCTTTCTGATGTTTCTGCAGCAAATAGGAAAAAAGCCAGGCAAAAACTAATAAACCTGCTGCTACACCCGCCCCAAACACAATTAAAATTAAGAATTCCAGATTATTGATTGCATTTAAAACCGGGTGATAAACTCCCATTAAAATTAAAAGAGTCCCTCCACTAATACCTGGCAAAATCATTGCTATACTGCCAAAAAAACCAGCTATAAAGAAAAGCATTAATCCTTCTGCATTTAAAAAACCAAACTGAATTTCTCGGGCAAAAAGGAGGGCAAAAGCAAAGGCTAAAACCATAACCAGAAGTTTTAAAAAGCTTAAATGCCCAATTTTTTTATATGTAGAATGGGCTGAGGTAATTACCAGACCAAAGAGAAAATAATTTACAAACAAAGGTTGGTTTTGATAAAGATCAGTAATCACAGCTGAGCCAAATAAAACACCCACTGCAGCACCTATTCCAATGACAAAGAGCTTCTTGATTTTAATATCTTTGATTGCATTTATTAAAGTTTCATAAATATTTAAAACCAGAGCCAGTGTACCTCCACTCACACCGGGCAGAGTATTGGCCAGTCCAATCGGAATTGACTTGAAAAATAAAGATAAATATGAATTCTTTTTTGACAAATAAATCTTCCTTTCAATTTTTATTTTTAGATAGCTTTAATTCTTCTCTACTTAATATTATTCAAGATAATCAGTGTTTTTACCTGCCTTTAAAATAAAAAAGCTCAACCACTGGCTCTCTGACAGAAGTTGAGCTTTTTTGTAGATTATTATTTTAATTTTATTTCAATACGCTATAAGTAGCTGATACTCTTTTATCTCGCTATAACTTCAGTTCGGTAACCATCTGGGTCTGTAATAAAATAATATCCTGAAGAATCTTCACTTAAACTTTTGAGGTCACCAACTTTATAACCAGCCTCTTGATGACGCTGATATGATTTTTCTAAATCATCAACAACTACTGCAATATGACTGTAGCCATTGCCAATAGTATAGGGTTCTTCTCGATCATAATTATAAGTTAATTCCAACTCAAAACTTTCATTTTGATCTGTTAAATAAACCAGGGTAAATTCAGCTTCCGGAAAATCTTTACGTCTGCTTTCCTTTAGATTTAGAGCGTCCTGATAAAACTCAATAGATTTCTCTAAATCCATAACCCGAATACATGAATGAACGAAATCATAATTCTGCATTTATTATCACTACTCCTTTAATAATTTTTATTCTGATTTTAATTATAAAGATTTATCAATTAAATTGCAAATAAAAAGCTCCCTACTTTTCGGGAGCTAAAATAATATCTCTTTATCTTTTTACGAATATTTTATTTTTCTTTACTGCCTGGTCGAGTAATAGCAACACCCTGTTTGCAAAGTTTGCACTGACCAGCTTTATATGATTTAATATCGATCGGAAGCAGGGCCTTAAAATCATAGTTAAAATCAACCTGACCATTACTGCGGTCAACTATGGAACTCAAACCTATTATATCTACATCGAGTCCTTCTAGAACTGCCAGCACTTCTTTGACAGAACCACCAGTTGTCACAACATCTTCTACAACCAACACCTTTTCCCCAGGTTTTAATTCAAAACCACGCCTGATCTTCATCTCTCCATTTTTGCGCTCACTAAAAATTGAGCGGACACCGAGTTCTTCTGCTACTGCATAAGATAATACAACCCCTCCCAGTGCCGGTCCAATGACCACATCAATCTGCTCATCTTCCCATTTTTTTGCAATCTCAGCAGCCAGTGTTGCTGCATGTTCAGGATACTGTAAAACCTTAGCACACTGCATATAAATATCAGCATGACGGCCTGAACTCAAAACAAAGTGGCCTTCCTGGATCACATCTGTCTCTACCAATAATTTTCTAATTTCTGCTTTAGTCATTTAACCCACTCCTGATGATAAATTTGAAAGAATATAAATTTTAATTAAATTTTCCAGCTAATTAATACCAATTTTTTATAATTAATGGGCTGCCCCAATAATTGAGCTTAAATCTTTAATCTGATGTTTAAGCATATATTCTTCTACCTCTTTTATTATTCTTGGTCCTGCCGCTGGATCAGTCATATTAATCGTTCCAATTCCAACTGCTGTCGCTCCAGCAAGCATAAATTCAATTACATCACTGCCATTCTTAACTCCGCCCAGCCCTAAAATGGGAATATCTATTTTTTTAAATGTTTGATAAACCATTTTTACTGCTATCGGTCGCACTGCTGGCCCCGAAAGGCCACCAAAAGTATTAGCTAAAAGAGGTTTCTGGGCTTCAATATCAATCTTCATTGCCGAAAGAGTATTGATCATAGCTACTGCATCAGCTCCTGCTGCTTCGGCAGCCAGAGCAGTAGTTGTAATGTCAGTAATATTTGGAGTCAACTTAACAATAATATAGCCTGAATAAATTTCTCTCACTTTTTTAGTTATCTGATAGACTTTCTCTGGCTCAGTCCCAAAAATCATACCTCCACCTTTAATATTAGGGCAGGAAAGATTGACTTCAATTCCAGCAAGTTCTTCTCTCCCTTCTAATTTCTCGGCCAGAACTTCAAAATCCTGCTCACTGTAACCAGAAATATTTGCCAGAATAGGCAGAGTATATTCTTTAGTTTCTGGCAGTACCTCGAGAATAAAATTCTCTACTCCAGGATTTTCTAAACCAATTGAATTAATAATTCCTGCTGATGTTTCAGCTATTCGGGGAGTTTGGTTTCCAGACTGGGCTTTAACTGTGATCCCTTTAGTTGTAAAAGCACCAAGTTGGTTAATATCATAAAAGTTTGCAAGTTCTTGACCATTACCACAAGTTCCCGATGCAGTAATCAAAGGATTTTTTAAATTTAAATTATTTTGCTTGCTTTTTTGTTGTGACTGCATTACTACAGATAAATTTAATTCTGCTTTAGTTATTTTTTGTTCAAGTTTTGATTGCTTTTCAGGCACTAAGTACTACCTCCCCCAATCCAAAAACTGGACCTTCCACACAGGCTCTCTTATTTTTCTGGTCTTCTGCTTTTGTCTCACAACTGCAGGATAAACATACTCCAATTCCACAGCCCATTCTTTTTTCTATAGAAAGCTCACCACCTATATTATTTTTAAGGCATTCTCGTTCAACAGCAACCAGCATTTTTTCGGGTCCACAGGTGTAGACATAATCCGGAGTGTTTTTTTCCAGATAATTTAACCAGAGAACAAGGGCTGAACCTTTAATCTCAAGTTTTTCTTCCATTGCAGCCAGATGCAATTCTACTCCCAACCCTTTAAATTTTTCTTCAAAAAATTCTAGTTCGGCTTTATTTGCTGCTCCCAGATATACTTTTTGATTGCTGCTTTTTAACTCTTTTGATAGATAGTATAAAGGAGCTATGCCCATTCCTCCACCAATTAAGTGTACATTACCTTTGTTTTTATTTAGAGAAAATGGACTTCCGAGAGGTCCCAGTAGATCAAGTTCAGTCTCGGCTTCTAATTCAGAAAGTATTTTAGTTCCCTTACCAACAACTCGATAGATAAACTCCACCTTTTTTTCGGCTGCATCAAAATCAAAAATACTAAACGGTCTTCTCAAAAGTGGGTCATCACTTCCAGATTGACTGACTTTGATATTAAAAAACTGTCCCGGCTCCGGCTTCTGTGGCAGCTGATCATAATTCAGAACAAGCTGAAAAATACCGGGTCCAACCTCTCTATTAGCAATAATTTTAAACATAAACTCCTCCTTTGGAATGCTGATACCAAGTATCTAGAAATAATTTCTAGATACTAAGCACCTACCATTTCTTGCTATCTCAAAACCTCATTGATTTCTTTTTTCATTTTTTCAGCAGCTGCTCTTGCTGCTTTAGCATAATTATCTGCTCCAAAGTGAGCATATTCTTCTTTACGATAGGCGAAATTAATTCCGCGCGAAGAATTAACAACTGCACCTCTACCATAACTATCAAAACCTGCCTTAATATCTGACGCGCCCCCACCCTGAGCACCAAACCCGGGAATTAAGAAAAATACAGAATCCAGCTGGGCTCTAATTTCTTTCAGCTCTTTCGGATAGGTTGCTCCAACCACTGCTGCCAGATTTGAATAACCACATTCACCAAGATAATCACTACCCAGATCCCTCAGAAAATCTCCGACTGCCTGATAAACAGTTCTTCCGTCAGCAAGCTTAAGATCCTGAAGTTCAACTGCCGAAGGATTTGAAGTTCTTAAAAGAGCAAATGCTCCCCGCTCCTTATTCCGCAAAAATGGAAGAATTCCATCACTACCTAAATAGGGATTGATTGTTATCGAATCTATCTCTGTCTTTTTATTTTCAAGATAGGCTTCTGCATAGGCACCCGCTGTTGAACCGATATCATTTCTTTTACCATCCAGCAGTACAATCAAGTCTTTAGTTTTAGCATAGGCCATTGTCTGCCAAAGAGTTTCCATCCCCGGTATTCCAAGTTTTTCGTAAAATGCCATCTGTGGTTTCACTACCGCTGTCATATCAGCCACTGCATCAATAATATTTTTGTTAAAAGTTAAAACAGCTGCTGCAATTTCTTTCTGATTTGCTTCCAGATCTTCCAGTAATTCAGCTGCCAGTACCTTTTCCGGCAGCAGATTAAGATGAGGATCCAGTCCGACACAAATTCTGGAATCTTTCTCTTCAATTTTCTGCTGCAGCTGATCAATAAAGTATTTCATTTTTGCCTCCCCGGTCATCATAAACCATTTTACCACCGACAAAGGTAATTTCATTTTTTCCTTTTAAGTTCCAGCCGGCAAATGGAGTATTTTTTCCTTTAGATTTAAATTTGTTTTTATCAACTGTCCACTCTCGCTCGGGATTGAAAATTAAGAAATCTGCTCTGGATCCCTGTTTCAGGCCTTCAGATTCAATCTTTAATATCTCACCCGGCTTATAATAATACATTCTAAGCAGGTCATTCCAGTCAATGATTCCGGTCTTAATAAAGTTATAATATAAAAGTCCAAGTGCTGTTTCCAGACCCGAAATTCCAAATGCTGCATAGTCAAACTCACCTAATTTATCTTCATAAGTATGAGGGGCATGATCTGTAGCCAGCACATCAATTTGTCCAGCCTTTAAAGCCTCAACCAGTACATTTTTATCTCTTTCTGAGCGCAGTGGAGGGTGAACTTTAGTATCCGGATTATAATCTTCAACTGCCTGATCAGTCAAAAGTAGGTGATGTGGTGTTACTTCAAAGGTCACATTAACTCCTCTGGCCTTTGCTTCCTTTACCAGATTCAAACTGCCCTCTGTACTCAGGTGGGCGATGTGGAGGTGAATTCCTGTCATTTCAGCCAGAACTATATCTCGAGCCACCATGATCTCTTCTGCTGCTGCCGGAATTCCCTTCAGGCCAAAAATTGTAGAGTGATAACCTTCGTGCATTACTCCATCCTGAGATAAATTTTCATCTTCACAGTGATCAATCACCGGCAGATCAAAGGCTGAAGCATATTCCATTGCTCTCCGCATAATTTCCGAATTCATGACCGGGTTGCCGTCATCAGAAAGCGCCTTAACTCCAGTTTTTGCTAGAGTTCCTATCTCTGAAAGCACCTCTCCCTTACTGTCCTGAGTAATACTTCCAATTGGATAGACTCTAACTGCTGCCTTTTCAGATTTTAATTTTAAATGCTCAACTACCGCTGGATTATCAGCAATTGGTTTTGTATTGGGCATCGCTGCCACTGCTGAAAAACCCCCTGCCGCTGCTGCCTCACAGCCGGTCTTAACTGTTTCTTTTTCTTCATAACCGGGCTCCCTTAAATGAGTGTGCATATCAATCAGAGCTGGAATAATTATTTTACCTTCAGCATCTATAATTTGATATCCCTGATCTTTGATTTCTTTTTCTACTGCAAAAATCTTATTGCCCTCAATTAAGATATCATATTTACCTTCAAGTCCATTTTTTGAATCATAAACTCTTCCATTTTTAATTAAGGTCTTCATTATCTATCTCCCTCCCGGCCAGCAGATAAAGCAGTGCCATTCTGATTGCTACACCGTTTTTGACCTGTTCAGTGATTACAGATTGGGGGCTGTCGGCAACTGAGCTCTCAATTTCTATACCTCGATTCATTGGGCCCGGATGCATGATCATTGCTTTTTTTCCGATCCTTTCCAGACGTTCTGCATTCATTCCATAAATCTCTCTGTATTCTCTGATTGAAGGAAAAAGTCCGCTTTCCTGTCTTTCCATCTGAATCCTTAAAATATTAACTACATCTACATTCTCCAGCGCCTGATCAAGATCAGAATAAACCTTAACTCCCATTTTTTCGATTTCTCTGGGGATTAAAGTCTGAGGACCGGCAACTGCAACTTCAGCTCCCAGTTTATTCAACCCCCAGATATTAGATCGAGCCACCCGACTGTGAGCAATATCTCCTACAATTAAAACTTTCAGTCCAGCAATCTCTCCCAACTTTTCTTTAATACTGTAGATATCAAGCAGAGCCTGAGTTGGATGGGCATGAGCCCCATCTCCTGCATTTAATACACTTGCCGAAATATTATCCGCCAAAAACTTAGCTGCTCCGGGAGCACTATGTCTAATTACTACTACATCAGCTCCCATAACTTCCATAGTTTTGGCTGTATCAAGCAGGCTTTCCCCCTTTGCAATACTGCTTGAAGATTTAGAAATACTCATTACATCTGCACTAAGTCTTTTGGCTGCAAGATTAAAAGAAAATTTGGTTCTTGTTGAAGGTTCATAAAATAAATTGATTACTGTTTTCCCCCGCAGGGTGGGTACTTTTTTAACTGTTCTGGTCAGAATATCTTTCATAGCCACTGCAGTATCAAGAATCTGATTAATTTCTTCTGCTGACACATCATAAAGGCCTAAAAAATCTTTCCTTTTTAATGACATTCAATTACCTCCTGCCCGTTATTCACTTTTTTAATTAGCTTCATATCTTAACTCCGAATTGATTTCTAATTCTTCTTCTGTAATTTCTGATTCATCTTTTTCAATTTCAGGTAAAATCAGGTTCATAACAATCCCAACAATTGCTGCCAGTCCCATGCCGCCAAATTCCAGACCGGCAAAACTTAAAGTCAGATTTGAAATTCCCACTACCAGAGTTACAGAGACAATAACTAAATTTCTATTTTTAGATAAATCTACATTATTTTCAACTAAAGTTCTAAGCCCGATGGAAGCTATCATTCCAAAGAGTAGGAATACAATCCCCCCCATTACTGCTGTCGGGATGGTTCTGATTAGGACTCCAATTTTCTGAACAAAGGAGGTCAAAATCACTATTACTGCAGTCAGCTGAATAATCATTGGGTTATATACTTTTGTTAAAGCTAAAACCCCAACATTTTCTCCATAAGTTGTGTTAGGTGGTCCACCAAAAAGTCCTGCAGCCAGAGTTGCAACTCCGTCTCCCAAGAGAGTTCTGTGCAGACCAGGTTCAGCTACAAAATCTTTTTTGACAGTTGAACCAATTGCTACAACATCACCCAGATGCTCAACCATTGTAACTAGGGCAATTGGAGCTATTAAAGAAATCGCTTTTAAATTTCCTTCTACAGCTGGTAGTGCGAATTTTGGAAAAGCAAACCAGGAAGCTTCCATTACCGGTGTGAAATCCACCAGACCTGAGAAGGCTGCAAATGCATAACCACCAATGATTCCGAGTAAAATTGGTATTACCTTAACTATTCCTTTGGCAAAAACACTAACTCCAACTGCAATTGCAAGAGTTACAGCCGCAACTAATAGATGTTCTGAAGCCATATCTTTCGCTGTTGGTGCAAGACCAAGCCCAATTGTTATAATTACCGGTCCAACTACTACAGGAGGCAGAAGTTTTCGAAAAAAGTCTGTTCCCAGCATTCTGATCACCGCTGACATCAGAATATATACAAGACCGGCAGTTACAATTCCAAGCATTGCACCATCTCTACCAAACTGTTCTTGAGCTGCAATTATTGGCCCGATAAAAGCAAATGAAGAGCCTAAATATGCAGGTACTTTTCCTTTTGTAACTAAATGAAAAATCAAAGTACCAAGCCCTGATGTAAAAAGGGCAACCGCTGGATTTAAACCTGTAAGTGCTGGTACTAAAACTGTAGATCCAAACATCGCAAACATATGTTGAAGTGCCAGTATAAATAGTCGGTGTTTTGTAATCCCATCTTTTTCTAATTGATTTAAATTTTCTTTACTCTGTGCTAAAATTTTCATTTTATACCTCCTGGATGTTATAAAATTATTGAAAAACTTTTTTGATCAAATTTCGAAAAATATTTGTCTAATTCCCTCTTTGATTTAACTTGCTTTGACTAATAACTTAAGCTATTAAAAAAACTCCCTACCAGTTTGAGCCTGATAAGGAGTTTAAAATCTATTAGTAGCTGCCCTACTTTGCTGGCCGTTTTAAATCTAAACTTTTAGCCAAACACAGTTCGAGCTTCTATTCCTTACCGGCCTCTCTGGACCAATTTAAAGGATACGATATTTAATTATTTTTATTCTAGCTTTTTTCCAGCAATAAGACTGCATCTTTCTCATCAATTTCTTTAAAATTAACATCTACAACTTCAGTTTTAGATGTTGGAAGATTTTTACCGACAAAATCTGCTCTAATCGGCAGCTCACGGTGACCGCGGTCAATCATAATTGCCAGCTGAATCTGCAGCGGTCTGCCCAGATCAATTAAGGCATCTAAGGCTGCTCTGACAGTTCGACCTGTATAAAGCACATCATCAACCAGTACAACCTTTTTCCCGGTGATATCAAAAGGTATTTCTGTCCGGTGCACAATTGGCTGCTGAGCAACAGTAGAGAGATCATCCCGGTAAAGGGTGATATCTAAAATACCGGTTTTAACTTCAATTCCCTCAATTTCCTCAATCTTTGCTGCCAGTCTTTCGGCAAGTGGTACCCCTCTGGTTCTGATTCCAATTAAAACCAGATCCTCAGTACCCTTATTTTTTTCTAAAATCTCATGAGCAATTCTGGTGATAGCTCTGCCCATTGCGGCTGAATCAATCAGCTCTTTTTTGACTACCATCTCTGACTTATCCAAAAAAATTACCTCCTTTGTGGGGAGAATATTTTCTAGCGGCAAAAAAATAACCTTCTCACGGCATAGTAAGAAGGTTGCTAAAATTTATATTTTCCCTTACTAGCCTCTCTGGACTAATTTAAAGAACAATTATCTTATTTGAATTTATCTTATCAGAATCAAGATTTTAAGTCAAGGGTTAATTTCTGAACCAGGTATAAAATGAGAGTTTTGGACCTGGTTATAGTGAATGAAAGTATAAATCTAAAATAAAAATACCGGGTGCTGAAAATAATTGATTCTGCCCCCGGTATAGTTATATTTATTTACTTCTGATAATCCTGTAAAGCTTTATATTCTATTCTTTCACCATGCTCAATTTCCTTTAAGACCTTGAGCATAGCTCGAGTGGTATCCAGTGAAGTAAGGCAAGGAATTCCCATTTCTACTGCTGATCTTCTGATCTTAAAACCATCTCTTTCTGGAATCTTTCCTTTTGTCAGAGTATTAATTACCAGATCAATCTGATCATCAGAAATTAACTCCAGCGAATCAGGTGAACCATCTCCCAATTTCTTTACTATTTCTACTTTAAGACCTTTTTCATTTAAAGCAGCAGCTGTTCCTTCAGTAGCTGCGATTTTAAAACCAAGCTCTGCAAAATCTTTAATATACTCTACCGCCTCATCTTTATCCTTATCTGCTATTGTGGCCAGAATAGTTCCCTGTCGAGGAATTTCTAGACCGGCTCCTATCAAGCCTTTATAAAGTGCTTTCTCATAGCTGTCAGCCAGACCCAGAACTTCTCCGGTTGATTTCATCTCAGGCCCCAGATTAGTATCAACCTGAGTTAATTTAGAAAAAGAAAAAACTGGAACTTTGACTGCAAAATGAGACTTCTCAGGCACCAGACCGCTTTCCCAGCCCAGATCTTTAAGTTTTTTGCCCAGCAGAGCCTTTGTTGCCAGGTCAACCATTGGTACTCCAGTCACCTTACTTAAATAAGGTATTGTCCGGCTTGAACGGGGATTAACTTCAATTACATAAATTTTCCCCTCGCTAACAACATACTGAATATTAACGACTCCTTTAACATTAAGTGCTCTTGATATTTTTTCTGTATATTCGACAGCTTTTTCTTTTAAATTCTCTGTCAGACGATGAGGAGGATAAACAGCAATACTATCACCGGAATGGACACCCGCTCTTTCTACATGCTCCATTATGCCAGGTACAATCACTGTTTCACCATCAGAAATGGCATCAATCTCAATTTCAGTTCCAGTCAGATATTTATCTACCAGTACAGGTCTATCAGGTGAAACTTTAACTGCATTTTTCATATATTCTTCTAACTCTTTTGCATTATATACAACCTCCATTGCCCGACCACCGAGTACATAAGATGGTCTAACCAGCACTGGATAACCAATCTCTGCAGCTATTTTCTCTGCTTCCGTTAGTGAAGCAGCAACCTCACCTGCTGGTACAGGAATATCAAGCTCATTTAAAAGTCCAATAAAACGATCCCGGTCTTCTGCCAGATCAATAGAATCAACTGAGGTCCCTAATATTTCAACTCCAGCTTCTGCCAGCGGCTCAGCCAGGTTAACTGCTGTCTGCCCACCAAACTGGCAGATTACTCCTTCTGGTTTTTCATTATCAATGATATGCATTATATCTTCTTTAGTTAAAGGTTCAAAATACAATCTATCTGAAGTATCAAAATCTGTACTTACAGTCTCCGGATTATTATTAACAATAATCGACTCATAACCTTCTTCATTTAAAGTCCAGGCAGAATGAACACTGCAATAATCAAATTCAATACCCTGACCAATTCTAATTGGTCCTGAACCGATAACCATAACTTTCTTCTTTTCAGTTGGTTCCGCTTCATTAACTTTCTCATACGAAGAATAATAATAAGGGGTTTCTGCTTCAAATTCTGCCGCACAGGTATCAACCATTTTATAAACTGGTTTTAAATTAAGCTGATCACGGATAGCTTTTATTTCCTCTTCCGACTTTTCAGTTATAAGTGCAATTTCAGAATCTGAAAACCCTATTTCTTTAGCCCGTTTTAGGAGTTCTCTTTCCGATTCTATCTTATTTTTATTTGCATCCAGCTTATATTCCAGATTAATAATATTATTTAGTTTGTGTAGAAAAAAAGTACTGATCTCTGTAATTTGATGTACTTTATCTACTGACCAACCCCGCCGTAAAGCTTCTGCAATCACAAAAAGTCGATTATCATCTGCTTTAAATAAAGCTTCTCTGATTTCCGAATCCGTCATCTTTCTAAACTCTTCTAAATAAAATCCATAACGACCAATCTCCAGAGAACGAACTGCTTTTAGCATAGAAGCTTCTAAGTTACGTTCAATAGCCATTACTTCACCGGTTGCCTTCATTTGAGTTCCCAGATCTCGGTCAGCATAATGAAATTTATCAAAAGGCCAGCGTGGTATCTTAAATACTACATAATCCAATGCTGGCTCAAAACAGGCAGTTGTTTTACCTGTGATTGCATTTTCTATTTCATCCAGGCTGTAACCTAAAGCAATTCTGGCTGAAACTTTAGCAATCGGATAACCGGTTGCTTTGGAAGCCAGGGCACTGGAACGGCTAACACGAGGATTAACTTCAATTATATAATACTGAAAACTCTCCGGATCAAGTGCATACTGAACATTACACCCGCCTTCAATTCCAAGAGCTCTAATAATCTTTAAAGCAGAACTTCTAAACATCTGATATTCTTTATCTGTTAGAGTCTGACTGGGAGCAACAACAATACTATCACCAGTGTGAACTCCAACCGGATCAAAATTTTCCATATTACAGACAACTATACAGTTATCATTTTTATCTCGCATTACTTCATATTCAATTTCTTTCCAGCCTTTAATACTTTTTTCTATTAAAACCTGACCTATTAAACTGTGTTTAAATCCCCGGGCTGTAATTTCTTTTAATTCTTCCAAATTATCTGCAACTCCACCACCGGTACCTCCCATAGTATAGGCCGGTCGCACAATAACAGGATATCCAATCCCAGCTGCAATTTCAGCTGCCTGATCAATATTTTCTGCAATTTTACTATCTAATATTGGTTCTCCAATTTCATTCATTAACTTCTTAAAAGTATTTCTGTCTTCTGCCTTCTCAATGGTCTCAATTGGAGTACCTAAAAGTTCTACATTCAAATCTTCTAAAATATTTGTTTCGGCAAGATCGATAGCTAAATTTAGCGCAATCTGACCTCCCAGAGTAGGAATTAATCCATCTGGGTTTTCCTTTTTTAAAATTTCTATTATACTTTCAACAGTTAAGGGTTCTATATATACACGGTCTGCCATATTCTCATCTGTCATTATTGTAGCAGGGTTACTGTTGACTAAAACAACTTCTAAACCTTCTTCTTTCAGAGCCCGACAGGCCTGACTACCAGAATAATCAAACTCTGCTGCCTGTCCGATAATAATTGGTCCTGAACCAATAACCATAACTTTATTAATATCTTCTCTTTTCGGCATCTTTTCCTCCCTAAATTTTTTAAAATTTGTCTGCAATAAAATATTAGAATATTCAACTGAAAATATTGCAAATCACCCGAAAACATAAGTTTACAATCAGCGCATCATTTCAACAAATTGATCAAATAAATAGTGTGAATCTTCGGGCCCCGGAGAAGCTTCTGGATGGTACTGAACTGAAAAAGCAGGATATTTCTGGTGTTTAAAGCCTTCAACTGTACCATCATTAACATTAATATGAGTCAGCTCTAAATCAAGCTCTGCTAGCGACTCTTCTTTAATTGCAAAACCATGATTTTGGGAAGTTATATAGACTCGATTGCCACTCAAATCTTTAACCGGATGATTTGCTCCCCGGTGACCAAACTTCAATTTATATGTTTCTGCACCACAGGCCCTACCCAAAAGCTGATGCCCAAGACAAATTCCAAAAATCGGGACTTCTCCTAACAGTTCCTTTATGGTCTCAGAAACATAGTCAGCATCTTCCGGATCACCAGGTCCATTGGAGAACATTACTCCATCCGGTTTATAATTTAAAATTTTCTGGGCTGTAGTACTGGCAGGCACTATAATAACTTCACAGTTACGCTCCAGCAGTGAGTCCTTAATATTATTTTTAGCTCCACAGTCTACTAAAACTACTCGATACTTATTTTGGGTTCCGAACTTTTCTACTGTCTTTCGGCTGACCATTGAAACTAAATCTCTACCGGATAACCCGGGTGCTTTTTTTGCTTTAGCTATTAATTTATCGTTACTTAAATTTTCAGTAGTTATGATTCCACGCATTGTTCCCTGTCGTCGCAGTATTTTAGTCAGAGCTCTGGTATCTATGCCGCTAATTGCTGTAATTCCATTTTCTTTTAAGTATTTTTCAAGTCTCTTTTGTAAACGCCAGTTTTCTGGTTCCTCAGCAAATTCCCTAACTATAAAACCATTAACATGGGATTTAAAAGATTCGAAGTCGTCTTCGTTAATACCATAATTACCTATTAAAGGATAAGTCATACATACTATTTCTCCTTTATAGGAAGGATCAGTAAGGATTTCCTGATAACCAGTCATGCTGGTATTAAAAACTATTTCTCCAGCACTATCTTTTTCAGCACCAAAAAGTTTTCCTGCGAAAATACTCCCTTCTTCTAGAACAAGTTTTGCTTTTTTCATTTAACTACCTCCACTTTTTTCTTTTACTAGAATCATTGCTTTGATTTTAGTAATTTTACTTTACTACTTTGATTCTTTAACACACTTTTAAAGTAAACTACTAAAGTTTATTGATAAAAATAAAACCCTCTCACCAGAAAGAATGGTTTGAAGGTCAAAAATGATATAGTTAGCCCCACCTCAAATTTAATTAGAGTTAACTTTAAATACCTTTGCCAGCCTCTCTGGACTGATTTAAAAGGAAGTTCTATTCTTTTATTATTGTGATATAGTTTACCATTAAAAAATAATGCTGTCAATAGAGAAACTAAGATTTAGAAAATTAATTATTTTAAAATTAATTTAAATTTAACTTTAAGAACTCATTTGTAATTAAATTTAAATTTTTCTTGCTTTATATTTAGTATGCAGCAGTTTGTGAGCTATTTCGCTGCCCGGGTTTTCTAAATAACTATCATATAATTTTTTAATATAAGGATTTTCGTGCGATTTTCTTAATTTTTTATTTTTATCTATTTTATAAAGCGCTTTCTGTCTTTTTTCTAATATATTATCATCACAGGAGATAGGCTGACCACCGCCACCCATACAACCTCCGGGACAGGCCATAAACTCTATAAAGTCAAATTCTTCGCCTGCTTTAATCATTTCCATTATTTTACGAGCATTACCCAAACCATTTGCAACTGCAGCCTTTAATTTTAAACCATCAATTTCTATTTCAGCTTTTTTAATTCCTTCTAAACCTCTTAGCTTTTCAAATTCAATTTTTTTAAGTTCAGTACCTGTAATAATTTCTGCAGCAGTTCTAAGAGCAGCCTCCATAACTCCACCAGTAGTTCCAAAAATATCTGCTGCACCAGAAGAAACTCCCAACAACTCGTCATATTCGCTTTTTTCTAAATTAAGAAAATCAATCCCGGCTGATTTAATCATTGAAGCCAGTTCCCTGGTAGTTAGAACATAATCTACATCTCCGGCCATTTCTTCACGTTTAGCCTCAAATTTCTTAGCTGTACAGGGCATAACAGAAACAACAACTATATTTTCAGGATCTATTCCCTTTTCTCTAGCATAATATGATTTTGCTAAAGCTCCAAACATCTGTTGAGGAGATTTGGCTGAAGAAAGGTTATCCAGATATTCAGGATAAAAATGTTCAATAAACTTAATCCAACCTGGACTACAGGAAGTAAAAAGCGGCAATCTGTGACCACTTTTGATTCTCTCAATTAATTCTGTTCCTTCTTCCATGATAGTTAAATCAGCAGTAAAATTTGTATCAAAAACTGCATCAAAACCAAGTCTTTTTAAAGCTGTAATCAGTTGGCCTGTAGCTATATCTCCCGCCTGATTAGAAAAAGGTTCCGAGATTGCAATTCTTACTGCAGGAGCAGTCTGAACTACTACATGTTTGCTCTCATCATTTAAAATATCTAAAACAATATCTTTCTGATAAAGTTCGTGTAAAGCTCCTGTAGGACACGAAAGAATACACTGGCCACAGTTTGTACATTCGACATTTCCCAGACCTCTATTTTTAAAGGTGGTAACAACAGTTTCCGGTCCCCTATTGGCTGTGGTAAATATACCAATACTCTGAATTTCCTCACATTTTCTAATACAGCGATTACAGCTTATACATTTTTCGGGTTCTCTAATAACGGCATAACTGGAATTATCAACACTATCACCACGTTTTATTGGCTCCAATCTCATTTTTGAAACTCCTATATCTTCAGCAATTTCCTTTAATTCGCAGTTGCTGGCTCGACTGCAGGTTAAACAATTTAATTGGCAGTCAATATTATGAGTTGCAATAATTAATTCAAATAAGTTTTTCCTCAGTTCTCTAACCTTTTTAGAGTGAGTTTTAATTTTCATTCCAGCTTTAATTTCAGTTGCACAGGCAGGTTTTAGTAGTTCCTCTCCTTCAACCTCCACAACACATAATCTGCAGCCTCCATAAATTGATAGACCATCTTCATAACAGAGAGTCGGGATATTTATTTTTGCTTTTTTTGCTGCCTCCAAAATACTCATCTTTTCGTCCAGATCTATCTTAATTCCATCAATTTCTGTCCTAAGCATATAATTTACCTCCAATCTCTAAATCAGTTTGATAATTTTCAATAACTGAAATTATAAAATTAAGAGAAGATTGCCCCAGTCCACAGCGAGCTGCCAGTCTAATTGTATTACCAATATCCGAAACTAATTCCGCATCTATTTTTTTACCATCATTTTTAAATGATTTGAGTATTTTATTAATCTGTCTATTTCCTTCACGACAGGGGAAACAGGTTCCACAGGTTTCATCCATATAGAATCTAGATACATTTAACATTAGATCTAATAAGTCATGCTTTTTACTGACTGCGATAACTGCACCAGAGCCAAGACTATTTCCTCGTTTTTCAAAATCCTGATAGCTGTAGGGAAAATCTAAATTTTCAGATTTAATTATTGCAGTTGAAATTCCGCCAGGTATGACAAATCTTAAATTTTCTCCTTCTTTTAAACCTCCACCCAGGTCATAAATAATTTCTTTTAAAGTGACGCTGGCAAACTCAACTTCGTACAAGCCAGGTTTATTCAAATCACCACTTAAACACAGAAGTTTTGTTCCCCGACTCCCCTTAATACCAAGTTGAGAAAATTCTTCAGAATCAGGGTTCAAAATCTCTGCAGTACAGCATAGACTTTCAACATTATTTACTACTGTTGGCTGATTATATAGACCTTTTTCAATTGGGTAAGGTGGTTTAATCCTTGAACGACCTCGTTTTCCCTCAATGGAATTTATTAATGAAGTCTCATCACCACAGACATATGCCCCTGCACCTCTGATTAATTTTAATTCTAATTTAAAGTCACTACCCTCAAAATAATCATCTAAAATTTTTTCTTTCCTTGCAGCTTCAATTGTTTTTAAAAAAACATCTATTGCTTTTGAATATTCACCCCGAATATAAATATATGCTTTATCTGCTCCCACAGCATAAGCTGCAATCATAATTCCTTCTAGAACTTTAAGTGGTCTCTCTTCTAAAAGATATCTATCCTTAAATGTTCCCGGTTCACCTTCATCACCATTACAGACAATAAATTTTTGTTCAGCCTTAATATCTGCTGCCATTTCCCATTTGATTCCTGTTGGAAAACCAGCTCCACCCCGGCCCTTTAACTCTGACTCTTTGACTTTCTTGATTGTATTTTCTCTGCCCAACTTTAGGGCATTTTTTATTGCCTTAAATTCATAACCGTATATATCCAGTAACTTATCACCTTTTAGATATAATTTTTCCTGTATCATAATCTCACTCCTTAATGAGGATTACAAATCAAATAATTATAAGCAGTTATTTAAAATTTCAAGAGCCGTGTTTTTATTCACTTTTTTATATATTTTATTATTAACCATCATGACAGGACCTTCACCACAGTGGCCCAGACACTCTACTATTTCCAGGGTGAATTTTTTATCTTCTGTAGTCTGATGGCTTTCTAAATTTAGAAAAGATTTTACAGCATTTAAAACAGAATCAGATTGATTAAGATGACAGGATATACTATCACAAATTCTAATTATATATTTACCTGTTGGTTCAGTATAAAACATAGAATAAAAAGATATAACACCATATACATTGGCTCTCGGCAGCATATATTTTTCTGCCAGATTTTCAATCTCAATTTCTGGAATATAACCATAACTGTTTTGAATTTCATGCAATTTTTCTAAAAGACTCTCCCGGTAAAATAAAGATTTAACTTCATTCATTTAATCCCCCTCCTTTTTGTGATAAATTTAACTAATTTTGTTATACTTTCATGAATTTTCAGACTATTGTACTCACAAGGTACCTTTAATCCAAATTTCTCTAAGTTAATAATATCACATCTCAACCATTATAAGCAAATGTTATTAACTTGGTTAAATATAAAAAAATTGAAAATTAACTATTATCTTAATAATAAACTCAAACTTAGCACTCTAAGAATCTTTTGGCAAGTGCGAAGTTTGAGATAGCAACTTATAAATTAGAATCGGCTTTTAACCAGTGACTACCAGCAGTTTTAATTGCAACCGCCCCCAGCGGTGCTGTAACAACAATCGATAAAACGGCCAGAGCCAGAATTAGATCTCCAGAAGCCACACCAGCTGCAAGTGGAATAGCTCCTATTGCTGCCTGAACTGTAGCTTTAGGGGTATAGGCCAGTACACAAAAAACTCTTTCCTTTAAATTGAGCTGTGTTCCTGCAAGAGAGATAAAAACTCCAATAGACCTAGCACTTAAACCTATTGCAATAATAATTAAGCCTAATAAACCTGATTCAAGGGCAAGCTGAACATTAACTTCAGCCCCAATTAAAACAAATAACATTAGTTCTGCAAAAACCCAAATTTTATTAAATTTAGATGATAGTCTTTTTCCTAAAATAGAATAGCGTTCCTGAATTACAAAGCCAATTACCATTATACCTAATAAAGTAGCAATTGGAATAATTCCATCCAGTAAATTTTCCAAAGAATTCATTAAAATACCAAAACTTAAAATCAAAAGTGCTTTTTTTGTATCACGAATATGATATTTTTTAAAAATATAGATTAAAAATAAAGCAATAGCTGTTCCCAGAATAATCCCCAACAAAATGGCAACCGGTACATTTAAAATCTGTCTGAATATATTAATCTGTTGTCCACCATAAATACTTAAAAATGCAGAAAATATTGTAATTGCTACAACATCGTCAACCGAAGCACCTGTTAAGACTAAAGTGGGAATTCCTTTATCTGCACCTTTCCCCTGATCAATTAAAGCTAACATCTGAGGCACAACTACAGCTGGGGAAACAGCTGCAATTATAAAAGCCAGAATACCCGCTTCCACAAATTCAAAATTCAAAAAATAAACAGCAGCTAAAATAACAGCTGCTCCCTCCATTAAACCGGGAATAAAACTCAATTTTACTGCCGGAACACCAACTTTTTTTAGAGTTTCTTTTTCAATTCCCAGTCCTGCTCTAATTAAAATTACTATTAAAGCAATCATTCTTAAATCCGAAGATATGTTTAAAATATCCTGGCTTATCAGATCAAAACCATATGGCCCCAACAAAATTCCAATTAACAACATTCCCAGCAGAGCGGGTAATTTTAAACGATCAAAAAATCTACCAAATAATAAAGCAAATAATATAATTAAAGCTAAACTTAAAGCCAAAGTAATCTCTCCTCTCTTAATCTTTTGTAGCCTATGCTTAGAAATAATTTTTAAATAACTGGTAACAAATGCAATAAAAAAAGGCCCCTATCTAGATAGGGTAAACCCTAAAAAGATAGGAGCCATCAACTGCTATTTAACAGTGGTTAAAGGGGGAGCTCCATCCCCTTAATTCATTTTATTTACAAAAATTTTATGTAATTCAACATTTAACCCAAAACCTAGTTCTCTTAAACTGTGGTCAAATGCTTTTAAAGTTCTGTAAAGTTTTTCTTCGTAACAATTTTCTCCCATATGACCAATCCGAATTAATTTATCTTCAAACTCTCCTAGAGAAGCTGCAATCATTACATTATGACTTTCTGTCATCAGCTGATTTAATTCCTGATAACTTATACCTTCTGGTATTTCAATTGCAGTCACTGTGTCAGAATAACCATTTTCAGCATATAAATTTAAATTAGATTCCTTGATAGCATGTCTGACTGCACTGGCAATTTTACTGTGACGCTTAAATACTTCTTTATCTGCCAGCCACTTATTTAAAGCAGCATCCAGAGCATAAATATCACTAACTGCCTGAGTATAGGGAAAATATTTTTCTTCATACCAATTCTGCCAGAGCTGTAAATTAGTATAATAACCTCTAACAGCTGTTTTTCGGTTATTAACTGCCTCCCAGGCTGCATCACTAACACTCATAAAAGTAAGTCCTGGTGGTACAGAAAGACACTTTTGCGAACCACCGAGTATTATATCAATTCCCCAGTTATCTACTTCAATAGGTACACCACCAATTGCAGAAACAGAATCTACAACTGATAAAATATTATATTCATTTAATAAACTGGTGATTGCTTCAGCATTATTTATTACCCCAGTAGGAGTTTCACAGTGAACAAAGGTAGCAAATTTAAAATCATGTTCCTCTGCCAGCTTTGCTTCTAATTTATCGATATCAATCTCTTTATTATAGGGGAATTCCCATCTTATAACCTCTGCCCCATAAAGATCAGCAAAATCTGCAAAGCCTCTGCCAAAGATTCCATTGTCCAGGACTAAAACTCTATCCCCGGGCTCAATTAGAGAAGCACAGGCAGACTCAAGGCCTAAAATTCCCTCCCCACTCATAATAATCACATCATTTTTTGTCCTTAATATCTGCTGCAGTTTTGAACTAACATCCAGGTAAAAATCAAAAAAATCAGGATCAAGATCCGGGTTGGTAATTTTGCGGCTCATCGCCCGTCTAACTTCTTCGCTGACCTCAGTTGGACCGGGTGTCATTATTAATAAATCACTCACAAAAATCACTCCCACAATTTTACGGTCTAATATAGATTTTATAACTTTTTATAGGAGATTGTCAAGCTAATTATTGAAAGAAATAGCCCTAACATTTCTGATTTAAAGTGATTATAGTTAAATAGGAACTACAAACTCTTTTTTTGAAGTATTAATCAAATTTTAATATTTTGCAGTAAAAATAGCCAGTTTGAACTTTCAGACTAAATATTAAATTTTCTCCGCCAGTAATTTTATGTTTTTTCCCTTATCTTAAACTCAAGCAAAAACAAAGGAAGCAAAAAAGCACTCAACATAATAACAGCCAGTGCGATTGCCTGAGTTATATTGGTCTGACTAAGACTATAAATAGCTGTAGTTAGTGTTTGAGTTTTACCGCTCATATTGCCAGCAAAAATAATTGTTGCTCCAAATTCCCCAGCAGCTCTAAGGACAGAAATAATTAACGCAGTAATAAATCCTCTCCCACTCAGAGGTAAATATACTTTAAATAACAGATCTTTTTCGGCAGCTCCTTCAACTAGAGCAGCCTCAATTATATTTTTATTAACTGCTGCAAAAGAGTTTTTTAAAGTATGAATAAATAGAGGCAGCATAACAAATACCTGAACAATGATTAAAGCTGTAAAGGTAAAAGCCAGGTTGTCAGTCAGTTTAGATAAAATTCCTCTGCTGCCAAAAGTTAATAGTAAAGCCAGGCCAGTAATACTTGGAGGAAGCAGTAGTGGAAGACTGATGACTATATTTATCACTTTATTTATATTTCTATTTTTACGACTGCTAAAATAACTAAATGGGACCCCTAAAACAATTGTTAATAGAGCTGAAATACTTAATGACAAAAAAGTAATTTTAAAAGCTGATAAAATATCCATACTTTTAAATATGCTGATAATTTCTGCAGCTGAACTTTCTACAAATAAAGAAAGAATTATGAGTGAAATAAAGAGGATACTTAAAACTGCAGGGATCAAAATTAATAACTCATCGGAAAAGGTAAATTTCTCAGGCTTCGAAAAATAATCCGGTGGAAATAAAGAAATTCTTTGCTGTTTTCTTTTTTGATTTTCTGTATCCAGAACTAAATCCTTACTCATTTGTTTTCACTCTCTTAAAATTATATTTTGAAAATATTTTTTGTGCTGCATTACTTAAAATATAATTATAAACTTTTTCTGATCCTGATGTAGAATTATAACTTAATCCCATATAATATTTTGCTTCTATATTATATTTTGCAGGGATTTTAACTCGATATAAATCCTGATCATCATTATAATCACTTAAATAGACAATCCCTGCATCAGCTGCTCCCAGTTTAACTTTGTTCAATACACTTTTTACATCAAATTCTCTGGAAACTATTGAAGAATTAAAGTCTGTTTTAATTTTTTGTCTAATTTTTGGATCAGCAATTGAATCTAAAAAGTTTTTGATCATTTTGCCGGTATAATCGCCAACAGGAACAGATCTATCAGCAAGCAGTAAAGAATAATCACTGCTTATTAATTGTTCCAGATTATTTATTTTCTCATTTTGAGAATTTATTATAATAATCAATTCATTTCTGGCAAAAATCGTTTCTTTTGCTATTATATTTTCACGGGATAACTGATTTAAATAATTATAGTTTGCAGATAAAAAGAGATCAAAATCTACTCCCATTTTTATTTGACTGAAAAGCATCTGACTTCCTGCATAATTAATTTCCAAGCTATAATCTCTGCTTTCTGCCTCAAATTTATCTTTTATCTCATTTAAAGGTTCCTGCAAACTGGAAGCTGCCATTATTCTAAATGTTGAAACAGCAGTTACTTCTGTAGTCAAAATAAATATAATTAAAATAATTAATATAATTATCTTTTTCTTTGCCATCCGGCTCCACCTCATTAAAAATTAACCCGTTATACCCAACCTCACATAACGAATTTAAAAATATATTCAATTTCCAGAATTATTTCTCTATTTATGTATATTCTTGATCAACAATAATTATCCTCTATTTTGTAAAAATCAAAATTATTATAAAGACAAAATATCCTATTAACCCAGCTTAAGAACTTGCAATAAATGCCTGTTTTTCCTATACTTAAGTAAATTAGTTCTCTGGAGGTGATTCCAATTAATAGTCAGGAAAACTTTCAAAAAGTTCAACAAGAAAATGATAAGTCAATTCCCTTCATTATCAGCAGCTCTTATCTTTTAAGCTTTTTATTAATTAGACTGGCTGTAATGATAGCTGGTTCTGCAGGTAGTGCAGCATCCAATGCTGCTAAGACTGGTGATATAAAGTTTTATATAGGTTCCAATATTATACTTTTTGGTTATCATATTCATCACCTGTATATTGGAATTGCATTAATTGCTCTGGCAGGTTGGTTTTCTATAACCAGGACACAATTTATTGACCAGAGGGATAATGCTCTAATTTATGGTATTGGTCTTGGTTTATTTATGGATGAAATTGGATTGCTTTTAAGTTGGGGAAATTACTGGAATAGTTCAACTTATCTCCTTAGTTTATTACTTGGTGGAATATTTTTAAATATAATATTCTTTCCAGATTTTTGGAAAGACCTGCGGTCACATCTTGGCGAATTTAATCCTAAAAACAAAATATTAAAACATTATAATTCAAATGCTTTTGTTCTGGGGGTGGATAAATTGGCAAACAAAGCTGATAAAACTAGCAAAGTTAGTTTAGTATTTTCTGGATTAATATATATTATTGTAGGAATCTTAATTATTTCCAATCCAGAACTTGTATACTACTGGGTGGCAGGTGGTTTTTTCCTTCAGGGGCTGACAAAACTGGTAGAAGCCTGGAAAGAATAAAATAATCTGTTTAAAATTTATATATGGAGCCGATGACAGGACTTGAACCTGCAGCCTTCGGTTTACGATACCACTGCTCTACCATTTGAGCTACACCGGCTTTTTCTAAAATGCTATAACTATCCCACCTTCATTAGCATAGACTGTGCTAATCCCAGCTGTTTCTACGATAATAATCTTTCTAAAATTATATTTTTGAGCAGCCTGTTTTTTAATATATTCTGCTTTCTCTAGAGCATTGCAGTGAGCAATTCCGAGAACTTTTTCTTCTAGTTTTTCCCCTTTTTCTCCAATTTTATCTACCAATTTTCTAATTGCTCTTTTACTTCCCCGGGCTTTATCAACAAGAGTTATTGTACCTTCCGGAGTTGCACCTAAAACTGGTTTAATATTAAAAAAAGAAGCTATTTTCCCTTTTAATTTTCCCATTCTTCCCGCTTTAATGAGGTTATCAAGAGAATCTAAAACAAATAATGTCTGCATCCCTGCAATATATTCTTCAGTTTTTTCTATAATTTCCCCTTTTTTTAAACCAGATTCAATTAACTCTCCCAGTTTATAAGCAATCATTGTTTCTCCGACTGAAGCACTAAAAGAATTAAATACCTTAATAAATTTATTTTCAGACTCTTCAACTAGCATATTTTTTGCCAGAACAGCATTCTGATAAGTTGCGCTCAATTCTTTAGAAAGAGTTACTACAAAAATATTTTCATATTTTTTATATAAATCTAAAAAACGACCCGGTCCCGGGCTGGCAGTTTTTGGAGCCTGATTATGATTACGCATTTCAGCTAACAAAGCCTCACGGTCCAAATTCTCATCATCCACAAAATGTTTATCTCCAATATCTATTGACAGAGGTGCTGTCGAGATATCAAATTTATTTCTTATTTCATCTGTTAAATCACAGCAGCTATCAACTATTATTTTAAAGTTCATAATTAACCTCCATATTTGGTTTTTAAACTTTCTTTATTTGATTATCTATTATATAATTTTATCTTTATTGAAAACAAAAATCAACTAATAAATTATTTTTTTATTAAACATAAAAAAACCCCGACTAAGTTAATAGCCAGGGTAATTTCCATAATTTTTTACTTATATAACTTCAACATTCTCTGCCTGAGGTCCACGATCTCCTTCAACAATCTCAAATTCAACTTCCTGACCTTCTTCTAAGGTTTTAAAACCTTCCTGCTGTAAAGCAGAGAAATGTACAAATACATCGTCGCCATCTTCTCTTTCAATAAATCCATAACCCTTTTTCTCATCAAACCACTTAACTTTTCCTGTGTAAACCATATTAATATCTTCCTCCTAAAATTTAACCTGAGTAAGTGTAACTAGTTTAGAATACTCAGTGCTTTAAATATATCATTAGATTTCGGATTTGTCAAATTTTTCTGACTCAATTAATTAAGCATTTGCTTTTAGTAAATTAATAGTTGTGATATAATTCTGGGAAGGAGGAGTTAAAATGGTCTATTTTATTTCCAGCAATTTTAGTATTAATAAAATTAATAGCTTATTTTTAATTACTGGATTATTGGTAACTTTTTTTACTCTGGTCTCCAACTGGAGAAAAATTAAAAATTACCGAGCTATCTTTTTAACAATTACAGTAATTTTTATTATGAGCTTTTCTCTTATAATTACTACCAAAAACTGGTTCGTTTTTGTGCTTGGTTGGGAACTTGCTACATTAACTACCACTTTAATGCTGTTCTGGGACAATAAAAATATTGCCTGGGAATATTTTGTGATTCAGTTTGTAGGAGGAAGTTTTTTAATATTTACTGTTTTAACAGCTTATACAAACGGATATCAAGTTATAGGGGCTGTAGAGGAGGTCTGGCTGCAGCTAATGTTTATTATTGGACTGGGGGTTAAAAGTGCAATTATCGGCCTGCACAGCTGGTTACCTTATATTTATAAACAGGCATCAACTGGCTTTTGTGCAATTTCCTCTGGCCTGGTCGCCAAACTCGGTTATATTTCTCTGCTGAAAATTATTACAAATGGCAATAGATTACTCTTATATTTAGGATTAATTATGATTTTCTATGGTGGAATAAAAGCTCTTGCAGAAAAAAACTATAAGCTAATTTTAGCTTATAGTTCAATAAGTCAATTTGGATTTATAGCCCTGGCAATTGGCAGTGGTAATATCTATGGCTATTATGGAGCAGTTATTCAGATTATTGCTCATGCTTTGGCTAAATCGACATTATTTAATGGTGCTGGAAACTGGATTAAAGAATTTAAGTCTACTTCTATTTTTGATTTTAAGTACTGTACAGTCAGACACAAAATAACTACTTTCAGTACCCTACTTTCTTTTTTATCATTAATGGCCTTCCCTTTTTTTATTGGCTATAATAGCAAAGATTTAATAAAATATTCTTTAAGCAGTATTCCAATATTTGAATTTTTACTGCACCTGGGAAGTATTCTAACCGCCGCTTACTCTCTAAAAATATTATGGTTAGTAATATTTAAAGATCTAAAAAGGAGTAAGTTAAACTTTAAGACTGAAACAAAAGATTTTTATTCAGTCACAATCTGGGAACAGCTTTCGCTCCTGCTTCCTGCTTTATCGCTAATAATTCTTTCAGTCTCAATAAATACTTATTTAGATCATTTTTTTAATTTTAATTATAAAACCGGGTTACTGACCAGCCTGATATACATTGTAACAGCCTACTTAATCATTTTTCCAATTATATCGCGAATCGAAAATTAACCAGGAACCAATTTTACAGTTTGAATTTTGAAATTGAAGCTGATAGTTCTTCTGCCATTTCGGCCAGTTCCTGAGAAGCTGTTATAATCTCATCTGTAGCTGCATTCTGTTCCTGACTTGAAGCTGCAACTTCTTCTGCATTTGCTGCGGCTGTTTCACTTGCAGAAGCAATTTCTCCAATTGCTATTTCTACATTATCACTATTTGCAGTCATTTCTTGAGCTTTATTATTAATATTTCTAATTATTCTACCTAAAACTTCAGCTGTATGTTCAATTTCTTCAAAAGCTGTGCCACTTTCCTGAATAGAACTAACACTTGACTCAACAACTTCTCCTGTTTCTTCCATATTCTCTACTGAAGCTCTGACATCTTTTTGAATACCTTCAATTAATTCGGTTATCTCATCTGTAGCCTGATTTGACTCTTCTGCTAGTTCGCGAATTTCATCTGCAACTACAGAAAATCCTCGCCCTGCTTCGCCCGCTCTTGCTGCCTCAATTGCTGCATTTAAAGCCAGCAAATTGGTTTGAGAAGATATTTCTTTTATCATATTAACTATCTCGCCAATCCTCTGAGATGATTCTGCCAGAGAATGAACAACCTTCTCAACCCGCTCCGAATTATCCTTAACTTTATTCACTTCAGCAGCAGACTGATCAATTGATTGATTACCTTTTTCAATATTTTCCATTACATTTTCAGCCTGTCTGTCCATAGCATCAGAAGAGGTATTGATCATTTTTATTTGCTTAATTAGTTCATCCATTATAGCAGAAGTCTCTTCTACCTGAGCTGATTGTTCTTCCGTATTAGAAGCAACTTCCTGAATAGCCCTACTTACCTCATCCGCACTTTCTCCAACCTGATTTCCACTGGCAGATAATTCTTCACTTGAAGCTGCTACCTTATCTGATACATTTTTAACCTCCAGAATCATTGCCTTTAAATTATTAATCATTTCTGAAAATGAGTTTGTTAATTTACCAATCTCATCTTTTCGTTTTAAATACTTAGCTTCTATATCTAAATTGAAATTGCCATCTGCTAACTTCTGAGCTATATCAGTAACATAATTAAGTGGATTGGAAATATATGTTGCTATCACAATAGTAACAATTATACCAAAAATCAGGGCAACTCCTGCGATTATTAGACTTATATTACGCAGATTATCAAGACCACTCATAACCTGAGAACGTTCTGCTGTCATGGCAACAGACCAGCCATTAATTTCTACCGGATGATAGGCCATTATTTTTTCCTGGTTATTAAAATTATAACTAACTGCACCACTTTTTTCAGCTACCATCTTATCAGTGATTTCCTGTAAATCCTGATTGCTTTCTGCCAGCTCAGTATTTGCTATGTAATCTCTTTCCGGATAAGCAATAGTATTTTTATTCTGATTAATAATCCAGCCATAACCTGCTCCGTTAATATTCATTTTGGTAATTAATTGCTGTAAATATTCAGTAGAAATTGTTCCAATTAAAACTCCAACCTGTTCTCCAAAATCTATAATTGGTACAGCAATCGATATAACATTACCTTCGCTTAACTCACTGGGACGAGTATTAGAATATGTTACCCTGCCAGTTTCCATTGCTTTCTGAAAATATTCTCTTTCTGCAACATTAATGCTTTTCCCTCCAACAACATTGGCCCTGCCATCAGGTCGAGCTACAATAATATTTTCCAGATCAGAATGGTCAGCTTCTTTTAAATATCTCTCCTGACTGCTCCACATCATTGTTTTAACATCATTAGAGTTAGCTAAATCTCTTAAAAACACTTCCACTCCATTTAACCATTCATTAATGGTATTTGAATTTTGCCTGGCGCTTTCCTTTGCACTGGACATTATTGTATCTTCTAAAATATTTGTTGACTGATCATACAAAGTTAGAGCTGTTCCCCCGACAATAATTAAAATTAATATTGATATTGCAAGCAACATTTTGGCTTTAATTGATTTCAGCATAACTAATCCCTACCTTTTTTATCTGTTATAGTAAAATTATATCATACAGTCTGCATATTGCAATCATTACAGATAATAGTTTCCAGTTTTTCCAGGGAATTTGGTCGATAATAATAATATCCCTGAACATAATCACAGTCCAATTTTTTTAATATATTCAGTTCATTTTCTGTTTCTACACCTTCTGCAACCACCTTAAAATCAAGTTCATGTGAAAGTTCAATAATTTTTTCAATCAGAATCCTAGTTTTTTTCTGTTCTAAATTTCGAATAAATGACATATCAAGTTTCAATATATCAATGGGAAGTTTAGCTAAATAAGAAAGGGAAGAATACCCTTTACCAAAATCATCAAGAGAAATATAAAACCCAGATTCTTTTAGTTTATGTAAATTTTCTAAATCTTGTTCTTTAGCATCTAGAAAAATAGATTCTGTAATCTCAAAATCAATTTGATGAGGACACAATTTTTCTGCCTCTATTAAATTTTCAAGAAAAGTGATAAGAGTATCGTCCTTTAAATCATAAGCAGAAAGATTAATTGAAATTATCTTTTCAGATTCTCTTAAAAATTGATTCTGATTAAATTCTTTTATTACTTTTTTGATTAACCAGCGTGTTATCTTAGTTATTAGATTACTTTGTTCAGCAATTGGGATAAAATACTCTGGAGATATCTGGCCAAATTTAGGATGGTGCCAGCGAAGAAGTGCCTCTAATGCAACAATTTGTTCATCTTTCAAATCAATTTTGGGCTGATAAACCAGACTTAATTCTTCTGCTTCTACAGCTTTTCTTAAATCATTTTTAAGATGTATATTATTTAGTTTCTCATAATAAATATTCTTATCATATATTTGATAAAATTGATTGCTGTCTTCAATTGTATGAACCGCATGGTGAGCTCTGGTGATCAATGTTTGGGCATTTTCCCCATCAAAAGGATAAACTGTAATTCCTATTTTGAAATCCAAAAAATAATCAATTTTATTTTCTTGCCAGAGAACTTTAATTGCTTCTATTATTTTTTTTGCTTTTTGCTTAATTTTCTCTTTCTGATATATATTTTTAAATAAAAGTAAAAATTTATTTCCATAATAATGACTGATTAAACTAAGATCAGGATCAGATTTTAAGCTGTCTGCAATTTTTTTAGCTGTTTGATTACCATGCAGTGAACCAACTACATTTGAAATGTTATCCATATCCATTATTTCGATATAAAAAACAGCAAATCTCTGAGTTTGCTGACTTTTCTCAACTGATCTAATCAGTTGCTCTAACTTTTTTGAAAAATATTTTTCATTGGGCAAATTGGTAAAATCATCAAAATAAGCTAGCTGATACAATTTGTTTTCAAGCTGCTTTTCCCTTGTGATTTCTGTAGTTGTACCTATTACCCTAATAGCTGAGTCTTTATTATCTTTTAAAAATCTACCACTTTGTTTGATATAAATATAATCGGATTTATTTTTAATCCTGAAGATATTTTTATATTTACCCTTTTTATTTTCAATGAAACTTTCCCAGTTTTTTTGAGCTTCTCTCCGATCATCTGGATGAATATAATCTTTAATTGACTCAATGGGATCCTGGCTGGTATATTTCTGATTAATATTAAGTTTATTTTGAGCCCAATAAGATAAATATAGCTGTTTTTTTTCTAAATTATACTCCCAAATTCCGACATCAATCATTTCTTCTATGAGATTAAACTTTTTGAAACTTGTTTCTGATAGAGTAGATTCTTCTATTTGTAATTTAAATTTCTCTATAATATCCACTGCTGACCCTCCAGATAAATAATAACTTTACAGCTAAATAAATTCTAAAATTAAAAAAACCGACCATAAAAGGTCGGGCAGTCATCTCTGCAGCCTGGCGATCTCAAAAAGACCCATAGCTTTGCGTCACTGCTTTTCAGCAGTTTTGCCCTTAATTGAAATATTTTCTTTTTATGTTAATTATATTGTACTAAAGCAGGTTATATAATTCAACCCTTTTAGTAAATAATTACAGCAGTCTGTGATCTATAATCTCATTTTACAAATAACAGCTCTTGCTTTTAAGATTTTTCTATGTTAAAATAAATGGTGTTGATGCCGAAGTGGTGGAATTGGCAGACGCGACGGATTCAAAATCCGTTGTCCTCACGGACGTGTGGGTTCGAGTCCCACCTTCGGCACCAGTTTAATACATATCAACACTTATAACACTATTTTAAGTCTCCTTTTTAGGAGATTTTTTTAGTTTTTAAATAGATTAATTGACTGCTCTTCTTGTAAAAGTACTAAAAAATCCAGAATGAAGACAGGCATAACTAAACTCTATTAAAATCAGGTAATCTTATATTTTTATCTCGAAGCACAAAATCATAAATACGGAGGAATGAAAAAATGAAAGCTGATTTAATTATTGCAGGTGCTGGACCAGCAGGACTATTTGCTGCCATTCAGGCTGCAGAAAATAATGAAAATAAAAAAATCATAATCTTAGAAAAAAACTCCAGTGCCGGCAAAAAACTTTTGATCAGCGGCTCCGGACAGTGCAATTTGACCCATGAAGGAGATATTGCTCAGTTTTTTGATCATTATGGAGAAAACCATAATTTCCTTCTGGGGGCCCTTTATACCTTTGATAATCAAAAGCTAATGCAATTTTTTAAAGATAGAGGAATTAATTTTGAAACAGCCAGAGGTGGTAAGATTTTCCCTAAGTCAAATCAGGCTTCAGATATTTTAAATGTTTTATTAAAAGAAATAAAAAATAGAAATATCGAAATAATCTATAATTCAGAAATAAAAAAGGTTAGGCAAAAAGATGAATTTTTTGAAATTAAAACTATAGCTCAAACTCTTAAAAGTAAATATTTTCTACTTGCAGCAGGTGGAAAATCATTCCCGAAAACGGGATCAACCGGTGATGGTTTTAAGATTGCCAGCAGTCTGGGCCATAATATTATCGAACCCCGCCCTGCTCTGGCACCTGTAATTATTAAAGACTATAAATTTAAAATGCTGAGTGGAATTTCGCTCAGAAATAAAGAAATTTCTCTCTGGAGGAATGATGAATTATTAAAAAGATGGAAAGATGATCTGCTGCTAACCCACAGAGGCCTCTCCGGTCCCGGAATAATTAATTATTCGCGTTATATGCAGCGGGGTGATGTTATCAAAATCAAGCTCTTAAATTATTCTAAAGAAGAATTAGAGGATAATATAATCAAAAAAATTAGAAGAGAGGGCAGATTAAACCTGCTTAATCTGTTAATTAAATATCCGCTGGCCCAGAGGTTGATTGAAAAAATACTTGAACTTGCAGATATTGATGGCAGTCAGAATGCTGCTCACTTAAAGAAAGAAGAAAGAAAAGAAATTGTTGAATTGTTTTCCAGTCTGGAATTTAAGATTAAATCTCTTGCTGATTTTAATCGATCAATGGTTACCAGAGGTGGGATTGACCTCAGTCAGATCAATCCCCAGACTATGGAATCCAGAATTATTGCTAACTTTTTTGCTGCAGGAGAAGTTTTAGACATTGATGGTGATACAGGTGGTTACAATCTGCAGGCTGCATTTTCTACTGCTTATGCAGCAGGAACTGAGATTTCTCAAAGATTATAAATTAAACTGATCAATGGCTTTTTTAAGTTCATCAGCCATATCAGAGAGTTGATCGGCAGCGTTTACGATTTCAGCAGTAGATGCAGACTGCTCTTCGCTGGCAGCAGCTACCTCTTCGGAATTACTGGCAGCTTCTTCACTAACAGATGCAATTTCTGAAATAGTAGAATCAACAAGTTCACTATTTTGATTAACCTGTTCTGCTTTTTTGGAAATAATTTCTATTAATCTCCTTAATTCTGCTGCCGCCTGATTGATTTTGCTGAACGAATCACCTGTTTCATCAATTGCATTAACACTATTATTAACTACTTTTTCTGTAGTATTCATTTTGGCTACTGCATTTTCTACTCCAGTTTGAATTTCCTTGATTAAAGAGCCAATTTGATCAGTAGCATTCGAAGATTCTTCAGCAAGTTCCCTGATTTCATCAGCTACAACCGAAAATCCTCTACCAGCTTCACCAGCTCTTGCCGCTTCTATGGCTGCGTTTAAAGCAAGTAAATTAGTCTGTTCTGCAATTCCATTAATCAACTGCACTATTTCTCCAATTTTTGCCGAAAGTTTTCCCAGATCATTTATGCCACTGGAGACTTCAGCCGAATTATCCTTTACTTTCTCAATCTGTACTACCGAATTATTAATTGAACTACTCCCATTTTCTATACTGTTCATTACAGTATCCGCCTGTGAATTCATATCAACCGAAATACTGTTAATTTTTGAAATCTGATCAATCAATTGATTAATAATACTGCTGGCTTCTTCAACTTGAGCTGACTGTTCTTCAGCTCCAGAAGCTACCTGTTGAATAGAATCTCCTACCTGATCTGCAGAAACCGCAACTTCTTCACCAGAAGCAGATAGTTCCTGACTGGATACCGAAAGGCCGGCAGCAATATCTGATACATTTTCAATAATAAGTTTTAAATTGTCCAGCATCTTATTTAAAGAAACTGCCAGGGTCCCAATTTCATCATTAGATTTAATCTTAATTTTATCAACAGCCAGATTTCCTGAGGAAATTTCTTCTGCCATTTCAACTGCTTGCGCGATTGGTCTAGTTATTTTGCTAGAGAAAAAATATGCAATAACAATTACCAGGAGAGCTATAATTAAAATGATGATTAGAGTATTATTATTCATAGAGTTTATTTCCGCAAACGCTTCATTTTTGTCAATTTCAGCAATAATGGCCCAGTCAATCTCTTTAATATCAAGGTTAGAATAAGAACTTAAAACTTCTACTCCCCGATAGTCTTTAATAATTTGACTCCCCTCATTACCTGCTAAAGCCTGATTAACAGCCAGAGTGTTAATTTCCTTTTTTAATATTTCATTTGAATCTGTAAATCTAGAATTAGAACGCATCAGCCTCTCTTCTCCAACCAGATATGTTTCTCCACTCTCTCCCAGTCCAGAAACACCTCCCATTATTCGGTTAATCGGCTGTGTTGAAATCTGAAGAACAGCTACTCCAATTATTTTTTCACTCTCCAGTATCGGAGCTGCTACAAATTGGGCCGGGGAGTTTACCGGTGCGTAATATTGATAGTCTACCAGCGAAACTTTACCCTGTATTGCCTGTTTATATGCCTCTGCCAGATTTGAATCTGCTAAATCTCCTTTAGTTAAGTTTTGAGCTAAATCACTATTTTGAGACTGAGAAAAAATAATATCTCCTTCCGGGTTAATTAAAAATATATCATTATAGTTATTTTCTTCTGCATATGTATTAAAATAAGGACCAAATTGTTCGATAAAAATTTGATACATTACACCCTCAGAGCCGCCGGATGAAAAAGCATTATTAAAATTATTAAAAGCATCAATTATAATCGGGGTCCTACTTAAAACCTCCACATCTCCCTTAATATCATTATAAAAAGTCTCAATTTGATTGGCTTTATTTGTCCGGATTGAATCTAACTGATTAAAATTAGCCTCTCTAAGTGCTTCACTGCTCTGATTGGTAATTACATACCCCAGTAAGGTAATTGGAATTAAACTAATTGCCAGCATAATAAAAATCAACTTATAATTTAAACTTAAACTAAAACCACTCTTATTCTCCTTTGTTTTTGTTATCACCATAAATTCCTCCCACTAGATTATCCTTCTATAAAATTATATAAAACTATTTAATCATAATTTTACTCTATTATCAATTTAAATATTTTTTCTGTATATTATTTAGATATTTAGAAGATATTACATTTTTAAATAAAATTAAGCATCAGTCACCAGTAAATATACCTCTGGTAACTGATGCAGATTGACTGTGCTTATTAAAAATAATTTTATTTTTTTAACGGCTCAGAAATAAGCTAATATCTAAAAATAGCAGCTATATCACTCTCAACAGGCATTTCTTCACTATCTAAAGGATAAACTTCTCCACCATTAACAAGTGTCTCAACTGCGGAAAAGTTATAAAGATCATAGTCTTTATTATTACCCATTGTCTTAATTTCGTTCTCATCTTCAACAAAAACTCCGGCTTTTTCCGCTCTCTTATTTAAAAAGAGAATATCAATCTTACTGTAATGAGCAGCTTCAACTATATCTTCTAAATTACTGGCTGTTTTTTCAGTTGCCTGAAGTTCAAGGTATCTTTCCTTGTCCTTATTTAAATAATCATGAAGATGAGGTTCCACAATCTGCCAGCTATTTTGAAGAAGTTCTTTTTTGTTCATCTGTCTGGAGTTGCCACTTAAATTAGCTGCCAGTAAATTATCATAATTATTTATATTTTTATAAAGGGAAAAGACACTGTCATCAGCGGCTACCACTAAATAATTATTTGAGTCTTTCAATTCTCTGTTAATGACCCTGTCAATTTCTTTGAGATAGTGGATCAAATCTTCATTATCATCATCTGAGGCTGCTCCCTGTCCATGGAATACCGATGAGCCTCCTGCGGTATTAACAGACTGATATTTTTCTGCTGCCTCTTCATCTAAATTTAAAAATTCTTTAATATTAGCCGGCATTTCTTCTACATTAACTTCTTCTATTTTATTACGATCAGCCAGATACAGCTGACTATGGTTGGGGCTTAAAGCAAGCAAATAATACTGCTGATTATCCTTTAACTCTGCAATCAGCTGTTTTAAATTAAAACTGTAACTTACATGCGATTTATCATAGGTATCAACTGCGAGTTTGTAATGTTCAAATCTATCAGGTGAAATAAATACTGCCAGGCCTTCATTCTGTTCCTGCCAGAAAGCACTATCTGCAGCCAGAGTGTAAGCCTGATTTAGAAATTTATCAACATCTCGCTGCTTGAAGTCCCAGTTCTCTTCTAATTTTTCTTCAACTTCCTGCAGCAAATTTTTGAATTCAATTTCGAGCTTTTTAAATTCTCCTTTATGAACCGCCTTAGTTGACATATAAATTGAAACACAGGGACTCTCCTGACATTGAATTAGATCCTTTAAAGTTTCCAGTTTAATTTCTGTCATCTTTTTAACCCCCTATTAAATTTAAATATACTACTCACTACTTCTTGACTACTACTAAGACAAATATTAAAAAAGAATTTAAGTATCTTTTCTATAATTATATTTTATCAAAAATTTATAAAATATAAAGTTATTTTTTAACTGATAAACTGCCAATATACTTTTGCCAGAGCCATAACTCCCTGTTTAATTGAAAACTGATTTAATGTTGCCGGCGAAATAATTAATTGACTGCTCTCATCTCTGGCGGCAAAATTCCAATATAGAGGAAGCAAAATAGAATTTTTCTCAGCAAAAACTTTAAAATCATGTTGATTTATTGATTGATTAAGGACTAATTTTAGATAAAACAGAGAATTGATTTCTACAGCCTGCACTCCCCGAAAATGTTCTTTTACATTTTCAGCCAGTAAAAGCTTTTTGTTTTTCAGTCTCTGCTTTAATAACTTAAGTCTCTTTTTTAAATAACCGTTATTAAGATAATAACTCAGCAGATTATAAACTAAATTATCTCCTGCGGAAAAGCTGTTTTGGGACAAATATTTAGTTAAAGAATACTTATCAATAATTTTTAGTCCCTTATCTCTGCTTAAATCTTTTTCTTTAAGATAAACCAATCCCATTTTTAAGCCCGGAAAAACTCTTTCTGTAAGCCCCTGAATCAAAATTATTTGATCTGCAAATTTAGAATCTAATAACTCTTTGATTTTGGGATTTTGTTGATAAAATCCAAAATACTCAAAAATAATTAGCTTGAATTTTAACATTCGGGCCAATTCCAGCAGTGATTTAAGCTTTGAAAGGCTCCAATCCAGCACTCCATCAGCTGTCGATTCATCACTAATAAATAAATAATCAATTTTATTTTCTTCCAGGTAATCCATTAAACTCTCATAATCAGATGGGCTCAGATAAAAATTAAGTTCAGCTTCCGAATCAAAACCAGTCTGAAAATTATTTTTTTCAGAACCCATACTTGCTAGATTAAAAAAATTATTAAAAACTGAAATATTATTTTCTCTGGTAAAAAGGAATTCCTTTTTACCTCTAACTATTTCACTCATAATATCCCTTAAACCTGTTTCCGAACTATAAAATAATTTATTTTTATTTAAATCTGAATACTGGTCCTGGAGAAATTTAAAATAAGAATTATCAGATGCAATACTGCTAAAAACATTCCCCTTAAACTCTGAGTAAAAACGGTCAAAAATTAAGTCCCAGGAATACTCTTCTAAAAATTCCCCTGTATTTTCAGCCCCACTGAAATCAATTATTTTGCTAGGAGCGGAAAACTTTTTAGAACTCAAAATTCTCAGGCGATGATCATCACTGTTGCTTTTTAAAGCTGCAGCAGGAGCTATATAACTCCCACTGCCTTCTTTTTTGTAGATTAAATTTTCGACTGCCAGAAGATCATACGCCTTGACAACTGTTTCTGTATTAACATTCAACCGGGAAGCAAGCTTTCGAATTGAAGGCATCTTGGTATCTGGTGTATACTTATCTGCCAGAATTTCTGCCCTGATTGCCTCATAGATCTGGATATATAAATTTTCTTTGCCATCTCTTTTTAATTTAATATTAAACATTTAGCTTACCCCCATTATAATCTACTTTTAAAATTATCTTTTATTCGGTTTCAGTTCTTCTTTTGAAAAACTTGATAACTTCATGACCAATCAAGAAAATACCTCCAGCAATTACAACTCTTCCCCAGTCAGCTATGGTAACTCCTGCAAAACCAAGAAAACTATTGACTGGTGAATAAATAATTAATAAAACCATGGCAATTGAGATTAAGATTGAATAAAGCATTTTGGTATTGCTAAAGAAATTTTTGTTAAAAATACTCTTATATTCATATCTGCGGGACATAATATTAACCCACTGAGAAAAAGCAATTGTTAAAAATGAAATGGTTGTTGCTCGAGCATAGATTTGGGTTCCCGCTCTAACTGCGGCTGACTGATCGTTAATAAATAAATAGAAATTAGTAAAAGCCAATCCCCCCATCAGAATAGCCAGAAACATTATCTCACTAAAACTGTTCGTATTAACTATATGATCATCCTGTTTACGAGGTGGTGATTTCATTAAATGTTCTGAAGCCGGATCAAAAGTTAGTGCTGTCAGTGGTAAAATTTCAGCTAAAAGATCAATTGAAAGTATCTGAATAGCTAAAATTGGGATTGGAGTCCCCAGTATTGCTGCAGCTAAAAGACCCAGCAGCACAATTGTTAGTTCAGCTCCGTTTGTTGTAAGAGAAGCAATTACTGTTTTCTTCAGATTATTGTAAATTGTTCTACCCTCTTTAATTGCATAAACTAAAGTTGGATAGCTATCATCGAGCAAAATTAATTCCGAGGCCTCTTTAGAAACATCTGTCCCCATCTGTCCCATAGCAACTCCGATATGAGCACTTTTTAGTGCCGGTGCATCATTTACTCCATCTCCAGTAACCGCAACAATTTTCTGCTGCTCTTTTAGATTTTTAACAATCCTTAATTTATCTTCCGGAGAAACTCTGGAAAATATTAGAGATTCATTTTGTTCCATTTTCTCCTGCAGAACATCTTCGCTCATTGCTTCTAAATCTTCACTGGTAAATACAGGCACCTCATTTTCATCAACAGAAAGGCTTATTTCTTTTCCTACTGCCTGGGCTGTAATTGCGTGATCACCAGTCATGATATAGGTATCAATATGCGCAGCATGAGATTCCTGAATAGCCTCTTTAACACCTTCTTTCGGTGGATCAATCATAGCAACCAGACCTAAAAAGATAACATCTTTTTCAATCTCTTCTAATACATAATCTGTTTCATCATCTTCTAATTTACGATAGGCTATTGCCAGTACCCGCATTGCATCTTTAGAATATTTTTCATTTAATTTATTTAATCTTTCTTTATCTTCCTCAGTTATTTCTACTACTTCACCATTTTTTAAGATATGTTTGGAAATAGAAAGTACACTTCCTAAGGCACCCTTCATCTTAAGATAATTGCCATCTTCGAATTGTCTGATTGAGCTCATTCTTTTGCGATCAGAATCAAAACTAAACTCATGTAACTCAGGATTATCTTCATCTTCAGTAGGAGAACGGGTACCAAGTTTAGTTGAAAGAGTAATTAAAGCCGCTTCTGTTGGATCACCAATTGCATACCAACCAGGATGCTCCTCATCTGGCTCATGAATCTCAGCATTAGAAGCCATGGTTGCAGCATCAAAAATAATCTCCATTTCTGCAATCTCTTCTTCAGTTAAAGGATCTCCATCTTCACCTATTAATTCTCCTTCTGGCTCATAACCAAGTCCGGTCACTTGATACTCACTACCATCAAAAAACACCTTTTTAACTGTCATCTCATTTTTGGTCAGGGTTCCGGTTTTGTCTGTACAGATTACATTTGTGGAGCCTAAAGTTTCGGCAGAAGAAAGTTTCTTAACTACCGCATTTTTTTCTGCCAGACGATCAACTCCCTGAGATAAAGCAACTGTTACCTGCATTGGGAGAGCCTGTGGTACAACAGCAACAGCTATCCCCAGAGCATAAATCAAAGCAAAATCTAATCCATAACCCTGATAAATGCTAACTCCAAATAAGGCAAGGGCAATAATTACTGCAAAAGTGGCAATCTTATTTGCTACAGACTGCAGCTCAGACTGGAGAGGAGATTTAGACTTATCTTCTTCCTGTGTCATAGAAGCAATTTTTCCCATTTCGGTTTCCATACCGGTCCTAACAACAACACCTTTAGCTGAGCCAGAGGCTACTGTGGTGCCTAAGTAAGCCATATTATCTCTATCAGCAAGAGGCCTTTCTTCCTCAATATGATTGGACTGTTTTTCTTGAGGCATTGATTCTCCAGTCAATGAAACATCATTTGTCCTTAAATTAAATGACTCAATAATTCTTAAATCAGCTGGAATCTTATCTCCTTCTTCCAGACTGACAATATCTCCAACAACCAGCTCTTCCTGGGCAATTTCCCCAATCTGATCATCTCTGATAACCTTAGAAGGAGACTTAACCAGTTTATTTAACGAATCCATAATCTTTTCTGCTTTATATTCCTGGCGAAAACCTATAACCGAATTAATTACAGCAATAATAACCATAATTGTACCATCACGATAGCTTCCAATTGCAAAGGACATAACTGCAGCTACTAAAAGTAAAATTACCAGTACATCCTTAAACTGTTCTAAAAAAATTTTAAATAGTGATTTATCTGCTTTTGCCTGCAGTACATTTTTGCCATCTCTGGCAAGTCTTTTATCTGCTTCAGACTGAGACAGCCCCTTTTTTGATGTATTCAAATCATCTAAAATATCGACTGCTTTCTGTCTGTAAAACTCTTCTTCTGCCATATGATCACCTCTTTATATATTTTGAAGTAAATCTAAATTACAAATTAAATTGCCAAACAATTAATCAGCCAGTGCTGCCACCAGTTCCCTGCAGTAAGCTGGAATATCTTTAACAACTCTACCCCAGACTATGTTTCCATCTCTAAAAGCTGGTTTGTCAACCCAGCTGCCTCCGGCATTAATAATATCATCTTTAATACCCTCAGATCCAGTAGCTTTACCATTTACTATACCAGCAGATATCCCTACCAGACCGGCATGACAAATTAAACCAATTATTTTCCCTTTCTCATAATTCTGACGTACCAGCTCAACTATATTTTTATCTCTTCTAATTTTATCTGGTGTCCAGCCACCAGGTACTAAGACTCCATCATAGTCTTTATCTAATACTTCTGCAGCAGTAAAATCCGCCTTTTTAGTCAGACAGCCATGTTTGCTGCTATATTCTTTATTTTTTTTCATTCCTATCACATCTACACTGGCACCTTCTTCTATCATTCGCATATAGACAACCCAGAATTCAAGATCCTCATAACCCGGACCAATTAACATTGCAATATTTTTACCCTTTAATTTCATTCTTAGCTCACCTCTGATTTAATGTTTTAATCTTTGTAAATAAGCATAACAATAATTAATTAGTTTTTAAGTTAAAAGCTTACTAATTGATTTTAAAATTTTCCACCTGAAAATATTTTTCTCTTTCTTCTTTATTGCCAGTCTCCTTTGCCAGTCTATAAATTTTATGATTTAAGAATTTTTTGTCTTCCTGTTCCAGTACATTTTTATCAAAACCTCCCAATATATAATGGCTAAATTTCCAGACCTGTTCTTTAATATCTTTAGGACTACCTTCTGCAATAATTACCAGGGCATCAATTATTGAGCCAGCAACAGATACATCCTGATTACCATAATGACTTAACTGATAAAAAGTTTTATAAAGCAGATCCCAGAAAGAAATATCTTCTAAAATAAAACAGAGCTCATCTTTATCATTATAATAATAAGTATTTTCCAAATTGGCGACTGCAATCCGTGATAGAACCCATCCCAGCTGATTGATACAAAAAATAGCTGTATTAGGATCATTAATACCGGGAGAAATCGCTCTTAAGGCCACTTCGGTCAATTTTAAAAGTCCAAATTCGATATCATTTTTTTTACTTCTTTCATTATTGATTACCAGATTATCAATAATTTTATTTTCGATGGTTTCAATTTCCTCTTTCTCAAACTCTTCCACTTCCTGATTCAGCTGCCAGAACTTAAAAACAATTGTATTCTCAGTTACATAATCACCAATCATTTTTTCAGCTCTAATTATTATGTCATATTCATCTGCCAGCTTGGTTAGCTCAATATCATAGATAACCTGAATATAACCACTTTGCTTTGGGTGAACATCATATGATTTGTGATCAAGCTTTTCTTTTAAATTCTCTGGAGGATCATTACGAATCTGATCATTACTATTATTTCTAGCCTCAATGGAATCAACAATCTCTATAACTTCTTCCTTAAGATTTTCTATTAATAAATTAACCTGAACAGAATTAGCAGCATGATGAATAAAATAAACAAAATATCCCAGACAGACAATTGCTACAATAACACCTATCATTGCAGAAAAAATTGTAGATTCTCCACTTCCCTGCAGGCTATCATCAATAAAAAGAAGAGTTAAAATTGAATAAATAAAACCTGCAATAAAAATACCCAGCACTTTTAAAGTTACTTTGTTTTTTAGAAAATCTTGCATTGTTCTTGGAGAAAATTGTGAGGAATACATAGTCAGCACTACCATAATAGTGGAAAAAGAAACTGTAATCATAGCAAATAAAGAGCCAGCTATAGTTGATAAAATTGTTTTTGATAGATCATAGGAAGTGAAAAAATAAGATGGAAGTACATTTACCAGGGTCTCTGTATACTGATATTCAATAAATATTACCAGAATTGAAAGCAGAGTAGCTGCAATAGCATAAATTGAAGGTATAAAGTATATTTTATTTTCTATATTATGTAAAAATTTAAATTTCAAAACTACACTTCCTTTCCCGCAGAATCAAAATGCTTCTAACAATTAATTTCAACATAGTTACTAAATCTCCTTTTTTTCTTGATAAATGTTGATAATAATTCTTAATTTGATTATAATTAATTTAAAGCATAAATTAAGATTAAAATTGGAGGTTGATAAAATGAAATATGTTGAATTAAATTCCGGGGATCAGATGCCACTTTTAGGTCTGGGAACCTGGCAGTTAAGAGGAGAAAAATGTACAAAGTCAGTTAAAGAAGCTTTGGATATCGGTTATAATCACATTGATACTGCTGACGGCTATGACAATCATCAGGCTGTTGGTAGAGGAATTAAGAAAGCTAATATTGACAGAAAAGAACTATTTATAACCTCTAAAATAAAGCCAGAAAATTTGCATTATGATGATATAAAGGCAGATGCAGAGAGATTTCTGGATGAATTAGAGATAGAATATCTGGATTTGCTTTTAATTCACTGGCCCAATAAAAAAATACCTCTAAAAGAAAGCTTAAAAGCTTTAAAAGAAATCAAAGAAGAGGGTTTAGCTAAAAATATTGGTGTCAGTAACTTTACAGTAAATCATCTTCGAGACGCAATGGAAATTTATCCTGACTTAGTAGCAGTTAATCAGGTAGAATTCCATCCGACACTTTATCAAAAAGAACTACTTAATTTCTGTCAGGAAAATGGAATTGTGCTGACAGCTTACAGTCCACTGGCCAGAGGAGAAATTTTTGAAAATGAAGTTATTAATAAGCTGGCAGAAAAATATAACAGATCAGCTTCTAAGCTTGCTCTTAAATGGTTAATAGATAAAAATATTGTAGCAATCCCTAAAGCAAGTTCCAGTGAACACTTAAAAGCAAATTTTGATCTTTTCGGCTGGGAATTGCCTGCTGAAGCAAGAGAAAAAATGGATCAGCTAAATCAAGATAATCGGATAATTGACCCTAGCTGGGCAGAATTTAATTATTAAAACATATAAAATAACCCGGGCCAACTTTTTCCATAATGCTGATGCCCGGGTTTTTAATTATTAAAACTAATTATCTCTTATTTTTGCTTCCATTACATCTTTAATTTCATGCTGAGGTCCACTTGGTCCATCTACTGACATGACAAGATTAGCCTTTGTTTTTTTATTTATCTGTTCTCTTACTTTAAATATGTAATCACCATTCCCGCCCATATCCGGTAATCTCAAAACTTCTTTAAGCTTAGCAAATATCTGCAATAGTGCCCCAACTTCCTTTTTCTAAATCTTTTCAGATGAATTTATTTCTATTATACTTGATTGTGTTAATTATAACTTGATTGTGTTAATTATACCTGAATTATTCATAGCAACCACGAAATAAATTGTCAGGCCCAGTATATCAATAATCTATTAAAATATTGTTTTCACCCAGTGGGTGAAAGAGTT
>NZ_FTNC01000009.1:0-58529 GCF_900156285.1 Halanaerobium kushneri
TACTCCAATAGCTATGGAAGAAGGACTACGTTTTGCAATCCGTGAAGGTGGTCACACAGTAGGAGCTGGAGTTGTAACTGAAATTATTGAGTAAGGATAAAAAAGCAGAGGAGGCAGCCTCCTCGCTTTTTCTATGCTCCTAACTGAGCTTAAATCGTAAAGATTAAGGAGGTAAGCAAATGGCAAAACACGAAAAAATTAGGATTCGCCTTAAAGCTTTTGAACATGAGCTCCTGGATCAATCAGCAGAAAAGATTGTTGCTACTGCTGAAAGAACTGGTGCAGATGTATCTGGTCCAGTACCTCTACCAACAGAAAAAGAGGTATTTACAGTACTTCGCTCACCTCATGTTCATAAAGATGCAAGAGAACAATTTGAAATGAGAACCCATAAAAGACTGATCGATATTCTCGATCCTACATCAAAAACTGTAGACTCACTGATGAGGCTTGATTTGCCCGCAGGAGTAAATATAGAAATTAAACTTTAATGTCAGGAGGTGTATTAGGCCATGGCGAAAGCTATATTAGGAAAAAAACTGGGTATGACTCAGTATTTTAAAGATAATGGAGAGCTGGTACCTGTAACTGTAGTTGAGGCCGGTCCCTGTGTTGTAACACAGATTAAGACTACAGAAAAAGATGGTTATGATGCAGTACAGCTTGGATTTGGTGAAGTAAAAAAACACAGACTTAACAAACCAGAACTTGGTCAGTTTGAAAGTCGTGATCTCGAGCCCAAGAAACATCTTCGAGAATTTAAAGGACTTGATCTGGAACTGAGTGAAGGTAGTGAAATTAAAGCTGATCTCTTCGAAGTGGGAGAAAAAGTTAATGTTAGCGGAATTTCTAAAGGTAAAGGATTTGCCGGTAATATTAAGAGATGGAACCATAATACAGGACCCAAAACACACGGTTCACATTTCCATCGTGCACCTGGTTCAATCGGTGCTGTTGATGCTAGAAGAGTATTTAAAGGCTTTAAAATGCCAGGTAGAATGGGTCACGATAGAGTGACTGAAAGAAATCTAGAAATAGTAAAAGTTGATGTAGAGCGTAATGTTTTATTGATTGCTGGTCCAGTACCAGGAGCCAAAAAAGCAGTGCTTGAAATCAAATCTGTTAACAACTAAATAAGTTTAGAAAGGAGGATTTTTGATGCCGCAGGTAGCAAAATTCAATCAGAGTGGAAAAGAACTCGAAAAAGTAGAATTAAATGATTCTGTTTTTAATGATAAAATAAATAAGCATGTTGTACATCAGGTAGTTAATGCTCAATTAGCTGCTCGCAGAGGCGGAAACGCTTCTACAAAGACAAGAGGTAAAGTTCGCGGTGGTGGCCGCAAACCCTGGAGACAGAAAGGAACTGGACGTGCTCGCCACGGAAGTATTCGTTCTCCATTATGGGTAGGTGGAGGAATCACTTTTGGACCTTCCCCTCGCAGTTATGATAAAAAGTTAACTAAAAAGATGAGAAGATTGGCTTTAAGATCTGTTTTAACTGATAAAGTTGACAGAGATGAGTTAATTTTAGTTGATAAGATTGAGCTTGATCAACCAAAAACAAAAGCAGTAGTTAACATTTTAGCTGACTTAAATCTAGAAGATAAAAAAGTTGTTTTAGTAATGCCTGAAAAGGATAAAAACTTATATCTTTCAGCTAGAAATATTCCAAATGTAAAGACTCTGCTGGCCGGTTCAATTAATGCCTATGATCTTTTAGATAATGAAATGGTTATTTTTATCGAAGAAGCGGTTAAAATGGTTGAGGAGGTGCTGGGCGAATGAAAGATGCAAGAGATATCATCATAGCACCTATTATTTCTGAAAATACAATGGATCAAATGCAGGAGGCAAATACCTATACATTTAAGGTTGCCAAAAATGCAAATAAAGTTGAAATTAGAAATGCAGTAGAAGAAATCTTCTCTGTAAATGTTATAAAAGTAAATACAATGAATGTTAGAGGTAAAAAAAGAAGACTCGGCTTCCATGTTGGTAAAAAACCTGACTGGAAAAAAGCTTTAGTTAAGCTGGCTGAGGGCGATGAAATAGAAATTTACGAAGGCCTCTAAAAAATAATTCAAAAAGGAGGGAAAAAAGATGGCGATTAAAAGTTTTAAACCAACCACACCTTCAAGGCGTTATATGACTGTTGCCAGTTTTGATGAAATTACAACAGATAAGCCAGAAAAGAGCCTGCTGGCTCCATTGAAAAAGAAGGGTGGCCGTAATGCAAATGGTAGAATTACCAGCCGTCATCAGGGTGGTGGACATAAGCGCCGCTATCGTTTAATAGATTTTAAGCGGGACAAAGATGGAATTCCTGCTAAAGTAAAGACTATAGAATATGATCCAAATCGTTCTGCAAGAATTGCTCTACTGCAGTATGCAGATGGAGAAAAAAGATATATTCTTGCGCCAAACAAAGTAGAAGTTGGTGACACCTTAGATACTGGAATAGATGCAGATATTACTGCCGGTAATGCACTACAATTAAAAGATATTCCTGTAGGTACAATTGTACACAATGTAGAAATGCAGCCAGGAAAAGGCGGTCAAATTGCTCGTTCTGCTGGAACCATGGCTCAAATTCTTGCAAAAGAAGGTAAATTTGTACACTTAAAAATGCCTTCGGGTGAAGTTAGATTAATTCATAATGTATGTAAAGCTACTGTTGGACAGGTTGGTAATATTGATCACGAAAATATTACTGTCGGTAAAGCCGGACGCAGCCGCTGGAAGGGTAAAAGACCTCATGTACGCGGTGTAGTTATGAATCCTCATGACCACCCACACGGTGGTGGAGAAGGTAAATCACCTGCTGGTAGACATCCTGTAACTCCGTGGGGTAAACCTACTATGGGTAAAAAGACACGTAAACCAAAGCGCTCAGATAAGTATATTATCCGTTCACGTCACGCCAAGAAGCGCAAATAGTAGAAAGGAGGATTATTGATGGCTAGATCTATAAAAAAGGGACCTTTTGTCTCAGAGAAACTAATTGCCAGAATCAGAGAAATGAATGAGAGTGGAAAAAAACAGGTTGTTAAAACCTGGTCAAGAAGCTCAACCATTTTCCCTGAAATGGTTGGACATACAATTGCTGTCCATGATGGTCGTAAGCATGTGCCAGTATATATATCTGAAGAGATGGTAGGACATAAATTAGGAGAGTTCGCTCCAACCAGAATCTTTAGAGGTCACAGCCGCCATACAGAACGTTCAACAGCACTTAAATAAGAAATTTTGTAGATAGAGTAAGGGGGTTTTAAAATGGAAGCAAAAGCAGTTGCAAAGCATCTGCGTATTACTGCGCGCAAAGCCCGTCTGGTTACAGACTTAATTAAGGGTAAGGACGTTAATACTGCAGTTGCAATTTTAAAAAGCACACCGAAAAAAGCTGCTAAAATGGTAGAAAAAGTATTAAATTCAGCTACAGCAAATGCTGAAAATAATCATGATATGTTTGTAGATGACCTTTATGTAAAGAAAGCTTTTGTTGACGAGGGTCCTACAATGAAGAGATGGAAAGCTCGTGCACAGGGATCGGCTAGTCCTATTAACAAAAGAACCAGCCATATCACAATCGTTTTAAGCGATACAAAGGAGGGATAAAATTTGGGTAATAAAATAAATCCACATGGTCTCCGAGTTGGAGTTATAAAAGATTGGGATGCAAAATGGTATGCGGATAAAAATGATTATTCCAAACTTTTAAATGAAGATCGCGAGATTAGAAATCATGTTAAGGAGAAGATGTTTGAAGCTGGAATTTCTAAAGTTGTAATTGAAAGAGCTGCTAATAGATTGAAATTAGATGTTCACACTGCCAGACCAGGAATGGTTATTGGACGTGGAGGATCTGAAGTTGAGGCTTTAAGAAACGAAGTTGAAGCTTTAACAGGAAAAACTGTACAGATTAATGTTGTAGAGGTTGAAGATCCAGAAATGAATGCTCAGCTAGTTGCTGAAAATATTGCTTCTCAGTTAGTTAGAAGAATTTCTTTCCGGAGAGCAATGAAGCAGGCAATGAATCGTGCAATGCGCATGGGAGCTGAAGGTTTTAAGGTTCAGAGCAGTGGCCGTCTTGGTGGAGCAGAAATGGCCAGACGTGAAGGCTACAGTGAAGGTAGTGTTCCAATGCATACACTGAGAGCTGATATAGATTACGGATTTGCAGAAGCTGATACAACATATGGTTTAATTGGAGTAAAAGTTTGGATCAATAAGGGAGAAATACTTCCAGAAATAGATGATGAATAGATAGATTATGCAGGAAAGGAGGCTCTTTGATGTTAGTACCTAAAAGAGTAAAACATCGTAAGCAAATGAGAGGAAGAATGAAAGGTAAAGCTCATCGGGGAAATAAAATCACCTTTGGTGAATATGGCCTGCAGGCCTTAGAACCCGTATGGATTACCAATAGACAGATAGAGGCTGCTCGTGTTGCCCTTACTAGAAGCATTAAGCGTGGAGGTAAAGTTTGGATTAAAATTTTCCCGGACAAGCCTGTAACCGCAAAACCTGCTGAAACACGTATGGGTAGTGGTAAAGGTGCACCTGAGAAGTGGGTAGCAGTTGTTAAACCAGGTAGAATTATGTTTGAGCTGGCTGGTGTACCGGAAGAGGTTGCCAGAGAAGCGATGCGCCTTGCATCTCACAAACTACCTATTAAAACTAAATTTGTAGCAAGAGAGGGAATGGATGGTGAGGCCGATGAGAGCTGATGAATTAAGAAATTTAACAGAAGCAGAGTTAGAACAGAAAGCCCGCGAATTTAAAGAAGAGTTATTTAACCTACGCTTTCAACATGCAACAGCACAGTTGGATAATCCTATGAGGATAAAAGAGGTTAAAAGAATTATTGCCCGAATTAAAACTATTCTGCGGGAAAAGGAACTTGGTATAGAGAGGGCTTAATTCTTTTTTGAAAGGAGGTTTCTCATGGAAAGAAATAGTCGTAAAGAACGTAAAGGTGTTGTAGTTAGTGATAAGAGAGATAAAACTATCACAGTAGCTGTAGAGCGCAGAACACAGCATCCTAAATATAAAAGAGTTGTCAAGAAAACTAAAAAATATACAGCTCATGATGAAGAGAATGTTTGTAATGAAGGTGACACTGTAAGAATTATGGAAACACGTCCCTTAAGTAAGACTAAGAGATGGCGTTTAGTAGAAATTATTGAAAAAGCAAAATAAGTCCTGGAAGTAGAAAGGAGGGCCTGAAAATGATACAATCTGAAAGCCGTTTAAAGGTAGCGGATAATTCAGGTGCCCGCGAACTTTTATGTATTAAGGTACTTGGAGGCTCCAAAAAGAAATATGCTAAAGTTGGAGATACAATAGTAGTCAGCGTTAAAGAAGCTATTCCAGACGGAATGGTAAAAAAAGGTGAGGTTGCTAAAGCAGTAGTTGTTAGAACCAAAAAGTCCTTAAAACGCAAAGACGGCACCTATATTAGATTTGACGAAAATGCAGCAGTAATAATAGATGACAATAATAATCCTAAGGGTACACGTATTTTTGGTCCTGTGACCCGTGAACTGAGGGAAAAGAATTATATGAAGATTATCTCCCTTGCACCGGAGGTATTATAGAAGGAGGGGATTGGATTGAGAATTAAAAAAGGTGACACTGTGGAAGTAATATCCGGAAAAGATAAAGGTAAACGCGGTGAGATTTTAAAGGTAGATCCTAAAAAAGATCGCGTAATTGTTGAAGGTGTAAATATTGTGCACCGTCATGTTAGTCCTACACAGGATATGCCGCAGGGTGGAATTATAGAAAATGAAGCACCAATACATGCTTCAAATGTTCAGCTCGTCTGCCCCCGTTGTGACGAAAAGACAAGGGTTGGAGCAGAGCGTTTAGATGATGGTACTAAAGTAAGAACATGCAAAAAATGTGACGAAGTTGTTGATAAATAAATAAGCGGAAGGAGGTCCAGAAATGTCAGTATTAGCTAATGAATACAGGGAAGAAATTCTACCCCAGCTGATGGAGAAATTTGATTACAATAATGTAATGGAAGCTCCTAAATTAGAAAAAATTGTTGTTAATGTTGGGTTGGGAGATGCTAAAGAAGATACTAAACTTCTGGATACTGTTGTTGATGAGATCGCAAGAATAACCGGACAGAGTCCTACTGTAACTCGAGCAAAGAAATCCATTGCTAATTTTAAAATTAGAGAGGGTATGCCGGTTGGAGTTAAGGTTACTCTTCGCGGTGAGCAGATGTTTGAGTTTTTATATAAATTGGTTAACATTACAATGCCACGTATCCGAGATTTTAGAGGTGTATCTCCTAAATCATTTGACGGTCGCGGTAATTACAGCTTAGGAATAAGCGAACACACTGTTTTCCCAGAAATTAATATCGATGATGTTGATAATATTCATGGTATGGAAATTACCATTGTGACTTCTGCTGAAACGGACGAAGAAGCATTTGAATTATTATCATTGATGGGAATGCCATATAAGAAGTAAAGACCTATAAATTGAAGGAGGGTTTAGTTTGGCACGTAAAGCTTTAATTGAAAAGGCCAATAAAGAGCCTAAATATGAAACACGTAAAGTGAATCGCTGCAGTAGATGTGGACGTTCACGTGGATATATGAGAAAATTTGATTTATGCAGAATTTGTTTCCGAGAATTAGCCCATAAAGGCGAAATTCCTGGAGTTAAAAAAGCAAGCTGGTAAAACTGGAAGGAGGTTTGTAAATGAATTTAACAGATCCAATAGCAGATATGCTGACCCGGATTCGCAATGCTAATAGTGTTGGGAAAGATAGAGTTGATATTCCCGCTTCTAAGGTTAAAACCAGCATTGGTGAACTTTTAAAAGATGAAGGTTTCATTAATGATGTAAAATTAGTTGAAAGAAAACCTCAGAATATGATTCGGGTTTATTTAAAATATGGAGATAATGATGAAAAAGTAATAAGTGGAATTAAAAGAATCAGTAAGCCTGGTCTGAGAGTCTATGTTGGCAAGGACGAAGTGCCACAGGTTCTTGGTGGTTTAGGAATCGCTGTGATTTCAACTTCCCAGGGTGTTATGAGTGATAAAGCGGCAAGAGAAAAAGGTATCGGTGGAGAGGTTCTCTGTTACGTCTGGTAGACTGGAGATTAGAAGTTGCACTAACCTTTCATTTATAAACGTATTGTCAGGTTAGTATTAGCGCATCGAGCGCGTCAGAGGTTGGAAGTTAGATGTGTTTACAATTGTCTCTAAGATCTGGCTGATGGCTTCTGCTTGAGAGAACTTTTCTAAGATAAAATATTTCGGAGGTGAAATTTATGTCACGTATTGGTGATCTACCTATAGAAATACCAGAGAAAGTTGAAGTAACTGTTGATGGCCAGACTGTTAAAGTTAAGGGTCCATTAGGTGAATTGGAAAGAACTTTTAAACCTGGTATTGATATCAAAGTTGATGAAAATGAAGTTGTTGTTGAACGCAATGGCGAAGATATTGAATCTCGCTCCATGCACGGTTTGGTTAGAAGTTTAATCGAAGGTATGGTTGAGGGAGTTAGCAAGGGCTTTGAGAAAAAATTAGAAATGGTAGGTGTAGGATATAATGCTCAGGTTCAAGGTGATAAGCTGAAACTTGAAGTTGGATATTCACACCCTGTAATTATAGAAGCTGAAGGTGATATTTCTTTTGAAGTTGAAAAAAACACAAATATCACAGTTAAAGGTATTGATAAGCAGCGTGTTGGTGATACAGCAGCTAAGATTCGTGAAGTAAGAAAACCAGAACCTTACAAAGGTAAAGGAATTAAATATGTTGGAGAACATATTAGACGTAAGGTCGGTAAAACTGGTTAATAGAAAGGAGTGAATGTGATGGGTAAAAGAGAAGCAAGACAAAAGCGCCATCAGAGAATTAGAAATAAAGTTGTGGGTACACCCAATCGTCCAAGAATGAATGTAACCCGTACTTTAAAGCACATGTATGTGCAGATTATAGATGATTTATCTGGAGAAACTGTTGCTTCTGCATCTACTCTTGATCCAGCTCTTCGCGATTCAATTGAAGTAGCAAGTAACAGGGAAGCTGCTAAAATGGTAGGAGAATTAGCTGCCAGTAGAGCACTGGAGAAAGGAATAGATACAGTAGTTTTCGACAGAAGTGGATATAAATACCACGGCCGAGTTAAAGCTCTGGCTGATGCTGCCCGCGAGGAAGGGCTAAAGTTTTAAATAAGGAGGTAAATTAATGAGTAAAATTAACGCTGATAAACTCGATCTTGAGGAACGCGTGGTTAACATTAATCGTGTTGCCAAGGTTGTAAAAGGTGGCCGTAGATTTAGCTTTAGTGCCCTGGTAGTTGTAGGGGACAAAGAAGGCCATGTTGGTGCAGGTATCGGTAAAGCAAATGAAGTGCCTGAAGCCATTAGAAAAGGTATTGATGCAGCTAAAAAAGAATTAATCGAAGTTCCAATTGTGGATACAACAATTCCGCATGAGAAAACTGGAGTTTTTGGTGCTGGTAGAGTACTACTGAAACCCGCTGCTCCTGGTACTGGTGTTATTGCTGGTGGTCCTGTGCGTGCGGTAATCGAGCTTGCAGGAATTAGTGATATTTTAACTAAATCTCTTGGAACATCCAATCCGATTAATATGATCAATGCTACAATTACTGGTCTTAAAGAACTTAAAAGCGCAGAACAAGTTGCCAAATTAAGAGGTAAGTCTGTAGAAGAATTAATTGGATAATTATCAAGGAGGTGTAAGTATGAAATTAAATAATCTTAAACCTGCTGCAGGATATAAAAAGGATCGCAAAAGAGTTGGTCGTGGTACTGGCTCCGGTCGTGGCTATACATCCGGTAGAGGTGCAAACGGACAGAACTCTCGTGCAGGTGGAAGAGTACGTCCAACATTTGAGGGTGGACAAACTCCTCTGTTTAGACGTCTTCCCAAAAGAGGGTTTAACAATAAATTTAAAAAAGAATTTAATGAAGTTAATGTATATCAATTAAATAAATTTTCCGCTGATGAAACTGTAACACCTGAAGTTTTATTAGAAAAGGGAATTATTGATGGTATCGCTAAAAACGGTGTTAAAATACTTGGTAAAGGTGAAGTTAATGTTGCTTTAGATGTTAAAGCACAGGCTTTTACTGCTTCTGCCAGAAAAAAGATAGAAGCTGCTGGCGGAAAGTCAGAGGTGATATAAGTTGATAAAGGCTCTCGGTAATGTTTTTAAAGTAAAAGAACTTAGAAATAAAGTTTTATTTATGCTCGCTATGATGGCTGTCTATCGTCTAGGAGCTCATATACCAGTTCCTGGAGTAGATGTTGCATTACTTCAGGAAAGACTTTTCGGTGGAAACTTTGGTGGAGCACTTGACTTTTTGGATTTATTTGCAGGTGGTGCTTTAAAAAACTTTACAATTTTCGCGATGAGCATTACGCCCTACATTACTGCTTCAATTATTCTGCAGCTACTTACTGTAGTTGTTCCTAAATTAGAAGAACTTTCTAAACAGGGTAATGAGGGCCGCAAAAAAATTGCACAGTATACAAGATACGGAACTATTGTGCTGGCTGTTATTCAGGCAGTAGGAATTACAATGTATATTAGACGTTTTGGAGCAGTACCTAATGCAACAGCTTTTGATATCGCTCTAATTATTGTTAGTTTAACTGCAGGAACAGCCTTCTTAATGTGGCTGGGTGAGCAGATCACAGATAAGGGAATTGGTAATGGTATTTCTATTATCATTTTTACATCTATTATCTCTCGCTTCCCGTCAGATATGTATAACACATATGAGTTATTACAGGCAGGCACAATCTCAATTTTAAATGTGCTAATTTTTGCTGTACTGGCTATAATAATTATTGCTGGTATTATCTTTGTTCAGCAAGGTGAAAGAAGAATTCCGGTTCAATATTCAAAAAGAATTGTGGGCCGCCGAGTTTACGGAGGTAGAAGTACACATATTCCGATGAAGATTAATCAGGCTGGAGTTATTCCAGTAATTTTTGCCTCATCTGTACTTTTATTCCCGGGAATTATTGCTCAGGTTTTGCCTTATGACTGGGCTACAGGCCTTGCAAATGCTATTAGTCCTGGTTCAGGACTGTATATGGTACTGTATGGTCTAATGATTTTATTCTTTACTTATTTCTATACTGCAATTACCTTTAATCCAGAAGAGGTTGCAGATAATATGAAAAAATATGGTGGTTTTATTCCTGGAATTCGTCCTGGAAGACCAACTATTAATTATTTAGATAGAGTATTAATGAGAGTTACACTAGCAGGAGCTATATTCTTAACAATTGTTGCATTACTTCCTTTTGCTATGCAGCCACTAACTGGGGTTACAATTAGTTTTGGTGGTACATCGCTGATCATTATGGTAGGTGTAGCTTTAAAAACTATGGAACAGATCGAATCCCATCTCCTGATGAGACACTATGAAGGTTTCATGAAATAAAAAGGAGGAACTAAAATGGATATGATTTTACTGGGTTTGCCCGGAGTTGGCAAAGGAACTCAGGCTAAAAAATTAGAAGAAACTCTGGAAATTCCTCATATTGCTACTGGTGATATTTTCAGAAAGGCCATTAAAAATGAGACACCTCTTGGTAAAAAGGCTAAATCATTTATTGATGCCGGTGAATTAGTGCCAGATGAAGTTACAATCGGAATTGTTGAAGAAAGATTAAAAGAGGATGATTGTGAAGATGGCTTTATTCTGGATGGATTTCCACGCACAATTGCACAGGCAGAGGCTCTGGATAAAATTTTAGCTGAGCAGAATAGAGAGCTTGATTTAGCAATTTATTTACAGGCTGAAATTGATATTTTAGTTGAAAGACTGGCTGGACGCAGAGTTTGTGTTGATTGTGGTGCCACCTATCATGTTAAAAATGACCCACCTGAAGTTGAAGGTGTATGTGATGTATGTGGTGGTGATGTAATTCAGCGCAGTGATGACCAGGAAGAAACTGTTAAGAAAAGAATTGAAGTTAACAAAGAAAAAACTGCTAAACTTGCAGATTACTATCAAAATAAAGGAATACTGCATGAAGTACAGAGTACCGGTGGAATCGAAAAGGTACAGCAGAGACTAATGAAATTAATTGAGGCGAATAAATAATGATTATCTTGAAATCGAGGCGTGAAATTGATATAATGCGTGAAGCAAATCAGATAGTAGCAGAAACACATGCTTATCTGGCAGAAAATATTAAACCAGGGATATCCACAGCTGAACTGGATCAGCTTGCTGACGAATTTATTCGTAGTAAAGGAGCAGTTCCGTCTTTTAAAGGATATCAGGGTTTCCCAGCCTCTATTTGTATTTCAATTAATGAAGAAGTTGTACATGGTATTCCTGCTGATCATCGTTTCTTAGAAGCTGGTGATATAGTAAGTATTGACATTGGAACTTTTTATGAAGGCTTTAATGGTGATGCTGCCAGAACACATGCAGTTGGTTCAATTTCTGAAAATGCCAGCAAATTATTGAAAGTAACTGAAGAATCTCTTCTGAAAGGAATTGAAAAAGCAGTTATCGGCAACAGATTATTTGATATTTCTCATGCTGTACAGGAATATGTTGAGGAAAATGGGTTTTCTGTGGTTCGAGATTATGTAGGTCATGGAATTGGTCGTGATATGCATGAAGATCCACAGATACCTAATTTTGGGCCGGCAGGTAAAGGTCCAAAATTAAAAGAAGGGATGACCCTTGCTATAGAGCCAATGGTTAACATTGGTGGTTATGAAGTCGAGACCCTCGAGGATGACTGGACTGTAGTAACAAAAGATAGAAGTCTTTCTGCTCATTTTGAGCATACAATTGCAATAACTAAAGCTGGAGTTGAAATATTAAGTAAACTTTAACTTTTATTGCAGAGTCTGTCTTATCTATGGTATAATGTACAGTGCGTGTTAAAAAGAGAGAGTGAAGAAATGAGTGATATTTTTGGATACTGCTTTTAAAGTTGGCGAAATTGTAAAGTCGACTGCCGGCAGAGATAAAGATACTTATTATCTAGTGATAGGTAATCAGTCTAATAGAAAAATAAAAGTTGTCGATGGTGTGAAGAGGAAATTTAATAATCCAAAATATAAAAATAGCAGACATTTAGAAAGCACAGGTCAGATTGCAGCAGAGTTTTTAAGAGATTTGAAAAAGAAGAAACGAGTTCGCAGTGAAGATGTTCGCTTAATTTTAAAGGATTATCTCAGTAAAGAGGAGGTCAAATAATTTATGGCAAAAGAAGATCCTATTGAAGTCCAGGGTACAGTTGTTGAACCCCTGCCAAATGCAATGTTTAGAGTAGAATTGGAAAACGGACATAAAGTTCTGGCACATGTTTCAGGAAAAATGAGGATGAATTTTATACGAATCTTACCTGGTGATAAGGTAACAGTAGAACTTTCTCCCTATGACTTGAGTCGTGGCCGGATTACTTATCGACATAAAGCGAAATAAATTACCACAAGGGGTGATTGTTAATGAAAGTAAGACCATCAGTTAAGCCGATTTGTGATAAATGTAAGGTTATCAGACGCAATGGTAAAGTAATGGTTATTTGTGAGAATCCCAAGCATAAACAGCGTCAGGGATAAAAAATACTGGAGGTGAAATCATGGCTAGAATTGAAGGTGTTGATCTTCCTAGAAATAAAAGGGTAGAGATTGGATTGACATATATTTATGGTATCGGTAAAACTACTTCTCAAAAAATTCTTGAGAGCACAGGCATTGATCCTGATACAAGAATTAAGGATTTAACTGAAGCTGAAATTTCAGAATTAAGAAGTGAAATTGATGAAAATTATATTGTTGAAGGTGAATTAAGAAGAGAAAGAAGAGCTGATATCAAAAGATTAAAGGATATTGGTTGTTACCGTGGTCTTCGTCACCGCAGAGGTTTACCAGTACGTGGACAGAGAACTAAAACAAATGCTCGTACACGTAAAGGACCTAAGAAAACTGTTGGTGTTACAAGATCAAAACCAGCTAAGTAAGGAGGGAATTTAATTAATGGCTAAAAATAAGAAGAAAAAATCACGTAGAAGAAAAAAGGTTAAGCGTAATATAGAAAAAGGTCAGGCTCATATTAAATCTACATTTAATAACACGATTATTTCAATTACTGATGAAGAAGGAAAGGTAATTGCCTGGTCAAGTGCTGGAAAAGTTGGTTACAAAGGTTCCAGAAAGAGTACTCCTTTTGCTGCTCAGCTGGCTGCAGAAAATGCTGCTGAAGAAGCAAAGGAAATGGGTCTTAAAGAAGTTGAAATCTATGTTAAAGGTCCTGGATCCGGTAGAGAGTCTGCAATTAGAACTCTACAGTCTGCAGGTTTAAACATTACTTTAATTAAAGATATTACTCCTATTCCACATAATGGATGTAGACCCCCAAAAAGAAGACGTATATAATTATATAATAGAAAGTTGAGGTGTAAAAATGGCAAGATATACAGGTTCAGTTTGTAAATTATGCAGGCGTGAAGGTGAAAAATTATATTTAAAAGGCGCCCGCTGTTATAGTGATAAATGTTCTTTTGATCGCAGACCTTATGTTCCAGGTGAACATGGTCAGGGACGTCAGAAGGTATCCGAATATGGTTCCCAGTTAAGAGAAAAGCAGAAAGTTAGAAGAATTTATGGAATTATGGAGAAACAGTTCCGTAATTACTTCGAAAAGGCTGAAAATGAGACTGGTGTTACAGGTGAAAATTTCCTCCAGTTATTAGAAAGAAGACTGGATAATGTTGTTTATAGAATGGGTTTTGCAAGTTCCCGCAGTGAAGCAAGACAGTTTGTATTACACGGACATATTAAAGTTAATGGGCGCAAGGTTGACATTCCTTCCTATGAAATTGATGTAGATGATGTTATTAGTGTTAAGGATTCCAGCCGCAAGTCCAAACGTTTTAAAGAAATCTTTGAATATAATGCTGACTTTGCTACACAGGAATGGATTAATTCTGATCTTGAAAAAGCTGAAGGTACAGTTGTTGCATTACCAGAGAGGGAAGATATCGATTATCCGGTAGAAGAGCACCTGATTGTCGAGTATTATTCACGGTAAATGAATACCCTCAGTCATAAAATTGTTAATTTAAGGAGGGTAAGCTGATAAGATGATAGAAATTGAAAAACCACGTGTGGAAAGACTTGAAAGTGATGAAAACTATGGTCGTTATGAAATTTCTCCTTTAGAAAGAGGATATGGGACTACTCTTGGTAATTCACTGCGTCGTATCTTGCTTTCTTCTCTACCTGGAGCCGCACTTACTTCAGTTAAAGTAGAGGGAGTAAAGCATGAGTTTTCGGCTATTCCAGGAGTAGTTGAAGATATGACAGATCTAATTTTGAATCTAAAAGAGGTAGTTGTTAAGTATTCTGGAGAAGAACAGACAACTATTCGCTTAGAAGCAGAAGGAGAAGGAGAAGTAACTGCTGGTGACTTTATTTCTTCAGGTGATGTACAGGTTGTTAATAAAGATCACCATATTGCTACTTTAGCAGAGGATGGAAGACTTGTTTTAGAAGCAACTGTCGATAAAGGTAGAGGTTATCATACCGCTGAAGAAAACAAGGATCTTTTTGATAATGTGATTGGTTTAATTCCAATAGACTCTTCTTACAGTCCTATTGAAAGAGCCAATTTTAACATTCAAAATACCAGAGTTGGTCAGGTAACTGATTTTGACCGTCTGGTACTGGAAGTAAATACTAATGGTAGTATTCATCCTGATGATGCTATCAGTCTTGCTGCTAAAATCATGGTTGAGCATCTTGAACTGTTTATTAATTTGACAGATGAAATTGAAGATGTAGAAATCATGGTAGAAGTAGAGGAAGAAGAAAAGGATAAAATCTTAGATACAACAATTGAAGAATTAGAGCTTTCTGTTCGTTCTTCTAATTGTCTAAAGCGGGCCGGTATCAACACAGTTGAAGAACTTGTTGATAAAACTGAAGATGATCTAATGAAGGTTCGTAATCTGGGTAAAAAATCCTTACAGGAAATTAAAGATAAATTAGATGAACTTGATCTAGATTTAAAAGAGAATGAAATTTAAGGAGGGATTTTAGGTGGCTAAGCGTAAATTACAGAAAAGATCTTCTCATCGTCAGGCGATGTTTAGAAATATGGCAACATCACTGTTTCGTGAGGGAAGAATCGAAACTACACTACCTAAGGCTAAAGAATTAAGATCTTATGCTGAGAAACTTATTACTGCTGCTAAGACTAATAATCTGGCCTCAAGACGCAGAGTAATGAGTAAAATCAAAGATAAAGAAGTAGTTACTAAATTATTTGATGAAATTGCACCTCAGTATGCAGAAAGACCTGGTGGTTATACAAGGATTTTAAAGATGTATCCCCGTAGAGGAGATGCAGCAAAGAAAGCAATTATTGAACTGGTAGAATAATACTGAATGTAGGTGTTAATATGAGCCTGATAGAAATAAATGGGGTAGATTTTCTTTATCAAAATGACAACAGTGATAGACCGGCACTGCAGAATATTAACCTGCAGATAGAGGCCGGTGATTTTGCTGTTATTATTGGTTCAAATGGTTCGGGCAAATCTACCCTGGCAAAGTTATTAAATGTACTCTTAACTCCCTCTAAAGGAGAAATTTTTGTATCCGGTTTAAATACTAATAATCGTGATAATACCTGGAAGATTAGACAAAAAGTAGGGATGGTTTTTCAAAATCCTGATAATCAGCTTGTTGCTTCCATGGTAGAAGATGATGTAGCATTTGGACCTGAAAATCTTGGTGTTCCCAGTTCTGAAATTCGAAAAAGGGTTGATAAAGCTCTTGAGATGGTGGGAATGGCTGGTTTTCAAAAATTTGCTCCTCACAAATTATCTGGAGGACAGAAGCAGAGAGTTGCAATTGCCGGGGTTATTGCCATGGAACCTGAATGTATTGTCCTGGATGAACCTACTGCAATGCTTGATCCTCAGGGTAGAAAAGAGGTTATGGAGACAGTAGAATATTTAAATAGAGAAAAAGGGATTACTGTTGTGCATATTACTCATTTTATGGAAGAAGCAGTAGATGCAGATCAGGTTATTGTAATGAACCAGGGGAAAATTTTGCATAAAGGAAGTCCTAAATCCATCTTTAGATTAGTTGAGCAGTTAAAAGACGTAAACTTAGATATACCTGTTGCAGTTGAAGTTGCTGAATATCTGCGGCGGGAAAAGATAGAAATTCCTGATATTTTGAGCATAGACGAGTTGGTGGATGCTTTATGCTAATTGAATTAGATAACGTAAGCCATGTCTATCAGGATGAAAATAATGTTAAAGCTTTAACTGATATTAATTTAGAAATCAGTCGTGGAGAATTTATTGGTATAGTAGGACATACTGGTTCCGGTAAATCCACCTTAGTGCAGCTTTTTAATGGTCTGATTATACCAAGTTCTGGCACTGTTAAAGTTAATGGAAAAAACATTACTAATGAAAAAAGTAATCTAAAAGAAACCAGACGTCACGTTGGTTTGGTTTTTCAGTATCCTGAGCATCAATTATTTGAAGAAACTGTATATCAGGATATAGCTTTTGGGCCTAAAAATCTTGGTTTAGATAAGGATGAGATTCAGAACAGAGTTAAAGAAGTTATGGAGCTGGTGGGACTGGATTATCAGGAATTTAAGGATAGATCTCCATTTAATTTAAGCGGTGGTCAGCAGCGTAAAGTTGCTATAGCTGGTGTGCTGGCTTTAAAACCAGATGTATTAGTTCTGGATGAACCCAGTGCAGGACTGGATCCACAGGGAAGAAAACAGCTGGCAGAACTATTAAAATATCTTTACCAGGAGCTTGAAATGACAGTTATATTAATTTCTCATCGGATGGAAGAGATAGCTGAACTTGCCAGTAGAGTTATTGTAATGCATCAGGGAGAAATTGTAATTGATGATACTCCTGTTGAAGTTTTTTCTCGAGAACAGGAGCTGCATAAACTTTCTCTTGATCTTCCTCAAATCACAGAAATTCTACATCGTTTAGATGAAAAGGGTTTGAAAGTAAATACTGATTTATTTTCTATATCTGAGGCATCAGCCGAAATAATTAAAGCGTTGAGGAGCAAATAATATGCTTAAAGATATAACAATTGGTCAATATATAGCTCGTGATTCTATTATACATGCTCTGGATGCCAGGATAAAAATTATAATAACAACTATTTTAATAATTGCTTTATTTACAATTGATACATTTAGTGGATTTGGATTTTTTTCTGCCTTTATTCTGGTAGTTGTCTTATTATCCAAAATCTCAATCAAAAAAGTACTCAAGGGATTAAAACCAATTCTGATTCTGGTATTGTTTACTCTTTTTATTCATATATTTTTAACCAAAGGCGGTCAAGTTCTTTGGTCCTGGAAATTTATTTCTATTGAATCCGAAGGAGTATATACTGGTTTTTTTATGGTAAGTAGGATTTTTATTTTAATACTGTTTACCTCACTCTTAACTTTAACTACTTCTCCCTTACAGCTTACTGATGGAATAGAGTATATTTTATCACCTTTAAAAAGATTTGGAGTACCGGCCAGCGAACTGTCCATGATGATGACAATTGCTTTAAGGTTTATTCCAACTTTGCTGGAAGAGGCAGATAAAATTATGAAAGCTCAGCAGGCCAGAGGAGCTGATTTTGAATCTGGGAATTTAATTCAGAGAGCTAAAAGTTTAATTCCTTTACTGGTACCATTATTTATTAGTGCTTTTAGAAGGGCTGATGATCTTGCTCTTGCCATGGAATCCAGATGCTATAGAGGAGGAGAAGGAAGAACAAGATTACACGAACTAGAATTTAGATATTATGATTTTATTGCTTTAATCATTATTGTTATTCTGGCAGTTGCTGTATCATTTTATTAGGTGAGATAAAAAATGAAACAAAATTATAAAATTATAATAGAATATGATGGCAGTAATTATAGTGGCTGGCAGATTCAAAAAAATACCAGTCAAACAATACAGCAGAAGTTAGAAAATGCTCTTACTAAAATTAATAAAAAAAGGGTTAGAATTACAGGTGCTGGAAGGACAGATGCCGGGGTTCATGCGGCTGGTCAGACGGCAAATTTCTTTCTGGATGTAGATATACCACCTCATAAAATTCCTATTGCCTTAAATAGTGAATTACCTGCTGATATTATTTGTAAAAAAGCTGAAAAAGTGGAGGAAGATTTCCACGCTCGTTACGATGCACGGGGCAAAAAATATAGATATAGAATTTTAAACAGTAATTTTAATTCAGTTTTTGTCCGCAATTTTGTTTATAATGTTTATAAAAAACTTGATATAAAAATTATGCAGAAAGCAGCCAATGTTTTTGTAGGCTCTCATGATTTTGCTGCTTTTTGTGCTGCAGGATCTTCTGTTGAATCAACAGTAAGAGAAATTTATTCTTTAGATCTTTATGCAGCTGATAATGGTGAAATTTGGATTGATGTTATGGGAAATGGTTTTTTATATAATATGATTAGAATTTTAGCCGGTACACTTATTGAAACCGGTCTTGGTAAGAGAAGCCTGTCAGAAATGAAATATATTCTGCAGAGTTGTGATCGAAATAATGCTGGTTTTACTGCTCCGGCTCAGGGTTTAACTTTATTAGAAGTCTTTTATGGTTAATTTATATTCGTTTAACTTGACAAAAGCAGAAGATTGTATTAAAATTACTATGAATTATTCTGTCCAACAACTAGCCCCGTTGAGAATAATTTCATGTAATTATAGAGAGTATTTTAATTAAGGAGGTATAGATTTATGTCAACATATATGGCCAAAAACGAAAATGTAGAGTGCAACTGGTATGTAGTTGATGCTGCAGATAAAACTTTAGGTAGACTGGCATCTGAGATTGCTCAGTATATAAGAGGAAAGCACAAACCTACTTTTACTCCTCATGTAGATATGGGAGACTATGTAGTTGTAGTAAATGCGGAAAAAGTTAAATTAAGTGGAAAGAAGTGGGATGACAAGAAACATTATAGTCATACAAATCATCCTGGTGGTATTAAAGAAGTTACTTATAAAGAACTTCGTGACAAAGATCCTGAATTTATTATTGAAAAAGCAGTTAAGGGTATGTTACCACACAATAAACTTGGTAGAAAGATGTTTAAAAAATTAAAAGTATATAGTGGACCTAATCATCCACATCAGGCTCAACAGCCAGAAAAATTAGAACTTTAATTCTGAAAGGAGGAATTTAATAGATGGCTTCTGAAGTACAATATAGAGGTACAGGTCGTAGAAAAACTTCTACAGCTCGTGTACGCCTGCTGCCTGGAGATGGAAAGTTTTTAGTAAATGACAAAGAAATTGATAACTATTTTAATAGAAAATCTTTAATTAAAGATATTATGTCACCTTTAGAATTAACTAATACCGATGGAACTTTTGATGTCTTAGTTAATGTAAAAGGTGGAGGACTTTCAGGACAGGCTGGAGCAGTTCGTCATGGTATTGCTAGAGCACTGCTTGAAGTTGACAAAGATTATCGTGGACCACTTAAGAAAGCTGGTTACTTAACTAGAGACTCCCGTATGGTTGAGAGAAAGAAATATGGTCGCAAAAAAGCGAGAAAAAGTCCACAGTTCTCAAAAAGATAATATTTATTTTCATTTTATTACAGGCAGAGCTCAGGCTCTGCTTTTTTCTTTTTTATAATCTTACTTTTAGTTAATTATTTTAAAACTGAGCATCAAAATATCAATCCAGAAAAAATTATTACAATAACTAAGACTCATAAAAGAACTTAGTACAGCTGTCTGAGCAAAGAAACCTCCTGTTTCTAGCTCAGCTCAGAGCGTCCGTGCTCTTCGGCTGCCCTAAGCTCTTTTATTCATCAAGTTATAATAAAATAATTTTTTAGTCACTCATTTTGATGCTCAGTTTTAAAATAAAATATTTAAATAGATTATAAAAAAGTAAAAAAACATGCCTTCGGGTCTTAGGTGTTTTTTTATCAGTTGATTTGTTGTATAATATATTATAGAGAAATTAGTTCTAAAGTTTAATTTTTCAAAAGAACATTAAACTTTAACTGTATTTGTTGAATGCTTATAAACCGGAGGTGAAATTTATGGGAGTTAAATGTGCTGCTCTGTTGCCCCATCCACCGATTGTGATCGAAGAAATTGGCGGGAGGGAGTTAAAAAAGGCAGAGAAGACTGTTCAGGGTTTTAAAAAGACGGCTGCAGAAATAGCAGAATTTAAAAATGAACTTGATTTAATTGTTTTTATTACTCCCCATGGGCCAGTTTTTCGTTCCACAGCTTCCTTAATAATTAAGGATCAGCTTGAAGGTGACTTTGGAGATTTTGGTTTTTCAAAGCTTAAATTTAAAGAAAAATCTGACACTAATTTTGCTGAAAAATTGTTGGCAAATACCGGAGAAAAAAATCTGGCATTACAGGCACTTAGAAAAGATGACTTAGTGAATTATGGAATTGATCAGGAACTGGATCATGGGATTATGGTACCTTTAAATTATTTAGAAAAATCAGGGATTAAAAAACCTTTACTTCCAATATCTATTGGCTTTATCTCCTATCAGGAACTTTATAAAATAGGTAAGGAAATCGCAAGAACGGCAGCTGAGCTGGATTATAAAATTGCTGTCATTGCCAGTGGTGATCTATCACATCGTTTAAAGAAAGGAGCTCCTGCCGGCTATAATTCTGAAGCACACATTTTTGATGAGAAACTGATTGAATATTTTAAAGCAAAGGATTTTGATTCTATCTTAAATTTTGATCAAAAGCTGGTTGAAAAAGCTGGAGAATGTGGTTTGCGGCCAATTGTAACTATGTTGGGAGCACTTAATAATTTGGAGGTTGAGCTTAAAGTTAATTCCTACGAAGGACCTTTTGGTGTCGGTTATGGAACTATTTTTATCAAAGCAGAATCAATATAAATTATTTTTAATTAGTAGTGAGGAGTGATTATGATGAAAGAAGCTAAGTTTATTACTGATTTAGCCAGAAGAGCAGTTGAAGAATACATTGTTTCAGGTAAAGAAACGGAATTTGAAGAAACTGAGCTGCCAGAAATTTTAAAAAAAGAAGCAGGAGTATTTGTAACATTAAAGAAAAATGGTAAGTTAAGGGGCTGTATGGGAACTTTTAGACCTGTACAGAAAAATGCAGCTTATGAAATTATCAGTAATGCTATGACAGCTGCTGAAAATGATCCTCGTTTTCCAGAAGTAAAAAAAGAGGAGTTAAATGAGATTTCAATTTCTGTAGATATTTTATCTGAGCCGGAAAGAGTGAGAGATAAGTCTGAACTTGATCCTAAAAAATATGGTATATTGGTTAAAGGTGGTCATCAAACAGGTCTTTTATTACCTGATTTAGAAGGGATTAAAACAGCTGAGAAACAGCTGAATATTGCCAAAAGAAAGGCTGGATTAAGGGAAGATGCTGAGGTAGAGATTTACCGTTTTACTGTAAGCAGGTTTGATGAAAATGACTGAACTTTACCCGGCACAGTTTTATCAGCGGACGGATAAAGGAATTGTTAAATGTGATCTCTGTCCTCATAATTGTCGGATTTCCAGTAATAAAACTGGAATATGTCAGGTTAGAAAAAATATTAAGGGAAAATTATATTCATTAAATTATGGCCAGGTATCTTCTCTGGGGATTGATCCTGTCGAAAAGAAACCACTTTATCATTTTCATCCGCAAAAAAGAGTGCTTTCTCTTGGCAGCTGGGGCTGTAACATGAGCTGTACCTTCTGTCAGAACTGGCAGATTAGTCAGCAGAAACCGGAATTGAGAGAATTTAAACCTGACGAGATTGTTGAAACTGCTCTTAAAAAAGATATTGGTTTAATTGCCTATACCTATTCAGAACCTACAGTTTTTTATGAATATATGCTTGAGACAGCTAAAATTGCGTCTGAGAAGGGTTTGAAAAATATTCTGGTTAGTAATGGTTTTATTAATCAAAAACCTTTAGAAAAGCTTATTCCATTCTTAGATGCAGCAAATATTGATTTAAAAGCATTTAATCAGAATTTTTATCAAAAAGAGTGTGGTGGGTCATTAGAGCCGGTAAAAAGAACAATTGAAATACTTGCTCACGAAGTACATCTGGAAATAACAAATCTAATTATTACTGAATTAAATGATAATCTGAGCGAGATAGAAGAACTTTTTAAATGGCTGGCTCAAATTAATAGACAAATACCTCTTCATTTGAGCAGGTATCATCCAGCTTATAAATTAAATAAACCTCCTACAGATTTAGAAATAATGAAAAAAGCCTATCATTTAGCCAAAAAGCATCTGGACCATGTTTATTTAGGAAATGCAATTATAGAAAATACTGCTGATACTTACTGTAATAAATGTGGAGAGAAGTTAATTAAGAGAAAAGCTTATCAGGTAAAAAATATGCTTGAAAATAATAAATGTCCTGAATGTGGTACAGAATTATATGGTGAATTTTAATTATGGAAATTTCGCTGCTGATTGACTATAAATTGGTAACTTTCTAAATTTTTTGCTGCTAATAAAAACGTACTAAAGCAAATGATAATTATCAAATAATTTTAAATTTTGTTTTTTTATAAATTAGCTTGACAGCAATTATTAGTGCTGCTATACTCTAGTTAAGCTCATATAATACTATAAGACTAATAAGGAGGGCTTAATAATGAGAAACAAAAATGTAAAATGTGATGTATGTGGAAGTCAGAACTGGTCTGGTGCACTCTATTGTGAAAAGTGTAGTGGAGACTTATATCATAACCATAATGACGAAAAAATTGCAGCAAAGATTGATCAGGTAAATAAAATCTTTAAGCTGTGGGAGTAAGTGTAAGTTAAATATGGAATTAAAAAGGTCGGCCGCTGGCCGGCCTTTTGCGTTATTGAGAAAATTAATTTAAATAATCACAAAATCGAAACCATAAATAAAAACTATGTAAAGTGTTAAAAAATAGCTGTAAAAAACAATTGGAGTAAATAAATTATAGTCACTTGTAATATAAAGATAGTTGCTTATGATTACCGAAAGAAAAATAATCATGATAAAACCCGGATTAAATTCTAAAAACAGAACTGAAGCAAACAGACCACTAAAAATTACGGCAAAAAAACTAGGTAGATAAAGATTAAATAATGAAAATATTACTTTATTAAATAAAAATTGTTCAACACTGGCCGTAAACAGAAGGATAATAAAAACTAAAATTAAGAGAGGTAAATCACTATAGATAACTTTTAAAATATCTCCTTTTAACTGAAGAGGAAAAAAACTTCCTTTAACTTCAGGATTGTAACTAAGATTAATTAAAATTACTCCAGCTGTTAAAAGCATAAGGACAATAAATAGGGATTTAAAATTAATTTTTTTTCCGCTAAATTTAAAACCAAGGTCAGTAAAACTGAAGTCATAAAGCAGATTAAAATAACTATAGATTATAAATAAAAAGACAATATGAGAAAGGATATTAATAGCAAAAGCTAAAATTTCATTAATATAAATTAAAGAAGTAAAATCTTTTTCGATAATAAAGTAACTGCTCAGGGTTATTAAATACCAGGCAGCAATAACTATCAAAAAATCTTTGTAGTTAAGACGCTGATCGGAAAAGATGTTATTTTTCAAAAATATCACCTCCTCTCTACTAATTCTATTAAAAATTGATGATTCCTTTAAAATATTAATTTTTTGTGTTGTTTTAAAAAATATGCAGGGTTTGGGCTGTCTTTTGCCGAATATTTAAAGTAAGAGGTGATAAAATTGTCCTGGAAAGTTATAACTAGTTTATTAGACATCTTTATAATTGCTTTTATTATTTACTATTTACTTAATATTATCTCGGGCACAAGAGCGGTGCAGTTAATTAAAGGACTGGGCTTAATTTTTTTAGTTGCTTTATTTGCTCAGCTCCTGGAGCTGAATACTGTTAATTGGTTTTTAGACAGCTTTTTGACTATTATCATGGTAGCACTGCCAATAGTTTTCCAGCCTGAATTAAGGAGAGCTCTGGAGCAAATTGGGCGTGGAGGGTTTCTTAAGGAACAGTTCTGGCAGAACTGGGGGCCAAAAGAAATTAATGAAATTGTAATGGCTACAGCCGAAATGTCAGAGCAAAAAACAGGAGCTTTAATTGTTATTTCACGTCGAGTTGGCCTGAAAAATTATATAGAAACAGGAATAGAACTCGACTCCAGAATTAGTAAACAGTTATTATTCAGTATTTTTCAACATCAATCACCTCTACATGATGGAGCTGTAATAATTGAAAATGGTACAGTTCAGGCAGCAAGCTGTTTTTTAAATCTTTCCACTCGTTCTGACATTAATCCGCGTTTGGGAACAAGACATCGAGCAGCGATTGGCATTACAGAGGAATCTGATGCTCTTGCAATAGTAGTTTCCGAAGAGACCGGTGTGATTTCAGTTGCAGAAGATGGCCAGCTAAGCCGTCATTTAGATACAGCTGAACTGAGAGAAACTCTGGCTCACAGTTTTGAAAAATCTAAAGAAAAATCTTTTATGAGGAGGCATCTATAAATGTTTTCTCTAACTGAAAATCAAAAAAAATTAATTCTTGCGTTTTTTATAGCAGTTTTACTCTGGGGTTATGCTAATAATCAAACGGCTAATGTTTTTAATTATGGAGAAGAGCAGGCAGCTTCCTTTTTGCTGGATATTGAAGTCAGGAACTTACCGGAAAATTATCAACTGGAGTCAATGTCAGTGGAAAGAGCAGTAGTTAGAGTTGATTATGTTTCTTATTTTTCTAAAATTAACAGATCAGATATTAGAGCCTATGTTGATTTACGCAATGTTGACCCGGGAGATAATATGAAAATAGTTGAAATTGAATTACCAAGTTCCGCCAGATTGCTCGGAGTAGATCCGGGTTATATACTGGTTAAAGTCAGTAAGAAAGAAGAGTAAAAGATTAGTCCAATATTTTGGTTTGTAAATTTATTTGATAATATTTAAACTGAGGTGGGTATTTTGGAAAAAAAGTTATTTGGTACTGATGGTGTACGTGGGGTGGCCAATCATGAATTAAAAGGGGAACTTGCTTTTAAACTGGGAAGAATTGGAGGTTATTATTTAAGCAGAAATTCTGAGCAGGAAAAACCGGTGGTGGTAATCGGTAAAGATACAAGGCTGTCTGGTGATATGCTGGAGGCAGCATTAATGGCAGGTTTGACTTCAGTTGGGATTGATGTTTATAGATTAGGAATAATTCCAACACCCGGGGTTTGTTATTTAAGCAGGACTAAAGAAGTAGCAGGTGGAATTATGATTTCAGCCTCTCATAATCCAACAGCAGACAATGGAATTAAATTTTTTGATGGAGAAGGGATCAAATTAAGTGATCAGGCCGAACTGGAGATTGAAGAATTAATTTTTAATGATCATTCAGAAGAATTACCATATCCAATTGATAAAGAAATTGGTCTTGTGGAAGAAAAATACAGCTGGATTGATGAATATATTAGTTTTGTAATTGAAAGCTCAGATCAAAAATTAAATGGTTTAAAAGTAGTAATTGACTGTGCAAATGGAGCTGCTTATCAGGCCTCTCCTGCAGTATTTGAGGAACTAGGTGCGGAAGTTGTTGTAATTAATAATCATCCTAATGGCGAAGAAATTAATGTTAACTGTGGTTCCACTGCTCCTGGACTGGCAGCAGAAAAGGTGATTGAGACAGGAGCAGATCTGGGGATAGCTCATGATGGTGATGCAGATCGAGTAATTTTAATTGATGAAAACGGAGAAATTGTAGAAGGAGACAATATTATGGCTGTTGCTGCCAGGGACATGATAACCGAAAATAAATTGAATAAAAAGACTGTAGTAACCACTAAGTACAGCAATCTGGGCTTAAAAGAGAGTCTGGCTGAAGTTGGAGCTGAACTGGTAATAACCAAAAATGGAGACCGTTACGTGCTGGCAGAAATGCTGAAAAATGACTATAAACTTGGTGGCGAAAAATCAGGTCATATTATTTTTAGTGAATATAATACAACAGGTGATGGAATTTTAACTGCAGTTAAAATTGCTTCTATTATTAAGAAAAAAGAAAAGTCACTTTCTGAGTTAAAAGAAGTGATGAGCTACTGGCCACAGCTGCTGGCAAATGTGGAAGTAAATCAGAAAGAAGGCTGGGAACAGAATTCCAAAATTACTGCAGAAATTAAAGCAGCCAAAAATGAAATAGGAAGCTCAGGTCGAGTTTTTGTTCGTGCTTCTGGAACCGAACCGCTGATTCGAGTAATGTTGGAAGGTAAAGAAGAGGAGCTTTTAAATAAGTGGGAGTTCAGGCTAAAAGAGTTAATTAGAGAAGAATTGAATTAAAAATTTGCTATTTATAGTAATTTATAATAGAATTAAATTTGTCTTTATTGGTATTTGTGCAATTTTATTTGCCAAATTGCTAAAAGTAATAAGGGGGGTGATTTAAAAGTTGAGAGAGAAAAGCGCCAGAACCTGATTGCAACGGGATTTTAATCAGGTGGACGAGGAAGAAGGTTATCGAAATTTCGGCGGATGCCTTCAGGCAGTGGCTGTTCTGCCTAAATTTTATTTCTTAAAATCAGCGGGTAATTGCTGAGACAAAGGGGATAAATAGCAGCTGACAATTAAATATTAAAAAAACAAACGGAGGTTAAGATAATATATGTGCGGAATTGTTGGTTATATTGGTGAAAAAAAGGCAGCTCCGATACTGCTTTCTGGACTGAAAAAGCTTGAATATAGAGGTTATGATTCAGCTGGGATTGCTGTTCAGGAACAAGAAGCTGTTAAAATTGTTAAAAAAGAAGGTAAATTAGATAAATTAAGATCAAGTGCAGAAAAAGAAATTTTTACTGGGGGAACCGGAATCGGCCATACCAGATGGGCTACCCATGGTAAACCATCTGATTTAAATTCACATCCTCATACAGATTCTTTTTCGAAGATTGTAATTGTGCATAATGGAATTATTGAGAATTTTAGGGAGTTAAAAGAAGAATTACTCCAAAAAGGCCATCAATTTAAATCTGAGACCGATACAGAAGTAGCTGCCCATTTGATTGCCAGCTACTATGAGCAGACCAATTTAAAGGAAGCTGTGATTAAAGCAGTTAAAAAGCTGGAGGGTTCTTTTGCCCTGGCAGTGATGTCCTATACAGAAAAAGATAGAATTATTGCTGTGCGAAAAGATAGTCCTTTAATTGTTGGTTTGGGCGAAAATGAAAACTTTCTGGCTTCCGATATTCCCGCTTATCTTGAACATACAGATGATTTTTATATTCTGGAAGACGGAGAAATTGCTGATATTAGAAAAGATAAGGTCAGTATTTACTCTTTTAACGGTGAGGTAATTACTGATAAAAATAAGACTAAAATTGACTGGGATGCAGAGATGGCTGAGAAACAGGGATATGAACATTTTATGCTCAAAGAAATTCATGAACAGCCTGAATCATTAAAAAGGTTGCTGGAAGATAATTTAAAAGATGGAAAAATTGATTTAACTAAAAGCGGCCTGGAATCCGATTGGCTGAATAATTATGACAAAATTCATGTTGTAGCCTGTGGAACTGCCTATCACTCGGGAGCACTGGCCAAGTATTTACTTGAGGATAAACTTCGAATTCCGGTTGAAGTTGAAGTGGCAAGTGAGTATCGTTATCGTAATCCAATCATTAATGACCGGACTTTAATGATTGTAGTTAGCCAGTCAGGAGAAACTGCTGACACCCTGGCAGCTTTAAGATTAGCAAAAAAAGAAGGGGCAAGGGTGCTTGCTCTAACTAATTCTCGTGACAGCAGCATTGCCCGGGAATCAGATATGGTAATTTATTTAAAAGCCGGGCCAGAAATAGCAGTTGCTTCTACAAAGGCTTATACAAACATGGTAGCAGCCTTTTATATTCTACTAATTGATGGAATGAGGCAGCGTCAGGAGATTGCAGAAGAAACGGAAAAGAAATATACTTCTGATTTGATTAAATTACCTGAGATGATCAGACAGTTGAGTGAACAGTCAAAAGAAAAAATTAAGCAGATTGCTGATAAATATGCTCAAAAAGAAAATATCTTTTTTATTGGACGTAACACAGATTATACACTTGCCCTTGAGGGAGCTTTAAAATTAAAGGAAATCTCTTACATTCATGCAGAGGCCTATCCAGCTGGTGAATTAAAACATGGAACACTGGCTCTAATAGAAGATGATGTACCGGTTGTTGCTCTGGGCAGTAGAGCTGATATTTTCCCAAAACTGTTTAGTAATTTAAAGGAAGTTAAAGCCCGCGGAGCTGAAACCCTCTTAATTACTGAAGAGGATCAGGAGTTTGAAGCTGATAGTGTTGATCATTTAATCGAACTGCCATTATTGAATAAGGATTTTGCTGGTTTGCTGGCGATCATTCCACTCCAATTGCTTGCCTATTATACTGCTCTAAATTGTGGGGAAGATATTGATCAGCCACGAAATCTGGCAAAAAGTGTTACTGTAGAATAAAAGATTATTTTTTGAAGTTTATATTATAATATGACAAAAACAGACATCAAACCGGGCCTATAAATAGGTCCGGTTTTTTGCATTTAGCGCATAATTTTAATATAATTAAAGTACAATGATTAAGAATAATTTGGTTTGAAGAAAGGAAATATATGATTTTAGGAACCGGTATTGATATAGTAAAAAATAAGCGAATTAAAAGCTTAATAGAAAAATATGAAGATCGATTTTTAAAAAAAATATATACTGAGGCTGAAATTGAATACTGTCAGCAGAAAATTAATTCAGCAGCATCTTTTGCAGCACGTTTTGCTGCCAAAGAAGCAGTTTTAAAAGCGCTGGGAACAGGAATGAGAAAAAATAGCTGGCAGGACATTGAAGTTTTGAATGATGAATTAGGAAAACCTGAAGTCAAATTATCCGGCTCTACAAAATTCAGAGCTAAGGAACTTAATGTAAGCTCAATCTTTATTTCTATTTCGCACGAAAAAGACTTCAGTGTTGCTCAGGTTATTATGGAAGGAGCAGATTAAATGGAAGTTTTAACTCCCCAGATGATGGCAAAATGTGACCGTGAAACTATTGATTCAGGTTATCCGGAAATCTTATTGATGGAAGCAGCTGCTTATGGAGTTGCCAGAATAGCAGTTGAAATTTTAAAAAAAGAATTTGAATTTAAAGCTAAAGCAGAACTTAAGTTAACTTTTTTAGTAGGTAAAGGTAATAATGGTGGTGATGGACTGGCTGCTGCAAGAATATTAAAAAATTGGGGCTATCAGCCAGAAATTATTTTCAGTACAGAAGCTGAAAAATTAAAGGGAGTTAACAGCAAAAATTATGAACTGGCCAGTTTAAACCAGGTTAAATATTATCATTTTAGTGATTTAAAAGAGGCTCAATTTTTAAGTAAAATAGAAAATAGTGATTTGATTATTGATGCACTTCTGGGAACTGGAATTAAAGGGGAACTAAGAGGTAATATTAAGAATATAATTAATCTAATTAATCAGAAACGACAGTCAAAACCATTAACCCTTGCTGTGGATATACCATCAGGTGTGATAGGTGAAAATGGAAGAATAGCTGGTGAAGCTTTAAATGCTGATTATACTGTAACAATGGCTGCCTACAAGAGAGGACTGCTATTATATCCCGGAAGAGATTATTGTGGTCAGATTAAGGTAGTTAGTATTGGAATTCAGCCGGAAACTATTGAAAAAAATAGTGACTCTCTTAAAGCTTTTAAGCAGCAGGAAGCAGTTAGATTAAAACCTGATCGAATAAATAACGGGCATAAGGGTAGTTTCGGAAAAGTGGCTGTTCTCGCGGGTTCTAGAGGGATGACCGGAGCTCCACTTTTAAGTACAAAGGCAGCCCTGAGAAGTGGTTCAGGCTTAGTCTACCTTTTAACTGCAGAAGAAATTGAAGCCCAGACTTCAGTTCAGTTAGAAGAGGTTGTTGGAATTCCACTTGTTTCAAAAAAGGGAATGGTTAGTGCTAACTCATTTCCTCAAATTCTTCAATTTTCAAAAAAAGTAGATTTGCTTGCTGCTGGTCCGGGACTGGGAAGAAGTTCTGAAATATCTGATTTAATGGAAAAAATTTTAAAAGAATTAGAACTGCCTCTGATTCTGGATGCCGATGCAATTAATGCAATTAAAAATCTAGAACTGTTAAAAAAATATAAAGGGGAACTTATTTTAACTCCTCACCCTGGTGAAATGTCTGCATTGACAGGGATTAGTATTGAGGAGATCAATAATAATAGAATAGAGGTTGCCCGAGATTTCGCAGAAGAGCATGGAGTTAACCTAATTTTAAAAGGAGCTGCAACAATAACGGCTGCTCCTGATGGTAGAGCTTATATTAATACGAGTGGCTGTAATGGCATGGCTACAGCAGGCAGTGGTGATGTTTTAACAGGTATAGTTTCTGCTCTCAAAGCACAGAAAATGAGCTGCTTTGAAGCTGCAGCACTGGCTGTTTATCTGCACGGTAGAGCTGGAGAAATTGCAGCAGCTAAAACTAGTAATTATGCTTTAATTGCTTCGGATATTATTGATAATCTGCCACAGGTCTGGCAGAGCTTAGAATAAAAGTTTTTTAAAAATATGTTTAGTATTTGTTTTTAAAATAAAATATTGTAGAGGAGTAGAAAATGATATTATCAGACAAAACAATAAAAAAAATGTTAGGCAAACAAGAATTAATTATAGATCCTATTGATGAAATGCAAATCCAACCAGCTTCAGTCGATATGAGGCTGGGAGATGACTTTTTAAAAGTAGATGAGAATTCTTTACCACTGATGACATTAAATGATCAGGTTAATTACGAAGAAGTGCGGGGTTCAGAAATTATTATCCCCCCACATTCTTTTTTACTGGCCACAACAAAAGAATACATCAAATTACCTGATAATTTGACAGCCTTTGTTGAAGGCAGAAGCTCAATTGGTAGAATGGGTCTTTTTATTCAAAATGCGGGTTGGGTTGACCCCGGTTTTGAAGGTCAGATAACTCTGGAACTTTATAATGCAAATCGTCTACCAATTAAACTGGAATCAGACCGCAGAATCTGTCAGCTTGTATTTGCCTCAATGGATAATGAAGCTGATAATCCTTATCGCGGTAAATATCAGGGACAAAAAAACACAGTAGGAACCAGAGTTTTTAAAGATCCAGAAAATAAAAAAAGATAAACCTGGAGGTGTAGTTATGGTAACTTTGGTAATTTCGGAAATAGATAAGAGAATTGGCCCCGGAGATATTGTTGGTGCTTTTATCAATGAAGCCGGGACTGCAAGTGATGATATAGGTAAGATTAATATAGATAAAAATAAAAAACAGGCTGAAGTAGAGGTTAATTGGGAATCAGCACCTCAAATTATTAGAGCAATGGACAACAATCAAATTGGGGGAGTTAAAGTTCAGGTAAGTGCTAAAAACCCAGATGATTTGATTGATAAGGAGATAATAAATTATTATAATCGGTTTCACGAATTAGTTGATTTAGAAAGACAGGAAGAGATAGATAGACATAAGCTGGAAATAAAATATTTATCAGCAAGAGAGCGGCAGGCTAAGGGACGTGCTTTATTAGAACTGCATGGAAAAGATAATGGAACCACTTTTGGTCATCGGCCTCTGGTTAAATTCACTTCTAAATATAAAGGTGAAAAACTGGCAGAAACTCAAATTACTCCCGGTGATCTAGTAATGATTAGTTTGGACAAACCTCTGCATCCTGATAACCCAACTGGAACAGTGGTAGAAAAAACTTCTTATTCAATCACAGTTGCTTTCGAGAGTCATCCTCCTGAATTTATCTATAATAAAGGGGTAAGGCTTGATTTGTTTGTTAATGATACAACTTTTCAGAGAATGTTTACTGCTCTTGATAAGATTAAAAATCCAGAGAATCAGCTGCAGGAGAAAAAAAGAGATATTTTACTTGAAAGAAAAAAGGCGGAGTCTGCTGCTAAAGTAGAGTTAGAGCTGGAACATCTCAATCAGTCGCAAAAAGCTGCGGTCGAGAATGCTCTTGCAGCAGAAGATATATATTTAATTCAGGGACCACCGGGAACCGGGAAAACAGTAACAGCAGTTGAGTTAATTGCCAGAGCAGTTGATTATGGTAATAAAGTGCTGGCTGCTGCAGAATCTAATACAGCAGTTGATAATCTACTTGAGCTACTGGCTGAAAAAGAGCTTAATGTAATTAGAATCGGACATCCAATCAGAGTTAATAAAAAATTAAGAGAGCATACTCTTGATGAAGTAGTTATGGAACATCCTGACTATCTCGAAGCCGAAAAATTGCGAGATGAGGTTTCAGATTTAATCAATCGACAGGAATCTTATATTTATCCAGGTGGTAAATATCGAAGAGGCTTATCTGACCAGGAGATAAAAAATTATGCGGAAAAGGATTTAGAACATCATGTTAGAGGAATTAGTCCAGAAGTTATAGGTGAAATGGCAAACTGGCTGGAACTACAGGAAAAAATCGATAGCTATTTTAGACAAATAGAACAGCTTGAAAATAAAGCTGTAGAAGAACTGCTGGATCAGGCTGATGTTATTTGTACTACCAACATTACAGCGGGTTCTGAACTGCTTGAAAATAGAGATTTTGATTTAAGTGTAATTGATGAAGCTACTCAGGCTACACAGCCAGCAGCATTAATTCCTTATTTAAAAGCTGAGAAAACAATTTTAATTGGTGATCATAAACAGCTGCCTCCTACAGTAGTAAATCAGGAAGCTGTCAGAAAGGGCTTGAGTGTTTCTCTTTTTGAAAAACTGATTGAAATTTATCCGGACCAACTGAGTTCTATGCTGGAAACTCAGTACCGGATGAACAGAGAAATTATGGGTTTTTCAAGTATTTATTTTTATAATAATAGTTTAAAAGCTGCTGATTCTGTAGCCGGACGAAAATTAAGCGATCTGGGTGTTAAAATTGATGAAGATCAGTGTTTTACAGAAAAATCTCTTAAGACAGAGTATCCAATGGTTTTTTTAGATACTAAAGAAATGAAAGCAAATGAGAGATCATTTGAGGGCTCAAATTCTTATGATAATCCTGTTGAATCAGAAATTGTACTTGATATACTTGATCGTGCCCTTAAATCTTCTCTTTCGGAAACGGATATAGCAGTGATTGCTGCTTATAAAGATCAGGTTGATTTAATCAATCAGCATAATAGTTTTAAAAATGTTGAGATTGATACAGTAGATGCATTTCAGGGTAGAGAAAAAGAAATGATAGTTTTTTCTGCTGTTCGAAGCAATCAGGAAAATAATATAGGTTTTTTAAGAGATCTACGCCGCCTGAATGTTGCCCTAACTCGGGCCAAAAGAAAAATGATATTTATTGGTGACAGCAGTACTATTTGTGAGTATGATGCATATGCAAAACTCCTTAAATATATCAAAAAAAGTGGACTTTATTATAAGCTTTAACTACTGATTTATAGACCTGATAGCTTATATCCATAATTTATAAATAAATGGATAGCTTTACAGGTCTATAAAATTTAAACTCGATCCAGTTATATCAGTAATCCGGACTGATTTTTTGATTGACAGAATTTGATTTTTGAGGTATAATTACATTATCTAAAGTGTTTTAAAATCATTTTATAATGAGGTGGTTAAACAGTGGAGAGGCTGCGCCGCAAAAGAAATTTTAGTAAGACAGAAAAAGAAGAAATTGCCAGAGAGATGGTAAAGGGCTATGAAAAAATGGCTGCAGTAAATGATGATCTTATTCGAAATGTTTCTCTACTTAAGGATGGGGCTAATTAGTCTCATCTTTTTTTCTTAATTTTCATTAAAAATTAAGCCCTTTGATTGATAATTATTTTCCGAATGATATAATAGAGACAGCTTAAAAACAGTGGAGGTGGGTCAGTTGTCCGAGAGCAGAAAGCTAAATATTGAACTTCCAGTCTATCTGGTAGAAGAAATTGAGCGTTATTGTAAAATTAATAACCAGCAGCGAAATAGCTTTTTAAATCAGGCGGTTAAGTTTTATTTAAAAGAATTAAAAAAAGAAGAGGTTCGCAATCATCTTCGGGATGGGTATAAAAAAATGGCCGGTCTTAATCAGCAGTTAGCTGATGAAGGATTATCAAGTGAGTGTTATTCATATTTATGCTATGAACAGAGACTGGTGGAGTGTGAAAAAATTGAAAGTAAAAAGGGGTGATGTTTTTTACGCAAACTTAAATCCAGTTGTTGGTTCTGAGCAGGGGGGAGTTCGGCCTGTATTAATCATTCAAAATGATATAGGTAATAAATACAGTCCAACAGTTATTGTTGCTGCAATTACTTCTCGGATTAATAAGGCTAAGTTACCAACTCATGTCGAGATTCCAGCTGATTATACAAATCTAGATAAAGATTCGGTAATTCTCCTGGAGCAGATAAGAACTTTAGATAAAAAACGTCTGCAGAGACATATAGCTCATTTAGGAGAGGATGTAATAGAAGATGTTAACCAGTCTATAGAAATAAGTCTAGGTTTAATTGAATTATAAATTATTCTTATCCTGGATAAGTTTTTTCTTCTTGACAGTGTGAAAAAAATATCATATACTTTTGATGAGTAATTTTTTATTGATTAAAGTGAATTTTATCACTATAAGTCATTTGTGGGAATATTTTACAAATTGCAAAAATGGCAATAATGAGATATTATTTAACTATGGAGGTTAAAAATGAAACTAAAAACTGTCAAGTCTCTTCTTAATACAGAAACTATCTTTGAAGCTTCTGATGAAAAAGATGAGTTAGAAGTTAAAAATGCCTGTGGTGCAGATTTGATGAGTGATGTACTGGCTTTTTCAAATGAAAAAACTCTTTTGCTTACTGGCTTGACTAATCCTCAGGTTGTTCGCACTGCTGAAATGATTGGGATTCAGGTGATTATTTTTGTTAGAGGCAAAGAGCCACAGATAGAAACTATTTCTTTAGCCAATCAGTTAAATATATTTTTATATTCCACAGACAAGCCTTTATTTGAAGCCTGTGGTCTTTTGTATAAAAATGGGATTGGACCGGAAGAGATGAATTATATAGAAACCTTCAAATAATTTGTTGGGAGTTGATTTTGTCTTTGCAAAAACAACAGATATTGAATAAAGAAATTGATAGTTTTGATTTTCAGAGTGGAGGAGAAGCTTCCAGTGATTTAAAAAATATTCTACGCAAACTGGGAGTTCCATCAAAAATAGTTCGTAAAACAGCAATAATTACTTATGAACTGGAAATGAATGTTGTAATCCATTCTCTTGGGGGGGAAATTACAGCTTTGATTTCTGAAGATGAGCTTGAAATAAGGGTTGATGACAGTGGCCCGGGAATTGAAGATCTTGATAAAGCTTTTACAGCAGGTTTTTCTACAGCTAGTGATGAAATTCGGGAGATGGGTTTTGGAGCTGGAATGGGACTTGTTAATGTTAAACGATATGCAGATCAGATTGATGTTAAATCGTCAAAAGATGCTGGAACACATGTGAAAGTAATAATTAATTTAGCTAATTAGCATTAACTAATCGCAGCAGGGGGTTAATAATGACCAGAAAGCATTCTGTACTCTTAAAAGAAGAAAAATGTGAGGGTTGTACTAATTGTGTTAAAGGCTGCCCTACCAAAGCAATCCGTGTTCATCAGGGGAAAGCCTGGATTAAAGAAGATTTATGTATTGATTGTGCAGAGTGTATCAGAGCCTGCGAATACCATGCTAAATATACTAAAACAGATCAGCTCGAAAAAATTGTAAAGACTTCGGATTATCCTGTATTATTAATACCACCAAGTTTCTATAGTCAGTTTTCGGCCGAAATATCTTCTCAAAAAATTAAAAAAGCCATACAAAATTTAGGTTTTCGAGCAGTTTTTGATGTTGCTGAGGCAGCAGCTGCCTTATCTCGTAAAACACTTGATTTTCTAAATAATAATCAGGGAAGTTATATATCAACCTCCTGTCCAGTAATAGTCAGATTGATTAAACTTCAATTTCCTGATTTAATTGAAATGCTAATTCCTTTAAAATCTCCAGTAGAATTAATTGCTGAAAGAATTAAGAGAAAGTTTAAAGAAGAAAAAAATATTAATCCAGATATTTTCTTTTTAACACCCTGTCCGGCAAAATTAACGACTGTTAACAGAGCTATCGGACAGAAAGAAAGTTTTTTAAGTGGAGCAATTGGGGTAGAAAATATTTATCAAAAGATTTATGAATCTCTTGCAGATATTGAACTGAAAACAGAAGCAGGAAGAGTAATCACTCTGGCGACAATCTGGGGTAGTGAGGGTGGAGAAGAGGGTATTTTGAAATCCTGGCAGGAACTTAATACTCTGAGTGTTTCCGGGATTAAAGAGGCAAAAAAATTGTTAAATGAAATTGAAAGAAATAATATACCTGATGCAATTAGGTATTTTGAACTTACTTCCTGCACAAATGGATGTATTGGTGGAGTTTTAAATGTAATTAATCCATTTCAGGCTCAGTTTAATTTGGAAGAAAGAATTAAAAAAATCAGGGAAATTACTCAAGCACATAATTTAGACTTTGAGAAAGATGATGATCAGTTTTATAATTTTGCACTTTCCGAAAGTATTACTGCTGATAATGTTTCCAAACTGGACAGTGATTTTAAAAAGGCTATGCAGAAGCTTGAACAGCTGCAGAAAGAAATTGATATTTTGCCTGGCTTAGATTGTGCAGCCTGTGGAGCTCCAGATTGTAAGACTTTTGCGGAAGATGTAGTTAATGGTCGTGCCAGCAGAGCAGATTGTATTTTTATGCTGCGGAAACAGCTTGGTAAACTTGCAGATGATCTTTCGATTCTGGCACACGAACTTCCGCCTGTTATGGCATCTCAAAAGGAGGAATCAGATGACAGTTAAAGAACTTGTAGATCAATTTGATTTGGAAGTAATTGCTGGCCCGGACTTACAAAAAGAAATTGATGGAGCTTATATTGGTGATTTATTGAGTAATGTAATGGCTCGTGCAGAAAAAGGAAATCTCTGGCTGACAGTGCAGGGACATCAGAATGTGGTGGCAGTAGCTCTTCTGGTTGAGCTATCAGCAGTTATACTGGTGGAGGATTTCGATTATGAAGAAAATGCAATACAAAAAGCCTGTCAAAAGGGAGTTAATCTTTTAAAAACAGGGAAAAAAAGTTATGATCTGGCCTGCAGTTTTTACGAAAGTAATATTTAAATGCAGAGATTAAAAGCTGATCTTCATCTTCATTCTGTACTTTCACCCTGTGGAGATTTATTAATGACTCCACTGGAGATAGTTAAAAAAGCAAAATCAGAAGGAATTGAAGTTGTGGCTTTAACAGACCATAATAGTGCCGAAAATGTAGAAGTATTTAAGTATCATTGTGAAAATCATAATTTGAATTTCATTCCTGCAATGGAGGTTGAGACAAAAGAAGAAATTCACATTCTTTGTTATTTTCCAGATCTTATGAAACTTTTTGAGTGGCAGCAGATTGTCTATGATAGTCTACCTAATCAGGCAAATGATGAGGACTTTTTTGGACCTCAAATAAAATGTGATTATAATGATCAATTTCAGAGTAAGGTAAACAGATTACTTGCAGCTGCAGTTGATTTGAATCTGGGAAAATGTCTAAATATGGTTTGTGAGTTGGGAGGTCTTGTTGTACCTTCTCATCTGGATCGAAAAAATAGTATTGTTTCTCAGCTTGGATTTATCCCACCTACACTTGAGTTGAGTACTGTAGAAATATCCAAAAATACTAATCCAGAATTTTTTTTGAATAAATTTCCTTTTATAAAAAATCTGCAGTTTATGCAGAATTCTGACAGTCATTATCTTAAGGAAATTAAAGCTTACCAGCAGCTGGTGCTTAAGGAATTTTCATTTGTTGAATTCAAAAAAACTTTACAAAAAAAAGATGGTCGTAAAATTGAATTAATTAAAACTTAATTTATCAAGGAGGTAATTATTGATGGCAGAAATGACAGAAGAGAAATTAGCTGAATATTTAGAGCCAGTAAAAGAAATTTTGTCGCGTTATGAAAAAAAAGAAAGATATTTAATTCCAGTTTTACAGGAAGCTCAGGAAGAATATGGATACTTACCGGAAGAGGTAATGAAGGAAATTGCACTGGGTTTAAATCTTTCTTTAAGTCAGGTTTATGGTGTTGTAACCTTTTACAGTCAGTTCCACCAGGAACCTCGAGGTAATAATATAATCCGAGTTTGTATGGGTACAGCTTGTCACGTTAGAGGTGGAGATGGTATCCTGAAAGCAATAAGGGATGAACTGGGCATAGATGCCGGAGAAACTACAGATGACTTAGAATTTACACTTGAGTCTGTAGCCTGTATTGGTGCCTGTGGTCTGGCACCGGTTATAATGATTAATGATGATACTCATGGTCGTTTGACTCCCGAAAAGGTTCCCGAAATTCTGGCAAAGTACCAGTAAAATGAGGGAACTATCTCTTCATATTTTAGATATTATAGAAAATTCCCGAAGAGCAGAAGCTGATTTAATTAAAATAAAGATTGAAGAAAAAAAAGATTCCAATCTACTTAGGATAGTGATCGAAGATAATGGTAATGGAATTGCCCCAGAAAAAATAGAAAAGATTACTGATCCTTTTATCACTTCTCGAACTACAAGAAATGTTGGACTTGGACTTTCTTTATTTAAATCAGCAGCAGAAAGCTGTGCGGGTGACTTTAATATTGAATCTGAAATTAATGAGGGAACTCTGGTAATAGCTGAGTTTAAGTATGATCATATAGATCGAGCGCCACTGGGAGATATAACAACGACAATTAGTAATTTTATTGCTGCAAGTGGTGACCAGGTAGATCTTGTTTATCAGCATTGTTATAACGAAAATAGTTTTAAATTTGACAGCAGAGAAATTAAAGCTGAATTGGAAGATCTTTCAATTCAGTCCCGGCAGATAATTGCCTGGATTAGAGAATATATTGGAGAAAATTTAGCAGAAATTCGCGGAGGTGAAGCTTTTTAATGAAATCTTTAGCTGAGTTAAAAGAGTTGAGAAATAAAGTTCAAAAAGAAATGAAAAAGCGTGATCAGGGAACAAGAGCTGAAATTATAGTTGGTATGGGAACCTGTGGTATTGCAGCAGGTGCCAGAGACATTTTAAAGGCTGTGCTGGCAGAAGTTGAAAAACGTGATCTTGATGTTAGAGTAACTCAGACCGGCTGTATTGGAATGTGTGAAAAAGAGCCTTTAATTGATGTTAAGCTTCCTGGTAAAGAGAGAATTACTTATGGTAATTTAAGTGAAGCTGATGTGCAAAAAATTATTACAGAACATGTAGTCAATGGCAATATAGTTAGTGATTTGGTAATCGCCAGACACAAATCAGAATAATAAGGAGGCACTTGTAAATGAAGGATTCTATTTATCGTTCCCATGTTTTAATTTGTACAGGAACAGGATGTGTATCATCTGGAGCTAAAACTTTGAAAGAATCGTTAGAAGAAGAATTAGCTGCAAATGATTTAAGTGGAGAAATAAAAATTGTAGAAACTGGTTGTCATGGATTTTGTGAAAAAGGGCCAATAATGATAGTTTATCCTGAAGGTGTGTTTTACTGTGAGGTTCAGGCAGAAGATGTGGAAGAAATAGTAGAAGAACATTTATTAAAAGGAAGAACAGTAGAAAGACTGCTTTTTAAAGAGCCAATGACCGAAGAGCAAATTCCTTCCTATCAGGATATAGATTTTTATAAAAAGCAGCAGCGAATTGCACTTGCCAATTGTGGTAAGATTGATCCGGAAGATATTAATGAATATATTGCTCTGGGAGGATATGAAGCAGCAGGTAAAGTTTTAACAGAAATGGAGCCTCAGGAAGTTGTTGATACTATCAAAGATTCTGGTCTTCGTGGCCGTGGTGGTGGTGGATTTCCAACAGGTTTAAAATGGCAGTTTGCCAAAAATTCTGAGAGTGATAAAAAGTATGTTATCTGTAATGCTGATGAAGGAGATCCAGGTGCCTTTATGGACCGCAGTATTTTAGAAGGAGATCCTCACAGAATTATAGAAGGTATGCTGGTTGGTGCCTATGCAATTGGCGCTGATGAGGGATATGTTTACGTTCGAGCTGAATATCCACTGGCAATTAAGAGGCTGGAAAAAGCTATTGAGGATGCCGAAGAATATGGGTTATTAGGAGAAGATATTTTTAGCAGTGGATTTGATTTTAAACTTCATATTAAAAAAGGTGCTGGAGCCTTTGTTTGTGGAGAAGAAACTGCTCTAATGAATTCAATTGAAGGTAAAAGAGGAATGCCTACTCCCAGACCACCTTATCCAGCAGTAAGAGGTTTATGGGGTAAACCAACTAATATCAATAATGTAGAAACCTATGCAAATATTCCCTATATTATTAATGAGGGTGCAGAAAACTTTTCTGCAATTGGTACAGAAGGTAGTTCTGGAACAAAAGTATTTGCTTTAACTGGAAAGATTAATAATACAGGTTTAGTGGAAGTTCCAATGGGGACTACTTTAAGAGAGGTTATTTTCGAAATTGGCGGTGGGCTTGGTAATGGCAAAAAATTCAAAGCCGTACAGACCGGTGGACCGTCTGGTGGATGTCTGCCTGAAGATTATTTAGATTTACCAATTGATTATGATTCACTTTTGGATGCTGGAACCATGATGGGCTCTGGCGGAATGGTAGTTATGGATGAGGACTCCTGTATGGTGGATGTAGCAAGATTTTTCTTAAACTTTACTCAGAGTGAATCCTGTGGTAAATGTACTCCCTGTCGTGAGGGTACAAAAAGAATGTTAGAAATTTTAAACAGAATCACTGACGGTGAGGGTAAAGATGGAGATATTGAATTATTATTAGAATTAGGAGAACATATTAAGAGCACCTCTTTATGTGGTCTTGGTCAGTCTGCTCCCAATCCTGTTTTAAGTACAATTAGATATTTCCGGGATGAGTATGAAGCACATATTCATGATAGTGACTGTCCTGCAGGAGTATGTACGGAATTAGCCAGTGCCTATGTAATTGATGAGGAAGCCTGTATAGGCTGTGGAAAATGCGCTAAAGTTTGTCCTGTAGATGCAATTAGTGGGGAAATTAAGAATCCATTTACTATAGATCCTGAAGTTTGTATAGCCTGTGGAGCCTGTGAGCCAGAATGTCCTGTAGACGCAATTTCACAGGGATAATCTCTTATAATAGGAGGAAAATTAATGAGCAAAGTAAAGTTAACAATAGATAGTCAAACTGTTGAAGTTGAAGAAGATAGTTCACTTTTAGAAGCTGCCAAAGAGATTGGGATTGATATACCTGTACTGTGTTATCATCCTGATTTAAGTTTGCACGGTGCCTGTCGGGTTTGTGTAGTAGAAGATGAGGAAAGTGGCCGTTTATTAGCGTCCTGTGCTACCCCGGTTACAGAGGGAATGAAGATTAATACCCGCAGTATGAAGGCCAGAAAGGCAAGACGTAAAAATGTAGAGTTATTACTTGCAAATCATCCTAATGATTGCCTGGGTTGTGATCGTAATGGTCACTGCGAATTACAGGATCTAACTTATGAACTGGGAATTAGATCTGAAGATGTGGCAAGATTTGCTGGAGAAAAAAGTGAATACGAACTGGATACAACCGGGCCGGCTTTAAAAAGAGATCCAAATAAATGTATTCTCTGTGGTCGCTGTGTTCGTATTTGTGAAGAAGTTCAGGGGGTGTCAGCCTTACAGTTTACTCAGCGTGGTTTTGATTCCATAGTAACTACGGCTTTTGATCTGCCTCAGGCAGAAATTAACTGTGTTAATTGTGGTCAGTGTGCAACTGTTTGTCCAGTAGGAGCAATTACTGAACTGAGTGAAATTGATAAAGTATGGGCAGCATTAGAAGATGATGAAAAACATGTTTTAGTTCAGACTGCGCCATCAGTTCAGGCTACTTTAGGTGAAGAATTTGGTATGGAGCCGGGAACAGTTGTAACAGGTCAGATGGTGGCTGCCTTGAGAAGGCTTGGTTTTGATCAGGTATTTTCAACAGATTTTGCAGCTGATTTAACTATTTTAGAAGAAGGAAATGAATTCTTAAAGAAACTTAATGGAGAAGGAGAATTACCTCATATTACTTCCTGCTGTCCGGGGTGGGTTAAAGGAGCTGAACATAACTTCCCTGATCTTTTAAAACATTTATCATCTGCTAAATCACCAATGCAGATGTTCTCTGCTCTAAGTAAAACTTACTATCCTGAGCAGACCGGAGTTGATCCAGCAACAATTTATACTGTAGCAGTTATGCCCTGTACTGCTAAAAAGTTTGAAAAAGATAGAGAAGAAATTAATGGTTCAGACTTTAAAGATACAGATGCAGTTTTAACTACTCGAGAATTTGCCCGGATGATTAAAGAGATGGGAATTAATTTTAATTCATTACCAGAAGAAGATTTTGATGAATTAATGGGTGAATCAACAGGTGCTGGAACTATTTTTGGTACAACTGGTGGTGTAACTGAGGCTGCAGTTAGAACAGTAAAAGAAAAATTAACAGGTGAGCCTCTAGAAAGATTAAACTTAGGTTTTAGAGGGATAAATCAGGCAGAAGTAAGAATCGGAGACCGCCTGGTTAAAGTTGGAATTGCAAATGGCTTTGCCAATGCTCAAAAACTACTGGAAAGAGTTAGAGCTGGAGAGTGTGAATTAGATTTTATTGAAATAATGGCCTGTCCTCATGGTTGTGTTGGTGGTGGAGGTCAACCTCGACCTGCAACAAATGAAAAGAAAGATAAAAGAGCTCAGGGACTTGCTAATATTGATGACAGCAGTAAAATAAGGAAATCTCATGAGAATCCTCAAATATTAAAGTTATATGAGGAATTTTTAGGGGAACCTTTAGGAGGAGAATCACATCATCTGCTGCACACTAAGTATAAAGCTAGACCAAAAAATTAATAGTTTAAATTAAGTGTTTTATTTAAATTAATAACTTTAAAAACCCGTTCTGGTTAAATTACATCAGAACGGGTTTTTTGCTTATTGATAGCAATTACTGTATCTAATTGATTATCTTGACAACAAAACTTAAGTTGAGTATAATTAAAAGTAGAGTCAATATTCACAAAATTCAAATCTCGGCTAAAATGATATTAAATTATTCGTACTCAGTCGGGGTGTAAGCAGAGGAGGGAATTAACTTAAAGTATCTGAGTGATTTTTAAAATAACAGGGAGGTTGATTTAATTGAAAAAAGTATTTTCTCAATTACAGCGTATTGGTAAATCTCTGATGCTGCCAATCGCAGTCTTGCCTGCAGCTGCTTTACTACTAAGATTAGGTGCAGGGGATGTCTTTGATATTCCATTTGTTATGGCTGCTGGTTCTGCAATTTTTGATAATCTGGCCTTATTATTTGGTATTGGTGTTGCAGTAGGAATTGCTTTTGACAGTTCTGGTTCAGCAGGTCTGGCTGGAGCAGTTGGATATCTTGTAATTACTAATGGTACTCAGGCTATTAATTCTGATATTAATATGGGTGTTTTAGCCGGTATTATAGGTGGACTAACTGCGGGAGCCTTATACAATCGCTATCATGATATTCAATTACCTGATTTTTTAGGTTTCTTTGGTGGCCGCCGTTTTGTTCCAATAGTAACTGGGGCTGCCGGGGTTGTTTTGGCCGGAATATTTGGCTTTATCTGGCCCCCCATTCAGGATGCTATTCAAATGGCTGGACAGTGGATTATTGATGCTGGTGCAATTGGTGTATTTGTATATGGTTTCTTAAACAGGCTATTGATACCTGTTGGTTTGCATCATGTTATTAATAGTTTTATCTGGTTTGTGTTTGGAGAATTTACAACTTCAGCTGGAGAAGTTGTAACTGGAGATTTATCCAGATTTTTTGCCGGAGATCCATCCGCCGGATTCTTTATGTCTGGATTTTTTCCTATTTTTATGTTTGGTCTGCCAGCAGCAGCATTAGCAATGTATCACGCAGCTAAACCGGAAAATAAAAAAGCAGTTTCCGGTATTTTCTTAAGTGTTGCTCTTACTTCATTTTTAACAGGAATTACAGAACCGATTGAATTTTCATTTATGTTTTTAGCTCCTGCTTTATATGTTATTCATGCAGGTCTAACTGGTCTATCTTTAGTCACAACATATATACTGGGAATTAAACACGGTTTTGGATTTTCTGCAGGAGCAATTGATTATTTCTTAAATTATGGACTTGCGACTCGGCCTCTGTTAATAATACCAATTGGTCTGGTGGTTTTTGCCATCTATTATTTCCTTTTCCGTTTTGTAATAGAAAAATTTGATATTGCCACTCCAGGACGTCTTGATGCAGATGTTGATCGAGGAACCGAAATGAGTGTAATGCCCGAAACTCAACAGAAAAAATCAGGAGGGAAAAGTAAATCAAAAAACAAACCAAGAGCTTATATAGAAGCTCTTGGTGGAGAAGATAACATAAAGAAAGTTGAAGCCTGTATTACTCGACTTCGTTTAGAGTTAAGAGATACGGAAAAAATAGATGAGCAGACTTTGCAGCAGCTTGGCGCAACCGGTGTTTTAAAAGCGAATAAGAATAATGCTCAGGTTGTAGTTGGAACAAAGGCGGAAATGATTGCTGATGACATAAATCAGGAATTAAAAGTGATGCGGGAATAAAATAAATTAATTTATTAATTAAAGCCGGAGTCTTTGCTCCGGCTTTAAATCTATAATAACTCAAAATCTTTAGAAAGAGGGGATTAAAATGTCCAAACGACTTTTAAGTTCAAATAGTTCCGAGCTTTTAAGTTACAATAAAGAAGAACTGCTGCAGTCTATAAAATTATCAGAAGGTAGAACTATTATCTCAGAGGTTATTGGTGAGGAGTCATTATTTAGAGATGTGAGTAATGCCGAGATAGCAGCAGCTTTTGGGGCAGATATTTTACTTTTAAACTTATTTGATTTAAATAAACCCTATTTTAAAAATATTAAGCAGGGAAGTGCTAAAGAAATAGTAACTACCATAAAAAAATTATGTGGAAGACCTCTGGGTATCAATCTGGAACCAGTAAATAAGGGAGATAATCAGAAGGATGATTTTATAGAATTAAGTTCTGGACGAAAAGCAAGTTTGAAAAATATTGAGCTAGCAGTTAAAGCAGGTTTTAATATGATTACTTTTACCGGCAATCCATCAGTTGGGGTTAGCAATCAGGCAATAATTGAAGCGGTCAAAATAGCAGATCAAAATTTTGGTGACCAGATAATAATAACTGCTGGTAAAATGCATATGGCAGGTATAGATGAGGAATATCTGGCTGCAAAATATATAGATTCATTAATTTCAGCCGGTACAGATATAATTTTACTTCCTGCTGTGGGGACAGTACCCGGAATCGATTTGAATTCATTAAAAGAAATAATAAGATTGGTTCATAACAGAGGGAAATTGGCTTTGACAGCAATTGGTACTTCTCAGGAAAGTTCAGATGCAGAGACAATTAGAGAAATTGCACTAATGAGTAAAATGGCTGGAGCTGATATCCAGCATATTGGTGATGCAGCTTACGGGGGAATAGCGCTACCAGAAAATATACTGACTTTATCCAAGACAATTAGGGGAAAACGTCACAGTTATCGCAGGATGGCTCTATCGATCAATCGTTAAAAAGATAAGTAAAGAGTTTATATATTGTTATCTAATAAATATTTACGAAATCGATTTACTTTTATTTTCAAAAAAACTTGAAAAAGTTCATAAATACTGTTATCATTAAAGAAATGAATAATTTAAAGAGTGTAACTGTTAAATCAGGCATAATCTGGGGAAGGATATCTTAACTTTTTGGAGAGGAAGCTATCTTTTTCTGGATTTTTTTATTAACAGTATAGCTAAAAGATAGAAATTGTTTTTGTGTTTTAGGTTTACCATTTTTATTTTACCGATGTCCTGCAATTTTGAGGAGGTTTTTATGGCTGCAGTTGAGAAACTTAAAATAAAAAAGATCTTTAATAATAATGTAATTCTGGCAGAAGAAATTTCTTCAAAAAGAGAGCTTATCTTAATCGGTAGAGGGATCGGGTTTTCCAGAAAAACTGGTGATGATTTTTTGAAATCAGAACTTGAAATTGATAAAGAATTTGCCCCAATTGAAGGAGAAAAAAGAGAAAATTATATTCAACTGTTAGAAGAAATAGATAGTCAGGTTATTGGAATAACTGAGGAAATAATTGCAATGGTCAGCTCTAAATTAAATGAAGAGCTGGATCAGCATATCAGAATTGGTCTGGCTGATCATATTGCTTTTTCTCTAAAAAGAATTAAAGATGGGATAGAAGTCACCAATCCTTTTTTAGCTGAAACAAGGACATTATATAATCAGGAATACAGACTGGCGGAAAAAGCAGTGCAAATGATTGCTAATAGATTTGAGCTGGATATTCCTGAAAGCGAAGTCGGATTTATTACTCTGCATATTCATGGAGCCAGAAATGAAAGAGGAGTTTCTAAAACTTTAAAAAACACCTCTTTAATTAAAGAGCTGGTAACAGAGGTAGAAAATGAACTGGGTCAAAAATTAAGTTATGAAAGTCTCAATTATGCTAGATTAGTTAACCATCTCCGTTTTGCACTTGAAAGAATAGAAACTGATGTCTCAAATCCCAATCCACTTTTAAAAAATATTAAGGAAAATTTTGATTTTTCCTTTAAAGTTGCTGTAAAACTTGCTAAAATAATAGAAGACAAGTTTAATTGTCAGGTACCGGAAAGTGAAAAAGGATATCTGGCTCTGCATTTGCATCGATTAAAAAGAGATTTAAATAACTCTCAATAGATATTAATAATTTAACTGGCGTGTTACTGTTCAATCAGGCAAAAGCCGATTAGATACTGAGACCATTTTATTGGTTTCGGATTATCTGATCGGCTTTTTTGCTTTTATATATATTTCATCTATAATACTTATAATTTTAAAAGGGAGGAAATTTTTTTAATGAAAGGTTTTAAGAAATTACAAAAAATAGGTAAGGCACTAATGACACCAGTTTCTGTTTTGCCTGCTGCAGGTATTTTAGTTGCTTTAGGTAGAATGCTTCAGGAACAGAATGGTCTGGCTGTTGATATTGGAGAGGTAATGTTTAGTAGTGGAATTGCAATTTTTGAGCATTTACCACTGATTTTTGCTCTGGGCGTGGCTATAGGTTTTGCTGGAGATGCTGTAGCAGCTCTTGCAGCTGGAGTAGGATTTACAGTTTATGCTAAAGTGCTCACTGTTATGGCTGGAATAATTAATATTTCCGAAAGAACGGGTGGCAGTATTGAGGCAATTAATACAGGAGTTTTTGGTGGTATAGTTGTGGGAGTTATTGCTGCACAAATGTATAAAAAGTTTCATAGTACTGAGCTGCCTCCATATCTAGGATTTTTTGCCGGGAAAAGATTGGTTCCAATAGTAACTGCGGCAGGTTCTGTGCTGGCAGGAGTTGCTCTATCTTTTGTCTGGCCCCCAATTCAGATTCAAATTAATCAATTTGCCCGTTTTGCAATGAATTCCCCAATAGGGCCAGCATTATATGCTGCTGGTAAGAGAGCTTTAATACCTGTTGGTTTACATCATGTTTATTATCCACCTTTTTTATATGAATTTGGACGTTATACTACAGAAGCAGGCCAGGTATTAAGAGGAGAAACAGCCAGATTTTTTGCAGGTGATCCAACTGCCGGACGCTTTATGGCAGCTGAGTTTCCGTTAATGTTATTTGCGCTTCCAGCAGCCTGTCTGGCAATGTATTTGAGAGCTAAAAATAAAGTTAAAGTTGCTGGTATGCTAACAACTGCTGCTATAACTTCATTTTTGACAGGAATAACTGAACCAATTGAGTTTTCATTTATTTTTGTAGCGCCACCTCTTTACTTATTTCATGTTGTTGGAGGTTTTATTTCTGGACTTTTAACCAATTTCTTTGATATTAGAATTGGTTATACTTTTTCTGCCAGTGCAATTGATTATGTTTTAAGTTTATCAAATCTGGGAAATCCAATGATGTTTTGGCTGGTTGTTGGACCAATAATGGCAGTTTTATATTTTACTGTTTTTTATTTTACAATTCCTCTGTTCAACTTTGAGACACCCGGTCGTGGCAGTGATGCAGTCGAATCAGAAGATGCTGCTCCTATGGACAAGGATCAGCGAGCTGCAGATGTGCTGGCTGCTCTGGGAGGTAGTAAAAATTTAGAAAGTGTAGATGCCTGCATTACCAGACTAAGACTTGAAGTCATTGATAATTCTAATATTGATGAGAAGATGCTAAAACAATTAGGAGCGTCGGGTGTTATGAAATCCGGCAGTAGTGTGCAGGTTGTATTTGGCCCTGAATCGGATGCATTAAAGGATAAAATAAAAAGAATAATGTAAAAAAATAGATTTTAATTAATTTAAGTACTATTGTAAAAGTAAAAGGAAATGTATTATAATAAATTAGAGGAGGAGATTAAATGTTTAATATTTTTAAGAAAAAAGAGGAATATTTAGCAGCACCATTTGCAGGGGAAGTTAGTGATTTACAGCAAGTACCTGATGATGCCTTTGCCCAGAAAATGCTAGGAGATGGTTTTGCCATTACTCCAGAAGAAAACGTTGTTAAAGCTCCCTGTGCTGGAGAGATTGTTCAGATTTTTTCTACAGGACATGCAGTAGGAATAAAAACTAAAAAGGGTCTGGAAGTTCTGGTTCATATTGGTATAGATACAGTTAAATTGGATGGAGAAGGTTTTAAAAAACTTGTAAAAAATGGTGACAAAGTTGATGTTGGTACTCCATTAATTGAAGTAGATTTAGATTTTATTAAAGAAAATGCTCCTTCGATTTCTACTCCTGTTATTATTACCAACATGGAAAAGGTTAAAAATATGGAAATTCTCAAAAAAGAAAAAGTTGAAGCTGGTACAAAAGTATTAAAAATTGAACTTGCTTAACTTAATCTTTAAAGTAAATAAATATATTAATGGGGATAGCTGTTTTGTTATGCAGTTATCCCCTTTTTATCTTTAATTAAATTTGATATAATAAATTAAGATGTTTTTTAATATTTAAATTCTGATCAGAGACAGGATGATTTAATAATGAAATTTAAAAGAATTGTAGTTAAAGTAGGAAGTAGTAGTTTAACAAATCAGAATGGAAAATTAAATTTTACCCAGCTGGATGCTTTGAGCCGGCAGCTGGTTGATCTTAAAAACCAGGGCAGAGAAATGATACTGGTTAGTTCGGGAGCAGTCGCAGCTGGTATGGGAGAGCTTGGTTATGCAAAAAAACCGGGGTCTATTCCTGAACAGCAGGCCTGTGCAGCTGTAGGACAGGGGCTTCTCGTGGGTATCTATAATAAATTTTTTAGAGAATATGGTGCGAATTCTGCTCAAATTTTGCTAACTTCAAGTGATCTGGAGAACAGAAATCGTTACCTGAATGCCTTTAATACTCTAAAGACTTTAATTGATCATGGCGTAATTCCTGTAATTAACGAAAATGACACTGTTGTTACAAATGAGATAAAGGTTGGAGACAATGATACTCTGGCAGCAAGAGTAGCCGGGCTGGTAGAAGCAGATTTACTAATTAATTTATCTGATGTTGATGGTCTCTATAATGGTGATCCGGCTGATAATAGAGATAATATCCAACTTATTTCTAAAGTTGAAAATATAACAACTGAAATAGAAAAAATGGCTGGAGGTAAGGGCAGTGCAGTGGGCACGGGAGGTATGGAAACAAAAATTGAAGCTGCAAAAATTGCTGTCAACTCTGGGGTGCAAATGATAATTGGATCTGGCAAAGAAAAAAACTCTCTTTTAAAGATTGTTGAAATGGCGGAGAATAGTCAGTTTAATCTTGGAACTACATTTCTGACTGCTGAGGAAAGATTATCCAAAAGAAAACAGTGGTTAAATTTTAATTTACCACCTCTTGGGAAAATTGTGGTTGATCGTGGAGCAGCAGAAGCTCTGGTCAAAAGAGGCAAAAGTTTACTTCCGGGTGGGATTATTGAAGTTGAGGGGGAGTTTAATAGTGGTGATCCAGTAACTATCAGTGACGGAAACCGGGCAATTGGAAAAGGTATTGTTAACTATAATTCTGATGAAATTAAAAGAATTAAAGGTTCCCATTCAAATGAAATAGAAAAAATTCTTGGATATTTTAATAAAAGTGAGGTTATTCATAGGGACAACATGGTTATAGGAGGAGATAAAAATGAGTATTAGAGAAGAATTAATTTCACAGGCAGATTCCGCAAAAAAAGCAGCCAGAAAGCTGGCTCAGGCAGGAAGCAGCGAGAAAAATAAGGCTTTACAGATGATTGCTGATAAGCTGCTGGAGAGACAGGCTGAGATTTTAGAAATCAATGAAAAAGATATGCAAAAGGGTAGAGAGAATGGTTTAAGTAGAGCTTTACTTGATCGACTTAAGTTAACAGAAGCAAGAATTAAAGGGATGGCCCAGGGGTTAAGAGAAGTAGCTGCTCAGGAAGATCCAATTGGAGAAGTTCCCGGTATGTGGAAAAGACCAAACGGACTGCAAATAGGTAAAATTAGGGTCCCCCTAGGTGTGATTGGTATTATTTATGAGGCAAGACCAAATGTTACAGTCGATGTAGCCGGTCTTTGTCTAAAGTCAGGAAATACGGTTATTTTACGTGGGGGTTCAAATGCCTTTAATTCCAACCAAATCTTAACTAACATTATTCAGGATGGTTTAAGGGAAGCTGCCCTGCCTAAAGAAGCTGTTCAGCTGATATCAACTACAGATCGGAAAGCAGTAGATATTCTATTTACCCTAAATGATTATTTAGATGTTTTAATTCCCCGTGGAGGAGCTGGATTAATTCAAAAGGTTGTTAACGAATCTAAGGTGCCTGTAATCGAAACAGGGGTAGGTAACTGCCATGTTTATGTAAATAAAGATGCGGATTTAACCAAGGCTAAAAAAATTGTTTTTAATGCTAAATATTCCAGGCCTGCTGTTTGTAATGCAGCAGAAAGTTTGCTGGTTGACCAAAAAGTTGCAGAGGAATTTTTACCAGAGATGGCCCGGATCTTTGCTGAAAGTGATGTAGAATTAAGAGGATGTGAGCAGACTCAAAAAATTGTTCCTGGTGTTACACCGGCTACTGAAGAAGATTATGCGACCGAGTTTTTAGACTATATAATGTCAGTTAAAGTTGTAGCAGATTATGAGGAAGCTGTGGAACACATTTACCAGTACGGAACCAAACATTCGGAAGCAATAGTTACAGAAAATTATACTACAGCCAGAGCATTTTTAGATGATATTGATGCAGCGGCAGTTTATGTAAATGCCTCAACTCGCTTTACTGATGGTGGTCAATTTGGGCTGGGGGCTGAAACAGGAATTAGTACTCAAAAACTGCATGCAAGAGGACCAATGGGCCTGAAAGAATTAACAACTACTAAGTATATTATTATGGGAAGTGGACAGATTAGAGAGTAAGCTGGGGGAGGACTTATAAATGAAATTAGCAATTATTGGTCTGGGGAATATGGGTAAGGCTATTTTAAATGGAATTTTAAAACAGAAGCTGATAAAACCTGAAAATATTATAGCAGCAGATAAAAAATTTGCTGATCCGGATTTTGAAAATACAGATGAATATGCCAGTGTAACTGTTACCGCTGATAACTGTCTTGCTGCTCAAGAAGCTGACTATATTATTCTGGCAGTAAAACCTCAGATCATTAATTTAGTTCTGGAAGATATCAAAAAAGTGGCGGCAGCCAAGGTTGTTATTTCAATTGCAGCTGGAGTAAAAACAGAACTGTTAGCAAAATATTTTGGTTCCAGAGCTAAAATTGTACGGGTAATGCCAAATACTCCAGCTTTAGTTGCTGCAGGAATGAGTGCAATTTACTACAGTCCAGCTGTGGAAGCAGACGAAAAAGCATTTGTAGATCAAATATTTAACTCTCTGGGGAAAACAGTTAAGGTTAAGGAAAGTGAAATGGATGCAGTTACCGGTCTAAGTGGTAGTGGACCGGCATTTGTCTATATTTTTATAGAGGCACTGTCTGATGCAGGGGTTTTAAAAGGTCTTGATCGGAAAAAGGCCCTTAAACTTGCAGCTCAGACGGTTAAGGGAGGGGCAGAAATGGTATTAAGTTCAGGTAAACATCCTGCTGAACTTAAAGATATGGTCTGTTCTCCTGCAGGTACTACAATTACTGGAGTAGCCACCCTGGAAGAACAGGGATTTAGATCTTCTGTAGTTCAGGCTGTTAAAACAGCAGCAGAGCGTTCAGAGGAGCTGGGAAAATAAATGGATAATAGTAGTTATTCAATTATTACCAATTCACCAGCAGAAACTGCAAAATTTGGCCGGGACCTGGCCCAATTTCTTGAGGTGCCTGCCCTAATTTTACTTAAAGGTGAGCTTGGTACCGGTAAGACTTTAATTATTAAAGCAGCAGCAGCTGCTTCTGGTTATCAGGGGAATGTAACAAGCCCAACTTTTAATCTGATTCAGGAATATTCCGGTGAGCAGGAGATTATTCATATGGATCTTTATCGCCTTGATAGAACAGAAGAGCTTTTAGAAATTGGATTTGAAGACTATTTAACTAGAGAAGCTTTAATTTTTATTGAATGGCCGGAACTTGCACTTCCACTGCTGCCGGCTGACTTTCTTTTTATAAATATAGAAAAAATATCTGCTCAAAAGCGAAAGATTACTGTTTATGCTGAAGGAAAACGAAGTAGTTTATTAATAGAAAGGTTGAATCAAAAATGTTAACTCTGGCAATTGATACTTCAACAGATAATTTGGGACTTGCTCTAATGGAATCTGGGCAGCTCAGAGGAGAATATAATTTAAGTTTAAAGAGGCAGCACAGCGAAAAATTGCTACCTTTGATAGAACAGATTTTTGAGCTCTTGGGAATTCAGCCCCGGGAACTTAACGGGGTTGCTGTAGCAACAGGTCCTGGTTCTTTTACAGGTCTTAGAATAGGTATTACTACAGCAAAATTACTGGGAAGAATATTTTCTATACCTGTAAAAGGTATATCGACTCTTGAAATCATGGCAGCCGGAATAGCTGAACCTTATTTATTACCTCTAATTGATGCCCGAAGAAAAAGAGTTTATTGTTCTTTTTATCAAAATTTACGGACTGCAAACGACAATTTTTTAAAAGAAATTTATCAACCTACAGCTATCAGTATTGCCGAATTACCAGAATTACTTAGTAATTATAAAGAAAAAGAAATTACATTAATTGGCGAAAAGAAGAAAGAAGTTAGGCGAGTTTTAGAAGCCAATGCATTTTCAACCAGACTTGCTGAGGCTGAATCTGATCTACCAAGGGCTGCAGTTTTAGCAAGGTTGGGAGAAAATTATTTTAAGACGGGACAGAGAGATGATATTTATCAGCTTAAACCCGCTTATTTAAAAAAACCACAGGCAGAAATTAACTGGCAGCAGAAATATGGAAATAATTAATATGGGAGTGGGAAAGTTGAAGTTTAGAGATAAATTAAAAGATGAAAGTGAAGACATTTATATACTTGCTCTTGAGAGTTCCTGTGATGAGACAGCGGCAGCAGTAAATAAAAATGGACTGAAAGTTTTGGCAAATGTTGTTTCTTCTCAGGTTGATCTTCATAAAAAATTTGGGGGGGTTGTACCGGAAATTGCCTCCCGTAAACATCTTGAGTTGCTGCTGCCTGTAATTGATCAGGCATTAGCAGAAGCAGGAATTGATTTTGAAGATTTAGATGCAGTAGCATCTACTTCTGGTCCAGGTCTAGTTGGAGGGCTTTTAGTTACTCTGACTGCTGCCAAGACAATTTCCCTGGCTTTAAATATCCCTTTAATAGGGGTTAATCATATTGCTGGACATATTTATGCTAATTTTATCGCCAATCCAGAAATAAAAAAACCACTTTTGTGTCTTACTATTTCTGGTGGACATACAGATCTGTTATATTTTGAGGATTTAAGAGGTTATAAAATTCTTGGGAGAACTGTTGATGATGCCGCAGGAGAAGCCTTTGATAAAATCTCCCGATTTCTCGGTCTGGGTTATCCCGGAGGACCGGCAATAGAAAAAGCAGCTCGAGCTGGAAATGAGATGGCAGTTGATTTTCCAAGAGCTGATTTAGGAGACAGTTATAATTTCAGTTTTAGTGGTTTAAAAACTGCGGTAATGAATTATGTTAATAATGAAGAACAGCGGGGCAATGAGCTAAAAATAAATGATTTAGCAGCCAGCTTTCAAAAAGCAGTAGTAGACAGTTTAACCGCAAATTTACTGCAGGCGGTAGAGAAATATGATGTAGAGAGTGTTGTTTTATCAGGTGGAGTTGCCGCAAATCAGAGGCTTAGAAGTTATATTGAGGAAAAATTAGAGGAACATAATTTAAAACTTTACTATCCTCCTTTAGAATTATGTACTGATAATGCAGCTATGATTGGTGCAGTGGCATATTATCAGTATCTTGAGCGTGATTTTGCACCTTTAAGTATTAGTGCTGATCCCTCTTTAAAATTGTAGGTGATTAAATGAAAAAAAGATCTAAAGAAGAAATTTTATATAAAACAGTAAAAGAAGATAATATTCTTCCTATAACATCTATCTGCAAATTGAACTGTATTTTTTGCAGTCATAAAAACAATCCCCCCCAGGTTGAAACTTATAGCTTTGGACATCTGGATAAAGCACTAATCAAAAATATGATTGAATTTTTGAATCCGGAGAAACCAGTTTTTATTGGTGAGTCAGCCAGTAAAATTATCGAAGGTGAACCTTTTGTTTATCCAGAAATATATCAAATCTTAGAATATCTGCGTCAGCGATGGCCAGAGATTGAAATTAAAATTACAACTAGTGCTTCATTTCTAGAGCTTGAGAGATTAGAATACCTAAAGAATTTAGAACCATTGGAATTAAATATCTCGCTAAATGGTCCCGCTCCTGAGGAACGGGTTTTTTTAATGAATGATTCGCGTCCAAATAATGTTTTTAAAATTATTCCTGAACTAAAAAGAATGGAGTTTAATTTTTCTGCAAGTATTGTTTCCATGCACCATCTTAAAGGTTTTGATTATTTAAAAAGAAGCTTTGATTTTTTGGAAAAATACCAACCACGGACTTTGCGAGTGTTTATGGCTGGTTTTAGTAATTATGCAGATTCTGAGATTATTTCTGCTACAGATGATTATCAGCAATTAAATCAGTTCATTAACTCAATCAAAAATGAATATTCATACCCAATTCTTGTTGAGCCTCAGCTATTGAATGATTTTAAAGCTGAAATAAATGATATTATAAAAGATTCTCCTGCAAAAGTAGATTTACAGCCGGGCGATATAATAAAAAAAATAAATCAAAATACTGTTGAAAGCAGAGTTGATGCTTTTTATCAAATTAAAACTGCCAGTAATCCTGAAATAATATTCAAACGTGATCAAAAAACTAAAAAAATAATTCTTAAAAAAAAGAAAAACGAAGATTCTGGATTAATCATGTCTTATGATTTGAGTAGAAAAGAAAAGAAAAGTTTAGAAGCTTATGCAGCTGAAAGTTCAAAAAACCAAAATGGAATCACAGTGATTTTAGCTTCAGAGGCGGGTTATAATCTCATATTTAGTTTAATTAAGAAATATTTAATAGATAATAAAAATTTAAAATTACTAAAAGTAAAAAATTGTTTTTTTGGAGCTTCAATTATTGCAGCCGGCCTTTTAACTAATTCTGATTTAATTAGCAGTCTCAATTTGATTGAAGAAAAGATCAAAAAAATCATTTTACCGGAGATTATTTATGATTATTATGGTAATGACCTGCTGGGAAACCATTACAGTCAGCTGGAAGAGAAATTTAGGGCAGAGGTGGTTTTAATTTAAATAATGTAAGATATGAAGACATCTTTATAAAATATTTGTTAATCAGAGAATAAATGATTTAATTTGATTTAATTGCAATTAATGAGCTTTGTTAACCTTTTAAAACCAAATAGAGGATTTGATTTTCCTAACTGTCTTAGATATTATATTTACAGTGCTTATTAGCACTCACCTCAAATGAGTGCTAATTATTATAAAAGAATATAATATTAGAAGGGGGTTATTTTTTAATGAGTATTAAACCACTAGATAACAGAGTTGCAGTAAAATTTGTCAAAGATGAAGGTGAAGAGAAAACTAAGGGAGGAATTGTACTTCCTGATACAGCCAAAAAAGACGAAAAGCCACAGCAGGGTGAAATAGTTGCTGTAGGTAAAAATATTGCACCAGAAGGCGAAGAAGCAGAAGTAGCTGTTGGTGACACAGTAGTTTTTGATAAATATGCTGGAACAAAAGTTGAAATTGATAGTGAAGAATATATTATTCTTGCAATAGAAGATATTTTAGCAGTTATTAACTAAATTAAAAATTATCTCTATTCAATTTGATAATTTATAAAATTACTTTCAAAAATAACTCAGATTAATTATACAGGAGGGATTTAGATGCCAAAACAGTTAAAATTCGGCGAAGACGCACGCCGCAAATTAGAAACAGGAGTTTCTCGTTTAGCAAATGCAGTTAAAGTAACACTTGGACCCAAAGGACGTAATGTACTTTTAGAAAAGAGCTTTGGTTCTCCTACTATCACAAATGATGGTGTTAGTATTGCCAAGGAAATTGAATTAAAAGATCGTTATGAAAATATGGGTGCTCAGGCAGTAAAAGAAGTAGCTACTAAAACTAATGATGTTGCTGGTGATGGTACAACAACTGCAACAGTATTAGCAGAAGCTATGTTAAAAGAAGGATTTAAAAATGTAGCTGCTGGTGCAAATCCAATGCTGATCAAAAGAGGTATTCAAAAAGCAGTAGAAAAATTAACTGATGAGATTGCTTCAGTTGCCAGACCTGTAGAAGGTAAAGAAGCTGTATCCCAGATTGCTTCTATTTCTGCCGGTAATGATGATGAGATTGGTAACTTAATTGCAGAGGCAATGGAAAAAGTTGGACAGGATGGAGTTATCTCTGTAGAAGAGTCTAAAAGTATGGGAACTTCCTTAGATGTTGTAGAAGGTATGCAATTTGATCGTGGTTACTTATCTCCTTATATGGTAACTGATACTGATACAATGGAAGCCTCTTTAGAAGATCCATATATCTTAATTACTGATAAGAAAATTTCCAGTATTCAGGATATTTTACCATTATTAGAGCAGGTTGCTCAGTCAGGCAAGAGTTTAATGATTATTTCTGAAGAAGTTGAAGGGGAAGCACTTGCTACTTTAGTGGTAAATAAAATTCGTGGAACCTTTAATTGTGTAGCTGTAAAAGCACCTGGATTTGGTGACCGCCGCAAAGCTATGTTAGAAGATATTGCTGTTCTAACAGGTGGTACTTTAATTACTGAAGATCTTGGTCTAAAGCTTGAAAATGCAAGCATTAATGACTTAGGTCAGGCACATAAAGTAACAATTACCAAAGATGATACTACAATTGTCGAAGGTAACGGAGACAAGGAAAAGATTCAGGATAGAATTTCTCAATTAAGAAAGCAGATTGAAACTACTACTTCTGATTTTGATAGAGAAAAATTACAGGAAAGATTAGCTAAATTAGCCGGTGGTGTTGCAGTAATTCAGGTTGGTGCAGCAACCGAAACCGAGCTTAAAGAAAAGCAGCATAGAATTGAGGATGCATTATCTGCTACCAGAGCAGCTGTAGAAGAAGGTTTAGTTGCTGGTGGAGGTACAACCTACCTTAAGGTAATGGCTGCCCTTGAAAGCTTAAACTTAGAAGGTGACGAGGGTACTGGAGTTGATATTGTTCGTAAAGCTCTAGAAGCTCCAATTAAGCAGATTGCTAATAATGCAGGTCACGAAGGATCTGTAGTTGTAGAAAGAGTTAAGGAAAAGGATGAAGGAATCGGCTTTGATGCCATGAAAGGCGAATATGTAGATATGATTAAAGCTGGTATCATTGATCCTGCTAAAGTTACACGTTCTGCTCTTCAAAATGCAGCAAGTGCTGCTTCCATGCTTTTAACCACTGAATGTCTAGTTGCTGATAATAGCGACGATGATGATGACGGAAATGGTGGCGGAATGCCCGGTGGCATGCCCGGAGGAATGGGCGGCATGGGTGGCATGGGTGGCATGGGCGGTATGATGTAAGCCCGATAACCACTCAGACTCATTAACTTAATATTTAAATTCAAGGATGCTTCCTCTTTAACTAGAGGTTGCATCCTTTTTTTACTTTGCAGACTCGATGTCCTAATAATATGACGCACTCAATGTGCTAACACAAATCTAACAATTTGTTTATTAAAGCAAGATTTGTGCCTCGACCATCCGTCTTAAAAAAGAAGAGAAGTGTGACGGACTCGATGTCCTAATACTAACCTAACAATGCGTCTTAGAAAGGGAGGTTAGTGAGACGGACTCGAT
>NZ_FTNC01000009.1:58619-127211 GCF_900156285.1 Halanaerobium kushneri
GACGGACTCGATGTCCTAATACTAACTCGACCATGCGTCTTAAAAAAGAAGAGTTAGTGAAAATTTTTCTGCTTTTAAAAAAGGATTTTTTTGACGAATAGAGAATAAATATTATAAGAGAAAACAATTTAGCTATGAAAGTTTAAATTAAAGTTTTATTTTAATATTAACTAATTTAATTAATGCTGAATAAACAAAATAATATTGCTGAAAAACATCCAATTAAAATACTTTATTTTAAATTTTCATAATTTTTTGCGAAAAGTAAAGGGTTATTTTGCAAAAAATAGAAATAAAATACAGGTGGTGATATATAAAAAGAGATATATAATAATTGTAAAAAAGTCTGTAGGATAAGGTGATTATATGATAAAAAATTTCTTAGTCTATGTATTATCTGATTCAGTAGGAGATACTGCAGAACAGGTGGCAAGAGCTTCGGCAGAACAGTATAAAGACTCAGATTATGAAATTAAGAAATATCCCTATGTAGAAAGCAAAACCAAAATTGATAGTATTATAGAAAGCTTGAATTCCGAAAATTCAATCTTTGTTTATACCATCGTTAATAAGGAGATATCTGAATATCTGCGACAGAAATGTGAAGAAAAAAAAGTTCCTTACATTGATGTAATGGCTCCCTGTTTGAATACTTTTACCGACTTTTTGGGACAAGAACCGGTGAGAGAATCAGGTGTTATTCGCAAACTTGATGAGGATTATTTCAAAAGGGTAGAAGCAGTGGAATTTGCTGTTAAATATGATGATGGTAAAGATCCACGGGGTATTTTGAAAGCAGATATTGTTTTAATTGGGGTTTCACGATCATCAAAAACTCCCTTAAGTATGTATCTGGCTCATAAAAACTATAAAGTGGTTAATATTCCACTTGTAAAGGGATCAAAAGTACCAGATGAATTGTTTGAAGTTCCACGCAGAAAAATAATTGGATTGATGATTGATCCTTCAGATTTAATAGAAATAAGAAGAGAGAGAATAAGGGTTTTAGGACTTGATAACAGTGTGGATTATGTATCAATAGAAAAAATTTACGAGGAGTTGGAATACGCTGAAAAGATAATGAGAAAAGTTGGTTGTCCTGTAATTGATATGACTAAAAAGGCTGTCGAAGAAGCTGCTAATTTAGTCATTGATATCATAAATGATCTTAACTAACAAAAGGAGGGGTTTTGTTGAAGAAATATGTATATGGCTTTGAAGAAGGTAAAAAAGAAATGAAGTCACTGTTGGGTGGTAAAGGTGCCAATCTTGCTGAGATGAGTAAAATTGGTCTGCCAGTGCCTCCAGGATTTACAATCACTACAGAAGCCTGTATTCACTATATTGAAATTGGTGAAAAGTTGGAAGATAGTCTCAAAGAAAGTATTTTCGAACACTTAAAAGACTTAGAAAAGAAAATTGGTAAAGATTTCGGTGATGTAAATGATCCTCTCTTAGTTTCTGTTAGGTCTGGAGCAGTTATCTCTATGCCAGGTATGATGGACACAATTTTAAATCTTGGTTTAAATGATAAGAGTGTTGAAGGACTTGCTAAAAAGACCTCCAATCCTCGCTTTGCTTATGATAGTTACAGACGTTTAATTCAGATGTTTGGTAATGTTGTACTGGGAATACCTGGTTATGAATTTGATAATTATCTAGAAAGAAAAAAAGAGAAAAAAGGCTATGACAATGATACTGATTTAACTGTTGATGATTTGAAAGATATAATAAAAGATTTTAAAGCTTTAATAAAAAATAGAAAAGACATAGAATTCCCACAAAAACCAGAAGAACAACTATTAATGGCTGTTAAAGCTGTGTTTAGTTCCTGGAATAATAACCGTGCTATTTCTTACAGAAATCATAATGATATACCTCATGATTTAGGTACTGCAGTAAATGTGCAAACTATGGTTTTTGGTAACATAGGTGAAAATTCTGGTACAGGTGTTGCTTTTACTAGAAACCCTGCAACTGGAGAAAACAAAGTGTTTGGCGAATTTCTGCTTAATGCACAGGGGGAAGATGTTGTTGCAGGTATCAGAACTCCAAAAGATATCAGTGAACTTAATAATTTAATGCCTGATGTTTATGACGAATTTATTGAGGTAACTGAGACTTTAGAGCAGCACTATAAAGATATGCAGGATATTGAATTTACAATTCAGGAAGGAGATTTATTCCTGCTTCAAACCAGAACCGGTAAAAGAACTGCAGATGCAGCAGTCAATATTGCAGTTGACATGGAAGAAGAAGGTTTAATTGATAAAGAAACTGCTGTAATGCGAATCGATCCCGAGGATATAAGCCAGTTATTACATCCAAACTTTAAAGAAGAAGAGCTGGAAAAAGCAGATCTGTTGGCAAAAGGATTGGCAGCATCTCCTGGTGCAGCAACAGGTAAAGTTTACTTTAACTCAGAAGATGCAGCAGAAGCAGCAGCAGATGGAGAGGATGTAATTCTAGTTCGTAAAGAAACTTCACCAGAAGATATTGAAGGAATGGTTAAGTCCAATGGTATTTTAACATCACGTGGTGGTATGACATCTCATGCGGCAGTTGTTGCACGTGGAATGGGAAAATGCTGTGTTGCTGGTGCTGGAGATATTCAAGTTGATGAAAGCTCCAGACAGTTTTTTGTTGATGATCGTGTGTTTAATGAAGGAGATTATATATCATTAAATGGTAGTACTGGGGAAGTTTATGCAGGAATTGTTGAAACTACAGATGCTAATTTAACAGATAATTTTAGAATGCTGATGGAATGGTCTGATGAATATCGCGAGATGGGAGTTTATACTAATGCTGATACTCCTCATGATGCAGAAGTAGCTGTTGATTTTGGGGCAGAAGGTATTGGACTCTGTCGTACAGAGCACATGTTCTTTGATAGTGAAAGGATCATTTCTGTTCGAGAAATGATAGTTGCTGACAGTAAAAAGAAACGTAAAAAAGCTCTGGATAAGCTGTTCCCCTATCAAAAAGATGATTTTAAAGGAATCTTTAAAGTTATGCAGGATAAGACTGTAACAGTAAGGCTTTTAGATCCCCCATTACATGAATTCCTGCCTCAGAATGATAGAGATATTAAAAATCTTGCTGAACAACTTAGTATACCTGTTGATGAGTTAAAACGAATCATTGGTGAATTAGAAGAGATGAACCCAATGCTCGGTCACCGCGGCTGTCGTCTTGGTATTACCTATCCTGAAATTTATAAAATGCAGGTTAAAGCAATAATGTCTGCCGCTCTGGAAGTTAAAGAAGAGGAAGGTTATGATGTTAAAGCAGATATTATGATTCCTCTTGTTGGTACAGCCAAAGAATTAGAAATATTAAGAGAAGATGCTGTTGAAGTTGCAGAAGAACTTCTGGAAAATTCAAGTGTCAAAGTCAATTACAGTGTAGGTACTATGATTGAAATTCCAAGAGCAGCTTTAACTGCAGATAAAGTTGCAGAACATGCTGATTTCTTCTCCTTTGGTACTAATGACCTAACTCAGATGACTTATGGTTTCTCTCGTGATGATGCTGGTAAGTTTATTAGTAAATATCTAGATCAAGAGATATTTGCCAAGGATCCTTTCCAGGTCTTAGATCAGGAAGGTGTAGGTCAACTTGTCGAAAAAGCTTCCGAGCTGGGACGTAAAACAAAACCAGAACTGAAACTTGGAATCTGTGGTGAACATGGTGGAGAACCTTCTTCAATTGAGTTCTGCCATAAAACCGGCTTAAACTATGTATCCTGTTCACCTTATCGGGTTCCAATAGCTCGATTGGCTGCGGCCCAGGCTGCATTAAAAAATGATTAATTAATATCACAGACTCTAATTTTAAGGTTAGATATTAGATAAAAGAAAACTCCTTCCTGTTCAATTCCTTTTAACAGGAGGGAGTTTTAATATTTGAATTTAATAAATATTTTTCTCAGCGACTTATTCCTTGACAAAAGGCTTAATTCCACTGTATACTTTAGTAAATAAAAGCGGAAGGGGAATTAGATGGATTACGATAAGATATTGATTCTTGATTTTGGCGGCCAGTACAGTCAGCTGATTGCAAGAAGAGTAAGAGAATTTAATGTTTATTCTGTAATTAGAGGGCATGATATTGAGCTGGAAGAAATCAAACAAATTGATCCAGCAGCTATAATTTTTTCTGGGGGTCCTGATAGTGTTACAGCTCCTGGAGCACCCGGGGTTGATCAGGGTGTATTTGAACTTGGGATTCCAATCTTAGGTATTTGTTATGGAATGCAGTTGATGGCCCAGCTTTTAGATGGTGGTCATGTAGAAAAAGCAGAGCATGGTGAATATGGTAAGGCTGATTTAGAAATTTATACCGAAAAAAAATTATTTAAAGAACTCGAAAACCACTCTCAAGTCTGGATGAGCCATGGAGATCATGTCAAGGAAGTACCAGCAGGATTTGAAGTTATTGCTAAAACTGATTTAACAGCTACAGCAGCTATGGCTGATTTTGAAAGAAATTTTTATGGAGTCCAGTTTCACCCAGAAGTTAATCATACAATTCAGGGGAAAACTATTCTTCATAATTTTTTATTTAGGATTGTAGATGCCAGAGCGAACTGGAATATGGCAGATTATATTAATGAAGAGGTTGAAAGAATAAGAAATCAGGTTGGTAAAGGCAAAGTTATCTGTGGCCTTTCAGGAGGCGTAGATTCTGCAGTTGCTTCGGCTATTGTTCATAAAGCAATAGGAGATCAGCTGACCTGTATTTTTGTTGATCATGGTTTACTTCGCAAAGGTGAGGCAGAACAGGTCAAGAGAACTTTTGGGGAAGAGTTTAATATTCCTTTAATTTATGTAGATGCCAAAGATCGTTTTCTGAGCCGATTAGAAGGGATAACTGATCCGGAAGAAAAAAGAAAAATTATTGGTGATGAGTTTATCCAGGTTTTCGACGAAGAAGCTGAAAAATTATCAGATGTTCGTTATCTAGTTCAGGGTACAATTTATTCAGATGTCATAGAAAGTGGAGGCACAGATAAGGCAGCGACAATTAAGAGTCACCATAATGTTGGAGGCTTACCAGAAGAAATGAATCTTGAACTGGTTGAGCCGCTGCATTTTCTTTTTAAAGATGAGGTAAGAAAAATAGGTGAGGTACTTGGTTTGCCAGAAGAAATTGTCTGGCGCCAGCCATTTCCGGGTCCTGGACTTGCAATCAGAATAATCGGTGATGTTGACTGGGATAAGTTAGAAGTTTTAAGAGATGCTGATGCAATAGTGCAGGAGGAAATAAAAGAAGCGGGTCTTTACCGTGACATCTGGCAGTCATTTGCCGTTTTACCGGATCTGAGAAGTGTTGGAGTTATGGGAGATGAAAGGACTTATGGCTATCCGATTATTTTGAGAGCTGTAAATAGTGATGATGCTATGACAGCAGATTGGGCTCGCCTGCCCTATGAAGTGCTGCAGTCAATTTCTAATCGAATAGTTAATCAGGTGGAAGACGTTAATCGAGTTGTTTTTGACATTACTTCAAAACCACCTGGAACAATAGAATGGGAATAATGTCCAGAAGAGAGGTGTAAACTTTGTCCAGAAATATAAAGGATAAATTTACTGAGCAGCTGTTTGAAGCCATTTTAAAGCTTGAAAGCAAAGAAGAATGCTATAATTTCTTTCAGGATATAGCAACAATTGGTGAGATAAAAGCTCTGGGTCAGAGGCTGGAAGTGGCTAGAATGCTTAAAGAAGGTTATACATATGATCATATAGTTGCAGAAACAGGTGTGAGTACAGCAACTATTAGCCGTGTTAAACGCTCCTTAGAATATGGTGAAGATGGTTATAATTTGATTTTGAGTCGCCTGGAAGAAAACAATTAAACAAATAATTAACGATTATTAAGAAAAAAGCTCATTTTGAGCTTTTTTCTTTGATAATATAAAAAATTCAAGGAGGAAGAAAATGAAAAAAACACTATTATTTCTATTAACAATTACAATTATTTTTTCGACAGCATTAACTGCCTCTGCCGCACTTGATGCGGAAGCAATTGGGATGGGGGATAACTTTTCTACTATGACAGGTGAGGCAGCCTATTATTCTAATCCGGCTGGACTGGCTTTAAGAGATAATAATTTTGCCTTAAAAGCAAATCTAGGTTTTTCTATCTGGAATAATGTTTTTGAGAACAGTGAATTTTCTAAAGATGAGATTGAGAGCAAGTTAACTGGTGAAGATTTAATTTTGGCCGGTAGAAGTGCTTTTGGAACTCAGTTTTATTATAAGAATTTTGCTCTGGCAGTCAATGGAAGAGCAGAAGGAATGTTGAAAACAGATAGTGATGCAGCTGAGATTCTGACAGGTGATACACCTGAGATTAGTCTTGAGTCACTACAAGATAAAGGTTCAGTTACTGTTGAATTTGGTGACAGTGCTGGTGGAGCAGCTGCTACAGCAGATGTTTCTTTAAGCTATGCTCGTCAGATTTTTAGAAACTGGTCAAATAATTCTCATAATATTGAGTCTGTATATTTTGGAGCTACATATCACTATCTAGAAGGAGAAATCTATAAATTTTCTGGTGGCGGAACAATTAAGGCGACTGTAAATGAAAATTCTGGTGACCCATATGTAGAGTATAGTACTTCAGATGCTGAATTTTATGAAAACCATTCTAAAGATGGAGAGGCGACAGGTGATGCTTTTGATTTTGGTTTAGCTATTAAAACAAGCAATGATTATACTTTTGCCTTCAGTGCAATGAATATTGGTGAATTATCTGCGGATAGTTCTGTTATTGATGGTACGGGATATGGAGTTACAACAGAAAATAATCCAAATGATACTTTAACAGAAAATAATTTAAGTGGTGAAGAAGGTAAAATCACTTATCAACTTCCAAGAGTATATAGATTAGGAATGAAAAAAGAATTCAGTCAAAACACTGTTTTATATGCTGATTATTCAAGAGTAAGCTATGATGGTGGACAGGATGATAACATTTATGCAGTTGGTAGTGAATTTAGAAAGAATAAATTTATTCCCCTGCGTCTGGGAGTTAATTATTCTTCTTTAAGAGAGGATATTGAAGTTGCTGCTGGAATGGGAATTAATATCAGCAACAATGTTAAGGTTAATTTAGGTATTGCTGATTTATTAGCACTTAGTGACAGTGCCAAAGGTGTTAAGTTTGGTATTTCAACTTTGATTGGATTTTAATTTAAAATCTTGCAGAGTTAATTTAAAAATAAAATGAGAAATTTAACTACCGACCTTAACTATTTCTTTAAGGTCGGTTTTTATTTTGAAAAAAATAAAATTAAAAGCAGGAATTTAACTTCTGGTCTAGAAACTATAATATTGGTTTGTCTAAAAAATAATATTTAGACTTTATTAAAAAACCTGGAGGTTTAAAAATTAATGAGCAAAAAAGATTATGATGTGATTATCATTGGAGCTGGACCAACTGGAATATTTACTGCGATGGAATTTGTGAAAAAAGAAGCAGATTTAGATATTCTGATTTTAGAAAAGGGTACTGATCTGGAAAAAAGAGTCTGTCCAATGAAAGAAAATCCTGGGATGGGCTGTGTTAACTGTCCAAGCTGTGCAATAGTATCGGGCTGGGGTGGAGCAGGAGCTTATAGTGATGGTAAACTTTCTCTTTCTCCTGATATTGGTGGAAATTTAGAAAATTACATAGGAAGACAGCGATTAATAGATAATATTTCCTATGCAGATGATATTTATATGGAATTTGGTGCGCCTGATCGTATTTTTGGAGTAGCAGATGATAAACAAGATGAGATTAGGAAAAAGGCTGTCAGAGCAGAACTTAAGTTTATACCTGCCAGTTTACGGCATCTGGGAACAGGATACAGTCAGGTTGTTTTACAGAATATGCAGGATTATTTAGAAGAACAGGGTGTAGAAATAAGGTTTGGAGTTAATGTAAAGCGTTTTATAGTAAAAAACAATAAAATTGAGGCTGTTAAAACAGCTGAAGGCGAAAAAATAACTGCTGACTTTGTGATGGCAGCAGCGGGTAGGGAAAACGCTGAATGGTTAACTAATGAGGCTAAAAAACTTGACATTGAGACGGCAATTAACCCTGTTGATATTGGAGTTCGAGTAGAATGCCCAGCAGCAGTAACAGAATATATGACTGATAATTTATATGAATCTAAATTGATATATCATACTCCTACCTTTGAAGATAAGGTGAGAACTTTCTGTATGTCTCCTTATGGTGAGGTAGTTAGTGAAAATAATCAGGGTTTAATTACAGTTAATGGCCACAGCCATTCTGATCTTAAAACTCATAATACTAATTTTGCTCTACTGGTAAGCAAAACTTTTACAGAACCTTTCCATGAGCCAATTACTTATGGTAAAGACATTGCCAAACTGGCTAATATGCTTGCAGGAGGAGTTCTGGTTCAGAGGCTGGGTGATCTGCTGGAAGGTAGAAGAACTACTGAAGAAAGATTGAAACGATCTGTAACTGAACCGACTTTAAAAGATGCAACTCCTGGAGATTTATCTCTGGTACTTCCTCACAGACACCTGACAGGAATTATTGAAATGTTAAAGGCGCTTGATGAAATTACACCAGGAATTTATGGACGTGATACCCTGCTTTATGGAGTAGAGGTTAAGTTTTATTCTTCCAGATTAGATGTTAAAGATAATCTGGAAAGTAAGGTTGAAAATCTATTCTTTGGTGGGGATGGTGCCGGTATAACCCGAGGGCTGATGCAGGCTTCTGTTTCGGGACTTGTAATTGCTCGTTCAATTATGAAGAAGTTGGAAAAGAATAGCTAAAAAGTTTGTATTAATTAAATAATAATAATAAAGGCAGTAAGCTCAATCTCCTGGATGAGCTTTACTGCCTTTTAGTTTATAAATAAATGGTCTGGCTGCGGGGATTTGAACCCCGGACCTCTTCGTCCCGAACGAAGCGCGCTACCAAGCTGCGCCACAGCCAGTTAATATCATAAAACATTATATCACAATTTTTGTAAATACAAAAGCAAATAATTATGGAAATTGTTAAATTTTCACTTGATATTAAATCTTAAGAGAGTTACAATTAACACAAGTTAATAACTCAGGTTTAAATATATTTAACAGGAGGTATTTCAAATGAAATTAACAAAAGGTGAAAAAATTCCAGAATTTAAGTTAAGTGATCATCAGGAAGAAGAAATTACTTTAGAAAAATTCAAGGGTAAAAATGTATTGCTTTCTTTCCATCCACTTGCCTGGACAAGTGTCTGCCGTAATCAAATGCAGGCTCTAGAAGAGAATTATGATCAATTTGAAAAAAATAATACAGTTCCGTTAGGAATTAGTGTTGACCCTGTTCCTTCCAAACGTGCCTGGGCAGAGGATATTGGACTTGAAAATTTAAGACTTTTATCTGACTTCTGGCCTCATGGTGAATTTGCTTCTAAACTGGGAATTTTCATCAGAGAAAAAGGAATTTCAGGTAGAGTTAATATTTTAGTTAATGATCAGGGAGAAATTCTCTGGGTAAAAGAATATGATATACCGGAACTTCCTGATATTGATGAAGTATTGAAAGTGGTTTCTGACAACGCATAATTTATTGATATTGCTAATTTAATAAAATTTTTAAAAGCAACTGTTATTTAGCGGAATAAAGTAAAAAGTTCACAGTTTATTTATTCAAAAAAAATATTTAAGAGCTAGTAAACCCTGTTTAGATGACAGGGTTTTTTGCTTGCTCTTTGTTTTTTGTGTTATAATAAAATTTAGCTTAGACTTTAGAAGTAGATTAAATGATTTATTATTTTTTTAAAAATTTGAGCAATTCGTTGCCTGGGAGTGATCGGGTTGGAAATTTTTTTATTACTTATGATTTTAATATTATTTACCCTGGAAATTGCGGCAATTTTTTTGCCGGTACTGCCTGATTCTGTTTTTTTCTGGGCTGCAGTTATCTTATACAGAATAATTAAAACTGATATCAGCTACTCACCCTATTTTTGGACCGGTGCAGTGTTGATTACAGTCATTATTTTTCTGGCAGATTATCTGGCTAATGCTTATTTTATTAAACGCCAGGGTGGTACCAACAGGACAATTATAGCTGCTGTTTTAGGAATGATATTAGGGACCTTATTTTTAGGACCGCTGGGTTTTATAATTGGTCCATTTCTTTTAATATTTATCGCAGAATACTGGCAGAGCAGAAATAAAGGGAATTCCTTTAAACTTGCCTTAAGCAGCATCTTTGCTTTTGTTGCCAGTACAGCTTCTCGACTGGGGATGCAGATTTTTTTAATGATCTGGTTTTTTATCGAGATTTATTAATAACTAATTTGTTGTTCTTTTTTGAATTATATTTTAAAATTTTTTCATAATTTTAACTAAAGGAGACTGGCTGATGTACAGTATTTACAGTGGCAATACGGGTAGTGGTAAAACTTCAAAACTGAAAACTGACTACCAAAGGCTGGCAGCTGAACAGGGTAGTGAAAAGATACTCTTGTTTTTAAATTCTGCCCGTTCCGTCAGTCAGTTTAGAGAAGAATTAGATATAGAAATGATGGGAAATTTAAATATCTATACTTATTTTGGCTTTGTCAATCAGCAGTTAAATAAGAACTGGCCTGCTGTAGAGCGAAAATACAGTGGCTCCAATCAACTGATAGAGCCAACATTTATGAATATTGAAACATCTCATTTTTTAATGAGTAATTATGTGGCAAAATATAGAAAAGATAGATCATATTTTCGGAGTATTAAGGCCAGACCTGTTCAGATTGCAGTTCAGTTAATTGATAATTTGAATTTGGCTGCTTTCAACATGCTTGGTTTTAAGGAGCTTAAGCAGAGAATGCTAGGTTGGACTCAGAATGATGAAGAACGTAGAAAATATGCAGAACAGTCTTTAGAGATTATGAAGACTTTTAGAAATTTTTCGCTTACTTATCGGCTCTTTGATTATTCCGCAGCTGTAAGTTTGTTTAACAAATATCTGCTGGCTGATCCTGATTATCTCAGTAATTTAAAAAAACAATATAATTATTTATTGGTAGATGATTTAGAAAAAATGATTCCAGCCGGGCAAGAATTGATAAAGTCATTGATTGAATCTCAGATTAAAGGTATCTTTACTTTTAATGAGAGTGGGGGTTTTAATCGTTTTTTTGGGGGTAATCCTGCTGCGGCCAAAAAGCGTTTTTTTAAAGCGGAAGCAGAAATAATTGAAATTAATAAAAACTACACTGCCTCAGAAGCGAGCAGTGATTTAGCTGCAGAAATAAAAAAAGTAATTAAAGAAAGAAAGTCCAATTTAGTACAGTCTTCACTCCTCTTGGAAGAAATTGATAGTGAGTTAAGAGGTGAAATGCTGATTAAAGTTGGGAAAAAGATTATTTCACTTCTAAAAAAAGGAGTCAAAGCTGATCAAATAGCGGTTATTTCTCCTAAAATTGACAAAGTACTGAGCTTTAGTTTGCAGCAGATTTTAGAAAAAAATGGTTATCGATTGAGTAATTTTAACCGTTCTAAACGACTAATTGATATTCCTTTTGCACGAGCTCTATTAATTTTATATTTATTTCACTGTGAGAGAACTAATATAGTTGGCGTTTCTTCGCTGCAGCAGGCACTGTCGCTGCTTTTAGAATTGGATCCCCTGCGTTCATATATTCTGGCTGAGGAAATTGCTGCTTCCGGTATGAAATTGATAGACCTTGACCAGAGTGGGTTGAGAGAAAAGATAAACTTCCAATCTGCTGAAAAGTATGATTATCTAAAAGACTGGCTGCAGGATAAAAAAGAGGAAGAGCTGGAAATTGAAGATTTTTTTCAGCTGGTTTTTAGTGAAGTTCTGGCCCCTTTAGATCCTTCCCAGGAAGATATTTTTGCCTGCAGACAGATGATCGAATCAGTTGCCCGTTTCCATCAGGCAGTAGAAAATTTTCATCAGCATAAAAATGATCTAAGTGAACGTTATATTAAGATGATTTATGAGGGAACTCTGGCCGCAGAGACTCTATTTAAAGGTCAGGAAAAAGAAGCCGGAGTTATTTTGGCTTCACCCTATAAATTTTTATTTTCACCTGAACTGGCTGGAGTTGACTATCTATTTTTACTTGATATTTCCAGTAGTGACTGGCTGCAGAGTATTGCTAAAGAACTTGTTAATCCCTATATTTATACTGAACAGTGGCAGCAGATTGATAATTGGAATGACAGTCTAGATCAAAAGATAAGGTTAAATCAGCTCAGTGATTTTTTAATCAGTTTAATTTATAAAGTTAAAAAAGGAATTTATATAGCAGATAGTTTTCTAAACAGCAGTGGTAAAGAACAGGAAGGACCACTTTATCGCTGGCTTGATGTGAGAGGAGAGTAAGAATGGAGTTTAAACCCAGACCAGGACAGAAAGAAGTACTAGAATATCGAGGTGGAGAGCTTGCTGTACCTGCAGTTCCAGGAGCAGGGAAGACAACAGTTCTTGCTCATCTGGCAGCAGAATTGATTGCCTCTGAGTTAAATAATAACCAAAAAATATTAATTGTAACTTATATGAATTCAGCAGTGGCAAATTTTCGCAGAAGAATTGGCGATTTTTTAGCCAGCAAAGGACTTCCCCGCAGCCGGGGTTATAGTGTTAAAACCCTGCATTCTCTGGCGCTGGGGATTATTAAAGAAAAGCCAGAAGCCAGGCTGATCAATCAAGAATTTGAATTAATTGAAGCCGGAAGGCGCTACCGCTGGATAAAAGATCTATGCCGCAAATGGGCCGGAGAAAATGGAGAGCTGCTGCAGCAGTTTTTTAATTTAGAAAAAAACAGCTATCAATTTGATAAATATTTAAAAAAATGGAAAGAAGATGATTTTCCAGCCTATGTTGCGTCTATGATTTCTTATTTCAAATTAAAGCTGCTGGAAGGTGACGAGCTTAAAAATATGGTTAAATATTCAAATCTTAAATCAGCCAATATTTTATATCCTGCAGCAGAGATATTTGCCGAATATGAATTTCGTATGGCTCAAGCTGGTTTATTAGATTTTGATGATCTTGTTCAGCAGAGTTTGAAATTACTGAAAGAAGATCCTGAGTTTACAGAACGAATTGCTTCTCAGTATGCATTTGTTTTTGAAGATGAAGCTCAGGATTCCAATCAGGCTCAGGAAGAGATGCTTTATCTGCTGGCTGGGGAAAACAATAATTTAGTAAGAGTTGGAGACAGCAATCAGGCGATTACAGGTACTTTTACTCTTTCAGATCCTGATATTTTTCGCAGCTACTGTAAAAGAGAAGATGTTGATGTAGAGACTATGGCGGTTTCCAGCCGAAGCAGTCAGGATATTATAGACCTGGCAAATTATCTGGTTGACTGGAGCCAAAAAGAATTTGCTGAAAGAGAAATTGAGCCTCTGGAAAAAAAATATATTCAGCCGACTGTTAAGGATGACCCGGCTCCCAACCCCGACCCCGAAGGTTATAGAATTGGAAGCAGAGCTTTTAAAGATTGGAAGACAGAAAAGAAATTTATTGCCAGACAGGCTCTGCGTAAGGCAGGGGAAAATAACAATAACACTACAGCTGTACTGATGCCGACCGGCTGGCAGCTGGAAGAAATAGCAGGAGAGATTAAGAAACTTGGAGGAGAATTTCAGCTCGCCGGGAGCAGTTCAAGTGATGCCTTTTTAACAGAACTGGAAGTTATTTTAAAGTTTTTAACTTCACCTGCTTCTGCAGATAATTTAAAGCTTGTTTTTGCTGAAGTTTTTGCTAAAGAAAAGCCAAAATTAAATCAGCTGCTGGAAGCTGCACTGGCAGAAAGAGAGAATCAGGAGTTGATATTCCCTCTCTCGGGTTTAAATCGTGATAATTTTGAGTCTGAATTTAGAAAAAGAGATAAATTTGATGACTTTTTTAAAGCCCTGACTCGAACTCAGGGATGGCTTGAGGCTTCAATGGATCTGCCGCCTGATGAACTTATTTTATTTCTGGCTGAAAGAATTGAATTGACCGGAAAAAAACTGGCGCTGGCCCAAAACCTGGCATTAGAATTTGGCAGACTTTTAAATGAAAATCCAGCCTGGAGGCTGGACCAATTAACAGCAGAGCTGCCTGAAATTAGAGATCGGCTGCGGCAGTTTGCTGAAACTTTAACTGAAATGGAAGGCTTTGAGGCCAAACCTGATCAGGTAACACTTTCCACCCTTCACAAAGCTAAGGGTATGGAGTGGGATACAGTTTTTATTGGTAGTTTAACTTCAAGCCATTTTCAGCATGATAATGATGATTATTTTATGGGTGAAAAGTTTTATTTGAATGAAGAAATAAAAAACCCCAAAGCTTCGGCAAGAGCAGAATTAGAATATATTTTAAATGAAAAAAAGGAAAGAAATGCTGATTATAAGGCCCGGCAGGAGTTAATTGCAGAAAGAGTGCGTTTGCTCTATGTTGGAATTACCCGGGCCCGGAAAAACTTGTTTTTGAGCACCCATCAAAAAAAGGGCAAATGGGATAAAGATCCTGCTTTTATGTTTATCTCTTTAGATAATTTTATCAAGGAGATAGTAAAGAAATATCAGGCAGAGGAGGCAGATTAGATGGGAGTAAACAGCTTAAAAGATTTATATTTTTCTCAATCGGCCCTCTCTATCTTTAATAACTGCCGTCGTCGTTTTCGCTACCGCTATCTGGATGGTCTTTACTGGCCGGCTGAATGGGGAATGAAAGAAGAGGTAAAAAATGATTTAAAACAGGGAAGACAGTTTCACCTGCTGGCAGAAAGATATTACAGTCAGAGCCTGGGGGAAACCGTACTTGATTCAGCTGATTTGCTGGCCGCCTGGTTCAATAGGTTAAAATCATTTTCGCCAGCAGAGAATGTAGTAGCTGCAGAGCAGGAACTTCGCTACAGGCAGGATAATTTAAAACTTCTGGCTAAATATGATCTATTAAAATATAATTCAGAAGCGAAAAAATTTATAATCTATGATTGGAAAACAGATAAAAAAAGCCTTTATCAAAAAGATGTTGAAAGCTCAATGCAGAGCCGTTTTTATTTATATCTTTTATATGAAGCTGGTTATGATTATTTTGCTGACGATTATAATCTCAAAGAAATGCCGGAACTTATTTACTGGAACCCCCGTTATCCAGATCAGCGGGTGAGAATCAATTATACTTCAGCGGATTTTGAGCAGGATAGAGAATATTTTAAGCAGCTGATCACTGAAATTTTAAATGAAAAAGATTTTCCCCTTACAGATGATTTAAATAAATGCAGATTTTGTGAGTACAGGCCAATCTGCAGAGATAAAAAAACGGAAGCCAGAGAAGTTATAGAAGATGATTTAGATTTGAATCTTGACTGGGAAGCGGTTGAAGAAATAGAATTTTAAGCGAAATTAGATTTAATTAGATTCCTGCATTAGATTTTAATAAATAAAACGAGGTGAGTTTCTGGAGAATAAATTAAAAATTTATTCTTAAATTATGTTTGAATACGAAGATGAGTATCAGCTCCGCTACATTTATCACACCAATCAACACAACAATGCATATCTGGTTGAACTTAATTTAGATAATTATGATGATCTGTTTAACAGCTGGGATGGCTCAGCTCTTGATCGAAAAGAGCTTGATCCAGAATTGAGTCATTTTTTAGAAAGAGCAAGCTATGAGCTGCCCTTAAAGGAAAAAGTGGAGCTCTGCTTTTATCTGCCAGAAGACAAACAGGACGAGGGAGTAGAGGCAGACTCCAGAGCGACAATAAAAAATAATTTTAGAATGAATTTATTTTTTATTGATCAGGATTTAAAAAATAATAACAAAAAAATTATGACCTATATTGTAATGGGCCTTTTATTTTTAATTACAGCCTATTTAATTCCAGAAAATAAAGACCTGTCACTTCTGATTTCCCTGCTGATGGAAGGACTATTTGTAGGAGGCTGGGTTTTTCTCTGGGAAGCCTTTTCAATATTCTTTTTCGGCAGCCGTGAATTAAAAGAAAAGAAAAAAAGATATTTGCGCTATCTAAATTCAGATATAGTATTTAAATATAGAGAGTGAGTGGATTTGAGCTATGCAGATTAAAAAAGCAGAAGTATTTGAACCAGCTGAGGAATTAGTTGAATATCTTGAAAATAAACAGCTTGCCCGACTGGCTCAGAAGCGGGGGCTGAATTCAAAGGCTGAGTTAATAGAATTTATAGAACCAGCTGCTTATTCCCAGCTTGAATTAAGAGACTTTCCTCAGATTATGGAAATTGCAGATTTTATTATAGAACATATTAAAGCAAATAATAAAATTTTAATTTATGGGGACTATGATGTTGATGGAATAACTTCTACTTCAATTCTAGTTGGAGCGCTAAGCCGCCTTTCTGATCAGATAAGCTATCACATCCCTGATCGTTTTAAAGAGGGTTATGGTCTCAATAAAGAAGTACTGGCTTCATACCAGGATCAAATTGATCTGGTTATCAGCTGTGATTGTGGTATCAGTAATTATGAGGAAGTGAAATTTGCCAGAGAACTCGGAATGGATTTTGTCGTCACTGATCATCATGATCTGCCTGATGAATTACCTCCAGCAGATTATGTAATTTCCCCCCGGCTGCTGCCTGAAGATCATCAGGGATACTGGCTGCCAGGAGCGGGGATGGCCTATTTTTTAATAAAAGCAATTTATGAGCGGCTTGAGATGAATGGAGCTGAGAAAGATTATTTGGATTTATTATTACTTGCCATTATAGCTGATGTAGTTCCCCTAAAAGGAGAAAATCGTTACTTATTTAAAACCGGTCTAAAAAGATTGAAAAATACAGATAGAATTGGGCTTAAGGCTCTTTACAATGAACTTGATATAAATCCTCTAACGATAAATGAAAAGACTCTGGGATTTCAGATTGGACCCTTGTTAAATTCAGCTGGTAGAATTGACAGTGCTGAAAAGGGATTAAAATTACTTCTGGCAGATGATAAAAAGCAGGCAGCCGGACTGGCCGCGGAATTATATCAAATTAACCAGCATCGAAAAGAAATAAGCCAGAAAATTTATCTGGAAGCAGAGAAGAAAATCGAAAGCGGCCAGCGGCAGGGAATTGTTGCTTATGATTCCAGCTGGCATCAGGGAGTTATTGGGATAGCAGCAGGAAGAATTACTGAGAACTATCAGGTACCGGCAGTTTTAATGACTTCAAATCAGCAGAGTGAATTGATAACCGGCTCTGCCCGCTCGATTGAAGGCGTAAATATTAATAATTTGATCGGGAAGTGTTCTGATCTTTTAGAAAAACACGGGGGTCATGCAGCAGCAGCGGGTTTCTCATTAAAGAAAGACAGATTGGAAAAATTCCGTTTAAGACTGCAGCGTCTGATTGATCAAAAATTAACAGAGATTGATTCTGAGCTAAAAATTGAGACAGATTTGAATCTGAAGCTGGAAGAAATAAATGATGATTTTTATCAGGGACTGCGACTTTTTGCTCCCTTTGGCGAAGCCAATCCAGAGCCTCTTTTTTATCTGGAAAGCAAAGTCTTAAGCAGTCGTGAAATATCGGCTGGTAAACATAAAAAACTTATTTTCGGTGATCAGGATAAAAAAATCACAGCACTCTGGTGGTGGGCGGGAGAACTGGAAAGCAACTTTTTGCAGCAGACTGCCTGCAGATTAACTGAGAATATTTATCAGGGTAATAAAAGCCTGCAGCTTGAAATAAAAGCACTTGCACCACTAAAAGATGTCGCTAAAAAAGTTAAAAAAGGAAAAAATGAAAAAAGACTGCTTAAAGTAATTGACTGGCGCCAGAAAAAAATTTCAGAACTTGAAGCTGGTGCAGAAAACACGGTTTACTTTGCTGAGGGTCTGCAGGAATATCAACTTTATCCCTTAATAAATCGAAATTATTTTAAAAAGGCTGATAAATTAGTTTTGCTCACCATTCCTCCTTCACTACCTGTCTTAAAAGAAATTATACTTTTAAGTAACTGTCAAAAATTAATTTTAGTTAAGAGCAGAGAAGAGAGTTTAGTTTTTAATAAATTCATCCAAAAATTACTTTCGCTGCTTAAATTCAGCCTGAAGCAGGAGAACGGAATTTTTAATCTGGAGCGGGCTGCACTGGCCCTTTCAGCAGAGGAGATAGCTGTTAAGAGAGCTTTAGAGTTTATTCGGGCTAAGGGAATAATTAGCTTTGAATATATCAGTTATCAGGAACTTTTAATTACAAAAGATGGTTCCAGAGATCAGGGAAAAGCTAATTTAAGCAGGCAAAATTTAAAGAAATTACTAAATGAAAGTTCAGCCTTTAGATCTTTTCTTAAAAATCAGGAAATAGAAAAAATTGAAGATCTTTTAAATAGGAGTCTGGCCTCAGCCAGATATTAAATTTCTCTGGTGTTTAAAAAAATATTAAGCCATAAAATTTGGAAGTTAGGGAAGTGGAAAGATGGAAATAAAAAAACTAAAATTTTTAGAGGGAGCTGCAGAAGCAGAAGGCTTAACAGTAATCATTGATGTTTTCAGAGCCTATACAACTGCCGCCTATCTTTTTGCAAATCAAGCAGAAAATATTTTTATAGTTAGTAAAATTAAGACAGCAAAACAATTAAAAAAGAAATTAAAAAATTCAGTATTGATTGGAGAGAGAAGGGGAATTAAAATTTCAGAATTTGACTTTAATAATTCTCCATACTTCATCTCCTGTCATAATTTTGCGGATAGAAATATAATTTTAAGTACCAGTGCCGGTACTAAAGGAATCATTGCAGCCCAAAATGCAGCTGAAATTATTACAGGTAGTTTTGTAAATATTACTGCGGTGGCTGATTATATTAAAAGCAAGGATCCTCAACTGGTCTCTCTGGTAGCAATGGGCAATAACGGAGTCACAGAGGCAGCTGAGGATAATCTTTATATCGATCAATTAACAAGAATTTTAGAAAACAAAAAAACTTTTTCTAAGGCTGAAATTAAAAAGAGATTAAGGAGTCCTGCCGGAGATAGATTTTTTGTAGAAGAGACTCAATCAGAAATGCCGGCTGAAGATTTTGAGTACTGTCTAAAAATAAATAAATTCAATTTTGTGATTAAAGCAGAGAAAGTAGATTCTGATATTTACCAACTAAAAAGAAAAGAGGGTGATTAAATGAAAAATTTTTTAATAAGCTTAGTAATTATTCTGGTTTTGTTAGTCGGTGCAGCGGTTACGAATCCTTCTCGGGAAGAATTTATCAACTGGGGTGTTGCAGAGATTCGTTCGCAGGCAGACAATGATATTGAAAGAATTTTTGGAGGTGCAGTTGCAGCACCAATGCTTGAGTTGCAGACCGAGGTTGATGATTATGTCTTTTTTAGTATTTTCACTCTACAGAAATCCGAGAGTGAAGTTAGGTATTTGGGGGTTTTTAATAATTTCTTTATACTTACTGAAAATTAAAATGAGAACTTTGTATAATTAAGTTAGAATAAAATAATTTGACATTAGAGCTGAATTTAATAAAATAATGTATGGATAATTAAAATTATAATTTGATTTGTAGCTAATCAATCTGGAGGAGATTATATATGGATGATTATTTAATTCGTGCAATAACAACCAATAAGGAAATAAGAGCTCTGGCAGTTAAATCTACTAATGTTGTGAGAGAAGCACAGGAGAGACACCAGACTACCCCTGTAGCAACTGCAGCTTTAGGTAGGGTTATTACTGGTGCCTTATTAACTGGCTCATTAGTTAAGTCTGGAGATGAAATTGTTCTAAAAATTGAAGGTACTGGACCTGCCGGTAAAATTGTAGCTGATGCCAATCAGGAGGGTGAAGTAAGAGGTTATATTGAAAATCCAAACTTAGATTTATATCAAACTGATACAGGTAAGCTTGATGTGGCAAAGGCTGTTGGGGCAGGAGAACTTTCTTTAACCAAAATTATGAGAATGAAAGAGCCTTATACAGGTAGTGTGCCGCTAGTTTCGGGAGAAATTGGGGAAGATTTAACTTATTATTTTACTGCCTCTGAACAGGTTCCATCAGCTGTAGGTCTGGGGGTTTTAGTAGACACAGATCTCAGTGTTAAAGCAGCTGGAGGATTTATTATCCAATTACTTCCTGATGCTTCTGAAGAGACTATTCAGATGCTGGAAGATAATCTGGCAAAGGTAAGTTCAGTCAGTAAATTAATTGAGGCTGGAATGACTCCGGAAGAATTATTAGAGGAACTGCTGGGAGATATGGATTATAGAATTATGGCCCGCAAAGATGTTAAGTTCAAATGCCGCTGCAGTAGAGAAAGAAGTTATGAATTAATAGCCGGACTTGGCAGAGAGGATATAGAAGAGACTCTGGCTGAAGAAGGAGAAATCGAAGTTCGCTGTCATTTCTGTAATAACACTTATACTTTTAATAAAGAAGAAGTGGAAGAACTGCTTGCTGAACTGGAAGCAAAAGAAAAAGGGATTCCCGAAGTTGATACTGATCAAATAGTTGTTGAAAATGATTAATCAGAATATAGAATAGAATAATTTTTAAAAAGTAAGCCGCAGAGAATTTAAGCTTCTCTGCGGTATTTTTTTAGTTTTGCAGCTGTAGTTTGAGGAAGCAGAGCTTTTAAATAAATATTATTTTTCTGGTATTTTTCTTCATATACCTTAGCTGTATTGTGAATCCTTTCTACCCAGGATGCTTCAGAATAGGGAAGATCCAGCTCTACTTCTACCATTTCTTCGCTGATAATTTTATTTAGTTTCTCAACAACAGAATTAGTATTAATTCTTTTTAAAGCTGAGATAAAAAGAGCATCTGGATAAATTATTTTTAAATCAGCAAGTCGTGATTCCTCAATTAAATCAATTTTGTTAAAGACCTTGATGATTTTACAGTCAACTTCAACCAACTCTTTGATTTCGTCATTAACCACCCTAATATTTCTTTCCAGATCAGAGTTTGAGGCATCAATTAAATGCAGAATAATATCAGCATTTTCTATTTCTTCCAGGGTAGTTCTAAAAGAAGCTACCAGCTGGTGGGGGAGCTTACTGATAAAGCCAACTGTGTCACTCAAAATAATATTCTGACCCACAGGTAACTCCAGCTGCCTCATAGTAGAATCAAGAGTTGCAAACAATTTGTCAGCAGTATAACTGTCTGCTCCAGCAAGTCTGTTCATTAAAGTTGATTTCCCAGCATTTGTGTAGCCAACCAGTGCTGCCACTGGGTCACGCCTGCTGCTGCGCTGAACTTCTCTGCTGGCTTTAATTTCTTTCAAATTTTCTTTTAAACGGTGGATTTTCTTTTCAATTCGACGGCGGTCAACCTCGAGTTTTGTTTCACCAGGACCACGAGTTCCAATTCCACCTGCAAGTCTTGACATTTCTACTCCTCGTCCCTGCAAGCGGGGAAGACGATATTCTAGCTGTGCCAGTTCAACCTGAATTTTGCTTTCACGGCTGTGAGCATGACGGGCAAAGATATCTAAGATTACCTGAGAGCGATCAATTACTTTTATTTCAATTTTATCTTCCAGATTACGTTGCTGAACAGGTGAAAGTTCATTATCAAATACAATTAAATTGGCTGCTGCAGTTTCAGCTGCTTCTCTAATTTCTCTAACCTTACCACTTCCTATATAATAGGCGGGATCAATTTTTCGGTCATGATAGGTCATTTTTAAAATGCTTTTTGCTCCTGCTGTTTCAACAAGAAGTTCCAGTTCATTCAACTCACTTTCATTTTGACCAACCAGAACAGCTTTTTCTTCCATTTGTTCTATTTGATACATCTCATTTTTTTCATTGATTGTAAATTTATTATTAATAATATCATCTCCTATTGTGTTATTCTAAATTATAGAAACTAGTCAAACTAAATAATTTGTACTTCATTTTATTCACTTTTGCTTATTATTATTATAACATTTTTTAAAATAAACTAAAATTTTTAGCTGCTATCTAAATAAAACTGAGAATTAATAGGATTTAGCATAGTAAATGATAGCTAATCGCTTTTAAAGATTAAATATAATGTGAAATTAAACACTTTTATATTTGATATAATAATTTTTGCGTGTTATTCTATAAATATCAGATAAGTTATAAAAATAAAAGGCTGATATAACAACCATTATAATTTCATAAGATAAAGAAAATATTTTTTTATTAAAATTTGTTATAATCTTCACAATAACTTTATAAGTCCAAAAGGAGGATAACTAATGAAGATTAAAAATGTTAGTACAGTAGAAGAATTTGATGAGATGATTGCTGAAGTAGAGACAGCTCAAGAAGAATACGCCGAGTATAGCCAGCAGGAAGTTGATGCAATATTTAGAAGAGCTTCAATTGCTGCTAACGATCAGCGGATTGAGCTAGCTAAGCTGGCTGTTAAAGATACTGGAATGGGAATTGTTGAAGACAAAGTAATTAAAAATCATTTTTCATCCGAATATATTTATAATAAGTATCGTGATCAAAAAACATGTGGGATTCTGGAAGAAGATACTGCATATGGTATTAAAAAAATTGCGGAGCCGATTGGAATTATCGCCGGTATTGTTCCGGTAACCAATCCAACTTCAACAACAATTTTTAAGTCCTTAATTTCTTTAAAGACTAGAAATGCTATTATATTTTCTCCCCATCCTAGTGCTAAAGAGTGTACAATTGAAGCGGCAAAAACTATTCTAAAAGCTGCAGTGGAAGCAGGAGCTCCCGAAAATATTATTGGCTGGATAGATGAGCCTTCAATCGAGTTATCTCAGCATTTAATGCAGCATCCCAAAGTCAGTATGATCCTGGCAACTGGTGGCCCAGGAATGGTTAAGGCAGCTTATTCTTCAGGGAAACCAGCAATTGGGGTTGGTGCAGGAAATACTCCAGCAGTTATTGATGAGACAGCTCATCTAAAAATGGCTGTTAGTTCAATATTAATGAGTAAAACTTTTGACAACGGAGTTATCTGTGCTTCTGAACAGTCAGTAACTGTGGTTGATGAAGTTTATGATAAAGTAAAAAAGGAATTTGAAGATCGTGGAGCTTATATTTTAAGTGAAGCTGAAAGAGAAAAAGTATCCGAAATTCTGCTTATTGACGGCCATATTAATGCTAAAATTGTAGGGCAGAGTGCTCATAATATCGCAGCAATGGCAGGAGTTAATGTACCTCAGGATGCAAAAGTATTAATTGCAGAAGTAGAAGAGGTTGGTAAAGAAGAGCCTTTTTCTTATGAGAAATTATCACCAACTCTTGCTTTATATAAAGCAGCTGAGTTTAAAGACGCAGTGGCTAATGCAGTTGAATTAGTTAAATTTGGTGGAATTGGTCATACCTCCGTTTTATATACTGACAGTATAAATGATGAGCGTAAAGATTATTTCAGTCATCAGATGAAAACAGGTAGAATTTTAGTTAATATGCCTTCATCACAGGGAGCAATTGGTGACATTTATAACTTTAAGCTCGAGCCATCATTAACTTTAGGTTGTGGGTCATGGGGTGGAAATTCAGTCAGTGAAAATGTGGGGGTTAAACATCTAATGAATATAAAAACGACTGCAGAAAGAAAAGAAAATATGCTCTGGTTTAAAGTTCCCGAAAATATTTATTTTAAATATGGAGCGCTACCTTCTGCTCTGGCAGAATTGAAAGACAAAAAGCGAGCCTTTATTATGACAGATAAGCCGCTTGCCAAAATGGGCTATACTGATCGAGTTACAGATGAACTGGATAAGCATGGTGTTGATTATAGAGTGTTTGCCGATGTTGAGCCAGATCCAGAAATTTCTATGGTCCGGAAAGCTGTAAAACAGATGCAGAGTTTTAAACCTGATTTAATCATTGCTCTTGGTGGGGGCTCACCAATGGATGCCGCAAAAATTGCCTGGCTGTTATATGAACATCCAGAGGCAGAGTTTAAGGAACTCTCAATGACCTTTATGGATATCAGAAAGAGAATTTATAAATTTCCTGAATTAGGAAACAAAGCTGAACTGGTTGCGATTCCGACTACTTCCGGTACAGGTTCAGAAGTTACTCCTTTTGCAGTAGTAACAGATGACAGTACAGGAATAAAATATCCGATTGCTGATTATGAGTTAACACCAAATATGGCAATTGTTGATCCTGATCTGGTGCTATCAATGCCTAAAACTCTGACAGCACATTCCGGGATAGATGCTTTAGTTCATGCAATTGAAGCCTATGTATCAGTTTTATCAAGTGAATATACCAGAGGCTTATCTTTAGAAGCCATAAGATTAATCTTTAAATATTTACCCGAGTCTTATCAGGGAGGAGCAGATGCCAGAAAAGCAAAAGAAAAGATTCATTATGCAGCTACAACTGCTGGTATGGCTTTTGCCAATGCCTTTTTAGGAATCTGTCACTCAATGGCTCATAAGCTGGGATCGGCTTTTCATTTATCACATGGATTGGCAAATGCTTTACTAATTAACAATGTCATCAAATATAATTCCAGTGATAAACCAGTTAAACAGACAGCTTTTCCACAGTATAAATATCCAAGAGCTAAAATTAGATATGCAAAAATAGCAGATCACCTTGGTCTGGGAGGAAGAACTCCAGAGGAAAAGGTAGATCTTTTAATAGATGCAATTAATGAACTGAAAACAGAATTGGATATTCCTGCAACAATTCAGGAAGCAGGAGTAACAGAAGAACAGTTTAATAAAAAAGTTGATGCGATCTCCGAATTAGCTTTTGATGATCAGTGTACAGCAGCAAATCCACGCTATCCGCTGATTTCAGAAATCAAAGAGCTATATCAAAAATCATTTAAAGGAGATTTATAATAAATTTGCCCAAATGTAAAATATACTCTAGCAAAAAGATGCTCTCCCCAGAGCATCTTTTTGTGATTCAAAATATCGTATATAATAGATACTTTGTTGATTTTCGCAAAATTAAAAGTTAAAAACAGTAAGATTTAAATTACTTAAAACTTAGAGGAGGACATACAATGAACGAAATAATTATATGTGTTGGCAGCAGCTGTCATTTAAAGGGGTCAGAGAAGATAATAGAAATTTTTAAGAAAGAAATTGAAAAAAATCAGCTTCAAGAAATAAAAATTTCTGGCAGTTTCTGTCAGGGGAACTGTACGGCAGGCGTTAATATAGAAATAGATGGCCAGAAGATAGCTGCAGTCACTGAAGAAAATGCCAGAGGAATCTTCAAAAAATATTTGCTGGATGATCAAAATGAATGAGACCTTGATTGTCAGGCCGGCCAGCTGTAAGGACTGTCATAAGTGTCTCCGGGAATGTCCGGTAGCAGCAATTGGATTTAAAGATAATCAGGCTTTTATTATTGAAGAAAAATGTATTTACTGTGGCAACTGTATTAAAACCTGTCCTCAGGGAGCAAAAAGTGCGCTTTTTGAAGAAAAGAAATTAGAAGCATATTTGGAATCAGACAGCTATTTAATTGCCTCAATCGCACCATCGTTTGTGGCTGCTTTCTCTGAGCTTAAACCAGGACAGTTAGTTAAAGCACTAAAATTAATTGGTTTTGATTATATAGCTGAAACTGCAGAGGCTGCTGCCAGAGTTGTACAGCAGTTTAAAGAGGAGAGAAAAGAGATGGATAAAACTCTGATGACTTCCTGCTGCCCGGCGGTAGTAAATTTAATTGAAAAACACTATCCAGAATTACTGCCCCAACTAGCTTCCGTCCTCTCCCCAATGATGCTGCAGACAGCAGAATTAAAAAATAAATTTGAAAAGGCAAGAGTAGTTTTTATTGGTCCCTGTCTGGCCAAAATTGAAGAAAGTAAAAATGAAAAAAGAAGAAATTATAGACCTGATATTGTAATAACCTTTGAACATCTCAGGCTTTTTTTAGAGAAGAAGGGAATTAAAATTTCTGAACTTAACGAGGTAGAGGTGGATCTTCCAGCCTCTCAGTTGACTGCAGATTATGCTCTTTCTGGTGGTGCTGTTAAAGCAGCAGATTTACTTCGAGCTGATCCCGGTTGTGGAAATAAAGCACTGCATTTAAGTGGTCTTGATAATATAATAAATTTTCTGGAAGATTTAAAAAGAGATAAGGCTAAGATTAAGGTAGAGCTGGTCGAACTGCTTGCCTGCTCAGGGGGGTGTATTAATGGTCCAGCAATCAATAATGATTTAAGTATTCCTTTAAAAGAGTTAGAAGTTCATAATTATTTAACAGCTAATAAAAAAAATAAAATTAAAAGCTATCTTCCTATAAATAAAGAGGTATCAATTAAAAGAGAACATCAGAATAAAAAAATGCAGCTGCCTGAAGTACCGGAGTCAGCAATTAGAAAAATATTGGCTTCGATTGCTAAAGAAAAGAAAGAGGACGAAAAAGACTGTGGTGGCTGTGGTTATTCGAGTTGTCGCGAAAAAGCAGCTGCAGTATATCATGGATTTGCGGAAAAGAAAATGTGTATTCCCTACATGAAATCAAGAGCTGAGTCTCTATCTCAAATTATAGTTGAGTCATCACATAATGCGATAGTTGTAGTCAACGATCAGATGGAAATTCAGAAATTTAATCCTGTGGCCCGAGAACTATTTACTCAGACGAATAGAGATTTGAAGGGGATAAAACTGGATAAATTTATTAACAGCAGTAGTTTTCAAAAAGCCTGGAATCTTAATCAGCGGCTTATTCACCAAAAATGCTCCTATAAAAAGGGAGGTATTATCGTCGATCAGACTATTTTCGCGCTTAAAGAACATAAAGTTATAGTTGGAATTTTAACTGATATCAGCCAGCAGGAAAAACAGCGGCTTGAGCTTCAGAAAATGAAAAAAGTAGCTGTTGAAAAAACAAATGATGTTGTTAATAAACAGATGCAGACTGTGCAGGAAATAGCAGGTCTTTTAGGAGAAACAACTGTAGAAACAAAGGCTGCTTTAACAGAGCTTGCAGATCTGCTGCAGGCAGGTGATGAATAATGGGACTGGTTTTTGAAGAATTTTATAGATCGATTCCTAAAGCTGGAGAGGAAGTCTGTGGTGATAGCGTAGAGATTATTAAAAAAGGAAATAAAACTATTGTCGTTTTATCTGATGGTCTGGGAAGTGGTATTAAAGCCAATATTCTTTCCACCTTAACCGCAAAAATTGCTTCCGGGCTGCTGGAAAAAGAACTACCTTTAAAAGAAATTCTTTCGACCATTCTGGCTACACTTCCTGTTTGTGAAGTTAGAGGAATTGCTTATGCTACCCTGGTTTTTTTAATAATTGATCAAAATCAGCAGCTGCGGCTGATAGAAATTGATAGTCCTTCAGCTTTTTTATTTAGAAACAAACAGGTGCAAAAATTAGATTATAGAGAGTTTGAATTAGAAGGCAAAAAAATTAGAGAGGCCAATTTTAAATTTCAGCGTCAGGATCAGCTGTTTTTAGTTAGTGATGGAGTTACTCATGCCGGGATAGGGGGACTTCTAAATTTCGGTCTGGGCTGGGAGGGAGTCGCCTGTGAAATTGAAAGAGTAGTTAAAAGAAGTCAGACAGATTTAAAAAATAATATTAATAAACTAGTTAAAGTTTTTAATACTTTTTATGGGGATCAGGCTGGTGATGACTTTACAATTATTGGTATGAAATATCGTAGGAAAAGAAAATTAAATATCTGGAGTGGTCCTCCTTTGAAAAAAGAAAATGACAGTCTTCTGGCCAGGAAAATTTCTGAAGCCGAAGGTAAAAAGATTATTAGTGGGGGAACTACAGCTCAAATTGCAGCTCGCGAATTGAACAGAGATCTGGAGGTTGGATTTAAATATTATGATCGAGATATTCCTCCAATCAGTAAAATGGATGGAATTGAACTTTTAACTGAGGGATTATTAACTTTAAACCGGGTTCTTTCAATGCTAAAAAAATATAAACCTGGTCAGATTCCAGTTGAAGGTAAGGATGGAGCTTCTCGTTTTACCCGTCTGCTTTTGGAAAGTGATAGTGTTAAATTTCTGGTAGGCCGAGCTGTTAATGAATCTCATCAGAGTCTTAATCTGCCAATTAATCTTGGAATCAGAAGTCAGATAATTAGTCAGATTGCTGAGCAGCTGAGGCGGATAAAAAAGAAGGTCGAAATTGAATGGTTTTAAGTCAGAGGAGGTGGAATAGATGTCCAAAAACATTTTGAAAATATGTATAGGAACTCCCTGTCATTTGATGGGAGCTGCGAATTTGCTTGAATCAGTAGAAAAATTTGATTGTAAGCTGCGGCAAAAAATAGAGTTAAAAACAAGTCACTGTATTGATAACTGTTGTGATCAGGCTCCAGTTGCTGAATTTAATGGTAAAGTTTATCAGAATTTAAATCCGGAAAAACTATATAAGATTATAAGAGAGAATATAAAATAGGAGCTGTTAAAATGAGTAATAATGCAATTTCTGAGATTGTTAAGTTAAAAAGAAAACTGTATGTTGAGCTTCTCAAGCTTGTTAAATCTGGAGATCTGACAGCAGAAATTTCGAATTTATCTAAAAAAATGATAACAAAAGATACAGCTCGCTACAGATGCTGTGAATTTAAAGAAAGAGCTATTTTTGAGGAGCGAATTAAAGCAGTACTGGGTTTTAATATTGCAGAAAACAGCAAAAAAAGTTTGGAGGAACTGGCAGCTTCATTGCCACGCTGGCAGAAGAAAAAAAGGATAGTTGAAGTAATTGGTAAAGCATGTGACAGTTGTCCAATTGATAAATATCTAGTTACCGATGCCTGCAGAAATTGTGTAGCCCATAAATGTGTTAATAGCTGTCCGGTAAAGGCAATAGTAGTTATTCAGAATAAAGCTTATATTGATCAGGATAAATGTGTGGAGTGTGGCAAATGTGCTCAGGCCTGTTCTTATAATGCTATCTTAGAAAATGAACGCCCCTGCAGCAGAGCCTGTGAGCTTGATGCCATCAGTTCTGATTCCAATCGTCAGGCTAAAATTGATCAAAAAAAGTGTGTAAGCTGCGGCAGCTGTATAGCAGCCTGCCCTTTTGGAGCGATAACAGCGATTAGTGATCTGATTGAAGTTGCCCTAAATTTGTTTGCTGAAAAAAATAACTTGGCTGTGATGCTTGCGCCTTCATTTTTAGGCCAATTTGGACATCAGCAGAGTGCAGCAAAGGTAAATTATGCTCTGAAAAAAGTTGGTTTTAGGCTGGTGAGAGAAGTTGCTGCTGGAGCTGAAATAACTGCAGCAGCTGAAGCTGAAGAACTGGAAGAAAAAATTGAATTTAATAAGACATTACTTTCTTCCTGCTGTCCGGCCTTTAAAAAAATGGTAGAAAATGAATTTGAAGAACTTTCAGCTCTAATTTCTAAGACAGACTCTCCGATGTCAGTAACCGCGGCAGAAATTAAGAGTAAAACTCCTGAGCTGAAGACTGTTTTTGTGGGACCATGTACTGCCAAAAAGGCAGAGGCACTAAAGGATAAAAATGTTGATTATGTTTTGAATTTTGCAGAGATGCTCGCCTTATTTACAGCCAGCAATATTAATTTAGCTCAAATAAATGAGGAAGAAGAACTAAATGATGCCGGACAATTAGGCAGACAGTTTGCCTATGCTGGGGGTCTACAGCAATCTTTAAAGGAACTGACAGCATCTGATTTTAAATGCCGGCAGCTAGATGGATTAGGAAGACTAAAAAAGGAACTTTATTTAATCAGGGCAAATAAACATGATTATAATTTTCTGGAAGGGATGGCCTGTAGTGGTGGGTGTGTTGGGGGTCCATTTTCGATGATTAATCAAAATTTAGCTAAAAAATTAGTAAAAGAATTTGCAGAATCCTTTTAGTTCTTGATTTTTGGTTTAAATAATAATTGCTAAATTCCAGCTTAAAAATTGATAAAAACTTATAAATGTATTATAATTGAAATGCCGGGATACCGGCATTTTTTCTGTTCAATATGCAGGAAATAAGTGATTTTAACTTAAATAGAAAAGTTAGTGGAGTGATTGTAATGAGTGAATCCCCTGCTGGTGGAGTATATATTTTAAAAATAAAAGTTGAATATCAAAAGAAGATTAGGATTGGTGCCCTGGGTAAGAAAGACTTTACTCCTGGTTATTATTTTTATGCGGGTACAGCTCAGCGGAACCTTGAAGCAAGAATTAAACGTCATTACAGCAGTGATAAAAAATTCCACTGGCATATAGACTACTTTTTAGCAGAAGTAAAGCTGGAAAAAGATTTTGTTTTTGAGCTCCCAGCTGAAGGAGAATGTTTTCTGGCCCAAACTTTAATCAATAATGGTGGTAGAACACCAGTAGAAGGTTTTGGGGCCAGTGACTGCAGCTGTGGCAGTCATTTAATTTATTTTTCTCTGACTGAAGGTAGAGAGATTATGGAGCAGCTAAGTTCAGAAAAGGATTTGGAAGCAGAATTTTATGCGGCTAAGGGTTAAAATAATAACATTTAAAAAAATAATAAGTTTTAAAATAAGGAAGTGATTTGGTGGAAGCAAGTGAAGTACTGAAAAATTTAAATCAGGCTCAAAAAGATGCTGTTAAACACCATAAAGGTCCAGAGCTGGTGCTGGCTGGTGCTGGTAGTGGAAAAACTAGAGTTCTGACCAGAAGAATAGGTTATTTAATCAACCATTATGGAGTTTCTCCCTATAATATTCTTGCTGTAACCTTTACCAATAAAGCAGCAAATGAAATGAAAGAAAGAGTAAAGGATATGGTGGGAGGAGTAAACAGCAGCCTCTGGGTTAGTACTTTTCACTCTTTTTGTGTTCGGATTTTACGCCGCGAGGCGGAAAAGCTTGGTTATAATAAAAATTTTGTTATTTTTGACAGTCTCGATCAGCGAAAACTGGTAAAAGAAGTTTTAAAATCAAAAAATCTAGATCCCAAAAAAACTAAACCGAGATCTGTTTTAAGTAAAATTTCAAATGCAAAAAATGAACTAAAAACTCCGGAAGAGATGCGAGCAGTTTCTGGCAGTTTTTTTGATCAGACTGCAGCTGATATTTATGCAGAATATCAAAAACGTCTTAAAGAAAATAATGCTATGGACTTTGATGACCTGATTCAGCAAACTGTAAGGCTTTTTGAAGAATATCCACTTGTTCTGGAACACTATCAGGAACGTTTTAAATATATTCTGGTAGATGAGTATCAGGATGTCAATCATGCTCAGTACCAGTTGGTAAATTTGCTGGCAGAGAAATACCGAAATGTATGCGTAGTTGGTGATCCAGATCAGGGAATCTATGGTTTTAGAGGAGCTGACATCCGCAATATTTTAAATTTCGAAGATGATTATCCGGATGTTAAAACTATTCGCCTGGAGCAGAATTATCGCTCTAAAGGGAATATTTTAAAAGCTGCTCAGGCAGTAATTAAAAATAATGCCTCCCGCAAAGAAAAAGAACTGTGGACAGATCAAGGGGAAGGTCCTAAACTGGAACTTTATGAAGCTAAAGATGAAAAAGAAGAGGCTGATTTTGTCTGTCGAACTGCAAAAAAACTGACTGAAAAGGAAGATTTAACCTTTGATGATCTGGCTGTTTTATACAGAACAAATTCTCAGTCAAGAGCTTTTGAGGATATGCTGATGAAATATGGTATTCCCTATCAGATAGTCGGGGGAGTTCGTTTTTATGAACGAATGGAGATTAAAGATATTATGGCTTATCTGCGTCTTATTTACAATCCGGCTGATGATATCAGTTTTTTAAGGATTATTAACCGTCCTAAAAGAGGAATTGGAGCCGGGACTCTGGGTAAGATCCAGGATTTTGCTGAAGCAGAAGGTCTTAACTTATATCAGGCTGCTTTAAAGTCTAAAGAAAACCCTGCTTTAAGTGGAACCTATGCTAAAAGAGTGCTTCATTTTACAGAAATTATAGAAGAATTAAGAGCTGAACAGGATGAGATTGCCCTGGCCAGATTGACTGAAAAACTTTTAGATAAAAGTGGTTACCGTCACAATTTAGAAGAAGAAAAAACAGCTGAAGCAGAGAGTAGATTGGAAAATATAGAAGAATTATTTTCTGTTATCAATGAGTATATGAAAAATAGTGACAACAATACTCTGGCTGGATTTTTAGAGGAAGTTACTCTAATGTCAGATATTGATTCTATGGAAGAGAATCAGAGTTCTTTAACTTTGATGACCATTCATTCTGCTAAAGGATTGGAGTTTCCAGTTGTCTTTTTAGTCGGTATGGAAGAAGGAATTTTTCCTCACTCTAATTCAATGTTTGAACAAAAAGGAATGGAAGAAGAAAGGCGTCTCTGCTATGTTGGGATGACCAGAGCAGAAGAAAGATTATATTTAAGCAGAGCACAGGTCAGACTTCGTTTTGGGGAAAGAAAAATAAATCCTCCTTCTCAATTTATCGAAGAGATACCTTCTGAACTGCTTTCAGGGGCAGCTGATACCCGTTCTGAAATGGCAAAAGAGGAAGAACTTATTCATAGTGATAATTCTGGTACTGATTATGCTATTGGTCAAAAAATTGTCCATCCTCGCTGGGGAATTGGAACTATTCTTTCTATTCGGGGAGAAAAAAATCCAGAATTAAAAATTGCTTTTGCCGAAGGTAAGACCAGAAATTTACTGGCAGAATATGCTCCAATACAGAAAGTTTAGGTAGGTGTAAAGATGACAAATTTAACAAAAGAAAAGGCAGAAAAGAAAGTAAAAGCTTTAAGAAAAAAAATAAGAGAACATGAATATAAATATTTTGTACTTGATGATCCTTCAATTTCTGATGCTGAGTTTGATCAGTTGATGCAGAAATTAATTAAACTTGAAGAAGAGTTTCCCGAACTTGTAACTGAAGATTCCCCCACTCAGCGAGTCGGAGGAGAGGTTCTGGATGAATTTGAAAAAGTTGAGCATTCTGCAGCTATGCTGAGTCTGGATAATGCATTTGATGCTGGAGATTTAAGAGATTTTGATCAGCGGGTCAGGAAAAATCTTAGTGGTGAAGATTATCAGTATGTAGTAGAGCACAAAATTGATGGTCTTTCGGCAGTGATGAGATATAGAGATGGGAGTTTTGAGTTGGGTGCAACCCGGGGGAATGGAGAAGTTGGTGAGGATATTACTCAAAATATGAAAACTATCCGCTCACTTCCCTTAAAAATTGAAGAGCAAGCAGAGATGGAGCTCAGAGGAGAAATTTATCTGGCAAAAAGTGAATTCCAGCGTTTAAATGAGGAAAGGTTGGAAAATGAAGAAGCTCCCTTTGCCAATCCCCGTAATGCCGCTGCAGGTTCAGTTAGACAGCTGGACAGTAAAATTGCTGCTCAGCGCAGTTTATCTATTTTGATTTATGATCTTATTTCCCATTCAACCAGAGAATTTGAGACCCATCTTGAAGTGTTTTCTTACTTAAAAGAGCTGGGTTTTAAGGTCAACTGGCATCAAGCAGCTGCAGATATTGAGGCGGTTATTGAAATCTGTGAACACTGGCAGGAAGAAAGGGAAAGTCTGGATTTTGAGATTGATGGACTGGTAATCAAAATTAATAATCTTTCACTGAGAGAAAAATTAGGTTCAACAGCAAGGTCACCTCGCTGGGCAATTGCCTATAAATTCCCGGCTCAGCAGAAGACAACTCAAATTAAAGATATAGAAATTTCACTCGGGAGGACAGGGGCACTAACCCCCACAGCTATTCTGGAGCCAGTGGAGTTGGCTGGCTCAACAGTGAGTAGAGCGACTCTGCATAATGAAGATGAAATAAAAAGAAAAGATATCCGGATTGGTGATACTGTTCTGGTTCAGAAAGCAGGAGATATAATTCCCGAAGTTGTAAAAGTAATAAAAGAAGAACGCGATGGTTCAGAAAAAGAATTTAAAATGCCAGATCAGTGTCCGGTCTGTGGTGGTGAGGTAATTAGGCCTGAGGGTGAAGCTGTTACCCGCTGTACTAATATCAGCTGCCCCGCCCAGCGCAAGGAGAGTATACTTCATTTTGTTTCCAGAGATGCGATGAATATAGATGGGGTTGGTCCTGCATTAATTGAACAGCTTTTGGAAAACAATCTGATAGAAGATTATGCTGATCTTTACTTTTTAAAGCAGTCACATCTTAAGGACCTGGATAGAATGGGCGAAAAATCTTCTCAAAATGTGATAGAGGCAGTTGAAGCCAGTAAAGACAGAGAATTCTTTCGGGTTCTCTATGCACTGGGAATCAGACATGTTGGAATTGGTGCTGCCAGAATTTTAGCAGCAAACTTTAATTCTATAGAAGAGCTGCAGCAGGCTTCAGCAGAAGAATTAGAAGCAATTGATGAAATTGGCCCGGTGATTGCCGAGAGTATTTTTGGGTTTTTTAAGGAAAGACACAATAGAGATCTTTTGAGCAGATTAAAGCAGGCCGGGATCAGGCTGCAGAAAAAAGAATCAGAAAGCACAAAATTTCTTGAGGGCTTAAAATTTGTGTTTACAGGTTCCTTAAACAATTACAGCCGTTCTGAGGTTAAAGATTTAGTTGAAAAAGCTGGCGGCAGGGCAGTTTCTTCAGTTAGCTCTAAAACAGATTATCTGGTAACTGGAGATAATCCTGGTTCTAAATATGATAAAGCCAGGGAGCTCGGGATCGAAATCTTGACTGAAGAAGAGTTTAAGGAATTAATTGAGGAGAAAAATTCTTCTGAGAATTAAGTGTTATTATTTGCTAATCATTTAAGATTAGAATTTTAAATAGATTATAAAATTATCCTAAAGTGAGGAGGAAATATAAATGATTGATAAAAAAGATGTAGAGTATGCAGCAGGTTTAGCACAGCTTAAACTTGATGAGGAAGAAAAAGAAAAGTATACAGAACAGATTGGTGAAATACTTGATTATGTTGATAAGCTGAGTGAACTGGATACAGATGATGTTGTACCAACAGCGTATACAGTACCCATGAAAAATGTACTGCGTAAAGATGAGGTTCAGGAGTCACTTCCGCGTGAAAAATCACTGGCCAATGCGCCGGATAAAAAAGATGGGCAGTTTAGAGCACCAAAAATTATGTCAGATTAAGCAGCTAAGGAGGTAAGATAATAAAATGAATATTTATGATTTAACAATTCATGAACTAAAAGATAAGATTGCTGCCGGAGAAATGACTCCTGCAGAAATTAAAAAAGCTTTTGCAGATAGAATTAATGATGTAGAAGATAGAGTAAAGTCTTATATTACAGTAACTGATGAGCTTGCAGAAAATGGGCTAGCAGATTATGAAAATAAGAAGGATGGTCTTTTAGCTGGGATTCCAATTGCAGTTAAGGATAATATGTCAACAGATGGCATAAAAACCAGCTGTGCTTCAAAAATGCTGAAAAATTATAAACCACCCTATGATGCAACAGCTGTGAAAAAATTAAACGAAGCTGGAGCAGTTATTATGGGAAAAACCAATATGGATGAGTTTGCTATGGGATCTTCAACCGAAAACTCTGCCTTTTTCAACACCCATAACCCCTGGAATTTAGATCGAGCTCCCGGTGGATCCAGTGGAGGATCAGCAGCAGCAGTTGCAGCAGGCGAATGTGCAGCAGCTCTGGGATCTGATACAGGTGGTTCAATTAGACAACCTGCGTCTTATTGTGGAGTAGTAGGTTTAAAGCCTACTTATGGTATGGTTTCTCGTTATGGGCTGGTAGCTTTTGCTTCTTCTTTGGATCAAATTGGCCCTATTACAAAGGATGTTGAAGACAGTGCAATTTTGATGAATGTAATTGCAGGTCATGATCCAAAAGATTCTACATCTATTGAAGGCAAAAAAGAAGACTATACTGAATATCTTAAAGAAGATGTCAGTGGTATGAAGATTGGTATTCCAGAAGAATACTTTAATTTAGATTTTGATAAAGATGTTAAAGAAAGTGTACTATCAGCAGTAGAAAAGCTTAAAGAAGCGGGAGCTGAAGTGGAAACGGTACATATGACAGATGCTTCTTATGCTCTGGCAGCTTATTACGTAATTGCTCCAGCAGAGGCCAGTTCTAACCTGGCTCGTTATGATGGGGTTCGTTATGGTCTGCGCAGTGAACATGCTGCTGATATTAGTGAAATGTTTACGAACACCAGACATGAGGGTTTTGGTGATGAAGTAAAAAGAAGAATAATGATTGGTACTTATGCCTTAAGTTCAGGTTACTATGATGCTTATTATCTTAAAGCTCAGAAGGTTAGAACTCTGATTAAGGATGATTTTGACCGTATTTTCAATGATTTCGATCTAATTATTACTCCTACGGCACCGACAACAGCTATTGAACTGGGATCAAATAGTGATCCGCTAGAAATGTATTATACAGATATCTTTACAGTACCAATTAATATTGCCGGTGTGCCAGCAATGTCTGTACCCTGTGGCTTTGACAGCAAAGAAATGCCAATAGGGCTGCAGTTAATTGGACCTCACTTTGGTGAGGGGAAAATTATTCAGGCAGCTTATACGCTGGAAAAATTATTAGATATTAGCAATAAAAGAGCGGAATTATAAATACTTAAGAGAGGTGAAAAAATGTCCACTAAATATGAAACAGTAATTGGACTTGAAGTCCATGTACAGCTAAATACAGATTCTAAGATTTTCTGCGGCTGCAGCACAGAATTTGGCAAAGAACCCAATGAAAATACATGTCCGGTATGTCTGGGATTACCTGGAACTCTGCCGGTATTAAATAAAAAAGCGGTAGATTATGCAATTATGGCAGGTTTAGCTCTAAATTGTGATATTGCTGAATACTCTAAATTTGATCGCAAAAATTATTTCTATCCAGATCTGCCAAAGGCCTACCAGATTTCTCAATTTGATCTGCCAGTTGCAGAAGACGGTAAAATTGAAATTGAAACTGATGAGGGTATCTTTAATATTGGAGTCACCAGAGTTCATTTAGAGGAAGATGCAGGTAAATTGATCCATGAGGGGAGTATTGATAAATCTAAAGGTAGTCTGGTAGATTATAATCGTACCGGAGTTCCTCTTATTGAAATTGTTAGTGAACCTGATATGAGAACTCCTGCTCAGGCAAGGGCTTATTTAACTGAGCTAAAAATGATCATGGAGTATCTTGAGATTTCTGACTGCAATATGGAAGAAGGCTCTCTACGCTGTGATGCCAATGTGTCCCTGCGGCCTGTAGGACAGGAAGAATTTGGCACTAAAGCAGAGTTGAAAAACATGAACTCTTTCAGTGCAGTAGAAAAGGGTTTAGAATATGAGGTTAAAAGACAGCGTGAAATTCTGGAAGAAGGTGGGGAAGTTGTTCAGGAAACTAGAACCTGGGATGAGTCTTTAAATAAGACAATCTCCATGCGTGGAAAAGAAGAAGCACATGATTATCGCTACTTCCCTGAGCCTGATTTAGTTCCTCTAGAAATTGATGAAGCCTGGAAAGAAGAAATGCGTAAAGAAATTCCAGAACTGCCGCGAGAAAAGTATAAGCGCTTTGTTTCCGAACTGGGGCTGCCTGAGTATGATGCAGGTGTGCTGACAGGAGAAAAAGATATGGCAGTTTTCTTTGAAGAGGTTCTTAAAGACTATACTGACCCTAAAAACTTAAGTAACTGGATGATGGGAGAATTTTTGAGATTATTGAATGAAAATAATCATTCACCATTTGAGTCTGGTGTTACTCCACTGAATCTGGCAAAAATGCTGAAGCTGATTGATCAGGATGTTATCAGCGGTAAAATTGCCAAAGAAGTTTTTGAAAAAATGTATAACAGTGGTAATGATCCTGAGACTATTGTAGAGAGCGAGGGTCTAAAACAGATTAGTGATGAAGATGAATTAGAAAATATTGTTGATGGAATTATTGAAGCTAATCCAGATGCAGTAGAAGATGTTCAGAGTGGTAAGGATAGAGCAATAGGATTTTTAGTAGGACAGGTAATGAAAGAAACAAGAGGTAAGGCCAATCCTGGTCTGGTAAATCAGATGTTGAGGGATAAATTGATGGATTAAATAGAATTTAATTCAATAACTAATAAATAGCTTATTTACTGGTCTCCGGAAAGCTGCATTTTTGGAGGCCAGTAAAATTATTAAAAAATAGATTAATATTATTTTTAAGGGTGATTTTTTTGAAAATTGAAAATATAAAAGCAAAGATTCAGAATAGAATACCCGGACCGACCAGAATACAGCATTATTTTTCAGTTTTAATTCCTTTAGTTGAGATTGATGGTGAGATACATTTAATTTATGAGCTGCGATCTAAGAATTTAAACACTCAGCCAGGAGAAGTATCTTTTCCAGGAGGAAGAATTGAGAGGGGGGAGGAATTCTCTCAGGCTGCTGTTAGAGAATGTAGTGAAGAACTTTTGATTCCAGAAACAAAAATTGAACTTTTGGGAGAAACAGATTATTTAATAACACCATTTAATTTTATAATTTATGCTTTTGTTGGTAAAATAAATGTGAATTCAATTGAAGAAATCGGGGTTAATAATTACGAAGTTGAGGAAATTTTTACAGTTCCCTTAAAATTTTTTTTGAATCATCAGGTGGAAAAGTATGCAGCAGTTTTAAAAAGTGAATTTGATCAGGATTTCCCCTATCATCTTCTACCACAGGGAGAAAAGTATAACCCCAGACAGGGTGATTATCAAATTTATTTTTACCGCTATCAGGGACGAGTTATCTGGGGAATTACAGCAGAAATAACAAAATCTTTTATCGATATCTTAAAACATTAATTTATCTTTATTGGAGGAATTATGCTTTTTGTCTGGAATATGGTACTAACAAACAGTTTAAATAAATTTACTGGGAAAAAGGAGTTGGTTTCTAATGATTAAGTTTATTTTTGCTGACAGTTGGTCACCCTATCTTGTGGGGACATTAATTGGAGTTTTAAGCTGGTTTTCCTTTATAATTTCCAGGAAAGCCCTCGGCACCTCTACCTCATTTGCCAGAGGGTCTGCAAAATTGGGAGCTCTTTTCCTGGGAGAAAAAGTTTATGATTGGAAGTATTATCAGAAATATAAACCCGAACTCGAATGGCAGTCAATGCTGGTAATTGGAATTGTAATCGGAAGTTTTATTTCCGCAGTTCTTTCTGGAGAGTTTAATCTCGCTTTTCTACCTCAAACAGAATTTGAGTCAATTTTAAATCAGAATCTAATCGGCAGAATTTTTTCAGCTTTTACTGGAGGTATTTTACTGGGCTTTGGGGCTCGTCTGGCAGGCGGCTGTACAAGTGGGCACGGTATAAGTGGAACTTTTCAGTTAAGTATTGCCAGCTGGATTAGTTTAGTCGGATTTTTTGTTGGGGGAGCTATAACTGCATTTTTAATTTTTTAATTGAGGCAGGTGGAAAGATATGGAAAGCAAACTTAGATTAATTAAGGGACTGGGTACCGGAATATTTTTTGGTTTTCTGCTTCAGCGAGGAGGAGTAACTGATTATAATGTTTTAGTCGGTCAGCTTCTTTTAGAAGATTTTACGGTAGCCAGGATAATTTTAACTGCAATAGTTGTTGGAATGCTGGGAGTTTATTTTTTAAGCGATAGAGGGCTTGTTGTACTTAAACCTAAGTCCGGTTCCTTGCGGCGTACAATTTCTGGAAGTTTAATTTTTGGAGCAGGTTTTGCTCTGCTTGGTTACTGTCCGGGTACAATTGCTGGTGCTATTGGTCAGGGGAGTATTGACGCCCTTATCCCCGGTCTGCTAGGGATTTTTACTGGTTCCTTTATTTTTGCAGCTTTTTATGAAAAATATAGTAATTTTATAGAGAAAAATAAATTCAAGTTTAATACTTTTCCCGAGCTTTTTAAAATAAATCACTGGAAAATTATTATTCCCTTGACTACTGTAATTATTATCTTTTTATTCTGGCTGGAGAGTATAGGCTTTTAAGTTAGAGAGTCTGGGCTTTTGGGTTAGAGATTTAGAATAAAATTACAAAAATGGAGTGGTTATTTATGTTATTTGAAAAAATAAAATCACCAGGACTTGCTCATATTTCATATTTAATTGGTGATGGTAGTGAGGCTGTGGTGATTGATCCCAGAAGAGACATTGATATTTACTTAGAAAAAGCAGTAGAAGCAGGATATAAGATTACTAAAGTTTTTGAGACTCATCGTAATGAAGATTATATAGTTGGCTCAAATGAATTAAAAGTAAAAACTGGAGCTGAAATTTGGCATGCAGATCGGATGCTGGATTATCAGTATGGCAAAGCTGTTGAGGATGGTCAGGAGTTTAAGGTTGGGAGTTTAAAGTTTAAAGCAATGCATACACCCGGACATACTCCTGGTTCAATGTCTTATCTTCTATATGGTTATGAGGGAGAACCCTGGATGGTCTTTACCGGAGATGCACTTTTTGCTGGAGATGTTGGCAGAATTGATTTTCTGGGTGAGGAGAATTTGGAGAAGACAGGAAGCTGGTTATATGATTCTATTTTCAATAAAATACTGCCTTTGGGAGATGAAGTTATTCTCTGTCCTGCTCATGGTGCTGGTTCGGTCTGTGCTTCAGCAATTTCTGATAGAGAATGGACAACTCTTGGTATAGAAAAGAAGTTAAACCCTAAACTTCAGGTTAAAAATAAAGAAGAATTTATTAATCTTGTTGGCGAAATGTTGGAATATCCTCCTTATTTTAAAAATATGGAAGAATCGAATTTAACCAGACAGGAACTTTTGGCTAACTATCAGCAGCCAGCTGCTCTTTCAGCTGCTCAGTTTACTGAGGCTATGGAAGATGATAATACTTATATTATAGATGTAAGAACAGAAGTCAGTTATGCATCTGCACATCTACCAGGTTCAATTTCTATTCCTCTACAAAATCTTCCAAGTTTTGTCGGTTGGTTTATTCCAACTGGAGCCAGGATTTTACTGGTAACTGAAGGTGAATATCCTAAAGAAGCGATCAAGCATTTATATAGAACTGGTTATGATAATATTCTTGGCTATTTAGGAGGGGGAATTATTAAATGGCATATGACCGGCAGGAATAGTGAAGCGATTAATACGGTTACTGTTGATAAACTTTGTAAATTGCTGGATAATGACTCTGATGACTGGTTTATTCTTGATATTCGCTCTGAGGATGAGCTCGAAGAAGAGGGAGAAATTAAGTATGCAGAACATATTCATTTAACCCAGCTGCCTGAAAATTATAATCAGCTGCCTAAAAATAAGCCAATATATATTTTCTGCGGTAGTGGTTTGAGGTCAATGACAGCAGCAAGTTTATTAAAAAATGCAGGTTATACTAACCAGTGGGTAGTATTAGGAGGTTTGACTGCCTGGAATTCAACAACCTGTCCAGTAGTTAATCATCAATAAAATTAAGGTATAAATCCAGGTGGCCATTTTTGGCCACCTTATATTTTAGCTGGAAAATTTATTTTAAGCTGCTTTGTTAAATAATTCTTAAAATAGCTTGACATTTTATTCACTATATCGTATTATTTAAATAATGCAATACAAATTAAGATTGGAGGTAAAAAAATGCCTTTTTTCACAGGTGAAGAGGGAAAAGAAATTTTAAAAGAACACGGAGATATATTGGAAGAAGAAGCAGAGTTATTAAAAGCGCTTGCTCATCCAGTAAGATTGATAATTGTTAAAGGACTAATGGCTGAAGAAGGCTGTAATGTTTCCGAAATGCAGCAGTGTCTGAATATTCCTCAGTCAACACTATCTCAGCATCTTGCTAAATTAAGAGAAGCTAATATCTTAAATAGTGAAAGAAATGGTCTGGAGAGAAATTATTATGTTGTTAATAAAAAAGCTATGGATATTATAAATGTACTTCAGGATTTTAAAGTAAACAAATAAATTAAAGTTATTAGTAAAAGTTTATTAAAAAATAATTAGGAGGATAATAATGCCTAAGAAAGTAGTTATAGTAGGTGGAGTTGCAGGAGGAGCAAGTACTGCAGCCCGGCTACGAAGAATGGATGAAGATATTGAAATAATAATGTTAGAGAAAGGAAAGCATATCTCTTTTGCCAACTGTGGTTTACCTTATCATATTGGTGAGGTTATAAAAGAAAGAGAGAAGCTATTGGTTCAGACTCCTCAATCTATGGAGGAGAGATTTGATATTGACGTTAGAATTCAGCATGAAGCTGTTAAAATTAATCGGGAGGCAAAAGTAGTAGAAATTAAGGATCTCCAGAGTGGTGAAGTATATCAGGAGAGTTATGATAAACTTGTTCTATCTCCCGGCGCAGAACCTATTAAACCACCACTGCCTGGCCTTGATTTACCTGAAGTTTTTACACTTAGAAATATTCCGGATACAGATAAAATAAAGAATTTTGTAGATGAAAAAAAACCTAGCCGGGCTGTAGTAGTAGGTGGAGGTTTTATTGGTCTGGAAATGGCTGAAAATCTTCATGAAAGAGGAATAGAAGTTTCAGTTGTAGAGATGATGGATCAGTTAATGGGATCACTTGACTATGAAATGGCTGCAATGCTTCATAATCATCTTAGAACCAAAGGTATTGATCTGCATTTAGGAGATGGCATAACTGCTGTTGAAGAAGCGGATGGAAGGAAAATAGTAAAATTACAGAGTGGTAGAACTGTAAAAACTGATCTTGTTATTTTGTCTATTGGAGTAAATCCAAGAACTGAACTGGCAGAAGAGGCGGGGCTTGAAATTGGAAGCAGTAAAGGAATTAAAGTAAATGAATATCTTCAAACTTCAGATCCCAGTATTTATGCTATTGGTGATGCTATAGAAGTTAAAGATCTGGTGACAGACAGGTCGGTTAGAATTCCTCTTGCTGGACCTGCTAATAAACAGGGTCGAATAGCTGCTGATAATATTTGTGGAAGGAAAGAGACATACAAGGGAACTCAGGGAACTTCAATTGCTAAAGCCTTTGATTTAACAATTGCTTCCACAGGGGTTTCCGAAAAGACACTTAAAGATCTAAAATGGGATTATCAGGTTGTTCATACAAATTCTAATAATCATGCCGGTTATTATCCAGGGGCAGTACCGATGATGATCAAATTAATTTTTGCTCCGGATAACGGCAGGATACTGGGAGCTCAAATTGCAGGTTATGATGGAGTTGATAAAAGAATTGATGTTCTGGCTACAGCAGTTAGACAGGAAATGGATATTTATGATCTCCAGGAGCTAGAACTTGCTTATGCACCACCATTTGGTTCAGCTAAAGATCCAGTAAATATGGCAGGTTTTGCTGCAGGTAATATTTTAAATGGTCTGGTTGAGCCAGCTTACTGGCAGGAACTAGAAAATATTGATCCAGAGCAGACAGTAATTCTCGATATTCGCGAAGAAGTAGAAACACAGCTGGGAAGTATTGATAATTCAATTAATATTCCGCTAAATGATTTACGAGATAATTTAGATCAGCTTGATCCCCAAAAGGAGTATATCGTCTACTGTGCTATAGGCTTAAGGGGATATATAGCTGCCCGAATATTAAACCAGAATGGTTTTAGTAAAGTCCGCAATTTAAGTGGTGGTTATAAACTATACAAGGCTGTTAAAGATGATCAGGAACAGGTTATTGAGGATCCGGCTGAAGCAAATTATAATTCTGCAGAAAGTCCGGAAGAAGCAAATCTTGCTGCTAAAGACATGTTAAAATATGGCAAAGGTACAGTGGTAGAACTGGATGCCTGTGGACTGCAGTGTCCGGGACCAATTATGCAGGTATATAAAAAGATGGAGACAATGGAAAATGGAGATATGCTGGAGGTAACAGCAACTGATCCTGGATTTATGCAGGATATTAAAGCCTGGGCTAAAAACACTGGTAATACTGTTCTAAGAATAGAAGAACTTGCCGATAAAATAGAGGTTACTCTTTTAAAAGGCCAGTATAATCAAGGCCAGCAGGCAGAAATGGTTCAGAATACTGCTGCTCAATCAGTTCAAAAAGGAAAAACGATGGTTGTTTTCAGTGGTGAACTGGACAAAGCTATAGCATCATTTATAATTGCCAATGGAGCAGCTGCAATGGGTAATCAGGTAACTTTATTCTTTACATTCTGGGGTTTAAATATTTTAAGAAAAGATGGCCCGGTCAATGCGGATAAGAGTATGATGGAAAAAATGTTTGCTAAAATGATGCCTCAGGGTAGTAAAAATCTGCCACTTTCAAATATGAATATGATGGGAATTGGACCAAAGATGATTCGAGGTATTATGGAGAAAAAAGGTGTTGACTCTCTAGAAGAATTGATCGAAAATGCGGTGGAAAATGGAGTTAGACTTGTTGCCTGTCAGATGACAATGGATATGCTGGGAATTAAAAAAGAAGAATTAATTTCCGGAGTTGAAGTTGGAGGCGTGGCAACTTTCTTGGGCTCAGCAGACGAATCTAACATGAGCTTATTTATTTAAGTAATAAAATAAAGTTTTAGTTAAACCCCGGTCAAAGATTAATTTAATCTTGCCGGGGTTTTATAGTTGCTTTAATGAATATAATTAAAATCTGATAGTCAGTTATTAATAAAAACTATTTAGGATTCATGTTTTTTCTTTTTTCCATTCTGGCAAAAATACTTCTAAATTTTAACCGTAACCAGATTGAAGCTGGCAAAATACTGGCAGCTTCTGAAATTGGAAAAGCAAACCAGAGATATTCTAAACCGAAATAATGCCCCAATAAATACATTACGGGTAGTAAAACAACAATTTGCCTTAAAAATGAAAAGATGAGGCTGGGAAAGCCATTACCCAGTGCCTGAAAAGTAGTTGAAATAATAATTGCAGGTCCAATAACAGGAAAAGCAATACTTATTTTTTTTAGAGCATTTGTACCAATTCGGAGAAGTTCAGGATCGCTGTTAAACATTTTAATTAGTAGACCTGGTACGGTTTGAAAAATTATAAAACCTGTTGTTGTAAAGGTGATTGCGACAAGAAGAGCAGACTTAAAAGTCTTTTTCATTCTTTCGGGATTATTGTGTCCATAGTTATACCCCATAATCGGCATATAACCCTGATTGAGACCAAAAACAGGCATAAAAACAAAAGACTGCAGTCTAAAATAAATACCTGCCGCTGCAATTGCAGTACTGCCAAAACCGGCCAGAATTTTATTCATACCTCCGAGCATAAAACTGGCCAAAAATTGCATTACCATTGCCGGGAATCCAACTATATAAATATCTCTGATTATTTTAAAATCAAAAGAAAAATCCTTCAAAGAAATTTGCAGCTCATTTTTTTTACTGAAAAGTAAAATGTAAATTAAAAAACTACCGCTGATTATTCTGGCAGCAACTGTTGCAATTGCAGCTCCAGCCACCCCCATCTCCGGAAAAATCCAGATTCCAAAAATTAAAAAAGGATCAAGAATTATATTTAAGACTGAGCCAATCAGCATAGCTATCATCGGGGTAAATGTATTACCCTCTCCCCGTAAAATATTATTACTAATCATCGGAAAAAACATAGCTATAGATCCAATTAAAATAATTTTTATGTATTCACTTCCCATTCTAATCAAATTTGCTTTATCTGTAAACAGCTGTAAAATTTGATCAGAAAATAAAAAGCCCAGAATAGCAACTATTACTCCATAAAAAATAGAAAGCATAATACTGTGTTCAGCTGCATTAACTGCTGCATGATTATTGTTCTCTCCCAGTCTTCTAGAAATTAAAGAACTGGCACCTACTCCGGTTCCGACTCCGATCCCGATCAGAATAATCTGAACTGGAAAGGCCAGGGAAAGTGCAGAAAGAGCATCGGTGCTAATACGACCTACATAAATACTATCCACTACATTATAAAGTGCCTGAATAGCCATTGCTATAATTGATGGTATTGAAAGCCTCATCAGCAGAGGAATTATTGGCTCTGTACCAAGTTTTTGAGAGTTACTTTGCATTTTAGGTTCCTCCATTTTTATTTGAAATATGTTGTTAAATAAGAAATTAGTGGGATACTCAGAGCAGCCATTAAAGTTGATAAAAAGAGACTCTCAGCTGCAAAGATATAATTACCCTCATATCTTTCAGCAAAAATCACTCCATTGGCGGCAGCAGGCATTGCAATCTGTAATACAAGTATCGTTCTAACAGGATCAGAAATATTGAATAGGTTTAAGATCATTAATGCAGCTGCTGGTATTAATAATAATTTCAATGCTGAGTAAGATATAATATTTAGATCTTTAAAAATTCCAGTGATTTTAATCTGAGCCAGTCCGCTTCCAATGACCAGCATTGAAAGTGGAAAGGTAGCATTTGCCAGCATATCAACAGCTGTCATAATTGTAGTTGGAAGTTTGATTCCAGTCAGCATTAAAAATAAACCAATGATAATGGCAATAACTCCATTATTAAAGATATCTCTGAGATTAATTTTTTTGTTATCATTGTTTCGTAAAAAAAGGCTGGCTCCATAGGTCCATAAAAAGATATTAAAAACTACTACTCCAATTGAGCCAAAAAAGATACCGTTTTCTGGGAAAATTACATCTATTACTGGTAAACCCATATATCCAACATTACCAAAAATCAGGAAAAATTTAAGAACTACTTTTTTATCTCTGGAAATTGGAAATAATTTAGTAATAACTGTTGCCAAGACTATCAGAATCAGATAAAAAGCAATCCAGTATAAAAATAAATTAATAAAATCTCCCAGCATTTTTGCAGTAATATCGATTTGTAGTGAAGAAATTAGCATAGCTGGCAGGATCAAATCCAAAAGGAGTTTCGAAATAGCACCGGTTTCTTTTTGATCTAAATGTTTGCTGCGCCGGAGAAAATAACCGACAGCAATGAGTAGAAATAATGATATAATTTGTGTTATGACAACCTGAAAGTTCAAAGAACTGCCCCCTTATAAAATTCCTTTAAATTGAATAAAAGTTTGACTGTTATTTAAAATCAATTTGTTTATAAATCATAAATATTCTATCAAATAATTCTACCACAGAAGCATTTAGCTGTAAAGCTGGCTTGATAAGCGGGAGTTTTTTGTGATAAACTTGATAGGGATAAGTTAAGAATTATTTTTAATAGATAGAGGAGTGCCAATTTTGAAAAAAGGTGAGATTAAAAATTTTAAAATAGAAGATTTAGCCCACGGTGGAGATGGAGTTGCCAGAGCAGAAAATGGGATGGCTGTTTTTATTTCTCTGTCTTTACCTGGGGATCTGGTAAAAGCAAAAATTACTAAGATTAAAAAGGATTACGCCTTTGCTGAGTTAATAGAAATTATCGAAGCTGGAGAGGGAAGAACCGAAGCCCCCTGTCCGGTCTATAATGAATGCGGAGGCTGTCAGCTTCAGCATATTAATTATCAAAAAGAACTGGAATTTAAACAAAATAATATTAAACAACTAATTAATCGGATAGCTGAAATCGATAATTTTAAATTAAATGAGGTACTGGCGGCAGATGATGATTTTCGTTATCGTAATAAAGCTCAGTTTCCATTAGCTCTGGATGATAATGATCAGATAACAGCTGGATTTTATAAAAGAGGAAGTCATGATATTGTTCCTAATCATAATTGTTTAATTCAGCATCCTTTAATTAACAGGATTTTAAGAATTACTCTGGAAGAACTGAATAAATTTCAACTGAGTGTATATAATGAAAAGACTCTAAAAGGACTGCTGCGGCATCTGGTGATTAGAGTAGGTACCTGCACAAATCAAGCTTTGCTGGTCATGGTGACTAATGGAGATGATTTTATAGATAAAAATTTAATAGCCAGGACTTTGATGCGCAAAATACCTGAACTAAAGGGAGTAGTTCAAAATATAAACTCTCAAAATACCAATGTTATTTTTGGGAGTAAGGATATACTTTTAGCAGGAGAAAATAAAATTACTGAATATATTGGCAGTACTGCATATTTAATTTCTGCCCGTTCTTTTTTCCAGGTTAATACAATGCAGGCTCAGAAATTATATGATACCGCAGCAAAATATTTGGGGAATACTCACAATTCCAGGGTGATTGATGCCTTTTCTGGTACCGGGAGTATTGCCTTATACCTTGCAGATAAAGCGGAAAAAATATATGCTGTTGAATCTTTGAAGGCAGCTGTTAAAGATGCTAGAGAAAATGCCGGCCTGAATAATGTAAAAAATGTTGATTTTGAATTGGGTAGAGTAGAGGATAAACTGGCAAAGATACTAGAAAAAAATCAGATTGATTCGATTATCTTTGACCCGCCCCGTAAAGGATTGGATCAGAAAACTATTCAGCTGCTGCTTAAAAAGGAGCTAAATAAAATTATTTATATTTCCTGTAATCCAGCTACCCAGGCCAGAGATCTAATGAATTTAAAAGAAAAATATAGATTAGTAGAAATTCAGCCTGTAGATCTTTTCCCTCAGACCTATCATATAGAGTCTGTAGCCTTATTAGAGTTAAAAAATTAGAATTAGTAAATTATTACTACTATAAACAGCGTTAAACTTTAGTTTTCAGTCTCAAACTGTAAATTATTAACTTGCTAAAACACTTTATTTTATGATATATTATTATAAAGTTATATTTTAATTTCAAGAATCAGGAAACTCCATAACTGGAGGTTAAATTATGAACTTATTTTTATTGATTATATTTTTGCTGGTTGGAATTGCCGGTCTTATTTATAATGTTGATTCAGGAGTCTTTATTGGTCTGGGATTAATCCCCTGGCAGATATTAAAAATTAAATTGAAACGAAAATTTGTTTTGACTGCAATAATTATTAGCTCAATCGCTGGACTCAGTTATTTTATCTACTATTCTAAATGGTTGATTGCTGCTTTATTTGTATTTATTCAGCTTTATAATTACTGGGGTTATCTAAATATTGTTAATGAATAAAAATTAAAATAGAAGAAAGGATATGAAGGAGGAATAAAAATGCCGACATATTTATATGAATGTGAAAAGTGTGGTAGATTTGAAGAATTTCAGAATATTAATGATGATGCCTTAGAAGAATGTCCGGAATGTAGTGGTGAGGTAAAAAGAATTATTGGTTCACCTGGAATAATTTTTAAGGGATCTAATTTTTATGTAAATCAGGATAAAAAGAAAGCAACTAAGTCTAAAGCAACTAAGTCTAAGGAAAAGAAAAGCGAAAAAGTTTCTTAATCAGGTATTTATTCAGTTAATGCTTTAAATGCAGTAATTGAGTAAAGTAGAAAATTAAAGAAATAAGCCGGCCTTAGTGCCGGTTTTAATTTTTTCTTGAGCAGAAAGAAGGTAAAAAAATGACTATTGTAGCTGCAAAAAAATGTGCAAGTTATCAAAGGGAAGAACTGGCTGCCAAACTTGATTTATTATTAAATGAACTTGGTGGACTTGATAATTTCGTTAAGCAAGGAGATAGAGTGGTTTTTAAAACAAATCTTTTAATGGGTAAATCTCCTGAGGCTGCAGTAACGACTAATCCAGAATTTATAAGAGTTCTGGCCCAAAAAGTTAAAGCACTTGGAGCAAAAGTGGTTATTGCGGACAGTCCTGGAGGTCCTTTTAATGAAAAATTATTAAAAAGAGCATATCAAAAATCGGGTCTTTACCAGCTGGCAGCTGAGGAGAATCTGGAATTAAATTATAATACTGATTCCAGAAAGCATGAATATCAAGCTGGTAAGATTAATAAATCTTTTCAGCTGGCTTCATATTTAGAGAATGCTGATTTGATAATTAATCTACCAAAACTAAAAACTCATGGCTTAACAATGTATACAGGTGCAGTTAAAAATCTTTTTGGCTGTATTCCAGGGATTCTGAAAGCAGAATATCATCTCAGAATGCAGGCAGTAGAAGATTTTTCGCGGATGTTAAATGATCTGGCAGGACTTGTTAACCCGGCTTTGACAATCATGGATGCGGTTGTGGGAATGGAAGGTGATGGTCCCTCTAATGGAAGACCAAAAGAATTTAACTATTTGCTGGCATCTACTTCTCCTTATTATTTAGATCTGGCAGCTGTCAGTTTAATGGGTATAGATCCAGTAGAGAAGGTTCCGTCGATTAAAGCAGCGATTGATGATCAGCTTATTCAAAAAGATAATTTAGAGCTTAGAGGAGATCCAATCCAGGCTCCAGCTGCAGTAGAAGTTCCCAAAATTGAAAAGGAAAATAATTTATTTGATACCAAATTGCCCACCTTTTTGTCAGATATTTTAGAAAAATTTCTGCGTCCAAAACCAGTTTTTAAAGAAGATAATTGTGTGGGCTGTCGTACCTGTGCCGAGAATTGTCCCCCAAATGCAATTACAATGGTTGATAATTTTCCAGAAGTGGAATTAGAAACATGTATTCGCTGTTTCTGCTGTCAGGAGTTGTGCTCCTATGATGCAGTTGAAATTAAGTATCCACTGCTGGCTCGACTGTTCTTTTCAAAGTAATGGAGGTTTAATAGAAATGAAGATAGGAGTTATTTCAGATACACATCTGCCCGGTGCAGATCAGGATTTTCCGAAAAAATTAATTGAAGAACTAAAGAATGTTGATTTGATTATTCATGCTGGTGATCACTGTGAATTAAGATTTTTAAATAAATTAAAATCTATTGCAGAAGTTAAAACAGTTGCCGGCAACAGGGATAGTTATCAGTTACAGCAGAAGTTAAAGGATAAAATCACTTTTGAGGCCGCTGGAAGGAAGATTTCAGTTATTCATGGTCATCAATTTAGAGGTAGAAATATTTTGCAGGGTTTAAACTACAGTTTTGGTGATAGTGATATTATTGTTTTTGGTCATACACACAGACCTTTTAATGAAAAGGTAAGTGATAAATTATTTTTTAATCCGGGTTCACCAACAGATAAACGCCTGGAAAAAAATTATACATTTGGTATAATAGAAATTGATGAGGAAATAAAAGCTGAAATAAAAATTTTGAAGGAGGAATCTTAATGTCAGTACATGATACAGCACGGAGATTACAGAGAAAATTAAAAAAATCTGATGAATATCAAAATTATCTTGAACTTCGTAAAAAGGTAATGGCAAAAGAAGGTTCAAAGAAGATGCTGCTCGATTATCAGAATTTGATGATGGAAATGCAGAGCAAAAGAATGTCTGGAGAAGAATTGAGTGAGGATGATAAGGAAAGACTTCAAAACCTGCAGAATTTTATTGAAATTAACAATAATGTCAAAAAATATTTAGAAGCTGAATATGCACTCAGTAAGACAATACAGGATATTCAAAAAATAATCTTTTCAGATATAGAAGTAGGAATATCAGAAGCAGAATTGAATTCAGAGCAAGAAGAGTCAGATTTAGAAGCTGAAACGGAATAGAGAAAGAGTGATTGCTAAACAAAAAAGCATCCCCAGCTTGAGGATGCTTTTAAACTCTTTTTATTTAAATGTTAAAAACTTAAATCTGTTAAAATCTTATACAGGTTTAACTTCTTTAACACCATCAACATTTTGTTTTAAAGTTCTTTCAATACCATTTTTTATGGTTAAGGTTGACATTGGACAACCACTGCAGGCTCCTAAAAGCTTAACTTTAACAACACCATCTTCAGTAACTTCTACCAGTTCAACATCTCCACCGTCAGCCTGAAGACTGGGTCTGATTTTATCAATATATTTTTGTACCTCTTCTTTCATTCTTGCACCTCCTAAATTGACATTTGATTATATTATACAAAAAAACTCAAGATTTTACAAGCATAAATTAAGTATAAATTTAAAGGAATGATTTTAATGTCCAATTTTGTCCATCTACATAACCACACAGCTTTCAGTCTGTTGGATGGAGCTATCAGAATTGATTCTCTGATAAAAAAAACAAAGGAATATGGAATGAAGGCCGCAGCTATTACCGACCATGGTGTGCTTTACGGGATGATTGAGTTTTACAGAAAGGCAAAAAAAGAAGGTATTAAACCAATCATCGGAGCAGAACTTTATCTTGCTCCAGGTAGCCGCTTCGAAAAAAGCCGTAAGCGCTATCATCTGGTACTTCTGGCTCAGAATAAAGAGGGTTATCACAACTTGATTCAGTTGGTTTCTAAAGCCTGGCTGGAAGGTTTTTATTATAAACCTCGGGTTGACAAGGAACTGCTGGCAGAATACAGTCGGGGTTTAATCTGTTTATCTGCTTGTCTGCAGGGAGAGATACCACAGCTTATAATTAATGGAAATTATGATCTGGCTAAAAAGGCAGCTTCTGATTATCAGGCGATTTTTGGCAGAGATAACTTCTTTTTGGAACTTCAGGATCATAATTTACAGAAAGAAAAAGAGGCAGCTCAGGGATTACTCAGATTAAGTAGAGAAGAAAAAATTCCGGCAGTTGTAACAAATGACAGTCATTACTTAAATAAAAAAGATGCAGAACTTCAGGATATTCTGCTGGCCCTACAGACTGGTACTACAGTTGATGATGAAAATAGAATGACCTTCAGTGGAAAGGAATTTTATTATAAGTCACCATCCGAGATGCAGGCGCTTTTTCCAGAGCTGGAATCTGCCTATCAAAATACCGGAAAAATTGCAGATAGAGTTAGACTTGACCTGGATTTTAATCATTTTTATTTACCTGAATATCCAGATTTAGGAGAAGCAAAATCTCCGGAGGAGCTTCTGAAGAAATTATGTTTTAAGGGTTTAAAAGTAAAAGGGATGGATTCAGATCAGCAGGCATTAGATAGACTAAAATATGAGCTTAAAATCATCTTTGAGATGGGCTATGCAGCTTATTTTTTAATTGTTTATGATTTTGTAAAATATGCAGAAGATAATGGTATTATGGTTGGTCCCGGTCGTGGTTCTGCTGCCGGTAGTTTGGTAGCCTATCTATTAAATATTACCAAAGTTAATCCCTTAAAATATGGTCTGATCTTTGAACGTTTTTTAAATCCAGAGCGGGTAACCATGCCTGATATCGATATTGACTTTGATGAGAATCGGGATCAGATTATTGATTATGTAAGAAAAAGATATGGTACTGAAAGAGTAGCACAGATCGGAACTTTTGGAACTATGGCAGCCAGAGCAGCAGTCAGAGATGTGGGCCGGGTGCTGGCCATCCCTTATAGTAAGGTTGATCGAGTTGCTAAATTGATTTCTTCTCGCCGAGGAATAGAACAGTCACTAAAAGACCAGAATAAATTAGCGGAACTCTATCAAAATGATCGAGAAATTAAAGAGCTGCTTGATTATGCCAGAGGAGTTGAGGGGCTGCCACGCCATATTTCCACTCATGCAGCTGGAGTAATTATTGGAGCTGAGCCGCTGGCGGAGATAGTACCCCTGCAGCAGCAGGATGAGAGTGTTATTACTCAGCTGCCAATGGGTGATCTGGAAGCACTCGGGCTTTTAAAAATGGATTTTTTAGGTTTAAGAAACTTAACTGTGATTAAAAATACCTTAAAATTAATAGAGAAACGCCGCGATAAAAAAATTGATATTGACAATATACCGCTTGCTGATCCAGAAGTATATGAATTTTTGTCTACCGGAAAAACCGCTGGTGTTTTTCAGATGGAATCATATTTATTTCAGTCTTTGAACAGAAAAATGAAACCGGAGAAGTTTAATGATTTAATTGCAATGTTGGCTCTGGGTCGCCCGGGCCCTCTGGGAAGCAATATAGTTGATGATTTTATTGCCATTAGACATGGTGAAAAAGAGGCTGAATATTTACATCCCAAATTGAAACCGATTTTAGAAGAAACATTTGGCATGATTTTATATCAGGAGCAGGTAATGGAAATTGCCAGCAGCCTTGCTGGTTACAGCATGGGTGAGGCTGATCTTTTGCGTCGGGGAATGGGAAAAAAGAAATTGGAACTGGTAGCTGCCGAAAGAGAAAAATTTGTTAAAGGAGCAGTAGAACGGGGGATTGAAGAAAATACCGCCCAGGAAATTTTTGATCAGATGGAGTATTTTGCTGGTTATGGATTTAATAAATCACATTCTACTGCCTATGCTTTTCTGGCCTATCAGACTGCTTATTTAAAGTATCATTACCCGGAAGAGTTTATGGCTGCTCTTTTTTCTTCGGTTATGGGGAATCAGGATAAGATTGCAGACTATATAAAAGCTTCTCGAGAAATTGGTCTGAAAATATTAGCTCCTGATATTAATCGAAGCTATCATGATTTTACAGCTGAAGCTGAGGATAAAATCCGCTATGGTTTAAAAGCTATCAAAAATGTTGGTTCTGCTGCGATTCAGGCTCTGGTTAAAGCCCGAAAAGAAAGGGAATTTACTTCTTTAATTGATTTTTTGAAAAGGGTGGATATCTCTGCAATTAATGTTCAGTCTCTGGAAGCTTTTATTAAGGCAGGGGCCTTTGATCAGATTGCTGTCAGTAGAGCTTCACTGCTTTTAAATTACGAAGATTTATATAATAAATATAATAATTTAGCAAAACATCGAGCCCAGGGTCAGCAGTCTTTTGCAGAATTATTTGAAGATCAGAATGATTTTATGGAAGAAGATTTAAATTATACCGAAGTAGAAGAGTTAAAAACAGAAATTATTTTAGAACAGGAGAAAGAATTTTTGGGGATCTATCTTTCTGCTCATCCTCTGGATCAGTATCAGGAGAAGCTAAAACATTTAAAAACATATTCTGTTAATCAGGTTCTTAAAGCTTCTGAAGGACAGAAAATTTTAACAGCAGCTTATTTGACAAACTATAAAGAGCACATAACAAAACGTAATAATAAAATGGCTTTTTTAACAGTTAGTGACCAGGATGAAAAAATTGAAGTCATAGTTTTTTCTGATTTGTTTAGAAAAATCAGATTTGATCTAAGAGAAAATAGAGGTCTTTTAATTTATGGTGAAAAAAATGATGATCAGTTAATTGCTAAAAAAATCATATCTTTAAAGCAAAAATTGTTATTGATGGATATTTCTCAGCTTTCTCAAAACAGAATTTCTAAATTGAAAAGGTATTTAATAAAAAAAGAAGGTAATATTCCGGTTCTATTGAAAAGAAATAATAAGCTGATAATTACTGCTGATAAGTATAATATCGACAGCAGTCAGCAGACTCAAACAGAACTGGCAAGAGCTATGCAAAAATCAGAGTATAAATTTATTTAAAGATGGAAATGCTTCCAGTTTATTTGACTCTGAGTCGAATAAAATTTAAAATTAGGATAAACTTTGTGTTAAAAATGTCAAAATTTCTTGACAATGCTTTTTTGCTTATTATATTATTAAGTGGATAAAGGGGGAAAAACCATGGATGTTAATGCTGATTATATTTTAATTAAAGCTCTGGAAGATGGAGTTACAATTATTGGTTTAACCAGAGGCAAAGATACTAAATTTAATCATACAGAAAAATTGGATAAGGGAGAAATCCTGGCTGCTCAGTTTACCGAAAATGTTTCTGCAATGAAAATTAGAGGTAAAGCTGAAATCATGAGCAAACACGGCAGTTTAAATTCTGAGGGAAAATAAAGGCTTTGTTTTCTGATGCATTAAGGATCAGAGATTGAAAGGAGCTTATAAATGTGGCAGGTAGTATATATAGCTTCCTCAAAAGAGGAAGCTGATAATATTTTAAAAATTATGGAAAAAGAGGGCTTTATGGTTCAGGTTGATGATGCCGGCTCCGGCAGCTACCAAATTAAGGTCCCGGCAATTGAAGCTGAAGAAGCCTATTCCTGTTTACATAAAAACTTTTAATTGGAGGAATATAAATGAAAAAAGTAGCAGTACTTACAAGTGGAGGAGATGCTCCAGGTATGAATCCAGCCATCAGATCAGTAGTAAGAACAGCAATTTATTATAATCTGGAGGTAGTTGGAGTTAGGCATGGATATAAGGGATTAATTGAAAAAGATTTTTTTCCAATGGATAGAGGTTCAGTTGCAGATATTGTTCAGCGTGGGGGCACAATTTTGCTGTCAGCACGTTGTGATGAATTTAAAACAGAAGAAGGTAGAAAAAAAGCCTATGCCAATATGAGGGAAGAAGGTATTGATGCAATAGTTGTTATTGGTGGTGATGGTTCTTTGCGCGGTGTCCAGAAAATTAATGCTGAAAGTGATATTAAAGCAGTAGGTATTCCCGGCACAATTGATAATGACTTATCCTGCACTGATTATACAATTGGTGTTGATACAGCTATGAATACAATTCTGGATGCAATTAATAAAATTCGTGATACAGCCACCTCACATGAAAGAACTTTTGTAATCGAATGTATGGGGCGGGATTCTGGTTATCTTTCTTTAATGACAGGTCTTGCCGGTGGTGCAGAATATATTCTGGTTCCGGAAATTGATTTTACACCACAGGAAGTTTGTGATAAAATTACACAAGGTTTTAAAAGAGGTAAGTTACACAGTCTAATTTTAATTGCCGAAGGAGTAAAGGCTCCATTTGCTGATTTAGAAGAATATCATGGCAGTCCCGGGATGGCAATGGGAGATTTAATTAGAGAAAAAACTGGTATGGAAACCAGGGTAACTATTTTAGGTCACCTGCAGCGTGGTGGTAGTCCAACTGCAACTGATAGGATCGTTGCCAGTCGAATGGGAGCTAAGGCCATTGATCTTTTATTAGAAGGTAAAAGAGATAAGATGGTTAACTACAAAGATAATTCAATCGGTTACTGCAAGATTGAAGATGCAATTAAAAAGACTGAAACAATAAATATGGATATTTATAATTTAGCAAATATTTTATCAATGTAAGTTAATAATTGGGAGGTTAATATGCGAAAAACGAAGATAGTATGTACTTTAGGTCCAGCAACAAATGACAAAGAAATAATTAAAAAAGTAGTGGAATCCGGGATGAATGTAGCCAGGATGAATTTTTCTCATGGAGATCATGATGAACACAAACAAAGAATTGAGATGGTAAAAGCTGCAGAGAAAGAGACTGGTCAAACAGTAGGTTTGATGCTTGATACCAAGGGTCCTGAAATCAGAACTGGAGAAATGCAGGGTGATAAGATCCAGCTAGAAGCTGATACTGAGCTTATAATTTCCAGAGAAGATGTTGAAGGTACAACTGATAAAATTTCTGTATCCTATAAAGATTTAGCAGAGGATATGGAAGTTGGAAATAGAATTTTAATTGATGATGGTTTAATCGAACTGGAAGTTACAGCCATTGAAGGTGGAGATGTAGTAACTCGAGTTGTTAATGGAGGAGAACTTGGTTCACGTAAAGGTGTTAACCTACCTGGTGTTAAAGTAAGTTTACCTGCATTAACAGAAAAGGATATTTCTGATATCCGTTTTGGTGTCAGTCAGGGGATTCACTTTATTGCGGCCTCTTTTGTTCGTAAAGCAAGTGATGTAATTGAAATCCGCAAGATTTTAGAAGAAAGCGGAGATGAAGATATTTTTATTATTGCTAAAATTGAAAATCAGGAAGGTGTAGAAAACCTTGATGATATTTTAGAAGTAGCAGATGGAATCATGGTAGCTCGTGGTGACCTTGGTGTAGAAATTCCTGCAGAAAAGGTACCAATTGTGCAGAAGATGATGATCAGAAAGTGTAATGAAGCTTCCAAACCAGTTATTACAGCAACTCAAATGCTGGATTCTATGATCAGAAACCCACGCCCAACGAGAGCAGAGGCTTCTGATGTTGCCAATGCTATTTTTGACGGTACAGATGCCACTATGTTATCAGGAGAATCAGCAGCCGGTAAATATCCAGTAGAGTCAGTTAAAACTATGGCTCAGATTGCAAGAGAGGTAGAAGGTTCAGAAAGTTATAAAGAAAAATTTGCCGGTAAATATGAGTTTGCAGCTGAATCAGTTACTGCTGCTATTTCACTGGCCACCTGTCAGACTTCCGAAGAACTGGGAGCAGAAGCGATTATTACTTCTACCGGTTCTGGTCTAACAGCAAGAACAGTATCTAAATTTAGACCACAGACTCCTATTATCGCAGTTACTCCAAATAAGAGAGTTCTTCATCAGCTGGCTATGACCTGGGGAGTTTCTCCACTATTAGCTGCTAGAAGCTCTACAACTGATGAAATGATGGAAAATGCTGTCTCAACTGCTTTAGACCATGAATTAATAGAAGAAGGAGACTTAGTTACTATTACAGCCGGTACTCCTGTTGGTATTTCTGGTACAACTAACTTAATTAAGGTAGATGTTGTTGGTAAACCAGTTGCTGATGGACAGGGGGTTGGCAAAGGAATTGTTGTTGGTAAAGCTAAACTTGTAAAAACTGCAGAAGAGGCCATGGATAAGATCGAAGAAGGAGACATAATGATTGCTCCAATGACTGACCGTGACTTTGTACCTGCAATGAAGAAAGCAGCAGCAGTAGTTACCTTTAGTGGAGGTTTAACCTCACATCCAGCAATTGTTGGTCTAAATATTGGTATTCCTGTGGTAGTTAATACAGGAGATATTAGTGATGACTTTAAAGATGGTGAGATAATTACTGTAGATGGTGTTAGAGGCTTAGTTTATAGAGGTCAGGCACATCTTAAGTAAGATAGAAATAAAATTATATAGAATAATTGGAGGGCGGATATTCATTTTCGTCCTCTTATTATTGTTTTGAAATTTTTTAGCTCAGATTTTATGTTTAAAGAAAGTAAATTTAATTAATTTAGTATTTTTTTACCTCAGCACTTTACAACAATAAAGTAATAAAGTATAATAGAGTAAAATAAGTCGAGGGGGAAAAAAATTGAAAAAGAATTTATTTAATATTTTGGTGGTTGTTGTTCTGGCATTACTTCTAGTTGGTGGCAATGTTATGGCTGAGGACTCCTTAGCTGAGATTAAAGAAAAAGGTAAAATGGTAGTTGGACTTGATGACAGTTTTCCACCTATGGGTTTTAGAGATGAGAGTGGAGAAATTGTTGGTTTTGATATAGATCTGGCTAAAGAAGCAGCAAAAAGAATAGGGGTAGATGTTGAATTTAAAGCGGTAGATTGGGATGGCGTCATTCTTAGTCTTAAAAATGGAATGATTGATGTAATCTGGAATGGTTTAACAATTACTCCTGAACGGGAAGAAAGTATTGATTTTTCTCAGCCTTATTTAGAAAACTCTCAGAGTATTGTTGTTCAGGCTGATAGTGAAATTGAAACCAAATCTGATTTAGAAGATAAAATTGTTGGTGTTCAGCTTGGAAGTAGTGCGGTGAGTGCTGTAGAATCTGAGCCAGAAGTACTGGATACTTTTCAGGAACTGCGCAAATTTTCCAATAATACAGAAGCTTTAATGGATCTTCAGACTGGCAGAATTCAGGCCGTTGTTTTAGATGTAATTGTTGGCCGCTATTATATTAGTCAGCGCCCGGGTCAATTTAAAGTTTTAAAAGATGATTTCGGGGGAGAAAAATATGGAGTTGGTGTTAGAGACGGAGCTGATTCTTTTAGAAAAGCTCTTAATAATGCTCTTGATGAAATGATTGCAGATGGAACAGCAGCTGAGATTTCAGAAAAATGGTTTGGCGAGGACATTGTTCTTAAGTAGGAGGCATTTATGTGTTTGATTATATAATTAACGTATCAGGATATATACTGGAAGGTAGTATAGTTACCTTCCAGCTCTATTTTGTAACAGCAATATTTTCTGTGATAGTTGGGATTGCAGGTGCTTTGGGAAAAATCTCTAAAATTCCGCTGTTGGAATCGATTTTATCACTTTATACCTGGGTTTTTAGAGGAACACCTCTATTATTACAGCTCTTTTTTGCCTATTATGGTCTGCCGGTTCTGGGAATAACTTTACAGCCATTTCCGGCTGCTGCATTAACCTTTATTATTAATTATGGAGCTTATTTTACTGAAATATTTAGAGGTGGCATAGAATCGATTGATGAGGGACAGTATGAGGCAGCAAAAGTTCTCGGGATGAATTATAGACAGACGATGAGTAGAATTATTATTCCCCAGACAGTAAAGCGAGTACTGCCCGCAACCAGTAATGAAGCAATTAATCTAGTTAAAGATAGTGCATTAGTAGCTGTAATTGGTCTTGGTGATTTACTCAGGGCTGCAAAAGTTGCAGTAACAAGAGATTTTTCTATAATTCCCTTTATAATTGCTGCGGTTTTTTATTTGGTAATCAGTTCAGTTATTGTAACAGCGTTCCGCAAATTAGAGGAAAAATATTCTGTTTACGAATAGGTGATAAATTTGGAAATGATTAAAGCAAAAAATATTTACAAAAGTTTTGGTGAACTAGAAGTGCTTTCCGGTGTATCTTTTAATGTTAATCAGGGAGAGGCTATTTCGATTATTGGTCCCTCAGGTTCAGGAAAGAGCACTCTTTTGCGCTCACTGATTGGTCTGGAAGAGATAAATTCTGGTGAATTATATATTGAAGGAATTTCGATTAAAGAGTCTGGCAAAAAAGCTTACGAGAAAATGGGGATGGTCTTTCAGGGATTTAATCTTTTTCCTCATAAAACAGTACTCGAAAATTTAATTGAAGCTCCAGTAGTGGTAAAAGGAGAAAAAAAGGCTGAGGCTCAAGCTAAGGCGGAGGAATTATTAAAAAAAGTTGGCCTTTCTGATAAAGTAGACAGTTACCCGGCTCAGCTTTCGGGAGGACAAAAACAGAGAGTGGCAATTGCAAGAGCTCTTGCTATGGAGCCAGATATTATGCTTTTTGATGAGCCAACTTCTTCTCTTGATCCTGAATTGGTGGGAGAGGTTCTGACAGTTATTAGAGATTTAGCTGAAGAAAATATTACAATGTTAATTGTAACTCACGAGATGGGTTTTGCACGCGATGTTTCAGACCGAGTGTTTTTTATGGATCACGGCAAAATTATCAGTGATACTGTTCCAGAAAAAATATTTGTTAATCCTGAATCAGAAAGAATTAAGAGTTTTTTAACTAAAATATTGAGTCAAACTAACAGCTCCCATTAGGGAGCTTTTTTCAATTGATATTTGCTTTTAGGCGGAAGGCCTGTTAAAATGTTTACAGATAATTAATAGTTAAGTAATGTATTATTAAGCTGACTTTTATAAGTTAATAAGCAAATAAGGAAGGGAAGTGTTAAGATGTTAAAAATTAATACAGATATGCATACTCATACAGTAGCAAGTGGCCATGCTTACTCTACAGTTGACGAGATGGCAAAAGGCGCTTTTACAAAGGGAATAAAGCTGATTGCAATTACTGATCATGGGCCTCAACTGCCCGGTGGTCCGCATATTTATCATTTTGGTAATATATCTGTTGTACCAGACAAATTATATGGAGTTAGAATAATTAAAGGGGTGGAAGCTAATATTTTAGATAGGGGTAGACTTGATTTAGAAGCTGAAGATCTGGCCCGACTGGATTTTGTTTCTGCAGGTCTGCATCGTCTAACTGGTCACAAGCTTAAAAATAAAAAAGATTATACAGAAGCCACAATTAAGGCAATGGAAAATCCCTATCTGGATATGATTACTCATCCAGTTCAGAAAGAATATCCACTTGATTTAGAAAAGGTAGCCAGAGCAGCTGCCGAGAATAATGTGATTTTAGAGCTAAATGCAAGTTCTTACAGCCCGAAAAAGGATCATACACGTGGAATAAAAAGTGAATCACTTAAATTAGTTAAACTGGCTCAAAAATATGGATTTAAACTGGCTGTAAACAGTGATGCTCACTTTCATGATGAAATTGGTGAATACTCAAGTTTGAATTTTATCTTTGAAAGTGATATTTTTGATGAAAAGTTAATTATAAATCGCAGTCCTAAAAATATAATAAATTATTTAAAAAATAGAGAAAAACGGCTTGCAAAATTGAAGAAAACAGTTTGAGGAGTGTAGAAATGGAAGAACCTTATTATAAGTATTCGCAGTTTTTGAAAGATAAATATGGGGAAAAAACATATAAATTACCTGTTAATTTGCCTACAACCTGTCCTAATCGCGATGGCAGTTTTGCCAGAGAAGGCTGCTATTTCTGTGGGGAAGAAGGGGCAGACTTTGAAATGCTTCCTGAAGATATGTCAGTCCGAAACCAACTACTGGAAAACAGAGAATATATTGGAGAACGATATGGTGTTGATCAATTTATTGCTTATTTTCAAAATTATACAAATACCTATCTCCCTTTAGATCGTTTAAAAGAATATACAAAGGAAGCTGCAGAGATCGAAGGAGTAGTAGCAGTTTATTTTTCAACCAGACCTGATGCTATTAATGAAAGATATATTTCTGCTTTAAAAAATTCTCTGTTGGAGGTTTCTTCGGAAATAGAACTGGCATTTGAATTTGGACTGCAGACTGTGAATTATAAAACCTTAAGAAAAGTTAACAGACAGCATGGTCTGGCAGAATTTATAGATGCAGTCTTAACTGCCAAGCGTTTTAAAGTTGAAGTTGGGGCCCATATGATTTTGAATCTTCCTGGTGATGATCGAGAAGATATTGTCGAAGGTGCCAGGATTTTATCTGCTCTGGAGGTTAATCATGTTAAATTACACGCATTATTTATTAGAGAAAATTCTGTTTTTGCCACTCAGTATAAAAAAGGAGAACTTGAAATTTGTTCAATGGATGAATATATTGATCGAGTAATTTTATTCTTAGAGAATCTGGCTCCAGATATTGCAGTTCAGCGTTTAATTGGCAGGGCTCCTGGAGAAGAATCAATTTTCGAAAATTGGGATACTCCCTGGTGGGAAATCCACGATTTGATTATAAAAAGAATGAATGAGCGTAATACCTATCAGGGTAGATCATATAATTATTTAAAAGGGAAGGCACTGGCCAAATTTTAGATCTGATTTAGATAAAAATTAATCTAAAAGACTGAAATTGGTTCTTGATTTATAAAAGAAAAAGTATTATAATTAAAGATAATCATAATAATACAGTTACGAAGTCAACATTTAGAGTATCAGAGGAGTGATTAGATGACTTCAGTAATCAGAAAAGTATTCAATAATTTCAGCAGCGGTATTTCTGATTTTAAAAATCGTTATAAATTACCGGAAGAGTTTCATAGTTCTCAAGAATTGAAAATAATGCATATCAGTGATACTCCGGAATCCATTTATTCTCATATTTATAAAATGTTAAACTACAGTAAACCGGATATTATTATTCACACTGGTGATCTGGTTGATAATCTAAAATTGGAAGATTCCGGGAAAGATTTGTATCCTCTTTATCAGAAAAAATCTGCTGAGTTTATCAGTAATTTAGAGAAGCTTACAGCAGCCAGGATTATTTATGTACCCGGCAATCATGATGATATCAATATTATAGAAGATAATAAAAACAGAAGTGAGATTATGGCGGAAGGAACAATAATTGAGTTAGATGGAGTTAAGATTGGACTGGCTCATTATCCTGATAACCTGCCCGAAGGTGCAGATATCAACCTGTTTGGCCATAATAAGCAAAAACAATTTGCCGGTGAAAATAAATATCTTAACGGAATATTAAATATTAATTATCTGCTTTTGCCTTCAAAAACAGATTATAAGGTAAATTACCCCTGGATAGTTGATCAGGGAAGGCAGTATAAACACTTTAATATGATTTAAATATGTAATTAATCTTAGTCAGATTTGCAAGGATCTGGCTAATTTCTTTTTAACTTAAGTTTTTAGAAAGTTTAAATAATTTTTAGACAGCAGGAGTGATTTTATGAATTTTGTCCGCAGTGGACCCCGCTACTTATTTTTAAAAGTTGAATCACCAGAATTATTTTCAGATACTCTTTCACAAAAAACCGAGGTCAGAAAACTTGACTTTCAGACTGCTATTGAGCTGGCAGCTGAAGAATCTGTAATACTTTTTTTGAGTGATTATCAAAATAAAAGTTTTAGGGTGGGAGATTCTGATTTAATTTTATATGTGACTCTGAATTCTACAGCTCTGCTGACAATGATTTTGAATGAAGAAAAACTGGCTCAGTTAGTAAAAAAAGTTACTGCTGGACCTGGGCAGCTTGTAATGAGGATTCCCGAGTCGGGGGAAGAGGTAATCAAAGAGATCATTGCTAATTATCAGGCTGAAGAAATTTCAATTTTAGCTGGAATTGACAGAGGAAATGCAGACAGTACGATTATTTCCTTTACAGAACAGCCAATAAAGTCAAGATTGAAATCTCTAAATAAAGTTAGAGATAATATTTTAATTAATAAAGAAGCTACTCTTGTTTTTGAAGAGCTGCGGCGGGATGCAGTAAGATATATTACTCGGGGGCTGGCTGATCATCAGTGGTCAGAACTTAAAATAAACATCTATGATTCTGATGAGTTATATGAGCTTGAATACAGGCGTTTAATGACCATTTTATCTGATCTTGAGGCAGGAATAATTCTGGGTGAATCCTGGACTAAAGATCATGCTTTTGCTCTTTTTTCAATTACTGCTTATCAGATAAGGCTTTTTACTTTTTTATCTCCAATTGAAATAAAAAAAATATTATTCGCTTTTGAGTATAGTAGTCAGGGTGAAAGATTGGTTGATTATGATCTTTTTAACAAAAGTACAAAAATAAACTGGTCAGAGATACTTAATGATGGTCAGCGCCATGATCGCAAAGAACTTGCTTTTAAATTTAGAGAAGAAATTATGCAGGAACTTTCAGAGGAAGCAAAACAAGAATATCTGGAGATAGAAGCTGAAATATTAAAGAAATCTTAAAAGTTATCTGTAAATAGCTTGAGTTGAGACTTATTTATGTCTTTTTATGTAAGTTTAATAACTGCATTAAGACTTTGTATAAATTATCACATATTTGCGATATATAGTTTTTTGAGTTAAAATATAACTATGATAAGTTTAGAAAGGAGATTTTAATGCAGACAGACAAAATACTGGCTGATGTAGAAACAGCCATTAGAGAATTAATAGATATTACTGAGCCGGAGGCAGGCTCGATTTTTATTCTTGGAGGTAGTACCAGTGAGATTCAGGGTAAGGAAATTGGTTCAGCGACAGATTTAGATTTGGGTGACAAAATTATAAAAAAAATTATTTCCATTTTGGAAGAGTTTGACCTTTTCCTTGCAGTCCAGGGTTGTGAACATATCAATAGATCTCTGGTTATTGAAAAAGAGGCACAAAAACAATATTTATTTAATGAAGTAAATGTAATACCACATAGACAGGCCGGTGGCGCTTTTGCAGCAGCAGCATTTAAAGAATTTTCTCAACCGGTAACAGTAGAAAATATGGAAGCAGATCTGGGAATAGACATTGGAGATGCTTTAATTGGGATGCATCTTAAAAATATTGCAGTACCGGTTAGATTATCAATAAAAGAAATTGGAGAGGCTCATTTGACTGCAGCAAGGACAAGATTAAAACTTGTTGGTGGAGTAAGAGCTAGATATAGAGACTTGTAATTGAGGGGGCTTTAATGTGAAATATCTGCATCATTTGATTGATAAGTTTATACTCTCACTTATAGGTCGCTCTTTGATAATTTTAACTGATAAGGATAATAGAATTAAAAAAGAATTGTCATATCTACCTGAAAATTTTAATACAGCCATAGCAGTTGAGAAAAACGGTCCTTTTATTGTCTTAAAAAAAGAAAAAACTAAGTTAAAATATTATGGCTATCGTTATTCACCTAAAAATATAAATTTAAAACTTTATTTTAAAGATCAAGAATTTGCCTATCAGGTTCTATCTGCCAGAGAAAGCATTCGTCAGGCTTTTTCCGAACATAAACTAATAGTTGAAGGAGATCTGGAATATGCAGTTTCATTAATTTATATTTTAGAATTAGTTGAGGCTTATATTTTGTCAGATCAACTGGCTGAACAGGTTCTTGCTTTTGATTTTAAGAGAAAAATATCAAGGCTGCAGTTAATATTTAAAGCTTTATTTTTATTCAGGGAAAAGGGTGAAATATAAATGAAAACTCCCAATTATTTTGAATTTTTTAGTCCTGTAAAGATTAATTCAGGAGAACAGGCATTATCAACTTTAAATTATGAGCTGGAGCAGCTTCATGTCAGCAATCCTTTGATTTTAACCAACCAAACCTTAGATGAACTCAAAATTTTAGATATTTTACTCTCCTACATGACTAAGATAGATATCAATCCGCGCCAGATTATAAAAACTGTTCCCAATCAGGCAACATTAGAAACCGTACAAAAGGCTTCTCATCGCTATCGAGAATTAAGCTGTGATGGAATAATTGCTCTTGGAGGAGAAGCAATTATTGATACTGCTAAAGGAGTTAATTTAACTATCTCAGAAAATGTTGATGATTTAACAAAACTAACTGGTATCGAAACAGCACATGGTGATATGCAGCCCTTTATTGTCATTCCCACCACCAGTGGAACCGGTTCTGAGGCTGCTCTCAGTGCTGTAATAAGTGATAGTAAAGGTGAGAATAGTCTGGAGTTTATGTCCAGTAAATTAATGCCAGATCTGGCAGTCATTGATCCCCGAATGACTTTTGTCCTGCCGCCTAGATTGACCGCTTCTACAGGTGTAGATGCTCTGGTTCATGCTGTGGAAGCTTATACCGGTCTGCAGACCAATCCTTTAAGTGATGCTTATTCATTTGCAGCTTTAAAATTAATTGGTCAAAATCTTGAGCAGCTGGTCAGTGATGTAAATAATAAAAAACTTCGGCTTGCTATGAATAATGCAGCTTTAATGGCAGGGATAGCTTTTTCTAATTCTCATGCCGGTGTCATTCATGCAATTGGAGACGCCTGCGAAAAAATTTCAGAAGTTTCTCACGGTGATGCGCTGGCAGTTCTTTTACCACACGGTATGTTTTATAATCTCAAATTTGAATACTGTCGAAATTCTTATCAAGATATCTTACTTGCTCTAGCAGGAAGTGAAAAATTTGTAAACACTGCAGCTGAAGATAGAGCTTTAATGGCTGTCGATGCGGTAGTTGGTATTTTAAGTGAACTGAGATTTTTAACTGGGATTCCAGTTAGATTAGAAGAAATAGGAGTAAAAAGATCAGAGTTTAATTTAATAGTTGATAAGGCAATGCACAACAGTGCGCTTTTAAATTCTGCCGGTAACGTAAAGAGAAGTGATATAGTGACAATTTTAGAGGCAGCTTTTTAAAAAAAGGACATTTATACTCCTTGATATAAGTAAATTCTTATATAAATTAATCCATAAATATAAAAGATTATTTTATGGAGATAAATGCCCCAACTATAGATGTTAGTTAGTGGAAAATTTTATCTGGGGGTGTTTATGGTGGGAGAGCCAGATTTTAAATTTTATGGACTGGGTTCTTTTTATTGTGAATATAAAGATAGAAAGATTGATGGTACTGACTGGGTTTCAAAGAGAGCTCTTTATATTTTAATGTATCTCCTTCAGGAAAGACAGCGGCGGGTGAGTGTGGAAGAACTGGTAGATATTTTCTGGCCTGAATCAGAACTTGAAGATGGGAAAAACAAACTATATAATACAATTTATCTGCTTAGAACCTCTTTGAAAAAGGGAGGAGTCCCGAAAGATATTGTAGAGTCTTTAAACGGAGCCTATAATATCAATAACAAATATGAGATATGGACTGACTGGGATTTTTTTGAACAAAACATAAACAAATTATTACTGGGGCAGGATTATTCAATCAAAGAATTACAATCGATTTTTGAAATGTATAAGGGTGATTATTTTAGTTCTTTAAGATATGAGGCCTGGACTGAATTAAACAGAGAAAAACTCAGGGAATATTTTTTAATACTGATTGAAAAATTAACTGAAAAACTTTATAATAATGAAAACTACCGGGATACAGTTAATTATCTTCATAAAGGAATAGAACATGACCCTTATCGTGAAAATTTTTATCTTCTTTATATCAAGGCACTGGTAAAATTGGGGAGAATTGCTGAAGCAATTAACAGTTATAAAAAATGTGAAAGAATATTAAAAGAAGAATTAAATGTTCCTCCAGGACAGGAATTAAAAAGCGAATATCAGAGAATTAAAATGAGTCGGGAAATTAGCGAAAAAATTTATCAAAATTTTAATACTAAACCAGTAATTGAAAGAGGAGCTATGTTCTGTGATCTGGAAGTATTTCAGAATATTTATGAGCTTGAACTTCGACATGTTAAACGCTTAAATAAAGAGTTTGTGTTACTCACTCTTGATTTTTCAGAAATGGAATCTGATATTAATTTTGAAGAATTGATCCATAAAATTGCCCAGACATTGAGGACAGAAGATGTTATCTGCTATTTCAGTCAAAAAGTGTATATTATTTTAAAAGAAATGGATCTTGTAAATAGTGGTCTGGTTATGCATAGATTCAATAAATTATACAAAGAATTAAACTTAGCCAAAAAACCTACTTTAGATATTAAAGAAATAAATTAAATTAATTATTTATTTTAAAAACCATCCTTCGGGGTGGTTTTTTTCTTTTTTAGAGATTTTTTCGATATTTTTTCCATATTTTTATTAAATAACACTGTTATTATAAAAGTAGAGGAGTGGAGGTGGTTATAATGTTTCTAAGCCCGTCAAAGAGATTTCCAAAAGTTTTTTGTAGTAATTTGAATTATGCTCATTAATTTGACACAGTCGTTTTCTTCCTTCAAAATAATAACTGGAAAGGGAGATAATTATGAGTAAAAATACTAAACGTTCACCTGAAGAAAAGATGGAAATTGTTCTTGAAGGTCTTCAAAATGATAATATATCTGAGACCTGCCGCAAACATGGAATTTATGAAAGTCAATTTTATCAGTGGAAAAAACGTCTTATTGGATCTGCCAGTAAAGTCTTCAGAAACAAAAAGAAAAAAGATCCTGAAAAAGAGAA
>NZ_FTNC01000032.1 GCF_900156285.1 Halanaerobium kushneri
CATCGATTCTAGATCATATTCTCTTTTTCTACCAAAATATTTGTAGTAAGCAGTGTAGAAACTGAATGGAATAAATTCAGATAAATCAAGATATTGATCGAGCATTTCAAGGAATTGAGGTTTATCATTTTGAGCCCAATCTTTGGCCTGTTCATAAAGATCACCGAAAGACAATTGCTTTTTAGAATTAAAAGACATTATGATTTCCTCCTTTTGGCTTTGTGGTATTTTTAGTATCTCTAACTATATTATACCATATCTTAAGGAGGAAATCACCAAAAATTTATGTCATGAGCCCTGTCATTTAGGGCCTTAGACATTATACAAACGACTATAATGAGCATTAGAAAAAGGAGGTAATATAAAATGAAAAAGAAATTAAGTATTTTATTAGTATTAACATTATTAGTTTTTGCTTTTGCACCTGCTTTAACTCTTGCCCAGGACACAACAGAAGATGGTCAGGAAACAGTTATTGATGATAATCAGGAAACTGTAACTGATGATCAAGAACCTGCCGATGATACAGATCAGGAAAATTTAGGGGATGAGGAATCCGCAGATGATCAGAACCAGGAAGAATCAGACATTGAAGAAGAACTTGATCAAACTTATCAAAACTTAGAAGAGCTGCTTGCAGATCTGGAATCAAATGAAGATTTAACAAGTGTAGAAAGAGTCACTTTAGAAAGAAAATTAATTGAATACGACGAAAACTTAAATATTGATAGTATTTCTTCTGTAGTTGATAAAATTTTAGCAGATGAAATTGATCTGGGTCAGGGATTTGTAATTTTAAACAATATTCAGGAGAGTGTGAAAAATGGTTTTGAAGAGGACAGGGCCTTAAAACTTATTAACAACTTTGAGGAAGAAGGTAACGGCCAATTAGCTTTTCAAACTGCTCTCGAATTACGCAAAATAAGTCGTGAAGATAGAGATGGAGAACAGGCATCAGCATTTGCTGATGAGGTGGATTCTATTATCAAAGAAAATGGAAGTATTGAAAATTCTGAATTAAAACAGCTGGCTGCAGAGTATAGAAAAGAAGCCAGAAAAGAAGAGAGAGAAAAAATGAAAGTTAAAAGAGAAAACAATTCAAATTCAATCTCTGATAATTCTTACGACCAGGAAAAAGAAAATAATGCGGTCGGAAATGGCCTGAATAAAGATAATAAAGGTAAAGGAAACTCTGAACATTCAAAAACAAAAGCTAAAGAAAAAGATAAGTCTCCCAATGATAATGCAAATCAAAACGCAAAATAAAAAAAGAAATTCCCTGCTGTAAAAGGCAGGGTTTTTTTCTTGTAATAACCACTGTTAAATGTTAAAGGTAAATTTCTAAATTAAATATGGAGAAAAGTGCGACAAATAGCAGTTCTACCTACAAAAAACCTTGCAAAATTGCGTTGAAAAATATATACTTGTGATAGCATTATTAATCTAAGCAGCAATATAAGAATATAAGGAGGAAATACGATGTCTGCAGAGAAAAAAGTCCAGTCAAAAGATGAATCAAGACTGAAACTTGATATTAACAATGTTTTTGCGGAAATGATTGGTAAGGAACATGGGATGACAGTTGAAGAATTAGAGGAAGCAAAGGATAAAGCACTTAAAGCACATCAGAATATCCTGAAAGCTGAGGCTGAGGGTGAGATGGGTTTTATGGAACTTCCTTATAAACAGAAGGAAGTCGTAAATGAATTGAAAGAAACAGCCGAAAAATTAAAAGACAAATTTGATAATTTTGTAGTTCTTGGTATTGGTGGATCTGCCCTCGGTAATATTGCGGTTCAGACTGCAATTAATGACCCCCACTATAATTTGTTTAAAGAAGCTCGTAATGGCTATCCACGACTTTTTGTAAGTGATAATGTTGATCCAGAGGGAATTAAAGCTCTACTGGATAAACTTGATCCGGAAAAAACTCTTTTTAATGTAATTTCTAAATCAGGCAGTACAGCCGAAACTATGAGTCAGTTTTTACTGGCCCGTAAATTTGTTGCTGATGCTGTTGGAGAAGAAAAAGTGGGAGAACACTTTATTGCTACAACCAGTAAAGATTCTGGATATTTGATTGAGATTGCCGAAAGAGAAGGAATGAAAAAATTCTTTATTCCTGATAATGTAGGAGGAAGATTCTCAGTTCTAACACCGGTGGGACTTCTTTCTGCTGCTATGACCGGGGTAGATATTGAAGAACTGCTCGAGGGTGCAGCTTATATGGATCAGATCTGTCGCAAAAGTGATTTCTGGGAAAATCCAGCTCTGGTTAATGGTTTAATTCAGTATTTAGCTTATAAAAAAGGTAAAGTAATGTCTGTAATGATGCCCTACTCTGATCGTTTGCGTGATGTGGCCGACTGGTATAGACAGTTATGGGCAGAATCACTGGGAAAAGAAGTTGACCGTCAGGGTAATACAGTAAATGTTGGTCCAACTCCAATTAAAGCTCTGGGAGCAACTGATCAGCATTCACAGGCCCAGTTATATATGGAGGGACCATTTGATAAGATTATTACCTTCCTTGAGGTAGAAAACTTTGCTGAAGAATTAGAGATTCCAGGTGCTTATAAAGATCTTGATGGAGTTGGTTATCTGGGAGGACACAGTTTTGCAGAGTTAATTAATACTGAAAAATGGGCAACAGAACTTGCTTTAAATAAGAGAAATAGAATGAACCAGACTGTTAAAGTTCCTGAGGTAAATGAGTTTACTCTGGGACAGTTATTTTATTTCTTTGAATTTCAGACAGCTGTAACAGGAGAACTGCTCAATATTAATACATTTAATCAGCCTGGAGTTGAACTGGGTAAAAATTATACTTATGGTATTTTTGGTCGTGATGGCTATCAGGATAAAAAAGATGAATTTGATAGTTCTGCAGAGCATAAAGACGATTTGATTCTGTAAAAGGATTTAAAAATTATATTGAAAGTAAATTATTATAAGTAGGTAAGTCTATCCACCCGAATTGATTTTGGGTGGATAACTTTGCTTATTCTAATTTAATTAATGTCGGAGGAATTACTATGAGCAAGGAAACTCGGGAGAATAACAAAATACAGAAGGAAAAGCTTTTTAAAGATACTGTGCCGCGCTCAAGGGTGCAGCTTGATATTGTTAAAAGAGTCAGGGCGGCAATTGATAATATGCCAGCAGAACTTCCTGAAAAGATAATTTCATATCAGGATGTTATTAGAGAGGATGGCGAATATTATCTTCTTTATCGAGGTAGTGAAAATCTAGAACCGCTGGCAGAATATTTAAATAAAAATTCTTTTAAGGCACAGCTGCTGATTGAGGAATTTAAAGAAACTCTTGCTCTGTTAAAAGATATTCAGCTGGTCAAAGATATTTTTCCTGCGGGTATTAATGCTTCTAATTTTTGGATTGATGGAGATAAAAACATTTATCTGATGCCGGAAGCTATGCTGCGCAGCAAGAGAAACTATAATGAATTTGAGCTGGAGATTCCCAGCCAGGATTATTTTATGCCCCCGGAAGTGATTACAGGCGAAGACTGGCAGCTGAAATCTTATATTTTTAATATCGCATCGGTTTTTTATTATTTTTTAAGTGGAGAGACTATTTTTAGTGATCGGGATAATGCAAAAGTTTTAAATAAAATTCAGAATGAAAATATTCTGGTTCTTAAAGCACTGGTTCCTAAGTTAAGTGACAGCCTCAATCAATTATTTATGGAAATGCTGGCTAGGGAACAGGAAAAACGTCCAGAAATTAACTATCTTATTGAAGAAATAAAAAGAGCTAAAGCTGAGAACAATTTTGAATTGGAAGCTTTTTTAGAAAGAAAAAATTTAATTGACAGTAAGATAATCAAAAAGAAAAGACGAAATGAAAATATTAAACTCTTTTTTCGCCATAGCTGGAAGGTGATTTTGTTTTTTACAATTATTGGTGGCGGATTAATCTGGGGTTTAACTACAGGTTCACCAGCAACCATTACTGCTGAAAATACTGCTGGAGAGGTTGTTAATTATTTTTACGAAGCCATAGCAACAAAGAATATTAATCTTGCCAATGAAGCTGCAGATTTTGAACTGGGTGAGATGGAGAGAATGATTTCGGAAACCCATGTAATTGAAAAGATGCAGCAGGCTTATGGTGGTGACCCCGAGCAGGGGGGAGAGGTTAATGAAATTTATAGTCTGGAAAATCTTAAAATTAAAGAGCTTTCCACAACTGAAAAAAGATCTCAATTTAGAGCCTCTTATGAGTTTAATTTTCGAGATCGAGAAGGACATTATAGTTATCAGATGCAGGATGAACTAATTGTAGAAAAAATTGATGGGATCTGGAGAATAACAGCAGTTGAAGGTAGTTTGAAAGCTATGATTGCTGGCAAATATCCCTGGAGGGAAGAATAATGGCTAAAAATATTTTTGCAGAAAATGATTATACAAAAATTAAAAATAGATTGATAGATTGGTTGCAGACTGGGGTGAAAAATGCTGGTTTAAAAGGAGCTGTTGTTGGCCTGAGTGGCGGTATTGATTCTTCTGTTACAGCCCGTCTCTGTCAGCTGGCTTTTGGTGACGAGATGCTTGGGGTAGTTATGCCCTGTCATTCAAATGCTCAGGATCGTGAAGATGCTCTTAAACTTGCTGCTGAATTTGGAATTGAGGTAGTTGAAAATGATCTTAGTGAGATTTATGATCATTTTTTAGCTAATTTAGAACAAAGTGGAATTAAAGGTGGCAAACTAGCAGCGGCTAATATTAAGCCCCGTTTGCGAATGACTGCTTTATATTATTATGCTCAGGCTAAAGATTATCTGGTTGTCGGTACCGATAACTGGAGTGAATTAAAAATTGGTTATTTTACCAAACATGGTGATGGTGGTATAGATCTTGCTCCACTGGGATCATTGGTCAAAAATGAGGTAAAAAAATTGGCAGAAGTACTGGAAATTCCTTCTGCAATAATTGATAAAAAACCATCTGCAGGCCTGTGGGATGGTCAGACTGATGAGTCAGAGATGGGCTTTAGTTATCAGGAACTGGACAGATATATTTTAACTGGTGAGGCAGAGCCAGAAATAGAGAAAAAAATCGAAAAACTTTCAGTAAAAAATAGTCATAAAGTAGCCCCAGTTCCTATACCAAGAAGAGAAGATATTGTTTAGAGATGGTTAAGGAGGGTTCTGAGTGAAAAATATTAAGTTTTCGCTATTTTTATTAATATTATTAATTTTTGCAGCTGCTATTCCGATATCTGCCCAGGAATTTCCTTTAAATTATACAGATGAGTTGGGGAGAGATATTACAATAAATAAAGAAGTTGAACGGATTATTACACTGGCCCCCGGAATGACTGAAGTGATCTATGCATTGGGTCTCGAGGACAAATTGGTTGCAGTAAGCTCTGCTTGTGATTATCCCAGCGAAGCTTTGCAGAAAGAAGATGTTGGGCGCATTGATGAACCCAATATTGAAAAAATAGTTGCTTTAGAACCTGATCTGGTAATAGCTGAGTCTGTAACTCCTATTGAGAGTTTGGAGAGACTGACAGAGCTGGGAATAAAAAATATTGGTTTTAAACCTGTCTCAATTAATGATACAATAAATATGATTGAAGAAATTGCTTATTTAACTTCTGCAGAGGAAGCTGGGACTGAGCTCAGTTCTAAGATGAAGGTCAATTATCAGCATCTAAGAGCTCTGGTAAAAGGTAAATTAAAAAATAATGATCGCAAAAGGGTTTTTTATGAAATCTGGTCAGACCCTCTATATACAGCGGGTCAAGGAACTTTTATTGATAGCTTGATTCAGGATGCTGGTGGTTATAATATTGGCAGAGAAGCTGAAGGCAGCTGGCCAACTTACAGCCTGGAAAGTCTAATTGCTGCTGATCCAGAAGTTTATATCAGCAGTGCTCACAGTGCTCCGGATGGTTTAACATTGGAAGATTTGAGGGGACGAGAGCTTTTCAGAGAAATTTCTGCTTTTAAAAATAATCGTCTGTATTTAGTTGATCAGAATTTGGTAAATAGACCTTCCCCAAGAATTATAGAGGGTTATAAGCAATTTATTCAGGCTATTTTTCCAGACTTAAAAGAGGAAATTAATTAGTTTTGTTGAATAGCAGATAGTGGTAGGAAAATTTTAAATCAATGTTGGAACGATTGAGAAATAAATTTTAAGTTTTTAAGCCTTTTGTAAAAGGTTATAAGTAAAAAATAAGACTAAGAGGTGATTTGATGAATTTATCAGATTTTACAATTGATGATTTTACAGAAATTGATGGTGGACAGTCTATAGGGAAGGTAGCTGTACTGCTGTCAATGGTTAATGATGAGTATGACAGCAAGATTATCGATGCCTATAAAAATGAAGGCTATAAGGCTGTAATAACCAGAGCCGGCGGTAAGGGTTCAAAACTGAAGGATAAAGTTTTGCGCAACTGTCTGGGAGCAGCAATTAAAGGTGATGTAATAACTGAATCAGTTCAGGACCAGCGTATTTTGACTCGCTGTGTAGAAAGGGCGATGATTGATTTTGATAAACCGCTTTCCGGGATCTCAGGTGCCGGAATCAAAATTGGAATTGTCAGTAAAGAACCACATCTGGCAGTAGCTCTTTACGGAAAACTCGGTATCCCTGGCTTAGATGTTGATCATGAAATTTCAGGAATGGGGATTCACTACTATGGACTCAGCAAAAGATAATAATCAAATTGAGATATTAAAAAGAGTATTTAAATATGTGTTACCATATAAAGGCAGGCTGGTAGGGGGAGTAATCTCCATGCTGGTTCATGCCTTTTTAACTGTTTTTTTTGTAAGAGTTTTTCAGGGGCTTTTAGAAACTATTATTTCTGATATTAATATGGGTAGAGAAGGTATGATTAGGCTTTCTATGGTTGCTGGAATGATGATTTTAGTTTATTTTCTTAAAGGGATAGCCTATTATGGAAAAAGTTATCTTGTAGCTTATGTTTCACAAAAATCAGTTAGAGACATCCGGAATGATCTCTATTCTCATCTCCACAATCTCTCTTTAAGCTTTTATAGTAAAAATAAAACAGGAGATATATTATCCCGGGTAACAAATGATGTGCAGCAGCTGGAAAGTTCAATGATCAATACTACTGTTGGCAGTATTGATAAAGTTTTTACGCTGGTTGGTGGTATACTTTATCTTGTTTATTTAAATTACCGCCTGACAATCTTTCTAATTATAATTTTGCCTTTAATTACATATGTAATTACTAAATTTAATTATAAGTTAAAGAAAGTCAGCCGCCGGGTTCAGATTAAGATTGCAGATGTTTCGGATGTACTGCAGGAAACGCTTTCGGCAGTACGAGTGGTCAAATCTTTTGGTCGGGAAGAATATGAGTTTGAGCGCTTTAGCAGTGAAAACCAGGCTAATTTTCGGGCTAAAATGAAAAAGACTCAGTATGGGGCAATCTTAACTCCACTGGTAGAATTTTTGGCTGCAATTTCTTTTACAGCTATTCTCTGGTATGGCGGCTATGAGGTTATGCAGGGGAGAATGTCTGCTTCAGAGTTAATTGCTTTTTTTACTCTGCTTTTAACAATTAGTGAACCTCTGCGTTCAATTACTAAATTAAGCAAAAGGTTGCAGCAGTTGTTTGCTTCAGCTGAGCGTGTTTTTGAGATTATGGATACTGAAAGTGAACTGCGCGAAGATGACGAAAATAAAATCGAGTTAAAAAAGGTTGAGGGAGAAGTAGTTTATGATAATGTCAGCTTTGCTTATAACCGAGATGAAGTTGTATTAAAAAATATTAATCTTACTGCCCGGCCGGGCGAAGTTGTGGCCCTGGTTGGTCACAGTGGAGCCGGTAAAACAACTATGGTTGATTTAATTCCCCGCTTTTTTGATCCGATTGAAGGGCGGATGCGCCTTGATGGTCATGACTTAAAGGATTTAAAAATTGACAGTCTGAGAGATTTTATTGGCATTGTTCCTCAGGAGACGATTTTATTTAGCGGTACTTTGAGAGATAATATTGCCTATGGTGATTTAGAAGCTGACGAAGAAGCTATTCAAAAAGCTGCCAAAGCAGCCAATGCTCATGATTTTATCATGGAATTTCCTGACGGTTATGACACTGTAGTTGGGGAAAGAGGAGTTGGACTTTCTGGTGGCCAGAAACAGAGGATTTCTATTGCACGGGCTATTCTTAAAAATCCTAAAATTTTAATTTTAGATGAGGCGACTTCTTCGCTTGATTCAGAATCAGAATCTCTGGTCCAGGAAGCTTTAGAACATTTAATGGAAAATAGAACAACTTTTATCATTGCTCACAGACTTTCTACTATCAAAAATGCTGATAAAATTGTGGTTGTAGAAAAGGGAGAGGTTATGGAAAAAGGGACACATCAGGATCTGCTGCAGAAGCAGGGAAAATATGCCTCTCTTTATCAGGGACAATTTATTGAGGCACCAGAGATTTAACTGTATTAAAATAACAAATCAGAAAAGAGGTGGGGTTAATGTCAGCAAAAATAGAAAAAGTCAAGCAAAAATTAATTCCACTTTTTGCTTATAATTTAATTAAATGGACAAATAAAAGTTATCAGCTTGAGGTTGAGGGCTGGGAGCCGGTTAAAGAATTACTGGCAGAGGGAGAGTCGCTAGTTTTTTCTAGCTGGCATGGTAAAAGCTGGGTTCCCGCTTATTTTTTGAAAGATTTAGGTGTTTACGCTCTGACCAGTCTGAGTCAGGATGGCAGTTATATGACTGAAATATTAAACCGGCTGGGCTGGAATACAGTCCGGGGGTCAAGCAGTAGAGGTGCCAGTCGTTCGCTGCTTTCACTGTATAGAAAGTTAAAGCAGGGAGCAAGTACAGCCCTGACTCCCGATGGACCCACAGGCCCTATTTATGAGATTAAGCCTGGCATTATATTTTTACAGGAGAAGGCAGATTCGATGCTTGTACCGTTGGGAGTGGATGCCCGCTGGAAAAAGAATTTTGCCAGCTGGGATCATTATCTGCTGCCAATTCCATTTAGTAAAACTGCCCTGGTTTTAGGTGAACCATTTCGTTTTGACCCTGATTTGGAGATGGAGCAAAAGCAGAAGATTTTAAAAGAAAAAATGGAAAAAGTAAATGCACGAGCGGCCGAAATAGTCAAAAAATGATGGTGGTATTAAATATATGAATAGTCTACGCAGATACTTAGAAAAAATTATAGATGGTTCTCAGACAGGAATAGTAGCGGCTATAATTCGCTGTATTTTATTTTTACTTTCACTGTTTTATTCACAGCTTGCCAAAATTAGATCAATTCTATATCAAAATAATATTTTAAAGAAAAAAACAGCCGATGTTCCGGTGATCAGTGTGGGAAATATTACTACCGGAGGTACTGGAAAAACCCCTTTTACAGCCTTTTTGGCTGAACAGTTGAAGGCAGATTATAGGATTGCTATTATTAGCCGTGGTTATGGGGCCTCAAAAGATGTTGAAGAACCTTTTTTGATTAAAGATAGAGATCAACTTTATGCTGATGCTGCTCGAGCGGGAGATGAGCTTTTTATGCTGGCCCGCAGAAATGATGATCTTATTTTTATTAGGTCTGCCAGTCGTTATCAGGGAACAAAACTGGCACAAGAAAAGGGTGCTGATTTAATTTTGCTTGATGATGGATTTCAGCATTATCAGCTTAAACGACAGGCAGATATAGTTTTGATTGATGCGGAAAAACCATTTTCTAATAACAGAGTTTTGCCAGCAGGATTATTAAGAGAACCTTTTGCTGCTTTAAAAAGAGCCGATCTTTTTCTTATAAATCGAAGTGAAAATGTTGATTTTAATCGAATTAAAGAGCTTAAAAACTCTTTAAATACTCTCAGCCCTTTAAACAAAGGTGTTTTCAGGGCAGAAACCAGGCTGGAAAGCTGTGTTTCTGTAGCTTCCCAGGTGCAGGAAAATCTCGACTTTTTAAAGGAGAAAAAGGTTTTTGCTTTTTCTGGAATTGGTAGCCCGGAAGCTTTTAAAAAGAGTATCGAAAGTGCAGGAGCAAGGGTAGTAAGTTACAGGATTTTTAAGGACCATTATAATTATCAAAAAGAAGATCTTTTAACTCTACTTGATCAGTATTCAGCTTCCCAGGCGGATCTAATTTTGACTACAGAAAAGGATGCTGTTAAATTATTTGATTTTGCAGATATGATTGGAGAGCTTCCATTTTATTTTTTAAAAATCTCTCTGGCAATAGAAAACAGGGAAGAATTACTGGAGATCATTAGAGCCCAAATTAAAAATGGCAGGGCTAAATAATAATTTGAGGTGGATTTGAAATGTCAAAATTAAAAACTGCTGCTCTGATACCTGCTCGCTATGCCTCTACTCGTTTTCCTGGTAAGGCGCTGGCAAAGATCAAGGGTAAAGCTATGATTGTAAGGGTTTATCAGGCAGTTGAAAAGTGTGAAATGATAGATCAGGTTTATGTGGCAACAGATGATTTGCGCATTAAAAATGCAGTTGAAACAGCAGGAGGTAAAGTTATTATGACTTCTGCCCGGCATCAGAGTGGGACTGATAGAATTGCTGAGGCAGCTGCTGAAATTGAAGCAGATTTAATTGTGAATATTCAGGGGGATGAACCTCTAATTAAAGCTGAAAGTATTGCCCGGGCTGTAGAGCCTTTTACAAAAGAAGATCAACTTAAAATGAGTACTTTGAAACGAGAAATTAGTGCTGATGAAGCCGCAAATCCAGATCTGGTTAAAGTAATAACTGATAAAGATGATTATGCAGTATACTTTTCGCGATCTCCCATTCCTTTTTATCGTAATGCCGGTGTAGATGAGCAGATCTATTATCAGCATATAGGCCTTTATGTTTACCGCAGAGATTTTCTGCTGCAGTATGCAGAGATGGAGCAAACTTTTTTAGAAAAGGCGGAGTCATTAGAACAACTTCGTGCTTTAGAGAATGGATTTAAGATTAAAGTTCTGGAAACTGATGCCAGGCTAATTGGTGTAGACAGAAGAGAAGATATCGAATTGGTCGAAAAAGAAATTGAGACTCGAAATAAAATTGAAAATTAATTTGAAATTAAAAATAGAGAATTAAATTTTCTGTAAGCAGATGGAGGTAAAAAATGTTTAAAAAAGTAAAGTTAAATGATGAGATAATCTTTGGTGATCAGGAAAAACCGTTTGTGCTTTTAGCGGGCCCCTGTGCCATTGAAGAAGAGGAGAGAGTTTTAAGAATTGCCGAGGGAATTAAAGAGATCACAGATAGACTTGGTATTCCCTATGTTTTTAAATCTTCTTTTGACAAAGCTAACCGTTCTTCAATTGAATCCTACCGGGGTCCCGGCCTGGAGAAGGGGTTAAGAATTTTAGAAAAAGTTAAAAAGCAGTTTGATCTTCCTGTGATTTCAGATATTCATTTACCTGAGCAGGCAGCAGCGGCAGCTGAAGTTCTCGATATTATGCAGATTCCTGCTTTTTTGTCCAGACAGACAGACATGCTGACGGCAGCCGGGAAAACAGGGAGTATAATTAATGTTAAAAAGGGACAATTTTTGGCTCCCTGGGACATAGATCAGGTTGTGGCTAAAATCGAAAGTACCGGTAATGAGCGGATTCTGTTAACAGAAAGAGGAGTTTCTTTTGGTTATAATAACTTAGTTGTTGATATGCGATCACTGCCAAGAATGCGAAAAACAGGCTACCCAGTTGTTTTTGATGCAACTCATGCTGTACAGCTTCCGGGAGGTGCAGGAGACAGTTCTGATGGAGAAAAAGAATATGTTCCCTATTTAATGAGAGCTGCTCTGGCGGCCGGAATTGATTCTTTATTTATGGAAGTTCATGATGAACCTGCGGTGGCTAAAAGTGATGGAGCAAATATGATTCCATTAGATCAGCTGGAAGGAATTTTAAAACAGGGGCTGGCAATTGATTCAGCAATGAAAAATTGTGAAGAAATAAATTTTTAAGTTAGGGTGAATAAAATGACTGTAAGCAATAGAGAAGAGAAATTTAAAACTGGACTTGCTGAAGCAAAAAATGCACTGCAGATAGAGGCAGATGCAGTTTTAAAATTAAAAAAGGAGCTTGACGGCAGTTTTAGAAAAGCAATGGAGCTGATTATAGACTCTCAGGGGAGAGTTGTTTTTTCTGGAGTTGGGAAAACAGGCCTGGTGGCCAAGAAACTGGCTGCTACTTTTTCCAGCACCGGTACTTCTGCTTTTTTTGTTCACGCTGGTGAAGCTCTTCATGGTGATCTGGGAATGATTAGAGCAGGTGATGTAGTAATTGCTGTATCTAACAGTGGTGAAACAGAAGAGGTGCTCTCCTTACTGCCTTCACTGCGTCGAATTGGTGTTACACTTATTGCCCTGACTGGAGATAGCAGTTCCACTCTGGCTGAACATGCAGATTTAGTTTTGCTGGCAGATGTAATTACAGAAGCCTGTCCCCATAATCTAGCTCCAACTGCGAGTACAACAGCTGCTCTGGCACTGGGAGATGCACTGGCAATCGCTTTATCTTCTTATTATGGTTTTACTCCGGAAGATTTTGCTCTTTATCATCCAGGTGGTTCTCTGGGAAGAAAATTGTTAACCAAGGTTAAGGATGTAATCAAAATCAGAGAGCAGAATCCTGTGGTTAAAATTGAAACTACAGTCCGAGAAGCATTATTTAGAATGACCGAGAGCCGGATGGGTTCAACTTCCATTGTTGATCAGGATGGAAAGCTTAGAGGAATAATTACTGATGGTGATATTAGACGTCTGTTAGAGAAATCTGCTGATTTTATTGATCGACCGGTTAAAGATTATATGACAGTTGATCCGATTTCGATTTCACCGGATAAATTGGCAGCAGAGGCACTGCAGATTATGGAATCTAAAGAGATTAATGATCTGCCTGTTGTAGAAGCTGGAAAGCCAGTTGCTATGTTGAATTTCCAGGATCTTTTACGAGCAAAAGTTTTTTAAATTTGAATTCTGATCACAAAATTATAATGAACAAAAGAGGCTAAATATGAAGGATAAAATTAGTATTTTTTTCTACAATATTTTTAGATTTTTATTAAAAAAAATGCCACCTGCTTTCGGAAAATTTTTAGGGAAATTGATTGCCGGTCTGGCTTATTTAATTACTCCTGGTCGGCGGAAACATTCGCAGCAGAATTTGATAAGGGCACTGGGGTTGGATAAAGAGGAAGCCAGAAAAATGATTAAAAAAGTTTATAAAAATCTGGGTTATGATTTTGCTGAATTTTTGCTGGAAGATACTTTTAGCAATCAAGATGTTGAACAGATGGTTGATTTTGATGGGCTTGAGTATTTAGATCAGGCACTTGCTGAAGGAAATGGGGTTATTATTTATACAGCTCATTTAGGAAACTGGGAGCTGCTGGGAGCAGTACTGGCTCTTAAAGGTTATCAAGTGCATTCAATTGCTCAGGAACAAAATAATTCTCTTTTTAACGAAAGGATTAATCAAATTCGCCGCAATGTTGGAGTCGGAATTATTCCTAAAGGTCTGTCAATTAGAAAGGCATTTAAAGTTTTGAAAGCCAATGAGATATTGGCAATACTGGGAGATCAGCATGCACGAAGTGATGGCTGGGAACTTGAATTTTTTAATCGACCTGCTTTAACTTTTCCCGGGGCTGTTAAATTTTCTCAGAGAACGGGAGCACCAATTGTTCCTCTTTTTTTTCACCGCCAGGGATGGCTGAAACATAAACTTAAATGTTATCCACCACGCAAAATCAAGGCTGAAGCTTCGGAAGCAGAATTAAAGGCTGAACTAAAGTCGCTGCTCGAGTTGACTGAAGAAGAAATAAAAAAAGAGCCGGCTGACTGGATGTGGCTGCATAAACGCTGGAAAACATATAATTAAAATTTTGAGGCTAATTTTTAGCTCAATGAGGGGGAGAAATATGTATTTTATTTATAATTTATTATTGTCTGTACTGACAGTTTTTTTACTTCCCTATTATTATTTCAAAAGCAAAAAAAGTGGAGAAAAACTTAATTTAAGAGAGCGTTTTGTTTTTTATGATCAGAATTTGGATCTTTTATTTCCGGCTCCTCAAGTTATCTGGATTCAGGCTGCTTCAGCTGGAGAAACACTTGCGGCACAAAAGTTGACGGCTGAGATTAGAGAGGAATATCCAGAGGCAAGAATTATTTTTTCGACAATGACAGCCAGTGGCAAAAACCTGGCTAAAAAGAAAATCGAGGGAGCTGATTTAATTATTTATCTTCCCTTTGATTTAAACTGGGTTGTAAAAAAAGCAGTTGGAATTTTTAAACCTGATCTATTTATTATGATTGAAACAGAACTCTGGCCTAATTTAATTAGAGCTCTGGATGATGGTGGATGTCAGATTATGCTGGTAAGTGGTCGAATAAGTGATGATTCTTTTAGCCAGTATAAATATCTGGGAACTGTTTTAGATGATATGTTAAAAAGAGTTGATCTATTCAGCATGCAGCACCAGGAAGCTGCAGAAAAAATTAAAGAGCTGGGTGCAGCAGAAGACCATATTTGTATTAATGGTAATTTAAAATATGATATTGATTTAAATTCCCCTTCGAAAGAAGAATATTTTCAAAAAACGAAGATGTTTAATATAACTGATCAGACAAAAGTTCTTATTGCAGGTAGTACCCATCAGGGAGAGGAAGAGATAATTCTCGATCTTTATCAGCAGCTTAAAACAGATTTTAAACATTTAAAGCTCTTACTGGCACCTCGCTATGTCGAAAGAAGAGAAGAAATTCTGGAGCTCTGTCGGAAAAGAGAAATAGCTGCAGCTTTATATTCGGATCTCAAACGAAATGTGATCCAGCTGTCAGAAGACACGGATATTATTATTGTTGATACTATGGGCGAACTGGCACAGCTTTATTTTTATGCAGATTTAGTTTTTATTGGAGGTTCTCTAATTGACAGGGGAGGACATAATGTAATCGAAGCAGCTGCCAGGGCTAAAGTTGTGTTATTTGGTCAGAGCATGTATAATTTCAAAGAAGAAAGAGACTTTCTTTTAGAAAATGAAGTTGGATTTGAAATTGAGGATGCAGCAGATTTTTTTGAAAAGACTTACCAGCTGCTGGCCAATGACCAGTACCGAAAACAGAGAGCAGAAAAAGCAGCGGAATTAATTGATCAAAATCGTGGTGCGGTAAAAAAACAACTGCAGCTGGTGGATGTGCTGTTAAAGCAGGGAGAAGATTATTATGATAGAAAATAGGGTAGAAAAGATTTTGATTGTCAGATTGAGTGCGATCGGAGATGTTATTCATTCTTTGCCTACAGCTTATGCTTTAAGGCAAAAACATCCTAATGCTCAGATAGACTGGCTTGTTGAAGAGCAATCATATCCACTGGTTAAATTAAATCCGTATCTAGATAATGTAATTATTTTACCACGCAAACGCTGGAAAAAATTAATTAACAAAGATTTCATAAAAGGAGTCAGATCATTCTTTTCTTTTTTTAAAAAATTAAGGGCTGAAAAATATGATATTACTTTAGATTTACAGGGCCTTTTTAAGAGTGCAATAAGTTCTTTTCTTGTAAATCCCAATTTGCGTATGGGGCCATCTGATGGGAGAGAATTAAGTACTTTATTTTATCAGGCAAAGATAGATCTTCCAGAAAAAAAGGGGCATCGTATTTATAAATATCTTCATTTTGCTGGAGCTCTTGAGGCAGAAATGAATGAGATAAACTATGGACTTAAGTTAACTCCGGTTATAAAAAGTAGAGTAAGTCGACTTTTTGAAGAAAATAAAATTGATGCTAAAAATAAAATTGTAGTTCTTAATCCTTTTACTAACTGGGAGTCTAAAAATTGGTTTTTGGAAAGTTATTTTAAGCTGGCTAATGAACTTATTAAAAAAGGATATTATGTTATATTTACAGGCAGCAGAGATGATAAGGACGCTATAGATAGTTTTGGAGCAGTTGAGCAAGATAAATATAGTAATCTGGCTGGTAAAACTGATCTGCAGGAATTAGCAGAAGTCTACAGAAGAGCAGCTTTATATATAGGTGGAGATACGGGCCCAACCCATCTTGCAGCTGCGGTTGGAATACCGGTGATAGCACTGATGGGACCTACTGATCCGGAGACTAATGGTCCTTTTGGTGAAGGCCATACAGTTATTCAGGATAATAGTCTGGAATGCATTCGCTGTTGGGACAGGCACTGCAGTCGCAATATGCAGTGTATGAAATCAATTAGTGTAGAACAGGTTTTGAGGATTGCTAAAAAGAAATTAAGTGATTAACATTAAAATGATCTGTTCAATTCCACTTTAAAATTGGATTGTATATTATACGGGGAATGGTTATTATGAAAACTAGTAAAAGAATAATAGTTATGGATCTTTTATATCTGGGTGATCTATTATTTGCCCACCCTTTTTTTGAAGGTTTGAGGAAACTTTTTCCAGAGGCCAGGATTGATCTGGTGGCAAATAGTAATTTTTCTGAGTTAATGAGAGTTAATCCAAATCTTGACCATGTTTACAGTTATAATAAGAGCTGGACAGCTGCCAGATCATATAAATTTTCTAAAAAATTGAGAATGAATAATTATCAGCTGGGAATTAACATTCAGGGTAACTGGAGAACTGCGCTGCTTTTAAAATTAATTTCACCTGAAAAAAGTATTGGCTATGGTGGCAGGGGTAGAGGATTATTTTTAGATGTGGTAGTAGAAAAAGATAATTCTTCTCATATGATAGAATTATATCTTAAATTTTTAAATCAAATGCAGCAGAGTCAATTGCTGGCGAAGAACTTTGAAATTCAGAAACATAAATTTGATTCTAAGGAAGATTATTTTCCGGTTTTGAGAATTGATGAAACTTATAATCAGAGTGCTGCTCGAAAAATAAAGAATATTGGTCTGAGTGATAAATTTATTGTTTTAAATACCGGAGGCAGCTGGAAAACAAAACGCTGGCCCGAAGAATATTTTGCAGAAGTTGCCAATCTGCTGATTGAAAGAGGCTATAAGATTCTTTTTGTTGGTGGCCCTTCTGATACTGAAAGAGTTAGTTATATAATAAATAAAATTGAAAATAGGAACATGATTTATAATTTAAGTGGGAAAACGTCTCTGCTTGAACTTGCTGCAATTTTAAAAAGAGCCTCGCTGGTGATCAGTGGTGATACCGGACCGGTTCATGTAGCGGCTGCAGTCGGAACCAATACAGCAGCAATTTTTGGACCTTCTGATGAAACCAAATATGCTCCCCGTGGTAAAGCTAAGAATATATTAATTAAGAATGCCGGGCTCAACTGCCGTCCCTGTGGAGAACACGAATGTCCGCTGGATCATTTTAAATGTATGCGGGAACTGAGTCCAGATCTGGTAGTGGACAGAATTGAAAATGAAGGAATGATATAATTGGAGATAGTACAAATCTGTAATGGAGATATACCTCCTAGAAAGTATGGTGGAACCCAGAGAGTAGTTGCCTGGCTAACAAAGGGTTTATTAGAATTAGGACATAAAGTGACTTTATTAATTGATGGTAAAACTTCTATAGAACATGAAAATTTAAGAGTAATAAAGTTGCCTAAATCTATCAAAAAAATTTTGAAAAAGTCAGGAGAAAATGGTGTTTATAAATATTTACCAGAAGATTATGATATTGTTCATTTCCATTATAATCCAAGTGAAGAACCAGAATTTCCTTACGTAATAACTTTTCATTGGTTGGGTAAATCTAGAGATAAGTTTGATGATGAAATTTTAGAAAATACTATTTTTGTTAGTAATAAACATGCTCTTAATAATAATCGTTTTACATATATTCATCATGGAGTTGACCCTTTAGAATTTGATTTTAAGGAAAAGAAAAGTGATCGATTTTTATTTTTATCTAAAGTAAGTTATCCTCCTAAAAATGTTAAACTTGCTATAAAACTTGCTAAGGATATGAAATTCAACTTAGATATTGCAGGTGGTTGGAGATTTAGTATTTCAAGATATCTAAAGTTTCATGGGATGGTAGGAGGAACAAAGAAATATAATTTGTTATCAAGGAGTAAAGCAATGATTTTTCCAACTTTATGTGAAGAACCATTCGGTTTGGTCACAATAGAAGCCTTAGCGAGTGGAACTCCAGTAATCACCAGTGAAAATGGAGCTATGCCAGAAATTATAAAAAATGGCATTAATGGTTTTAGATGCACCAATTATCAAGATTATAAAAAGGCTGTAAATAAAATCTCAAAAATTAATCCAGTAGACTGCCGAAAAATTGTTGAAGAAAAATTCAATTATTTGCTGATGGCTAAAAATTATCTTGAACAGTATGAATCTGTTCTTTCAAATAATGGATTAAAGAAAAATATTGGAGGAAAAAATAGAAATGAGTATCAAAAAAACTTTAGATAATACTATCTTTTTTTTATATACTACTTTATTATTTTTGTTTACATTTTCAATTGCAATTAGAAATCTACTAATTGGATTGTTATTTATTTTTTCAGTTATAAGAATATTGGTTTATAGAGAATTTAATCTAAAAAATAATGAATTTAATTTTTATGTTCTATTGTTTTTAACATTTACATTTTTATCTTTTTTTGTAGCCCGAGATATTAATTTGTCTTTAGATAGATTTGTCAGCCCGATTTTGAGATATTTATTTTTCTTTTATATTTCATTTATTATAGTTAATGATAGAGAAAAAATAGCAAAGAATTTAAATATTTTTATATATGGTAATTTAACTTTTGCAGTATTAGGAATCTTAATAAAGTTACTTAATGGGGGAAATCATATATCAGGTAATGGGACAGGTACTGTTGCAGCCTTTAATATTTTAATATTTTCAGCTCTATTATTCAATAATGAAAACAATAATTATAAAAAAATATTTTATTTAATCGGAATCGGTTCATTTACTTATATTTTGTTTCAAACAAATTCACGCGGAGCTGTTTTAGGATTTTTTGCTTCACTTTTTGTTTTCATAGGTTTTATGGTTTATTATAATATTAAATCAGCTAAAATTAAATATTTTATTACAATCTTATTAATTATTTTGGTAATGATAACTCCTTATTTATTACCTGATAAGCTAATAAATAAATTTGATAATTTAAAAAATATTAGTGCTAATAATAGTTTGAAAACGAGAGTTGTTATGTGGGAATCATCAATATATATGATAAAAAATAACCCAATTTTAGGGGTAGGTGTCGGTAATTTTCAGCCAAATTATTTAGATTATATAGATAATGTTTCCGATGAAAATTTAACTGCTGGTTCCAGAAAACATGACCATCCTCACAATATGTTTTTGTTTATTGCTGCAGAGCAGGGCATTCCATCTTTACTTTTATTTTTAATAATGATTTTTATTTCATTAAAGATTAGTTTATATAATATTTATAGATATCCAAAGTTTTCATTTGAGAATTTAATTGGGATAACTTCACTGTCAGTATTTATAGTTTTTATAGTACATAGTATGGTTGATAGTACAGCAAGATATGGACATGTAGGCTTTTATATTTTATTTATATTAATTGTAAATTATATTATATTTGAGGAGATGAGTAAGACAAGTGAAAATTAGCGGTTTTTCTATGGTTCGGAATGCAACAAAATTATATTATCCGATTCAAAAGGCTATTGAATCAATTTTACCTATTTGTGATGAATTTGTAATTGCAATTGGTGAAGGAGATAAAGATGATAATACACGAGAATTAGTCTCAAATATTGGCAGTGATAAGATTAGGATAATAGATACTGTCTGGGATATTGAAAATCAGAGAAACGGAATGGTACATTCTGAACAATCTAATATAGCTTTAGATGCTTGTTCCGGTGACTGGTGTTTTTATATTCAGGCTGATGAGGTTGTTCATGAAAAATATTTACCAGTAATAAAAGATCGATGTTTAGAATTAAAAGATGATAATGATGTTGAAGGTTTAGTTTTTGATTATCGACATTTTTGGGGGGATTATGATCATTATCAAATTAGTCATGGATGGTATAAAAGGGAAGTTAGAGTAATAAAAAATAATATTGGTGTTAGGTCTAATAAAAGTGCCCAGGGCTTTAAGAGATATGGAGAAAGAGTTAAAGCAGCTCATTCAAATGCAGAAATTTTTCATTATGGCTGGGTTAGACCACCTAAATATATGGAAAACAAAAGAAGAGCTTTCCATACTATTCACTGGGGGAAAGATCAATCTAATAACTTTCATGATCAGGAACCACAGGAGTTTGATTATGGCCCTTTAGATCGGCTTCCAGTTTATAACGGAACTCATCCAGAAGTTATGCAGGACTGGATTGCTAAAATGAACTGGCAGGATAAATTACAGTATTCTGGTGAGCCAAAAAATAATCGAGTTAAACATAAACACGAAAAAATAAAAAATCGTATTCTAACTTCAATTGAACAAAAACTGGAAAGAAAATTTGGAGGTAAAATTTATTTAAGTGGACACAGAAATTACCAATTACTTGGTAATAAATAAGCATTTATATTTAATTATATAAATGACTAAATTAAAAATTTTAATTATTATCAATAACAAGTATTTAATTGACTAATTATAAACGTTTTCAGATGGAATAATGAGGTGATCAATTTTGAAACATTTAATAACTGGATCAGCAGGATTTATAGGTTCAAATTTAGCTAAAAAATTACTAGCAGAAGGCGAAGAGGTAATAGGGATAGATTGTTTTACAGATTATTATGCAAGAGAATTAAAGGAAAATAATATAAAAGAAATTTTAAATAATCCTAATTATACTTTTCTAGAAAAAGATCTTTTAAAAACAGATTTAAAAGAATTAATAAAAGATGTGGATTATATTTATCATCAGGCAGCTCAGGCTGGAGTTCGTTCTAGCTGGGGTGAGGATTTTGAAATATATAACCAGAATAACATTCTTTTAACTCAAAAACTTTTAGAGGCAGCAAAAGAGAGCAGACAATTAAAGAAATTTGTCTATGCTTCTTCATCTTCGGTTTATGGAGATACTGATCAGATACCTATGACAGAAAAACAGAGGCTGCAGCCGGTTTCACCTTATGGCGTCTCAAAACTTGCTGGAGAAAATCTCTGCTATTTATATTATAAAAATTTTAATGTACCTACAGTATCATTAAGATATTTTACTGTTTTTGGTGAAGGCCAGAGACCTGATATGGCTTTTCATATATTTATTAAGGCTTTTCTGCAGGGAGAAATCATTAATGTTTTCGGTGATGGTGAGCAAAGTCGAAATTTTACCTATGTAGGTGATATTGCTCGAGCTAATATTTTGGCAGCTCAAAATTCTCCGGCTGGTGAAATTATAAATGTTGGAGGAACTAATACTGTCAAATTAAATCAGAGTCTTGAATTAATGAAACAGATAATTGGCAGTGACACCAAAATTATTTATTCGAAAAAAGTTAAAGGAGATGTAAAACATACTGCTGCAGATATTAGTAAAGCCGATCAACTATTAGGTTATTCTCCCGAAGTCACCTTTAAAGAAGCTTTAGAAAGGGAGGTTAACTGGCTTAAGAAAATTTATTAATTTAAAAGTTATCTCTAAATTAAACCAGGTATTTAAAGAAAGGGGGAAATTAGATGTCTTTATTTAACAATGATTTAAGAAATATTTATATTTATCTGCTAATATTAATTATTTTCAGTATTCTGCTGTTTGTTCCCTCAACTTTAAATCGTGATCTTCATTATCGTGATGAATTAAGATATACAGAGGTTGCTAGAGAGATGGAGAATAGTGGTAATTATTTTGTTCCCCGGCTTGGTGGCAGAATTTATACAGATAAACCTCCTTTTTATTTCTGGTTTTTAATTTTTTCTAAAGAAATTTTTGGTGAGTATTCTGCCCCGGCAATGGTCAGTCCCAGTATCATTTCTGCTGTAATAATACTATTGTTAACTTTTTTGTTTGCTAGATCTATATTGGACGAAAAATATGCTTTTTTAGCAAGTATAATTTTAGCTACAACTGTACTTTTTTTTAGTTTATCTATATTTGTCAGAATGGATTTATTAATGATGGTTTTTATAACTGCTGCTTTGGTTACCTTTTTTATGGCATATCAAAATCAGAATAATTATTTTTATCTTTTTGCTTATTTGTTTATCGCTATTGCAACTGCGATCAAAGGACCAGCTGGATTTTTGATTCCCTTAGCAACTATTTTCGGGTTTGTTATCTGGGATCAAAGCTTAGAAAAATTGCAGGAAATGAAATTGATGCAGGGATTAGGTATCTTTTTTTCTGTAATTTTATTATGGTTAATACCTGCCTTTATTTTTGGCGGCAAAGAGTATATTTATGAATTGTTAGTTCTGCAGACTTTTGGTAGAGCGGTTAATTCTTTTGCTCACAGTGAACCTTTTTATTATTATTTTACCACACTTCCATTAACCCTCTTACCCTGGACCTTTATGTTAATTTCAAGTCTCTTTTATATAATTAAACATTATAGAAATATTAATACAGAACTTAAATTTATATTAAGCTGGTTTTTCTGGCCCCTGCTATTATTTTCTTTTTTTAGTGGTAAATTAGTATTTTATCTGCTGCCAATTTATCCCGCAGCTGCAATTTTGATTGCCTACTTATGTCGGCAGGTTATAGTTAATCAGGAGAATAAAAAATTTATAGTGATTCCAGTTTTACTAACTATTATAATTATTATAGCTGGCAGTTTTTTTATTCCTGATAATATTGAAGGTTATAATATTGGCAGTTTATTAAAACCAGCACTGATATCAATAGGTTTTATTTTGTTGATTGCTTTAGTTTTATATTTTAAAAAAAATTATTTGGCATTAGTTTATCTTTTAGCAATAGCAATGCTCTTTTTTTCACTTAATTTAAATCTGATAATAGTTCCCATAGCAAGTCAGAATTATAGTAAAAGACCAATTGCTGAAGAGTTGAAAGGGTTTCGAGAACAAAAAAACGTCGAAAATATTGCTGCTTTTAGATATGGGCAGCCGGAAACTCTAGCAGTTTATACTAATTTTTTTATTAAGGACCTGGGTACTGAAAAGGCACTCATTGGTTATCTTCAAGAAAAACAAGAAGCTGTTATTTTAATTAGTGAAGATGATTTTGAAAAAGTAAGTGCTATTTTTACTCAACAAGATGTTATCTATCATTCAAATGGATATAATCTGATCTATCATTCAATCGAATAAGAATAAACATTACTAGATTGGTTAAAAGTTCTTGATTTAAAAGTAATTAAGGGTTAAGGTGTTTGGAATTTTAAAACTCCATTTTTTTCTAGATTTGTCTTTGTTTTTTAATATATTTTTAATATATTAAAAATATAATTGAGTTATCAAATTAAGTTTGGTGATCAGCAAGAGATGTATTTACTAATTATAAACAAAATTATTAAATTATAAGGGGGTAAGTTCAATTAAAACAATAAATAATCATAAAAATATATATATATATATATTATTAATTATTATTTGTGGGGCAGCTCTCTATTTGCCAGCTACTTTCTATAGAGATTTGCACTGGGAAGAAGAAATGAAATATGTTGAAGTTGCTAAGGAAATGTATGATACTGGAAACTGGCTGGTTCCACATTTAGGGGGGGAGTTTTATTCTCATAAACCTCCATTTTATTTTTACTTTTTAAATTTTAGCCGACTTATGGCCGGGGGTTATTCTGTAACCGCAATGGTTATGATGAGTTTAATTCCGGGTATTTTAATTGCAATAGTCACTTTCTTCTGGGGAAGCCTGAATTTTAATAAGAAATATGGATTTTTGTCGGCTTTGATTTTAATGATTACTTTTTACTTTTTTGCTCTTTCAATAACAGTTCGAATGGATCATTTAATGGGATTTTTCATTATTTCTGCTTTATTTTCTTTTTATCTCGGTTATTCTTCAGAATCAAAAAGAAAAGATAGATTCTATTATTTGGTTTACTTATTTATGGGCCTGGCAACATGGATTAAGGGACCGGCTGGTTTTTTAATTCCTTTAGTTGTTATTCCTGCCTTTTTGTTAATTCAAAAAGATCTGGCGGAATTTAAAAATTTAAAATTAAAAAAAGGCATCTTAATTTTTGTAGGTGTAATTTTATTATGGCTTGTACCCGCTTTAATTAGAGGGGGAAAAGAATATGCATATCAATTATTAGTTGTCCAAACTTTTGGTAGAACTGTTAATTCCTTTGCTCACCAGAAAGCATTTTATTATTATTTAACAACTTTTTCTTTTACCTTTTTACCGTGGTCTTTCTTTCTTTATTCAGCTTTTATTTACTGTTTTAAGAATAGGGGAAGGTTACCTCAATTTATAAAGTTTTTACTTAGCTGGTTTGCTGTTACTTTTATTTTATTTTCTTTAATAAGTGGAAAGCTTGACATATATCTTTTACCAATCTATCCAGCTGGAGCTCTTTTGGTTGCTTATTTATTTAAAGAGATTTCAAATCGACGAGCATCCAAATATTATATTATAATTCCAGCATTGATTACTTTTGCATTTTTCACCATCGGAAGTTTTTTTATACCCCAGGAAACACAGGGAATAGCTTTAAAAAGTCTTTTGATGCCAACAATTATAAGCTGGATTCTGGGAGGAATAGTCGGGATAATTCTACTATTTAAAAAGAAATATAGTTATATTTCGTATCTCGTTATTATTATATTTGCAGTTTTTCTACTCAACTTTTCTTTTTCAGTAGCTCAACCTTTCAGTCAGACTTATACTCTTAAAGAGACAGCTAAAGAAATGCAGCAGTTAAAAACTAGAGGAATCAATAATATTGCTACTTATAAATATGATGGTGATTCCGATTCTCTTGGTATTTATCTTGACTTTTGGCCGGAAGTGATTAAGGACCGGGTTGGCTTTCTAAATTATCTTAAGCAGGATAAATTTGCAGTTATGATGGAACTTGACGATTGGCAGCGAATCAGGGGCGATTTGAATCAAAATATAAAAAACAAATTTGAAGTATCACAATTTAATCAAAGTTATATAATTATTACTAATTATAGTAACTGATTTAACTTTAAAACGTATATAAATTAAGGGTGGTGGAAAATGCAGAATTATAAATATGATTTTTCAATAGTGGTACCCATTTATAATGAAATCAAAAATTTGTCTCCTCTAACAGATAGTATAATTAATCCTGAATTATTCATAGCAACCACAAAATAAATTTTTCCTTTTATTTAACTCTAAAATCATCTGATTTAAGAACTTAAAAATATTTTTTTGAGTTGAATTCTTAAAAAAGATCTGTTTTTGGTATTATGGTAAAAATTACTATTAAAATCGGGTATAGATATCCCCTGTTCTTCCTTTTTGTCTTTAAAACTTTACAGGCCCTATATGTTAAGGTAGTTTAGTATTCAGGTTCAGATAAATCCCAAACCCTGTATATTATCCAGTACCTTAAAGAATAATTCTTTGTTGGGACAGCCTTCTGCCAGTTTGTAATAAATATATCTGCC
>NZ_FTNC01000019.1 GCF_900156285.1 Halanaerobium kushneri
GGTCTGTCCTTATCAGATTTAGCCTGACCCAATGCCTCTCTTACCTGATCAATATTATGTCCATCTACATTCTCTATTACCTGCCAGCCGTAAGCTTTAAAACGATCGGCTACTGATTCTGTAAATGCCAGGTTGGTATTACCGGCAATAGAAATTTCATTATCATCATAGATAGCTATCAGCTTATCTAAACCTAAATGACCTGCCAGTGATGCTGCCTCAGAGGTAATCCCCTCCATCATACAGCCATCACCCATTATTGTATAGGTATAGTGGTCTACAATTGTGTGCTGATCTGTATTATATTTTGCTGCCATCATCTTTTCTGCCAGTGCCATACCTACTGCATTAGCAAAACCCTGTCCTAAAGGTCCTGTTGTTGTTTCTACTCCATCTGTTTCTCCAAATTCTGGATGACCCGGTGTTTTAGAATGTAACTGTCTAAAGTTTTTTAAGTCCTCCATTGAAATTTCATAACCTTTTAAATGTAAAAATGAGTATAAAAATGCTGAGCCATGTCCTGCTGATAGTACAAAGCGATCTCTATCAGGCCAGTCTGATTTTGATGCATCTAAATTCATTACTTCTCCAAATAGTAGAGCACCAATATCAGCACAGCCAATTGGCATTCCTGGATGTCCGGAATTTGCCTTTTCTACAATGTCTGCAGATAATCCTCTAACTGTGTTCGCAATTTTTTTTAGCAAATTAATCACTCCTGTTATTTTTTATAAATAAGATAATTATAAACTTATGTTCTTTAGTTTATCCTGTTTTTATGATATAATTAAACAAAATCAAATGGATTAAATCATCAAAATTAAACTTTTGACTTTATTTATAAATTTATTTTTTATTACATTATAATCAATTTAGAATGGGTTGGTGATTATGTTAAAAGAAGAACGACAACAAAAAATCTTGGAAATTTTAAATGCTGAACAAAAAGTAATTACTAGTGATCTCAGTGAACGTTTATCTGTTTCTGAAGATACTATTCGTCGGGATCTAAAAGAACTCGATAATCAGGGCTTAATTAAAAGAGTCTACAGTGGAGCACTTAGAAAGGGTCCACCGGTTGTTGATTTTTTTTCGAGACAGAATATCGCCAGTGATATAAAAACTAAATTAGCTCAAAAAGCACTTCGCTTTATCGAAGATGGTCAGGTTTTATTAATAGATGGAAGCACAACTAATCTCCATCTTGTAAACCAACTTCCTCTTTCATTAAAAGCCACAATAATAACAAATAGTCCCCCGATTAGTATGGCTTTGTCTAATCATAAAGATGTTGAGGTAATAATGTTAGGTGGAATTTTATTTAAACAATCAATGATAAATCTTGGCATCCAGACGGTAGAATCTTTAAATACAATGGTAGCTGACTTATATATTATGGGCATCTATAATATTGATGCAGAAATGGGAATCAGTGTTCCAACTTTGTCAGAATGCCTGGTAAAAAGAAAAATGGTTGAAGTTTCAACTGAAAAAATTGGTCTGGTAACTAAAGATAAGTTAGGAACAGTATCCAGTCAGATTATCTGCCCTTCTGAAGAGCTAACTTATATGATAACAGAGGATATTGATTCTGATATCAAAAATTTATATCAGGAAAAAAATATCGTTGTTGTTACATAACTAAATAAACTTATATAGTCTCAGTTTTAAATTATTTAAAACTGAGACTATTATTTATAATCATTCTTCCATTTCAGTTTTAATAAAGGACTCCAGTTTATTGATCGCTTCTTCTTCATCTTCTCCTTCTGCTTTAAGTATAATTTCGGTCCCCTGACTAATTCCCAGACTCATTACCCCCATAATACTCTTGGCATTAACTTCTTTTTCTCCAAACACAATTTCAATTTTTGATTTAAATTTATCAGCCTTTTTAACAAATTGCGAAGCAGGTCTTGCATGTAAACCAGTTTCGTTTGTTATGGTTACCTTTTTTTCAAAAGCCATTTTATTTACTCATCCTTTCTAATCATTTTATTAGTAGTCAATATTATTGGTTTATATCAATTTTTCTAATTTTAAAGTTAAAAGAAAACCCCACTAAAAATGTTTAACTATATTTTTAGCAGGGAGGTCTCAGGACCAATTTATTATTTTAATTCAGCAAGCAGACTTTCAAGATTAGGATCACCAATAAAGTTCTCTATAGTAACAATTCTCTTATTCTGATGTGAACGTCTGGCTCTATCTGCCAGATTTTTATGCACAACTATAACATCTGCATCTTCAGGAACATCCTCAATATTATAATGCTCTACTTCAATACCTTCAATATTATTTTTCTTTAGCTTCTTTCTGAAGGTTGTAGCACCAAGAGCACTACTGCCAGCCCCTGCGTCACAGGCAAAAGCAATTTTACTAATATTTTCAGCTGCAATAGTACTGCTTCCACCCCTGGAATTAAGAACCTTTTTACCTTCTTCTTTCATCGATTTTGACTTTTCGGCAGCCTGTTCAAAGCTTTCTTTGTCATCTTCTTCTTTTTCAGCACCAATAGCCTTTAAGGTAAAGGAGGTGATTATAAAGGAAACTACTGTAGCTACCAGTACTCCAGCAATAATACCTAAAAAATTACCTTTAGGTGTCAGAGCAAGATAGGCAAAAATAGACCCTGGACTGGGACCTGCTACCAGACCAACATTAAATAGTTGGAAAGTTGCGATACCTGACATTGCACCACCAATCATACCGATAATTGTAATCGGATTCATTAAAACATAGGGGAAATATAGTTCGTGAATTCCACCAAAGAAATGAATAATTATAGCACCTGGAGCAGTACGCTTGGAAGTTTTAGAACCAAAGAATGTATAGGCTAACAGCAAACCAAGACCCGGGCCAGGATTTGAAGCCACTGTAAAGTAAATTGATTTTCCAACTTCTGCAGCTCTCTGCATACCCAGAGGATAATAAATACCCTGGTCAATCGCATTATTTAGAAACAGAACTTTTGCAGGCTCATTGATCAGAGATAATAATGGCAGCATACCGGTATCAATCAGGACCTGAATTCCACCTTTAACTAAATTATTAGCAAATTCAATAGCCGGTCCTGTAAAAAGATAAGATGAGATCATTAATAAGAAACCTAAAATACCCAGAGAGAAGTTATTAACGATCATTTCAAAACCAGCTGGAACTTTTCCGTGAATGGCCTTATCAAACTTTTTAATAATCCAGCCACCCAGTGGTCCAACAATCATTGCCCCCAGGAACATCGGGATATCTGCACCTACTATTAAACCAAAGGTACCAACGGCACCCATTACTGCACCTCTTTTACCCCCAACCATTTTACCCCCAGTATAAGCAAGAAGTAAAGGTAGTAAGTAATTAATTGCCGGACCAACTATGTTAGCAAGACTCTCATTGGGGATCCAACCTGTAGGTATAAACAAAGCTGTTAAAATACCCCAGGCGATAAAGGCGCCAATATTAGGTAAAACCATATTTGTTAAAAATCCACCAAATGCCTGAACTTTAGCACGAATACCAGAAGACTGATCTGGAGATGGAGCTATATCTTTCATATTTATCACCTTTCTTAAAATAATTTTTTAATAAATTTTGATGATCTATCAAAATTACTCTTCTACTGTTTTAATAAGCTCTATTAACTCTTTTTCACTTTCAACATTTTTAAACTTAGTCAAAACTTCTTCATCAGCTAAAATAGAAGATAAGTCAGCTATTAATTCCAGATGTTCAGAATTATCCTTTGCTGCCAGCACAAAGATTATTTTGACTTCTTTCTCTTCGGGATATTCTACTGCTTTTTCCAGCTTTAAAAAAGACATCCCTGTTTTATTAACACTTTCTTCATCCTTGGCATGAGGCATAGCAATTCCAGGCACTAAAACAATATAGGCACCATACTCATGGACATTATCAATCATTGACTTAATATATTTTTCTTTGATAAAATTCTTGGCGAGCAATGGCTCTGCTGCTATTTTGATTGAATCTTCCCAGGATGAAACTTCTCCCATAAATTTAGTATTCCCCTTTAAATATTGACCTAACATTTCTTCACCCCTTTCATTTTTAATATTCAGACAGATATTAAGCCTCGTTTTTAATTAACTCTCCAATTTCTGTATTCTCTAATTTAAGATAATATTTTTCAATTTTATTTATAAGTTCTTCCTCTACAATCCCGGTAAAATGCGGTATTGCCTGTTCTATTCCCTTTTCCTGAATATACTTCTGTAAGCGGACAGCTTCTTCGTCTTCCGAATTATCAAATCTAAAGGCAGCTGCAATTACAATAGTTAAAGATTCTAAAGGTAAGTCTAATTCAAATAAATTTCGCAGTGGTTTTACTAAACGCTCATCAGAACCCAATTTCCTGATTGGAGCTCTTCCAACTCTTCGAACATCATCACTAATATTTTCATTTTTAAAGCGACTGATTGTTTTTTCAATATAAGCATCTAATTCCTCAGCCGAAAAATGTGAATCTATCACGATATATTTTTTTACTTCATTTAGGACTGATTTAATAAATTCTCTCATTTTAAGATCTGCCAGAGTGCTCTGAATTGTTTTTTCTCCTGCCCTAAAGCCAACATAAGCAGTTGCAGCATGGGCCATATTAATCATATAAAACTTCCTATTAATATATGCTTCTAAATCATCAACATAAATAACATCTGCTATTGGCGGAAGATCGGTATTCTTCATTTCCGATTTATTAATTACCCACTCATAAACTGGTTCAACCAGAGCAACCTCTTCTCCATCAATTTCTTTTGATAAAGCCAGGCGATCAATAGCTGAATTGGGAAATCCTACATATTTTGATATTTCCTCTATTTCTTCTGCCGAGAGATTCTTTTCAACTTCTTTTTTTAAAGTTGAAGAGGCATTAACAGCATTTTCATTTGCTATTACATCAATCTCTGTTTTATTATTCTCTATTCTTTTTAGCAGTCCTGCAGCCATCAATCCAGCAATTTTCGGTAAATTTTCGACTCCTACTGAAGTTGTAATTAAATCGGCTTCTGTAATAGACTCAATTACTCTGTCTTTCTGCTTAATGCTGTTTAAAGCCGAAACAGGCGAAATAATTTCTCTGGTTGAATCATCATCAAGCAGCTCAATTTTATAACTATTAGTCTTATTTATAGATTCAATAATATCTTGATTAACATCAACAAAACAAACTTCATAGCCGGTTTTGTTTAACAAATAACCAATAAATCCTCTTCCTATGTTCCCAGCACCAAAATGTAGTGCCTGCATTAGAGTTCCTCCTTTATTCTAAATTAGCATGATACTGCCAGAGACTTTCCATCTCAATATCTCTTTCTCTGACCATCATTAATGCTATTGTGTCCCCGAATAATAATAAAGCCTGTTCAAATAAACTGGTCATTGGCTGTACTGATTCTACTCCTTCAACTTCCAGGTTAGCTTCCTTACTGGCAGGTATTCTAACAAAGAAATCCGAAAACTCTGCCATTGGGCATTCTGGATTTCTTCCGATATGAAAAACAGTTGCATCATACTGCTTTGCTTTTTCGGCAATTGCCAGGGGAAATGCAGTTCCTCCACTTCCTGAACCAACAATTAGTAAGTCATTTTCGGTAATTGCCGGTTCTGTTACCTGACCAACAATATAACAATCCACACCTAAGTGTGCCAGCCGCTTTGCAACCGATTTAAGAGAAAGCAGCACTCTTCCTACAGCTACAAAGAAGACTTTTTCTGCTTTTTTAATCTCTTCTACTAATTGATTAGTTTCTTCTGAGTCTACTTTTTCTAAAGTTTTTTCAAGTTCTGAAACTATATCTTTTTGTGCTTCGTAATATTCTGACATCTTAGTTGTCCTCCCTTAATTTTAATCCTTTTTCTATTCCTTCTTCCATAATTTTTTTATTCTCAGAAAGATTTCTTTCTGTTCTGAAAAGACTTGTACTTCCTGCTACCAGCATATTTGCTCCAGCTTCAACAAGATCCGGAATAACTTCTAAAGAAACTCGACCATCCACTTCAATATTAGTATCCAGACCTTTTTTCTGAATCATCTTATATAAATCACTGACTTTCTCTTTCGCATAATCGACCTGAGTCTCATTTTTATCGGCTGCAAAGCCAGGATTCATTAACATTAACATCACTGTATCACACATCGGCAGTACATAATCTAGATCATTAAGTGAGGTAGCTGGATTCAAAGCTATTCCTGCTTTAATTCCATTTTTCTTGATTAATTTTAAATGACGATCAATATGAGTACTGCTTTCATAGTGAAATGTAATCTGCTGCACACCAATGTCGATCATTTCTTTGATGAAAAATTCATTATTGTTTGACATTATATGAACATCAAAATCCATATCTGTAATTTCTCTAAGAGCTCTAATTGTACCTATACCTAAGGGCATACTCGGGCTAAATGCTCCATCTAATACATCAATATGAAGGGTGTCAATTCCTTCACTTTCAATTTTTCTAACACTTTCTTCCAGATTAACTAAATCTGCACACATAATTGACGGGCTAATTGTAACTTTTTCTCTGCTCATTTTTTTCCTCCTTTATTTAATCCATCTTCATTATAAAACAATAATTACGAAAAGTAAAGCACAAACATGCATATTTTTTAACTTTTTATGCATTTTTTATAGTTTTTTTGCGTTTTGTGTGCCAATTCTAACAATTATTCTGAAATATTTTACTTATTTTGCCAGTAAAATATTTTGATATACCTATTTTGAAATATTTATTTTAAAATTATTCGACTAAAATTTTTATAAATAAAAAGCCTGGCAATAAAAATCAATTTGCCAGGCTTTAAATTTAATATTATATTTTTATTTTAATTAATTGCAAAATTATAAACTAGCCTTTATTTTTTTTGCTATTTTTTCTGCTGTCAGGCCAAATTCTGCTGCTATTTGATCTCCATCAGCACTAAATCCAAAATCTTCAACTCCAAAAGCCAGTGCTTTTCCCTGCAGCACTCTGTACCAACCGTTTGGATTACCTGCTTCTATAGCTGCACTTAATTTTACATTCTTAAACAGCTGCTCCAGATATTCCGGCTTATGATATAATTTTTCTTTTTCAGGAGCAGAAATTATTCTAACTTTATAATCCTTTTTTAGAATCTCTTTAACTTTTAGAGCAGTCTCAACTTCACTTCCAGCAGCCATGATAGCAATATCAGGATTAATTTCATCAGATACTATAAAGGCTCCCTTATCAAATTCTTCATTATTAATTTCGTTATTATAGGCTTTTACAGCCTGTCTGGCCATAACCAGAGCAACTGGTCCACCTTTTTCGTTAGCCACAGATTTCCAGGCCAGTTTAACTTCAGCAGCTGTGGATGGTCTAATGACTCTCAAATTAGGAATCATTCTTAAAGACTCCAGCTGCTCTATAGGTTGATGAGTTGGACCATCCTGGCCAACATGGATTGAATCATGAGTAAATACATAAATAACCGGCAGCCCCATCATTGCTGCCATCCTGATTGAAGGCCGCATATAATCAGAAAAGGTTAAATAAGTTGCAATAACAGGTCTTAAACCCCCATGCAGCATTAAACCTCCTGCTGCTGCAGCCATTGCGTGTTCTCTAACCCCAAATTTGATATTTCTGCCAGCAAAATTTCCTCTTTTAATATCAGCATACTGATCCAGATTTATTCTTGTTGAGGCAGAAAGATCTGCGGTTCCACCAATTAAATAAGGTAGTTTTTCCGCCAGTTTCTGATAATATTCACCTGCATAATTTCTAATTGCTTTAATTTCATTTAAATCATTTTTTAAATCATCGAAATTAATATCCACTTTAAGTTCAATTCCAGATTTAAATTCCTGATAATCTCTGTCAAATTTAATCGCATAATCGCTTTTTATTTCCTGCCATTCAGCAAATCGACTTTTGCAATCAGAAAGATGTGCTTTAAAATAATCATAAACTGCTGTCGGAACTTCAAACTCTTCTGTAGGTAGACCGGCTTTTTTCTTCATTTTAATTATTTCTTCTTTTCCCAGAGGAGAAGCATGGGCTGAGCTGTCACCTTCTTTGGCTGCTATTCCTTTTGCAATTACTGTATCTGCAATTATTATAGTTGGCCGCTGCTTCTCTTCTTTAGCCTTCTTAAAAGCTGACTCTAAATCGGAAAAACTGCTGCCGTCTATAGCCGAAATCACCTGCCAGTTAGCAGAAGAAAACCTTTTTTTAATATCGTCTATAAAAGTTATGTCGGTTGGACCATCAATTGAAACCTGATTATGATCATAGATGACTATCAGTTTATCAAGCTCCAGACTTCCAGCCAGAGAAGCAGCTTCATAACTAATGCCTTCCATTAAATCACCATCACCGGCAACAACATAAGTATAATGGTCAACTAAATTGTAATTTTTTTTATTATATTTTTTGGCTAAAATTTCTTCAGCCAGTGCCATTCCTACTGCATGAGCAAACCCCTGGCCCAGAGGACCAGTTGTCATTTCAACTCCAGGTGTAACTTTATATTCCGGATGTCCGGGAGTTTTAGATTGAAACCTCCTATACTGCTTTAGATCTTCAAGACTGAGATCATAACCGGCAAGATGAAGCAGTGAATAAAGCCAGATAGATCCATGTCCGGCAGATAAAACCAGCCGATCTCTATTGAACCAATCTGGAGCTTCTGGATTATATTTGATCTCTTTTGCAAATAAATAAGCACCAATTTCTGCACAGCCCAGCGGCATCCCGGCATGACCTGAGCCCGCAGATTCAACCGCATCAGCCGAAAGTGCCCGGACTGTATCAGCAATTTTCTGTAGCATTTATTTCACTCCCTTATTCTTCGGCCATTTGTTCGTGCAGAAAGTTAATCAGTTCTTCCAGCGCTGTTTCAGCATCTTCACCTTCACATTTTATTTTTATTTGATTGCCCTGACTTACTCCCAGACTCAAGACCCCCATAATACTCTTGGCATTAACTTCTTTTTCTCCATAAACAATTTTCACATCCGATTTAAATGTACCTGCTTTCTGAACAAATTTGGAAGCAGGTCTTGCATGCAGACCAGTTGCGTTAGTAATTTCAACATTTCTTTCTGCTTTCATATTAACACTCCTTCTACTTTGTAATACTATTAATTTTATGGTCTTACAAATAAATAATATTTGCTATCATTAATCAATAAGTTTATCAATCACTTGTTATCTGGCAAAATCTTTTTCAAGCAGCTCATAAACTTCTGCTTCTGACTTAGCCGCTGTTATCCTGTTTCTTAATTCTTGGTTGTTTGCAAATTCCATAATATCCGTCAGTGCTGGCATATGACCTTTTTTATCAATAGGTGCCAGCACAAAAACAAATTTTATTGGATCAAATTGATGACCAAGTTTAATTCCATTTTTAATCACCAGCAGACTAATTGCTGGCTGCCTGACACCATCTTCAATCCCTGCATGAGCAAGACAGATCTCCGGTGCAATTGCAATATATGGACCTTTATCCTCAACAATTTCGATCATTCTTTTAACATATCTGGCTTCAATAAAACCTTTATCCAAAAGCAGCTGGCCGGCTTTTTTTATCGCCTCTTTCCAGTCAATTGCCTGATCTATAATTTTAATTTGATCTCTTTTTAACAATTTTAGGAGATCATGTTTCTGGTTTTCAATTTGATAATTAACTGCTTTCCGATTTTTTTCTGCAGCAAAATAATTTTTTATTTTCTCTAAAGCTGCAGGAATCTGATTCTGATTCAGAAATGGGCGCAGTAAATCAATTATTTCTTCAGGTTTTAGATTATAATTTTTTGCCAGCAGAGACTTATAATCATTAGAGAATCTATCCTGACTTGCTTCTAGTTTGTCTTCAGTAAAAATGCCATATTCCATTTTTCTCTGCTGGAGATAGGATTTAATTTTATCAATATCATTTTCTTCCAGAAAAGGATTGACCTCAATTACATCCTTGGCCTCCAGACTTAAAGGAATAGTAGAGATCACAAAATCTATTTCTTTCAGGATATCGCTATTCTCTAAATCAAGACTTGAGAGACTTTCAATTATTTCAATTGCCTTAAACTCATTTTTTAGACGAACCTCTAAAAGATTGGTAGTTCCTACCCCACTTGAGCAGACAATTGCAACCTTTGCTTTTTTCTTTTCCTGATAGTTTATTCTCTCCAGGGCCGCCCCAAAGTGAATGGTAAGATAACCGACTTCATCTTCACTAATTTCTACATAAAACTCACTCTGAATTAACCTTGCTGCCAGTCTTGAGGCCTGAAACACCTCTTTATATTTTTCTTTAATATCTTCTAGAAGAGGATTCTGGATTGGCAGATCAAAAATAATACGATTTACAATCGCCTGCAGATGAACAAGCAGTCCTGAATATAACTTCTGATCCCCAGCCAGACTGGTAGAAAAATATTTTTCTACAACTCTAATCATTTCTTTGACCAGATATTTAAGCTCACTTTCTTTTAGTTCAGTGTTAATTTTTCCTTCTCGCATTTTTGCTCCCAGAAGATGAATTGTTATAAATCCGATCTCATCTTCAGGAATTTCTACTGGAAATTTGCCTTCCAGTAAATTTGCTATTTTTGCAGCAATTTCAAATTCCTTTTTCTTTTTTATAATTTGTAATCTTTCAGCACCAATTTTAATATCCTGTTCTGCCAGAAGTCTTGAGATTGCAAAAGCTATGTGAACAATCAGCCCGGTAAAAGCACTATCAGTAAAGCGGATGCCAAGATCATTTTCTGCTACTTTTACAACAGCTTCGATTTCCCCCAAATTTAGCTCACCTAAAAGATTTTTTATTTCTTCATTATAACCGTGCTCCAGGCGACTTTTAAAATTCACCTTTTTATTACTTTTATTTAAAAGCTCAATCATATTACCTGTTTCATAACTTTCATTAAGCAGACTTTTCATGGCATGCCTGATATCAATTTCCGCTCCTTCAATTTGGACTCCATAATTTCTGCGTCTGATCAAAGCCAGACCTCTTTTAGTCAGCCATTCTTCCACCTGATCTAAATCTTTGCTAACTGTTGCAGAACTAACATCTAAAAGATCTGCCAGCTCAAAAATTAAGATTGGTTCCTTTTTCTGAAAAAGTCTGTATAAAATTAAATATTTTCTCATCTTAGCCGAACGAAAATGACGGCTATTATAAAATTCATTGAATTCTGCAAAAACTTTAAACTGTTCTTCCGCTTCGCCCTCTAAGAGTACACCAAAATTAGGTTTTTTAATCAGCTTTAACTCGTATTTTTGAATCAAGTCTTCAATCTCATTCAGGTCATAGCGAATTGTTCTACTGCTTACATCCAGAATTTCAGAAAGAACCTGTATAGATACAGGCTCTTTCTGATCAACCAGATATTTATATAACTCAAATAACCTTGTACTCTTTTTCATTTTAAGCGAACAGCTTCGCTATATAACCAATTATTATACCAACTACTCCGAAATCTGCATCACCAAAGGTTGTATTTGCAAAACCCAGTGATCCAAGAACTGGTAGCAAGAGAGCTGGTAAGAATGAGATTAAGATACCATTAACAAAAGCCCCCAGCATTGCTCCTTTTTTACCACCTGTGGCATTACCAAATACTCCGGCGGTTGCTCCAGTAAAGAAGTGGGGAACCATACCAGGAATAATTAAGGCAAGCCCTATTGGACCAAGTAAGAACATGCTGATAAGCCCACCTAAAAAGCTGAATAAAAAACCAATAATTACTGCATTTGGTGCATAGGTAAAGGTAATCGGGCAGTCCAGTGCAGGTTTTGCATCTGGAACTAACTTTTCGCCAATACCCTGGAAGGCCGGAACAATCTCACCAATAATCATTCGTACACCAGTTAGGATAATGTGTACACCTGCAGAAAAAGTAATACCCTGCATCAGTGAGAACATAAATATACTCTGACCATTTGAATATTGAGAGTAAATGTCACGGCCAGCAATTAAGGAAACTATAAAGAAAATAATTATCATAGTCAGCATTGTAGAAAGAACTGATTCTTTTAAGAAGCTTAAAGTTTTAGGAACTTCAATATCTTCAGTACTATCTTCCGGATCTCCAACTAAGTTACCAACCAGACCGGCTGCAACATAACCTGTGGTTCCAAAGTGTCCAAGTGCGACATCAGTACCTCCAGTTATTTTTTTCATAAATGGTTCTGCCAGAGCCGGGAAGAGAACCATTACAAATCCTAAAATCACAGCTCCAGCAACTATTAATGGTACTCCTGTTAAACCTGCAGTACTTAAAACAGCTGATAATAAAGCTGCCATAAAGAAAATATGATGACCGGTCAAAAACACATATTTTAATGGAGTAAATCTGGCAAAAAGAAGATTGGCTATAAAACCAAATGCCATTATTAAAGCTGTTTGAGTACCAAGCGTCTGCTGTGCAAGAGCAACTATTGCCTCATTGGTTGGAATTACTCCCTGAATATTAAATGCATCCTGGATCATTGGTCCTAAATTATTTAGACTTCCGATTAAAACATTGGCACCTGCACCCAGAATTACAAATCCTAAAATACTCTTTAAGGTTCCTGACATTATTTTAGAAAATGGTTTTTTTAGCAATATTAGTCCTAAAAATGCCATTAAACCAACTAAAGTTGCAGGTTGATTTAAAACCTCGTAAACTAAAAAATTAACAAAAGACATTAAAAAATCCATACACTATTCCCCTCCTTAAAGTTTTTTATAAGCAGCTAATACTTTTTCTCTAATCTCGTTTTTATCTGTCATATTTTTGACACTGATTACTTCTGCTGGATGTTCAATTTTTTCTCCAATTTCTTCACTGGCAAAAATATAGTCTGCCTGTTCCCCCTGAATTGAAGATAAATCCTTAACCTCGACTGACCCTTCAATACCTTCCTGTTCCATAATTTTTTCTATATTCATTTTTAAAACAAGACTGCTACCCAAACCCATTCCACATACTGCTAAAACTCTCATGCTTTTCTCCTCCTATTTTCTTTTTGATTGTTTTATAAAATTTAAGAATTTTAAAATTATTTTAAATAAAATTATTGCTGTGCCAGAATATCTTCAATATAGGTTAAGATTTCCTCCGCACTTCCCTTTTCAGCTATGTTATCAACTGCTGAATCTTCCATTAAAACTACGGATAGTTCTGAAATTGTTTTAACGTGTTTTTCATTATCCACTGTACCAAAAGCAAAAGCAATTTTTACAGGATCATTATTTTCATTCCCAAATTCAACTGGCTCTGCAAGTGTAATTAAACTGAGACAATTTTCTTTAACACCATCCTCCGGTCTGGCATGTAAAAGTGCAATCCCTTTTCCGATTACCACATAGGGGCCATTATCAATTATTGACTGTTTCATTGCTTCAATATATTTTTTTTCAATTTGACCAGCTTCCAGTAATAGCTTTCCAGTTTCATCAACTACTTCTTTCCAGTCGGCTGCTTTTACATTTACTGCAATGTTTTTCTTTTTCAAAAGATCTAAAATCAAATCTTTTCACCTCCTGATTTAATTCTTTTCTTTAACTTCTGTTTATATTATACTCCCAGGATCCCTGAGATGGCAAGAGTTAATAAACTAGTTCTTTTTCTAACCATTGTGGCAAAGCACTTTATTTATTAAAAAAAAAGACACCCTGTTGCCGGATTTTAACCGAATTTAAGGTGTCTTTAAATCTAATTATTTAACTATTTAGTATTAAACTTTGAGATATTTTAGCTTTAATTTTTATTTTTTATTTTAAAACGATCAGCTCTTAAACCCTTTACTCCGGCCTGATGCTTAAAAATTCCACCCGCCAGCGGCTGCTCTCTCTTTTCCTGCTCGCTAAGTCCAACACTGGCTGTAGTGATATATAATTCATCTAAATTTCTACCGCCAAAACTGCAGGAAGTAACATTTGAGACCGGTAAATCAACTCTGTCTATTTTTTCTCCAGTTTCCGGATCCCACCTTGAAACTTGAGCTCCCCCAAAGTGAGCGATCCAGAGCTTACCCTGATTATCAATTGTCATTCCATCAGGCACTCCTTTTCCTTCAGCAACTTTAATTATTTCCCTTTTATTTGAAATTTCACCAGTCTCTAAATTATAATCAAAGGCAACAACTTTTTTGGTCGGAGAATCTATATAATACATTGTCCTATTATCCAGGCTCCAGGCCAGACCATTAGAAATTTTTATGTCTTTAGCTTTCTCTTCTAAGGTTAAATTCTGATTCAAGCAGTATAAGGAGCCGATAGGTTTATCTTCTTCTAAATCCATCGTCCCTACCCAGAAGCGTCCATCTGGATCACATTTTCCATCATTAAATCTGGTCTCTTCAGTATTTGATTCTGGATTAACTAAAAACTGCTTTTCCAAAGTTTCCAAATCAATTATGTAAAGACCATCTTCCAGAGCTGTCAGCAATTCCCCTGGCTCAGTGGTAGGAATAAGAGCACCTATCATCTTATCCAGCTGAATAATTTTATTTTTAGCAGCTGCAGGATCATAGATATTTATTGTCATTTTTAAAATATCTATCCAGTATAATAATTGTTTTTTCTGATCCCAGAAAGGGCCCTCTGCAATTTGAGCTCCAGCATCTAAAACTAAATCAAGTTTATCAGTAATTTTTTTCATTAAACTCACCTTTTATTATTCCATATTTTTGATTAAAGATAAATCACCAGTTTTCGCAGCTTCCAGTATTGGAGCCATATATTCATCTACCATTGAGGCATCAAGTGGGATCGGCATATTTTTTAATTTCATCTCCAGCTGGGGATCTTTAGCAGCTTTTAAAGCTCTTTCGATATGTCGATCAGTAAACCCATCTAATTCGGAAAGTTTTGTAGGAAAATTAATTTCTCTGGCAAAATTAATCATTCCCCGGGCCACCGCTTCTCCTAGTTCTCGCCCCTCCAGGCCATCGATCTTTTCTTCTAGATAAGCATTTCTTGCAAAAATATCGCCGATCACCTGAAGCTGGTCTTCTATCGCTGGCGCAAAAAAGACTGTATAATAAATATTCATTATTCCACAGGCCCGACCATGACTGCTGACATCTACTAAAGAAAAACTTGTCAGATGGCCGCCATTTGTACCACCAACCATAATCGAATAGGCACCTAAATCTGTGGCCAGCCCAAGTGCTTCCCTGGCTTTAGTATCTTTTAAGTCATTTATTAATTTTGGCGTATTTTCAACTATTAATTCTACTGCAGTTGAAGCAATTTCTTTTTCTAAATCATAATTTTCCGGATCAATACCATAAAAGACTTCCAGACAGTGGGCCATTCCATCAAAGGCACCATCTAAAGTTACCTTTAAAGGCATAGTTTCACTTATTTGATAATCAAAAAAAGATTGATCTGGAATTATCGCCTGATCTACAATCAACTTCTTCTGACCGCTGATTAAATCAGTTACATTAGAATATTTAGTCAGATGGGCACCGGAGCTGGAAGCAGTCTGCACAGCAATAGTTGGTATTAGATGATTTTTGCTGTGTTTTAAGGCCTCAGTTACCATTCCGGTCCCAAAATAAGTATCGATCTCCGGACTGTAGTGTCCGAGGGAGGCCAGTATATTTGCAGCCTTAAGGGCATCAATTGTGCTGCCACCACCAACAACTATTATACTATCAGGCTCAAAAGTATGAATATATCCTGCCAGCCGATAAACATCCTCTCGAGGTGCATTTGGATCTGCTCCGCGAAAAACTCTATTTCCTGCCAGCTTTAATTTATTCTGTTTAAGTGATTTTTTAATTGGCCTTACCGCTGAATCAAGATAAGTATCGTTGGAAATTAATAACACACTTTTACCATAATCTTCAGCATAATCACCAATTTCATTTAGAATGCCTATTCCTAAAGCATAATCATCTCCTCTAAATTCAGATAATAATTTTCTGGCTTTATCTTTTAAACTCATAAATTATCATCACCTCTTTAAAAATTATTTTTATCAATTTTAGCTGACTTAGTTTTTCTAACTGACCACATTCTGAGGCTCTTCTTTAAGCCAGGCTTCAATATTATTAAAGACAATTTCCGCCCGCTTAATGAAGGCTTCTTCGGTCGCAAAAGCTGTATGAGGAGTTAAAATAGTATTTTTAGCATTTAAAAGTGGGTGATCTGATGGAATTGGAGGCTCCATCTCAAAAACATCAATACCTGCTCCAGCAATCTTTTCTTTATTTAAAGCTTCAGCCAGCGCTTCACTGTTTACAACCGGACCGCGGGCTGTGTTAATCAAAATTGCATCCTTTTTCATTAGTCCAATCTCGTCTGCACTTATTAAATCTACAGTTGAATCTTTAAGTGGTACATGGAGACTTATAATATCACTCTTCTGCATCAGCTCAGGAATTGAAAGATACTCTACTCCCAGCTCCTCACCCAGCTGATGTTTTTTATGGTCATCAACCAGAATATTACAGCCGAAGGCAGCGGCAATTCGGGCAGTTTTCTGGCCAATTGAACCAAAACCAATTATACCAAAATTTTTGCCTGCCAGTTCATTACCAATTAGCCCGGCTCTTGTTTTACCAGCCCTCACAGCCTGATCGGAATCCTTAATCTTGCGCATTAAATCAATGGTCAGTCCAAAGGCAAGTTCTGCTACCGCCTGATTGGCATAACCGGAAGAATTGGAAACTAAAATATCATTTTCCCTGCAGGCATCCATTGCTATGTGATCAAAACCGGTAAAAGCAACTGAAATCATCTTTAAATTTTCTGCAGCCCTGATAACCTCTGACGGTAAGGGCTGATTGGCAATAATTAAAATATCCGCATTTTTAATTCTTTTAATCATTTCCTGATCATCTTCTGCCCGCGTGGAATAAGCAATTAGCTCATGTCCCTCAGCTTCCATTCTCTGCCTGCACTCTTCAATCTTCATCATTGAAATATTAATTGGCTCTATCATTACAATCTTCATTTTTTGCCTCCCAAATTTAATTTAAGCACCCTTTTCTTCTTTTATTTTCTCATAGGCCTCATTGATTTTTTTGAATTCCTGTTCAGCAAAATCAACAAATTCTTCCGGCAGTCCCTTAGCAGTTAACTTTTAACCTTATATCCTATTTTGAAGAGATAGGTAACTATAACAAGTAAAAATACCGCCAGACTGAAAATGACCAGCGCTGAAAAGTAAGGAGACATATCCGATTGTCCGATAAAAGCAAAGCGAACTGCATCCACCATATAAAATACCGGATTAAATAGAGAAACTTCACTCCAGATTCCAGGCAGACCCTTGACTGAATAAAAAACTCCACTTAAAAAAGTCAGGGGGGTGATAAAGAAATTAGAAAAAATCGAAACATGATCAAACTTTTCCGCCCAGAGACCAGCAATAATCCCAAAGAGGGAAAATATCGAAGAAACTAAAATAGCAAAAAATAGAGCTAAAAACGGATGTGCAATTGCTCCTCCGTAAAAATAAATTGAAACTAGATAAGTTACAGTAGCAACCAGCAAACCTCTAACCATTCCCCCAATCATAAAACCCAGACTCAATTCAATATAGGAAAATGGGGCCAGCAGAAAATCAATGATAATCCCATTATATTTAGCTCCAATTAAGGAAGAAGATGTATTGGCAAATGAATTCTGAATTAAGCTCATCATAATTAAACCCGGAACAATAAAACTAATATAGGGAACTCCATATCCTGCAACTTCCCGATTCTGAAAAGAATAGGAAAAGATTATTAAATAAAGACCGGTGGAAATTAAAGGGGCAAAGATAGTCTGAATAGCGACTTTGGTAAATCTAGCAACCTCTCTTCTAACCAAACTTAAAAAGGTAATAGAATTAATTGTCATCACCTCCTAAGCTGGTAAGCTTAATAAAGACATCTTCTAATTTAGCACTTTCAATATTCATATCAACAATATCTAAATTTAACCTATTTATTTTTTTCAGAATCTTATCTAAATCCTGTTTGGCAGTTTCAATTTCAATCTCTCTTTTATCCTTATTTAAATCAAAATTAATTTCCTGCAGTTCATCTTCCAATCCCTGGACTGAATCAGCAAATTGAATTTTGATCAGCTTTTTATCAATGGAGTTAATCAGATTCTCTTTGGTGTCAACCTTAACTATTTTACCCTTGTTCATAATAGCAATTCGATCACATAAGGCCTCCGCTTCTTCCAAATAATGAGTCGTTAAAATAATTGTTTTGCCCTGATTATTAAGATTAATTACATATTCCCAGAGGCTATTGCGCAGCTCAACATCCACTCCCGCCGTTGGCTCATCTAAAACAATAATCTCCGGATCATGAACAAGAGCTTTGGCAATCAAAAGCCTCCGCTTCATTCCACCTGATAGCTGCCGCGGACCAATCTCTGCTTTATCTGATAAACTTAAAGCATTGAGCAGTTCATCTATTTTTTGATCATTATCTTTAATGCCAAAATAACCAGAATGAATCTCTAAAGTTTCTCGCACAGTAAAATAGGGATCAAAGGTTATCTCCTGGGGAACAATTCCCAGAGATTTTTTAGTTTCCCTGTAATTTTTAATAATATCCTTACCTAAAACTGTCACATTACCCGAATCTTTTTTTACCAGCCCTCCCAGAATTCCAATCAGAGTACTTTTACCGGCCCCATTGGGACCCAAAAGCCCAAAAAATTCACCCTTTTTAATATCTAAATTCACATCATCTAAAGCCTGTAATTCTCCATATGTCTTATTAATATCTCTAATTTTAATTGCAGTCGTCACAAAATCCCCTCCATAAATATCTCTCAATCTATCTGAATAAACCATATTTGTTTACTAATTTAATACTTTCAATTACAGACAACAGTCTATAATAATTACAAAGTTTCTCTCATTTCGGCTACTGACTTTTTAATAACATAACTCAGCCAGATTGCAAGAATCACAAACGAAATTGATTCAGCCATCGGAAAAGCAAACCAGGTGGCATCAAGGCCGGATAACTCTCCCAGAATATACATCCCGGGGACTAAGAGAATTGCCTGTCTTAAAAATGTAATAGCAAAACTGGGCATTCCTTTACCAACAGCCTGAAATGTAGCGACTCCAATAATATTTAAAACCATAAAGAAATAGGAAAGACTAACCTTCTGTAAAGCTTCAACTCCTATATTTAAAAGTTTTGGGTCACTGTTAAATAATTTAATGATCGCTGTTGGAAAAAGTTGGAAAACAATAAAACCTAAAGTACCAAAGGCAAGAGCAGTTGAACTTCCAATTAAAATTGTCTTTTTCATTCTCTCCGGATTATTATGTCCATAATTATATCCTACCAGCGGCAGATATCCCTGGGTCAGACCAAAAACCATCATTAAAAAGAAAGACTGCATTCTAAAAATCAAACCCATTACTGCAATGGCGGTCGAATTAAAGGCACCAAGAATTAAATTAATAAATACAATTGAAACACTAAACAGAAGTCTATTAGCCATTGCCGGAATACCTACATTATAGATTTCTTTAATAATCTGAAAATCGAATTCAAAATCTTCCAGTCTTAAAGTCAGCTCATTCTTATCACTAAATAAGACAGAAATAATAAAGATTCCACCTATAATCCGAGAAAAAACTGTTGCATAGGCAGCACCAGCTACCCCCAGCTGTGGAAAAGGACCAAGTCCAAAAATTAAAAAAGGATCAATAATCATATTCAAAACTGCTCCAATAATCATTGTCAGCATTGGTAAAAATGTGTTTCCCTCTCCCCGCAGAATATAATTAAAAGTAGCGGGTATAAAAATTGCAATTGAGCCAGTTAAAATAATATTTATATACTGATAACCAAGATCAATCAAAACTGGATTATCAGTAAACAATCTTATAATATTTTCAGAAAAGAAAATACCAATTAAACCACCCAGAATTCCATAAATAATAGCGATAAAAAAGACATGTTCCGCTACATTATTCGCCCTGCATTTTTCTCCTCTACCTAAAAGTCTTGATATTAAAGAACTTGTTCCCACACCGGTACCTACCCCAATTGCAATTAAAAACATCTGGACCGGAAAAGAAATAGATAAAGCCGAAAGAGCATCTGTGCTGAGGCGGCCCACATAAATACTGTCAACAATATTATACATTGCCTGAATAATCATTCCAATTATTGCAGGTACCGATAATTTAAAAAGCAACTTTAAGATTGGTTCATTACCCATCCGAGCAGATTTTGATTTTAATGCCATACTAACCCTCCATTATTCAATCAAGATATTCATTTATCGTTTTATAAAGTTTTTCCTTTTTTATTGGTTTAGTTAAATGACCGTCAAAACCAGCCTGAAGAGCTTTTTCTTTATCAGAATCCAGTGCATAAGCCGTTAGCGCAATTATTTTATTCCTGTTAATTTTATCTGCTTTTTCCATTTCTCTAATTCTTCTAATTGCCTGGTATCCATCCAATTTAGGCATCTGAATGTCCATCAGCACAAGATCATAATTATTTTTTTCAATTTTTTCTACACCTTCAAGCCCATTTACCGCCATTTCAACCTCATAATCTGATTTACTTAAATAAGCCCTAATTAACATTCTATTATCTGCATTATCTTCTACTATTAGTAATTTCTTTTCTTTATCCCCTAAATCAGAGGCTGCAGTTGTTTTTTTATCTAACTCTAGGGCCCCTTGATCTGATTTTTTATTCTTTTTACTTGCTTTATTCCTGCTTTTCCCAATTTCATCAGTTAACCTGTTTAATAAAGAAAAAAGCTCCTTTTTTCTGATTGGTTTCATAATATAATCATCAATATATTCTTTTTGAGCCTCAATATATTTATTTTCAAAATCAGATGAAGTAATAACTATTTTAATGTTATTTAATTCATATTTTTCTTTAATCTCACGGGCAGTTTCTAATCCAGTTTTTTGAGGCATAAAATTATCCATCAAAATTATCTTAAAAGGATTATTACTGCTAATACTTTTTTTCAGAGCAGATAGAGCTTCCTCTCCACTACCTGCAGTCTCAACTATTGCTCCCTTGTCAGAGAGCATTTCTTCCAGTATAAATAAATTAGTTGGATTATCATCTACAGCCAAAATACTTATGCTATCAAAATTAATATTTTTCTTTTTCTCAAATTTAACTGTGGTTTTTTCAGCTACCTTAAATGGTATTGAAAAATAAAAAGTACTGCCCAGACCTGGTTGACTTTTTACCCAGATTTTACCTCCCATAAGTTCTACTAACTGTTTAGAAATAGTCAGACCTAAACCAGTTCCCCCATATTTTCGGGTACTGGACGAATCTGCCTGAGTAAAATGATTGAATATTGTTTCCTGCTTTTCTTCTTCAATACCAATGCCGGTATCTTTTACCATGAAAGTAATCATCTTTTTACTTTCAGATTTAAAATTAGATTCTATTCTTAAATCTAAAAAGATTTCTCCTTGCTCAGTAAATTTCACCGCATTACCCAGCAGGTTAATTAATATCTGTCTCAGCCTTTCTGGATCGCCTATCACACATTGAGGAACCTCAGAAGAAATTCTTAAAGGCATCTCAAGCCCTTTTTTATAAGCTCTAACCGCTATCATCTCTGCAATACTTTCCACAGTTTCAATCAGATTAAATTTCTTCTTTTCTAATTCTATCTTTCCCGCCTCAATTTTTGATAGATTAAGAATATCATTTATTAAATTTAAAAGACTTTCCCCTGCCTTCTGAAAAATATCAACATATTTTTGCTGCTGTTTACTCAAATCAGTTTCTAAAAGCAATTCTGCCATTCCAATAATAGAATTCATCGGAGTCCTTATTTCATGACTCATTGTAGCCAGAAATTCAGATTTAGCTCTGGAAGCTTCCCAGGCTTTATCTCTCGCCTGCTCTAATTCAATATTTTTTATTTTAAGTTCCTTCGAATATTCTTCCAAACCTTTTAAGGCCTTAACTTTTTCAGTAATATCATAATTTACCCCAATAACTTTCTTACCACTGTCATAAATTGATTTACCAAAAGCTTTGATATGTTTTATCTTACCGGAATCTGTTTTGATTCTAAACTCATCTTCAAAAATATTCTCCTTATCCAGGGCGCGATTAAATTTAGCGACTACTCTTTCTTTATCTTCGGGGTGAAGATGTTTAACCCAGGCCTGGAAAGTTTTATTTTCTTCAGAAGTTAATTCATAAATCTTATTCATCTGCTGATCCCAGAGCAAAAAATTGTCTTTTAAATCTAATTTCCAGACACCTATTCCAGCAGCCTCTGTAGCCAGCTTATAGCGCTGACTTAGCTCTCTATTTTCCATTTCTAACTTCTTTCTTTCAGTTATATTTCTGGCACTACCAACAATATGAGTAACTTTTCCTTCGTTTATAACAGGACTCAATTGGGTAGCCCAGGTTTTTTTGCCAGAGGGTAGATCTAAAACTTCTTCATAACTTATGGTTTCTTTTTTCTCCAGACATTCCCGATAATGTGACTCTACAATTTCTCCAATCTCCGGGCCAACTGCTTCTACTGGTGTTTTACCGGCAACATCTTCGGTTTTTAAACCTGTTAAATTCTCATGAGCTGGATTTAATTTCAAAAATCGAAGATCCTGATTTTCATCCACTTCCATTATAAAAAGTGCATCCTGAGTATTATTAAATAATATTTGATAACCCTGCTCAAAATTAAGCTCTACCACTATATCCCCCCTAATCTTCCTGATAAATAATCTCTAAATTATCCAGATAATTCTCTAATTTATTAATAATTAGCTCAATATCTTCTCTGTTTTTTAGTTCTGCATTTTTTTCTATCTGACTCCCTAATTCAGTTAAATAATCAAAACCATAGCCACCACCAGACCCCTTAAGACTGTGTCCAATTATTCTTATTTTTTCATAATTTTCTGCTTCTATTAAAGTCTTTAATCTTCTAATATCTTCTTCTCTATTATCTAAATATTGAGGGATTAAAGTCTCAAGATCCTGATCAATATATACTTTATTTTTCTTCATTTTAAAACTCCTTAAATTTATTCAAAGTCAAGATAAACTACTCTATTTTTTCCTTTTTCTTTAGCCTGATACAATGCCTGATCAGCCTTTTCTATAAAGGAATTAACCAGTTCTTCCGTTATTTCTCTTTTTACTTTAATACAGCTTACTCCCAGACTTAAAGTAACATATTTATCGGTATTCGAATTTTGATGTTCAATTTCTAATTCTCTAATATCTTCTCTAATATTTTCAGCAACTTTTACTGCCCCATCTTTATCTGTATCAGCCAGAATAACAGCAAATTCTTCTCCACCATAACGGGCGGAAAAATCCGAAGCTCTTTTGGCATTTTTAGCTAAAACTGAAGCAACTTTTTTTAAACACTCATCTCCCTGCTGATGACCATAAGTATCATTATAAACCTTAAAATTATCTATATCAGCCATAATTAAAGCTAAACTATTTTTATTTCTTTTAGCTCGATTTAGTTCATCCTTTAAAGTTTTATCAAATAGCCTTCGATTTGCCAGACCTGTTAATCCATCCTGAAGAGCTATTTTTTCTAATTTTTTATTTACTGCTTTCAATTTAGCTGATATTTTAAGCAGCTCTTCTTCCCTTTTTATTCTCTTTTTCATTTCTTTTCTTAATTTTATGGCAGAATTAATTCTGGCCATAAACTCAATCTTATTTATTGGTTTTTTTATAAAGTCAAAGGCACCAGCCTCAAAAGCCCTCTTTAAAAATTTTGAAGCTTTTTGGGCAGTCACCATTATTACAGGAATTTCTTGATAAGTTTCTGAACTTTTTATTTTTTTACAAATTGCAATCCCATCTTCATCCTCTAAAATGATGTCCAGAATAATTAAATCAATTTTAGCTTCATTATTTTTATCCTTTAAATTCAGGAATTCATAGGTTTCGGCCGCAGTTTCTGTAAAATGAATCCTATCAACTTCTAATTTTTTTAAATAACTCTCTAATAACAATTTAATATCCCGGTCATCATCAACAACTAAAATGTTTATTTTTACCACCTCAGCAAAGTTTAAATATCTAATTACTAATCATTAAATTTTTTTCTTTTTTGACTTCCCCAGCTTTCTTTTTTAGAAAATAGATCAAATAAACCTCTCAATCTCCAGAAAGTATGCAGCTGGCGGTAGCCAAAATTTTCTAAAAAAGCATAGAAGACCAAGCTTAATTTATCTTTCAATTTTGTGTATTTATGAAAAGTCATCTCTTCAAAAAACAGTGAGAGAATAGATAAGAGTACCCCCATTAAAATAGCTGTTATAAAAAAGAGGATAACTACCTCATTGATTCTACCCCTGATAACTACTGTTAAAATAATGCTTATATAACCCAAAATTTCAATAACAGGCCCTAAAAGTTCTACAAAAAAGTAAAATGGATAGGTAAAGAGACCCAATAATCCATAATTTTTATTAAAAAATATTTCTTTATTCATCAACAGACTCTGTCCCAGGCCTCTCTGCCAGCGCCTTCTCTGGCTGGAAAGAATTTTAATCTCTTCTGGAACCTGAGTCCAGCAGACAGGGTCCGGAAAAAACAGCACTCGATAATCTCGATCACTTTTCTGCATCTCTTTATTTAGTTTTAAAACGAGTTCCATATCTTCGCCAACTGTCCTGGTGCTGTAGCCACCTACTTTAAGTAAATATTTACGTTTGAAAACTCCAAAAGCACCCGAAATAATCAATAAACTGTTAAGAGAAGCCCAACCTACTCGTCCAAATAAAAAAGCTCTTAAATATTCTAAAACTTGAAACCTGACAATTGGTTTTTTAGATAACCTGACTTTTTTAACCTGCCCACCTTTAATTCCACACTCATTAGCAACCCTGATCGTTCCTCCTGCAGCTATAACCCGCCAGTCACGAGAAAAAGGTTCTACAATTTTTTGTAATGCCTGATCATCTATCAGAGAATCTGCATCTATATTACAGACCAGGGGAAATTGAGCAATATTTATGCCTGCATTGAGCGAATCAGCTTTACCTCCATTTTCTTTATCAATAACTACTAGATTTGGATAATCAAGAGAGTCATAAACTTTCTTTACCGGCTGAGTTGCTAGATCATCTCTGTAAGTTCTGCTTGATTCAACTAGACTGAAATAATCTTTTAATTCTTCAATTGTATTATCTTTTGATCCATCATTAACAACAATCACTTCCAGTTCCGGATACTGCAGTGATAAAATAGAAATAATATTATCGACAATTGTTAATTCCTCATTGTAGGCCGGAATTATAATTGACACCGGTTTATAGAACTCACTCTGAAATAAATTTTCAATATCAATTATCTCTCTGGAAGTCCAGTAATTTTTAATTGAAAAAAAGGCCTTCACATTTAAAAAAATATATGTCCCATTAACTAAAAAGAAGTATAAAACTGCAAAATAGTCAAATACTAATAAAAAATAATAGAAGTTCTCCACTACCTTCACCTACGTTTTTAAATATTATTTTGAGCTAAAACATATTCGCTCATTTCTTTCCCCTTTTTTTCACTCTTAATGATATCTTTTAAAACATCTATATTCCCAGTTTTTAAAATAGCCCAGGCAGAATAATAGCGAACCCACCAGTTTGAATCGTTAATTAAAACCTGCAGTTCTTCTAAATACCCGTCAGCGTTTATCACACCAATATAACGAGCGGTCTGACTTCTTACAACCCAGTCATCATGACTTAAAAAAACACTTAAATCTTTATCAACTGGATATTCCATCTTTACCAGTGATTTAAATATATGAATTAATACTTCATTATTATATTCCGGTATTAAAACTGGCTCCATTAATTGAACTCCTGGATGATATCTATAATAGCCAAATATGTCAAAAAACAGAGAAAGAGCTTGATATTCTGGTACCCCGAGAATAACTTCTAATTTATTTTCTTGATAAAAATTTTCTTTTAAAAAAGTCTCTATTTCTCCACAGATATCTCTACCAAATCTAATTAATATTTCCGTTAAAATTTCAAACGTAAATCTGCTTTCCTTCAAAACGATTTTTAAAATCTTAAAGAAAAGACGCTGTTCTCCAATGTCAGCAATCGCCCAGATACTGACTGTCTGTAAATCTTTATTATCTGAATCAAGATAAATTTCCAGTAATGGCAGTGCCTTTTTTTCTTCAACTTTACCCAGAAAAACAGCTGCTTTTATTTTTTCTTCTTTTCTCCCCTGCTCCAGCTTTTCTAAAAAAAATTTATTCATTCCATTTTCTTTTACAAGTTGCTTTATTTTTTCAAAATCATCGCCCTTTAAGTTTTTTAAATAAGGTTTTATAAAATCATATAAATAAAAATAATTACTGTTTAATTTTAAAGCTGCTTCTTCAACATTTATTTCTTCTGCCAGATATTTAAATAAATAATGCTCCCACTTTTTCTTTTGATTTTGATATTTTTTTTCTTTTCTCCTGTTTTTTAAATGATAAACTATAATAGTTAATATCACCAGGACTATTAAAAACATTATGACCGAAGCAGCATAATATAAAATAGTGCGCAAAATTAATCAACTCCATCCAGCAGCATTTTTAATCTAATAATTAATTCCTCCGGTCTAAAAGGTTTGGTTAAGTACTCATCAGCTCCGCTTTTAAGTGCTTTGAGTATATCTTTTTCCTGGCTCCTGGCCGATAATATTAAAACTGGTATTTCAATATTATTCTCCCTAATTTTATTTAAAATACTCATCCCATCTAAAACCGGCAGCATGAGATCTAAGATTAAAGCATCATAGACACCCTTTTCTATTTCCGGCAGCACCTGATCACCATCAGTAACTACTTCACTTTCCAAATTTTGATTTTTAAACTTATAAGATATTAATCGTGAAATTGACTCATCATCTTCAGCAATCAAAATCTTATAATCTCTCTCATCTCCCATTATAACCCCACCTTTAAACATTTTCTTTTTATCTTAAATTTAATCTAAAATCTAAATTACCAGTCTGCTGATTATTAAACCAGAGATTAAGATTTTCGAAAGAATATTTATGCTCAGAAAATAGATTAGAAAATTCAAAACCGACTCTAAATAAATTTTCTCCATCCTGATAATGACTTATTCTAAAATTTAAAAGATAATTATCACGCGGATAATAAAAATCTAAATGCTGGGAAAAATCAGAAATCCAACCAGTGGAATAATGCCTTGACGAATTTTTTAATACCATTATTATTTTTTTAAATCTATGTTCATATTCTAATTCAAGGTTTTGATAACTAGCATCATCTTTTACTATCTCAAAGCTGATGCCGGCTCTATTTTTGGAATTAAAGAAGTAATTAAGACTGTTATTTAATTCAATTTTATCCTTACTATCCCCCTGATAGAAGTTAAAAGTAGAACTAAAATTTGTTTTATTAAAAAGCAAAGGAGGAGCTAATTCAATTTCTGCGCCTAAAAGCAAATTAAACTCATCTTTAAAATGATTTACACCAGCAGAAATTTCAGAATTAATACCATCATTTAATGGCTTTTCTAAACCAAGTCGCAAACTTATATCGTCCCTGGCAGCTGGAGAATAAATAAATTTACCTTTTATAAATAATTCTGTCCTGATTTTCTGATTAATTATCTTTAATCGGCTTTGATATTCATTTTTTAATTCATTTGATTCTGCTTTAGTTAGAGCGATTTTAATCAATTTTTGTGCTTCAAACCAGTTACCCTGCCATTCTGCATGTCTGGCTAAAAGAGCCATTCTGGTTGAAGAATATTCCCTTTGCTGGGCTCTTGCAATAATTTTTTTGGCCTTTTCAAATTTCCGCTGCCAGCCATATATCCGGGCTAAATGATTATAAAATTCAAGCCTTTCCGGATAATCATCAATTAATTGCAGCAAAATTTTTTCGGATTCTACATATTCTTTTTCCCAGCTCAACAGAAGAGCTTTGTAATAGAGAAGATCAGGATTATTATTCAGATTATTCTCTGTCAAAATTTCTAAGGCCTGCTTATTATTATTTTCTGCAATTAATTTCTGTATATTTTCTAAACTTATATCTGAAGCTAATATACAGCTGCTACTTAAAAACACAAAAATAAAGAGCAGAATTATTATTTTTTTCAGCATCTACTTATCACCCTATATCTGGTATAGATTATTATTTTTAAATCCATAATTGCTATTATATATAAACTTATTTATAAATTCTGTATTTCCTCTTTTTATTCTGGAACTAATACTTAATCTGCTTTTATCTTCTTTTAGGTTATTATACCATTATTATATTAAATTTACTAAAAAAAGTCTGTAAGATTGATAACTATAGAAAAAGCCTACCAGTTAAGGTAGGCTTAGAATTAAATTATATTATCTAATAAAAATGTTTTTCGACATTTTTATTCATAAATCAAGTTTTACACGGCACCTGTACTTTATCTTACCGGACAGGCTCCTCCTTCACAGGAAGATTCATCGAGTTCTCTTTCTAAATACTCTGTTTCGTACTTAGATACTAAGGAAGGATTAAAGCGCTCCATCTCTTCCACCCGCTGATTGTATTCTTCCTCTGTAATTTCTTCATAAGGCATCAGATCATAGAAGTTATCATTGTAGGAAATAAAGGAAATACCAACTACGCTGTTCCAGTTTTCCCAGAGCCATTCTTCTACATCTTCCCATTCATCATCACGAACATGAACAGTAATTGAAGCATTATGATCAACATAATTTTCCATAAACATCTTATAAGTTTCCAGCTGATCAATTGCATTCACATCTCCTTTAACCTGTCCTTCAGGAGCTTTAACAGGGAATTCTACCACTAAAGTTTCTGGATCATCTGGATCCTGACCCACTTCTGGATGAATAGGATAGTCCAATTCTTCACAGACCCGGGCCAGCGGATCAGAAGCAGAAATTCTTACCCGGCGAACATAATGGGCACTGTGTGAATAATGAAGACCACTGGAAACTGTAGGCATCTGAGTCTGAGTTCCCTCAGGTTTAACAGTTGTAATCAGTTTAGGTTCATTATCTCCCACCTCTTTGGCAATTTCTCTTGCAGCCTGATGTGCAATCTCACGCAGTTCTTCCAGCAGCTGAGCTTCCTGAGCTTCATTTAAATCAGCAGCATTTTTCATGTCCTGCCAACCAGTCAGAGAAGTTCCAATCAATCGATCCCGTTTGTTGATCTGATCCCACTCCGGTAATTCAAACTCGATTAGAGCCATTCTGTAACCAGCTCTGGCAGAAAGTTTCTGAGATTCAAACATTGATTTTTTATCCAGATTACCTTCCTCATCAACAAAGGCCATCACATTTAAAGAAGTTAAATTGCAGACCCCTCTGGAATCAAGCAGAATTTCTGCACAGGGGTTAACTCCTTTGAAGTTTTCACGGCGGCGACTTCCTTCCACAGCATTGATAAAGCCAGGTTCACCACTAAAGCGCATCTGCTTAACATGCCACTTTAATTGTTCTTTAGAAGGCTTACCTTCGTAGAAAATACTATTGTTGCTCATCTGGCGGTGAGAAATTTCCTTATTAATTACCCACTCATCATCTTCTTTGACATATAAATTACTTTTAGCCTGAGCAATTTCTTTATCATCAGCACTAAAGAGACAGATCTGAGATGAGCGTCTAACTCCACCTGAAACCACATTTTCCGCTACAATATTGGCTAAATCCATAGCATCAATTGGCTTTAGTTTAACCCGATTAATATCATCTAAATCACGGTCCGGCTTTTCTTTTAATAATTTATCAATCTTAGTAAACATCCGCTTTAAACTCTGATGTCCAGAAGCTGTACCACCAAAAGTCTTAAGCTTTTCTCCCTTTGGACGCACAGAATCATAATTAAAAATAATTCTTTTTAGCGGACGATAGGCATGGTCAACCAGGAACTTAAAATAATATTCCAGTGACTGAATCCAGCCTTCTTTTGAGTCACCAACATTAATTGTTACTACATCATCTTCATCAAAATCAAAATCTGTATATTCTCTTCTTTCTTCTTTATCTACAGGCTCATAATATTTATGAATAACTTCAATATCCGTTCTAATTTTAGGCAACTTCTCCACATCACGCGGAAGCACGCGGAAGCCAACACCTGAACCAATCATTAAAAGATAAAACAAATCCTGATAGGCTTTAAAACTGTCAATAACTGTAAAAGAACAGTTGTAGTTTGACATTCCATATTTCTTAGAGGACTCTGTAGAAGCTGTCCAGAGTGTACGACCTGCCAGAAAGTTTCTTAAGTTATAAACATTATCATAAAGTTTTTCTGCTTCTTTTTTTGTTGTCTGAGCTAAGGAACAGTTATATTCCACAGCTCTTTTTACAGTTTCCCACCAGTACTCACGACGCTGCTCCTCTTCTAACCAGCGTGAATATGTTCTATAATAAATAAATTCTCCCAGCTCAGTTGGAAAAGGATTGGGCTGGTGTTTATACTTACTTAAAAATTCATTTGTTAAGAGCGGATTTTCTTTCTCCTGTTTTCTGGATAATCTTGACTGCTGTCTTTTATTTCTGTATAAAATATAAGCTTTGGCTGTTGTTACATAGGCAGCCTTCATTAATTTTTCTTCCACTAAATCCTGAATTTCTTCCACTTTTGGTATCTGATCCTGATTATAAAACTCTGTAATAAGTTCTGTTTCTACATCTAAGGCAACCTGTTCTGCATCATCTTCAGTCGCATCTTCACCAGATTCGACCATTGCCCGGTAAATCGCCTTAGTTATCTTATCCCGACTGTAAGCTACTTCTCTCTCATCCCGCTTGATTACCGTCATGTCGGATTTACTCAAAATAAAAACCTCCTTGGAATTTCAATAAATATTTCTGAAATATAATTATAACATATAAAAGAAGTCAATTTAAGTCTAAAATTAATAATTTTATGTAATTCTTCTTTTTTCATAAAAACACTCCTAAAGATCATCGATTATTTAATATTTAGATATTAAATTTCTAAAACATTTATCAAAGCTTCTGCTACATCCGGCGCAAATTGTAAACCTTTATTATCTTTGATTTCTGCCAGAGCATGATTAAAAGTAAGGGGTTCTCGATAAGTTCTTTTAGAACGCATTGCATCCCAGGCATCCGCTGCACAGATAACCTGAGATTCAATTGGAATCTGATCACCTTTAAGTCCATCCGGATAGCCTCTTCCATCCCAGCGTTCATGATGATAGCGTACATAATCAGCTAACTGTTTTAATGAACTTGAGCTTTTTAGTGCATTACTGCCAAGAACCGGATGTTCTTTAATAAGCTCATATTCGCTTTTGCTAAGTTTTCCCTCTTTGTTTAATACTTCCAATGGAATTAACATTTTACCAATATCATGAACAAGACCGGTCCAGTATATATTATCAACAATGTTTTGTGATAGCCCCATTTCTTCCGCTATTTGTACTGCCAGTTCTGCTACATTTTCCGAATGCCCCCGGGTATATAAATCATACATTTCTAGCATTTTAATAGTAGACGAGATAATCTCCCGGGTAAAATTGTTCTGAAGCAGGTTATATTCTTTTAATTTATAAAAAGAAGATGCTATATTATAAAAAGCTCTAAATATTTTTTTCGAATTAATAGTAAATGTATTTGTGCTGTCAGCTTTGATATCCAGAGTGACACCGGCCTTTTTTTCTCCATTTAGTTCTAAATCAAAATACATTATTTCTTTAATCTTATCCAAACTTTCCGCCTTTAAACTTTCAAAATCTTCCGGCTGCATATATTGTTTATTTCTCGCTTTAATTTCGGCGGCTGTCATAGTTTCTATAGCTGAATTGTAATTATAAAAAGCTTCATTTTTAATCTCATTCTGCTTTAAATTGCCAAGATCATACCCAATACAATCTACAAATTGAACATTTTCCTGTCCAAAAGTATAAACACTGCCTGCAGCAGCCTCCGGAATTATTGTAACAGCCTGTTTTAAAATTTTACTCAGAAATTCTTCTTCACTTATTGTACTTAAATTTTCTATATCCGAAACTAAACTAATCATTTTTTCAAATCTATTATTTAAATCTGCCAGCTCTTTAAAAGAATCCTCAAGTTCTTCATTCATTGACATAATTTCCTCATTATAGGCCTGCAGCTGCTGGTTTGAAGCAGATAATTCTTCCTTTCTTCGCTTAATTTCTTTTTCATACTCTTTTTTTTCACTAATATCAAAAACAAAACCCTCTATGATAAAGCTGCCGTCATTATTTCTTTTAATAATTTTGGCATTCATATTAAGCCAGATATGTTCACCATTCTTCTTTTTAGCTTTAAATTCAAAATTCTCAACTTCATCGTTATTTCTCAATTCAGTTAAAAAATCATTTCTCCGCTCAAAGTTAACATAAAATTCAGTACCAAGATTATCGTATTTTTTGATCACTTCATAAACACTATCATAGCCAGCTATTTTTGCCATTCTCTGATTTATATGCAGCACTTTCCCCCGAGAAGTAGTTTTGATAATTCCTACCGGTGAATTATTAAAAAGTCTTAAATATCTTTTTTGACTCTGATTAATAGCCTTTCTATAAAGACTTTCTTTTTTTTGATATTCACTAATATTTTTGAGCCAGCTTTTTATTTCATATTCTTCTATTTTATTCTGGCGATAACCTTCGGGATCAATATAATAAGGATTTTCATGTAATTCTCCTCTCCAGACAATGTAGTCATGGAGTTCAACTGCCGCCTTGATTATTTGATTATCAAACTGATTAATATTATATCTACAAAGTGCAGTTACAGGATATTTTTTAAAAATTCGATCGTTAAGCTGCCACTCATATTTTATTATTTCTTCCTTGCCCCCACTAAAGTCAACTACTCCCGTTAATTCTCCCGTAATACTTAAACCACTATAGCCTTCATTTTCAGCTAGAATAACGCTTTCTTCAAGTAAATTTAACATTTTCTGAGCGTTAAAATTTGAAGGAGTTCCATAAATTTCTTCTTTTTTTAAACAGAGAAATTGCCCGGTTTCTAGATATTTCTCCAGATCCAGATCTGTATTTTTTAATTCTGCTAACAGAAGCTCCTGATTTTCTTCCTGATCAATATAATAGCATTTTTGATTTTCTTTTAAAGAATTAATTACAAAGTCTCGTACAGAATTTAAACAATCACTGTTTTTTTCATAAAATAAAACTGCATGGTCTCCCTGAGAAAGTAAATCAATATTCTTTATTTCTTTCTCCCAATTAGGCATCAATGTCACCTCTTTTACTGTAATTAATAATCATTACTATTATAATTAACTATAGATTTATTAATTCCTTTATTTAAGCTAATAAATTTTAAATATCTAAACAGTAAAAATAGTCAGTGATTAAACACTCTGACTATTTAGTCGCTGCCTTTGCAATAATTTATTTTGAGAATAATAAAAAAATTATGTTGATTTGTATTTATATAGTAATTTCTTATTAATTAATATTCTTCATTAATAGTTATTCCCCTTTTTATTTTCATTTTTTACTCTATAATATAAGACTGGAATATTCTGCAAATCTATAATATAATTAAATTGATAAATAAATATACTCGAATTGTAAAATAAGATTTTTCTCAATTTTTTATAAATCTGATATATTTATAGGGAAAGGCGTTGTTATATGGATAATAATCAGGTTAAATGGTATAAAAGTTTAATAGTTAAAGTTAACTGGATTATAATTTTAATTTTAATCATTTTTATTTCAATTTTAAGTTGGTCAATTAATGAACTTGCTTCTGAAGAAATAAGTGATCAGGTTAAAGAAGTTAATTTAGAAAATGCAAAGTCTTTAAAAACTAATGTTAATGACTTTTTAGATGATACTGAAAATATTATTAATTTAACAGCTTCTTTTATTGGTCACCATTTAGATAACGATCAAGAAATTCTGGAATTGTTAGAACAGGTTAAAGAAGAATATTCAGTTTTTAAATATATTTATTTTGCAGACACCAATGGTAAAATGATTATTCATCCTGGAGTATATTTAAGTTCAGAATATAATCCCGGAGAGAGAGTTTGGTATAAAAAGGCTGTTAAAAAAGATAGGTTAATCTGGACAGACTCTTATTTGGATGCAAATGACAGGTATCTTATGATCACCGTCGCTTTACCAATTAAAAATGAAAAGGGAGAGCTCTTGGGAGTTTTAGCGGGTGATATTTTACTTGATCAATTAAGCAGTACAATTGCCAGTAAAAAAATGGGGCAAACAGGTTATACATATATAGCCAATCAAAGTGGAGAAATTATAGCTCACCCCAATTTCGAACTTGTTAAAAATAAATATAATATCAATAATCTATTTAATTATGGTCAAGTTTATAATGAACAGATTGGTTCTTTGAACTATAAAAGGGATGATGAACAAATTTTAGCTTCTTTTGTATCCCTGGATCGTTTAAATAGTATTATTTTTTCTCAAATTAACACAGAAGAAGCTTTTTTAGTCAGAGATAAATTAAAATCTCTTATTTTTAAAATAAGTTTAATAATATTATTTATTTTAATTCTAACAGTATATTTAATTAACAAAAAATATTTACTTAAACCACTTCATCAGTTAATTAATAATATTATAAAGGTAGCAAAGGGAGATTTTGAAGTCCAAATTAATAGTAATAGAGAAGATGAAATTGGCAAATTAGCTCAAAATTTTAATTATATGACAGAAGAAATTTCTGCTGCTTATCAGCAGTTAGAAGCCTATAATCAAGAAATTACTGCTTTAAATGAAAATCTAGAGTATCAGGCATATCATGATCCCTTAACTCAACTGGCTAATAGAAGAAATTTTAGGGAAAGATTAGATTCAGTCTTAGCTAATAAAAATGAGGGTTCCATTATTTTACTTGATTTTGATAACTTTAAAGAAATCAATGACACCTTTGGCCACATATATGGGGATAACCTATTAAAAAAATTTAGTCAGTTATTACTCAATTCTTTTTCGGATAATGTCTTTGTCGCCAGATATGGTGGGGATGAATTTTTGCTTCTTTTAAAAGGGATTAATTCGAGTTATGAAATAAAGGAATATATTTATAAATTAGAAGCTTTGGTAGCCAGGCCATTTTTAATTGAAGAAAGTGAATTTTATCTTGATTTTAGTTTAGGAATAAGCTGTTTCCCAAAAGATTCTAACGATAGTTACGAATTAATTACAATGGCAGACACTGCAATGTATCAGGCCAAAGAAAGCTACAATCAGGATTATCTGTTTTACCAGCCTGATATGTTTAATAAAATAAAGAATAAACAGGATATCAGAAAAATTCTTCGTCTGGCACTTAAAAATAATGGCTTTAAATTGAAATATCAACCTCAAGTTAACACTAAAACCGGAAATGTGGAAACTTTAGAGGCTCTAATTAGATTAAAAAATTATTCTATATCTCCTGCAGAATTCATTCCTGTGGCAGAAGAAAGTGGATTAATTATTGAAATATCAAGGTGGGTTACAAAGAGAGCAATTAAAGATTTAGCTGTTTTGAACAAGAAAAAAAATAAATCTTTAAAAATCTCTATTAACTTTTCTGTGCAGCAGTTAAATGATCTGGATTATATTAATTTTATTGAGGAAAATATGAGAGCAAATAAGGTAAATTTTGAGAATTTAGAAATTGAAATTACAGAAAGTCTCCTAATTCATCAGGAACAAAAGGCTATTAATTATTTGAATCAACTTACTGATCTGGGAATTAAACTTGCTTTAGATGATTTTGGAACCGGATATTCTTCTTTAAATTATTTAACCTATATCTCTTTTTCAAAAGTCAAATTAGATAAGATATTAATTGAAGAATTCTTAGAATATGATAATATTAACACTATTGATAGTTTAATTAGTTTGTTCCACAGTATGGAATTACCAGTTGTAGCTGAAGGTGTAGAAACAGAAAAACAGTTAGCTAAGTTAAAAACTGCTAACTGTGATTATATACAGGGATATATATTTAGCAAACCTCTTGTCTTTTCTCAAATAATTGAAAAAATAGATCAATTATAATCATAAATCTTTTAAAATAAACAATTTTATTATGATAAACAAACTGATTAATAAAAATCTATTTTATCAAAATCAGATTATACTTCCAGAGTAGACACTCCAAAGCAGTAAAACAGACTATCTACCTGGAAGTATTATTTTTTAACGATGGATTTCATCTTTTTTACCCTGATATACCTCAACCTGTTCCCAGGTGGGCAGCCCCTCTATGTCACCCTTAACAGTAATACAGAGAGCTCCAACTAAATTAGCAAGTTCCACAGCTTCTTTAATTGGTAATTCTCTTAAGAGACCGCTGATTAGACCGGCTGCAAAAGCATCTCCAGCTCCAATTAAATCCACAATATTATCAACACAGTACGGTTCAACATGCTCGATCTTATCCCCCTGATAATATAATGCTCCTTCTGCTCCAATTTTTAATACTATCAGAGAACCGGGGTCCATCATTTCATAAAAGCCCTTAATAATCTCTTCTGGATCAGAAAGTCCAAGTAATATTTCTCCTTCTTCAACTCCCGGGAGCAAAACATTAACCTGAGGAATAATCTTTAACATGACCTCTCTCATTTCTTCAATTGAATCCCAGAGTTTAAGTCTTAAATTAGGATCAAAAGAAATTTTTAAATTATTTTCCCTGGCCACTTTTAAAGCCTCAAAAAATGCCTCTCGAGCACTTGAGCTTAAAGCGGGGGTAATCCCTGTTAAATGAAGATGTCTGGCATTTTTTATATAATTTTCATCTATATCTTCTTTGCTGAGATGACTGGCAGCAGAATTATCACGATAATAAAAAACTTTTGGTTCCTTGGTTGTATGCATCTCTTTGATCAATAATCCGGTTCTGTGATCTTTATCCCTTTTAACCTGAGAGACATCTACTCCCTCACCCCGCACAAAAAATTCTACATAATCTCCAAGAGGGTCCTTACCCAGTTTACTAATCCAGCCAGAATTGAACCCAAGTCTTCTGACCCCAATTGCAACATTGGATTCTGCTCCTGCTATATATTTAGAAAAATTATTTAAATACTTTAAAGATCCTACTTCACCTGGTGCCATAGCCGCCATTGTCTCTCCAATAGTAACAAGATCAATCATTTGAAATTCCTCCTAAAAAAATAAAAATTTGTATTTAATGCTAAAATTGAAAAAAAGGCCACAGCCTGAAGCTGCAGCCTTCTTTAAGGAATAGAATTATTAACTATTTATCTTTTAACTCTACCGGAAGCATTTCCTCCAGCTAGAGTTTCTACCTCTTTAACACTCACATGGTTAAAGTCACCAGGGATTGACTGTTTTAAAGCAGATGCGGCAGCACCAAACTCAGCAGCTTCCTGAAGTTCTTTACCAGTTACTAGAGAATAAATTAAACCACCGGCAAAAGAATCTCCTCCACCCACACGGTCAATAATAGTGATTTCATATTTGGTTGACTGAACAAAGTTTTCTCCATCAAAGAGAACAACTAACCAGCCATTATTAGAAGCACTGTGACTAATTCTTAAGTGACTTCCTACTAATTCTAAGTCAAAGCGGTCAATTAACTGTTTAGCAACATCCTTATAACCTTCAACATTGAGGTCACCACCAGTAATATCAGAACCACTCTTAATATCAAATACCATTTCGGCATCTTCTTCATTGGCAATTACAACATCTGTATATTCCATTAAACCTTCCATTACCTTACCAGCTCTTTCTCGGCTCCAGAGCTTAGCACGGTAGTTAAGGTCACAGCTTACTTTTACACCATGTTTTTTAGCAGCCTTAACAGCTTCTAAAGTAACATCAGACATCTGCTCACTTAAAGCAGGAGTAATACCAGTATAGTGGAACCAGTCTACATCAGCAAAAATTTCTTCCCAGTCAAAATCTGCACTTTCAGCTTCAGCAATTGCAGAATGAGCTCTATCATAAACTACGTTAGATGGTCTCTGACTGGCACCATTTTCACAATAGTAGATTCCTAAACGGTCTCCACCACGAGCAATATAATCTGTTTTAACACCAAAACGACGTACTTCATTTAAAGCTGCCTGACCAATTGGGTTATCAGGTAACTTAGTAACAAAGCGAGCATCTAAACCATAGTTAGCTAAAGATACTGCAGTATTTGCTTCTCCACCACCATAAATAACGTTAAAAGTATCTGCCTGAATAAAACGCTCATGATCCGGTGGGGTCAAACGTAACATAATTTCTCCAAAAGTAACAACTTTCTTAGACATAATATAAAAACCTCCTGATAATTTTTGAATTAAATTTGATTTAAATAAATGATAATCCTATATTAAAAACTTAACAGTGTCAAAATGAACAATTCAAAATAGAATCTACATCTGCCAGTAAAATTGATCTTTCAGCTGGCTAAACTTCTCAGAGATATGAGGGCAACCAACCCACCCTTCTTAACTAGAAGAAATGATATTAAATTTTTATGAATTAGAATTTTTACTAGAATAACTTAATGAATATCTCCGCTAACTCAGCTCGAAAGACACGATGTCTTGAGCTGACCGCAGCACAGGAGGTGCTGATCGGGAAGGTAAGCTGAGTTAGCTGAGAGATGAATTTTAGTTATTCTTAAAAATTATTCTGAAATAAAAATTTAATTCATTTCTGCTCTGGCTTCCTTAATCAATCTAATAAACTCTTTAGCTGTTTCTGTTACCTGCTCATAGTCTCCTGTCTTAGCACCTTTACTTAGAGAACTACCAACACCAACTGCTAAACTACCAGCTTTAATCCAATCTTTAACATTATCTAAACTAACTCCACCAGTAGGCATTAGAGGTGCCTGTGGTAGAGGACCTTTAACAGCCTTAATAATCTTAGGACCAAATAAAGTAGCAGGGAATATCTTAACAATATCTGCACCAAATTTCATAGCTTTAACTACTTCAGTTACACTCATTGCACCAGGCATAACAGCTTTTTGATAGCGGTTACACATCGCAATAGTTTCTTCATCAAGTGATGGAGAAACTATATACTCTGCACCAGCTAAAATACAGGCACGAGCAGTTTCAGCATCTAAAACTGATCCAGCACCAATTAAAATTTCATCTCTGCTGTACTCATCAGTTAACTGCTTAATTACATCTACAGCTCCAGGAACAGTCATTGTAATTTCAATTGCATCAATACCACCAGCTTTTACAGCTTCAGTAATTTTTAATGCTTTTTCCGCATTTTCAGCTCTAACAACAGCCACAATCCCAGTCTCTTCAATTCTCTTTAAATCTTCAACTTTACTCATTAAATAAGCCTCCTTTTAATTTTAAAACTTTCCAGAAACAGCTCAGCATCCTATTCGAATCTCTCAGCCGGTATTTTAAGACAGTGTTTCTAATAGTAAAACACTGTTTTATTTATATCTCGTTTTATATTATTCTATACTCAAAGCCATATTCCTTCTTTTTTTAGAAAAAAATTTAAAATTTTATTTAAAAAACAGAAAGAGCCCTAAAAAGGGCCCTTTTAATTACAATATTATCTTTTTAAGTTAAAATATTATCTAATTGTATCTGTTCCCATAAATGGTCTTAAAACTTCTGGTACCGTGACTGTCCCATCTTCATTTTGATAATTTTCCAGAATAGCAGCTACTGTTCTCCCAATTGCCAGACCAGAACCATTTAAAGTATGAACAAATTCTGTACTGGCTTCTGGCTCAGGACGATAACGAATTCCGGCCCGTCTGGCCTGAAAATCTTCAAAATTGGAACAGGAAGAGATCTCTCTGTAGGTTTCATAAGCCGGCATCCAGACCTCTAAATCATAAGTTTTTGCAGATGAGAAAGTTAAATCTCCTGTACATAAACTTACTACTCTATAGGGAAGTTCTAATTTCTGCAGCACGTCCTCTGCATCAGCAGTTATTTTTTCCAATTCATCATAAGAGTCTTCTGGCTTAACAAACTTAACCATTTCGACTTTATTAAACTGATGCTGACGAATAATACCTCTTGTGTCTCGACCATGTGCCCCAGCTTCAGCTCTAAAACAGGCACTGTAAGCTGTTAAATATTCAGGCAGCTGTTCTACATCTAAAATTTCGTCTCTGTACATATTTGTAACTGGTACCTCAGCAGTTGGAATTAAATAATAGTCATGCCCTTCTAATTTAAACATATCCTTTTTAAATTTAGGCAGCTGACCAGTCCCGGTCATACTGTCAGCATTAGCAATAAATGGAGGGAAAACCTCTTTATAACCGTGTTCATCTGTATGCAGATTAAGCATAAAGTTAATTAAAGCTCTCTCCAGTCTGGCACCTGCCCCTTTAAGAAAGGTAAAGCGAGTACCTGTTACCTTTCCTCCTCTTTCAAAATCTAAGATATCTAACTCTTCACCAAGATCCCAATGAGCTTTATATTCAAAATCAAAATTTCTGGGTTCTCCCCATTTTCTTATCTCCTCATTGTCCTCCTCATCTGTTCCAACAGGTACGCTTGGATGTGGAATATTGGGAATTGATAAAAGCAGTTCATTTAATTCTGTTTCTACTTCAGCCACCTGCTGGTCCAGTTCTTTAATTCTAGCAGAAACCTCCTGCATCTCAGAAATTAAATCAGATGCATCTTCACCATTTCTTTTTAACTCACCAATTTTATCAGAATTAACGTTCCGCTTATGCTTTAACTGTTCCGCTTCGTATAAAAGATCACGCCTATTATCATCAAGTTTCTGAAATTTTGCTACCGGTGATTCCATATTTCTCTTCTCCATAGCCTTTTCAACAACTTCTGGATTTTCTCTAATAAATCTCATATCTAACATTTTTTATTCCCCCTTAAAATTTATTTTTAATCAAAATTGATATAGATCTGATTTTTAAAAAAAATTAAAAAATCATCTTAAAAACAAAAAAATCTCTCCCTAAAAAAGGGACGAGATTGCTCGTGGTGCCACCCTAATGACAGAAAAACTGCCGCTTAAATAGTTTTAACGGGCCCAACCGGTTCAGCTTAATCATTATATTTTCAGCTTCACAGCTCCAGACTGGATTCGAAAAATTAACTGACTGATTTGCAGCAGCCATCAGCTCTCTAATTTCAGTTAATTAATCTACTAATGTCTTTCTCAGCTTTTATAAAATTGGCTATTTAATTATTATGCCTATTATATTACAGCAGATTTCTAAATTCAAGTTAAAATAATAATTTATAAAAATAACTGCACTGAAAAAGAATATTTTTTTATTTAATTTTAGATTTTTTAATTCTGCTGCTCTAAAATAAACTATTATAAATACTTTTTACAGTACAGTCATTTTGTTTTTTACAAATCTTAAAAAAATGTTAATCATTTATTTTCTGTAATATTATCATGAATTATTTTCATAAATTCTTCAAACTGCTTATAATAACTTGCTGTATTAAATTCTACAACAAAATTTTCCTTACCTCCAGTTATTACTCTAAAATTTCCATTTAACATGCAGATATCTAACTCCACACTATCAATTTTATCATAATAAATTCTCTTTAATTTATAACCAAGATAATTATCATTTATTTCTTTAAATCCTTCCTCCATAAACAAAATACCATAATTAGTTGCTATTAAAAGCTTGGCTGGACTAATTGTCTCTGGTTTTAAATCAGGAGAATCCATACTTTTTCTTTGAATAAAGATTACATCTATAATATCTTTATTTTCCAAAAACAGGGTGTCATTTTGCAGCACTCTTCTCAACATATAATGAGCCTCATAGCCTTTTTCCAGGATTCCAGTTACCTTTTTGTTAACTCTTTCTTTATCTTTTATCATATTTGCCTCCTCATAATTTAAAAAATTATTATTAAATTCTAAGCAAAAATTTGAGAACTTATTAAAAGTTTATCAATCTCAAATGCAAAAATCCAATTTAATTACAAATATATCCTTTTTAGTCTTTCACTTAAATTACATATTATTTCATAATTGATAGTCCCTACTAAATCAGCTATCTCTGTAGCACTTATCTCTTCCTTACTCTGTTTTCCAATTAAGACAACTTCATCTCCAACTTCAACATTTTCTATCTGCTCAACACTGACAATAGTCTGTCCCATACAAACTCTACCTCTAATTGGAGCTCTCTTTCCGTTAATTAAAACCTCTCCCTGATTTGATAAAAGTCTTGGATAACCATCCTTATAACCAATTGGTAAAACTGCTATCCTCTCATCTTTTTCAGTTGTATAGGTAGAACCATAACTGACGGCTGAACCTGCAGGCAGAGTTCTAAGCTGAACAATTCTTGTTTTAAATGATAAAAGTGGCTTTAAATAGGCTTCATTTTTTAATTGATTGGATGGAAGTAGACCATAGAGCATAATTCCCGGTCTAACTAAATCCAGCGAAGTTTTAGCTAGATCTATTACAGCTGCACTGTTAGCTATATGTAGCTGAGGTAATTTAAAACCAGCGGCTTTAATTTTATTTAAAGCTGATTTAAATCTTTTTAGCTGCTTAAAAGAAAATTCCTTGTTTTTTTCATCTGCCCTGGCAAAATGGCTAAAAACACCCTCGACTTTAATATTTTTCAATTTTTCTGCTAACTGATAAATCTCAAGCAAATCCTCTGGAAAGAATCCAATTCTTCCCATACCTGTATCAAATTTTAAATGAACTTTAATTATTTTATTCGCTTTAATTCCAACCTGATTTAAAGCTTTTAAAGTATTTATACTGGCAGCGGTCTGAATTAAATCTCCCTTAATAATATCCTGGTACTGTGAATCCAGTACCTCAGCCAGAACTAAAATTGGTTTTTTTATTCCTGCCTCTCTTAATTCAATACCTTCATCCGGGCTACCAACACAGAAATATTCCACTCCCAGCTGAGATAATTTTTTAGCTACCTTTGCTGCCCCATGACCATAGGCATTCGCCTTAACTACTGCTGCAATCTTAGTCTCTGAGTTGATTTTCCTGCGAATAAATTTATAATTATGCTCTAAAGCACTAAGATCAATTTCAATCCAGGCGGGTCTTTTTAAATATTGTTCCATCATTTTACCTCCATCAACTGCTTTAACTTATCTATATAAATACTAATCAAATTATTATACTTTCTACTGCCAGGATTTTAATAAATTATCTAGACTCCTATATTCCTGCCCAAAGCTTTCTGCTACTGCCTGACAGAATACTTCTCCCTGATAAATATTTAAACCTTTAGCTAGAGAATAATCATTAAGCATAGCTTTTTTATATCCAAGAGCAGCCAATTTTTTAATATAAGGAAGTGTTGCATTGGTCAGAGCAAAGGTTGAAGTCCTGGCAACTGCTCCCGGCATATTGGCTACTGAATAATGAATTACACCATGTTTGGTAAATACTGGGTTATCGTGAGTAGTTGGATAAGTTCCTTCTATACATCCACCCTGATCAATTGCTACATCAACAACAACAGAACCATCTGTCATAGTTTTTATCATTTTTTCTGTAACCAAATTAGGGGCTTTAGCACCCGGGATCAAAACTGCACCGATTACTACATCTGCCTGACTGACCTCTTCAGCCACATGAGCATTATTTGACATAATAGTTTTTATCTGTCCCTGGAAAATGTCATCTATATAGCGCATTGTCGACTGCTTAATATCCATAATTGTTACATCTGCTCCCATCCCAAGAGCAATTTTTGCTGCATTACGGCCAACAATTCCTCCACCAATTACAACTACTTTAGCTGGTTTAACTCCCGGTACTCCCCCCAGCAGCATTCCACTTCCACCTTTTGGCTTTTCCAGAAAAGCTGCCGCCGCCTGTACAGATAATCTTCCTGCTACCTCACTCATTGGAGTTAAAAGTGGTAGTTCTCCATCTTCACTCTGAACAGTCTCATAAGCAACTGCAGTCACTCCTTTTTTCTTTAAAGCCTCTGTAAGTTCCTTATCTGCTGCTAAATGAAGATAGGTAAATAGAATCTGATCTTTTTTAAATAAATCATACTCTTCTTGTAAAGGTTCCTTGACTTTAATGATCATTTCTGCCCGGTCAAAAAGTTCTTTTTTATTATTAACTATTTCTGCACCTGCTTTATTATAATCCTGATCAGAGATTCCACTCCCCTGACCGGCATTTTTTTCAATTAAAATTTAGTTTCCGGCTTTTTTCAAAATTTCAGTACCCGCAGCTGTTAAGGCTACTCGATTTTCATTATTTTTAATCTCTTTTGGTACAGCAATTATCATTAAAATCAGCTCCCTATCTAATTTTTAAAATTATATCTATAACTATAATATCAGATATAAAGTCTTAATAAAAGCGAAAAATTCCTGCTCATTTTACTGAAACAGGAATTTTTACAGTTAATTATATTTATATTTGATTTATATTTAAAATTCTATTTTTTACAGTTTAACATCTATTTCTGCATCTTCTCTTAAGCCTTCAACAAAATCTTGAAAAGCCTGATTTTGTTTCTGACTTCTCAGCTGACTTTTAATTTGAGATTTAACTTCTTCGAAATCTCTGGTTCCTGCTTCTCTAGAATCAGTAACTTTAATTAAATGATAACCAAACTGAGTTTTTACAGGTTCAGAGCTAACTTCTCCAACACTTAATTTCATTGCAGCATCACGGAAAGTTTTATCTAGACCCTGCTCATTAGCAGTGATAAATCCTAAATCTCCACCATTTTCTGCTGTAGGACCAGTGGAATATTCTTTAGCCATTTCTGCAAAATCAGCACCATTATTAATTTTAGCTAAAACTTCTTCAGCTTTTTCTTTTTCATCAAATAAAATATGGCTTACTTTTTTCTGCTCAGAAGTTTCATATTTTTGCTTATTGTTATCATAATATTCCTTAGCTTCGTCATCACTTACACTAACATCTCTTACTACTTCTTCGCGTAATTTATTAACTAAAAATCCATTCATATTATTTTCAAAAAACATATCTTTATACTGCTGCATGGATTCAAATCCCTGCTGCTGAATTGCTTTTTCCAGCTGTTCATCATTTAAATTATTTTGCTGCTTTAGAGCATTTACCTGCTGATCAAAAATATTGTTCATTTCCTGATCACTAACTTCAATACCTCTGTCTTTTGCTTCCTGAACAAGCAGTTCATTTGTAATTAACTGTTCCAATTTTAATTTTCTAAATTCATCTACAACATTTTTACCTGCCTCTGTCTGCAGAATTACAGATGCAAATTCCTGATTTGACTGTAATAGCTGCATTAAAATATTTCTAACTCCAGCAAACTGCTCAAGTTCCTGCATCGAAATTTCTTCACCATTTACATATGCTGCCACTTCTGGAGTTTGTTCAGTTACAGCTTCTTTAACTTTTTCAGTCTTAGTTTCCTGAGCATTTTGTTCCTGAGCCATTACTGGCATTGATAAAACTAATAGAAATACTGCTGTGATAATTAAAAAGTTTTTCTTTAAATTCATTAATAAACACTCCCAATTTAAATATTCTAAATTTTTATCCATCGTTAATTATTATACCATAAATTTTGTTATAAGCAAGTCAACACAGGTGATTCTAATACTATTCTAATTATTAATAAATGGCATAAAAAGAAGGTATCAGAACTGATACCTTCTTTAAATTAACTATTGAATTTAAATTTTCAGCTTGAAATTATTAATATCTGCTGCTACTCCTCTAATTTTGGTTTTACTATTCTCAACATTAAAGCAGTTACTATAGTACCTGCGATAATTGCCAGAGCATAAAATCCAAGATTGCTTACAACATTAGGAATTGGAAGGACAAATATACCTCCATGTGGAGCTCTTAAACCAACCCCAAACAACATTGAGAGTGCACCTGTAATAGCTGAACCAGTCATTATTGAAGGAATAACTCTGATTGGATCAGCAGCAGCAAAAGGAATAGCACCTTCTGTAATAAATGAAATCCCCATAAACCAGGCAGGTTTACCTGCTTCAATTTCCTGACGGGTAAATCTATTTTTAAACAGTACAGTTGCCAGAGCAAGTCCAAGCGGTGGAGTCATTCCAGCTGCCATAACTGCAGCCATCGGACCATAAATTTCAGAACCTAAAAGTCCTACACTAAATGTATAGGCAGCTTTATTAACTGGGCCTCCCATATCAAAAGCCATCATTGCTCCTAAAATCAGCCCCAGTAATACAGCATTAGCATCGGTCATTCCCTGCAGCCATGATTCTAAACCATTCATGATACCTTCTACTGGTGGTCCGATTAAATAAATCATTAATAAACCAACAATCAAACTAGCTAAAAATGGTAAAATTAAAATAGGCATTAATCCCTGTAAATTTTCTGGAAGTTTGATAGTCTTTTTTAACCATTGTGTAATATAACCGGCCAGAAAACCTGCTATAATACCGCCTAAAAATCCAGCACCAATACTGCTTGCCAGCATACCACCTATCATACCAGGAGCTATACCAGGACGATCAGCAATTGAGAAAGCAATATAACCAGCCAGAATAGGAACCATCAGAGCAAAGGCAGAACTTCCACCAATCTGCATTAATGCAGCCGCAAGTGTACCTTCCTGTTCAGCAGCATTAATACCAAAAACAAAGGACAGTGCAATTGAAAGACCTCCTGCAACAACAAAAGGAAGCATAAAAGAAACCCCAGTCATTAAATGCTTATAGGCACCGGTTCTTTTTTCTTTCCGCTTGGATTTTTCATCACTTACCTGTGAATAAAGATTAGAATCCACTTCACTTTCTTTACCAGATTCAGCACCTTCAAGCGCCTGATTAATTAAGGCTTCAGCATCATTGATAGCATCAGCTACAGCCACTTCAACAATATACTTTCCACCAAAACGGTCTTTACTAACATTGGTATCAGCTGCGATAATTACGGCATCAGCTTCTTTAATATCCTGATCTGTTAATTCATTTTCTACACCTACAGAGCCCTGGGTTTCTACTTTCATCTGCACATCCATTTTTTTGCCAGCTTCTTCTAATGATTCAGAAGCCATATAGGTATGTGCTATTCCAGTTGGACAGGAAGTTACAGCAACAATTTTTTTCATAAACTACTCCTCCTAATTTTTAAAATAGATTTAAATATTTTCCAACACACTCATTACTTCTTCCTCATCTTTGGCCTCTAAGAGGCTGTTCCTAAAATCATCATGAATTAAATTTCTGGACAGTTTAGCTAACAATTTTAAATGTTCATCATGTGATTCTTCGGGAACAGTGATTAAGAAAAATAAATAGCTTGGTTTTTCATCCATAGACCCATAATCGATACCTTTTTTAGAACGACCAAAGGCAACAGCAGGTTTTTTAACTGCATCACTTTTTACATGTGGAATAGCAACACCTTTTCCAACCCCAGTTGTACCTTTAGCCTCTCTTTCCATTGCTTTTTTTATCACTTCATCTTTATCAGTAATTATTTCATTTTCAGCCATAATTTCTATCATTTCTTTAATAACAGATTCTTTATCCTCACTTTTTAAATTCATTTTAATTAAATTCTGATTAATAAATTCATTTACTTCCATTATTTTAATACCCCTTTTCTTTAATTAATAAATTTTTTCAACCTTAGTACTATTTTTTATTCTTTTGATTAGTTTATCATTAATCTTAGCTATCGAGCCAATTTTTACATAAGCTGTCGCCAGTGTTGCAGCAAAAATTCCAGTTTCTTTTAAACTTTGATTATCATCTATTTCAGCAGCCAGTCCAGCAACCATAGTATCACCAGCACCAACTGTAGTCTGAGAAACTTTTACCTGCGGGGTATAAATTCTATATCCTTCAGCTTCCGAAGCAATAAAAGCTCCCTTTGCTCCCAGCGAAATCATAACAATATTTACTCCCTGATCAAGTAAATATTTTGCTCCTTTTTTTAGATCAGCATTATTATTAATCTTTCTTCCCAATAGATTTTCAATTTCTTCTAAATTTGGTTTTACCAAATAAGGAGCCTTTTTTAAAGCCAGTTTAAATTCTTCACCAGAACTATCCAAGATTACTTTTGCTTCTTCTTCTTTAGCCTTTTCAATTAATAAGGCATAAATATCTTTGTCTACTCCTGTCGGTAAACTTCCTGAAAGTACAAAAGTTTTATTTTTTTTAATTGCTTTTTCAAATGATTTAATAAAATCATTAATATTTTCCTGACTAACTCTACCCGCTTCATTAATTTCGGTCTCCCGATTGGTTTCTTTTTCTTTAATTTTTAAATTTTGTCTTGTTTCAAAATCAGACCAGATAAAATCCGATTTGACCCCTCTGTTTTCAAGCATTGAAGTTATTCTTCTGCCATTATTACCACCAACTATCCCAATTGCTTTATTCTCAATTTCTAATTCTGTTAAAACTTCTGATACATTTATTCCCTTTCCTCCAGCTAAAACTGTTGTATCTTTTACTCTATTTAATTTTCCTACTTTTAAATTATCCAGAATTATTATTTTATCCAGAGCCGGATTTAAAGTAACTGTTAAAATCATCTGCTCACCTCCATTATTAAATTTATGCTAAAATTATTTCAATTTCTTCCTGTTCAAGAACTTTTGCCTTATTTTCTTCTATTGAATCTGTAATAATAAAATCAATCTGATTTAATTCAGCAAATCGATAAAAATATATTTCCTCCCATTTACTCTGATCAAATAAAATAAAATTCTCACCTGCTATATTTAAAGCAATTTCTTTAATTTTTGCCTCATTTAAATCAGGGGTTGTAGCTGCAGATTCCAAATTAAAGCCATTAGAACCGATAAAACTTTTATCAACATGTAATTTTTTTAAAATATCTTCTGCCAGCGGACCGATCATTGCCTCTGTTGACCATTTGAAATTTCCTCCAATTACAATTAATTCGCAATTAAGATTATCTTCATTTATTTTATTAATGATATGCAGAGCATGAGTTACTATTGTAATATCTTTTTTCCCTTTTAAAAAGTCAATAATATATCTGGTAGTTGTTCCAGCATCAATAAATACTGTATCTCCATCTCTTATTATTTCTGCTGCCTTTTTTCCAATTTCTCTTTTTTCTTTTGCCAGTTTATCTTCTTTTTCTTTAAAACTTGGTTCCAATTTACTGCTACCACTTAAAATAGCTCCTCCATGAGTACGACGAAGAAATCCCTCTTTTTCTAATTCACTTAAATCTCTTCTTATTGTTGCACGTGAAACATCAAATTTACTGCTCAGTTCATTAACACTTGCTCGTTTTTGATTCTCTAATAATTTTACTATTTTCTTTCTTCTCTCTTCCGCAAACATTAATAAAACCTCTTTTCGTGATTGTTGTTTGTTTATGATTGTTTACTTTCGTTTGTGTTCATTTATGATTATATATTATTCGTTTTTGTTTGTCAACACAATTTTCAAAAAATTGTAGAAAAAAATTAAAACTGCAGTTATGATAATAAAACTGCAGTTTGAGATATTTTTATAAAGTCACTTATAGAATAAACTAACCATATTAAATTATTTTAACTATAATTTAAAACTATAACCTGCTTATTTTCTGTCTCACCAAGATTAATTTCAGATTCATTAACATAATTAACTTCTTCTTCATCGAATTTATCGGTGAATTTTTCTACACCCGTAATAGGAAAATCTAATATATCTGTTTTAAAATGCATTGGAATAATTAATTTTGGTTCTATTTTTTTGGTAAGTTTATAAGCAGTCTCAGCATCAATTGTATAATTTCCTCCTACAGGAATCAGTAACAGATCAACATTTTTAATTTTATTTATAGTCTTTTCAGCTAACAAATGACCTAAATCTCCGAGATGACAGATTCTATAATCGCCTATTTCCATTAAATAAATTAAATTTTCTCCTCTGTTTTTACCTTTGCTGCTGTCATGATAAGATTTTAATGCTTCAATGTTCAGATCATCATTTTTTAAACCTTTCTCACTATCTACCACTTTAAAATCACCATTAACTCTTTCTACTGCATTGTGGTCAAAATGCCCGTGACTGACAGTTACATAATCTGGATAATCATCAAATTTTTTATAAGGTAGACTATCATCATAGGGATCAGTCAAGATTTTAATTCCATTTATTTCAATTGAAAAACAGGAATGACCCCACCATTTAATTTTCATCATATCACTCCCCCTTTTAATTAAAGTACTGTAAAATCTTTTAAGCTTATGAGTAATTTATTTTCTTTATTTAATTATATAATATTTTGGGGTTAAATTTCAAAATTTAAAACTTTTTAAGTCTTATAATTTTAACTTTAGCTCAAATAAAAAAAAGACCCCTTAAAGGTCTCTAAATAAAAATGGCTCCCCGAGCAAGACTCGAACTTGCGACAAGATGATTAACAGTCACCTGCTCTACCAACTGAGCTATCGGGGAGTATAAAATATTAATATTTTCTTTTACTGTAATATATTGTAGCATAAATATAATTATATTTCCAGTGCTTTTTTAGATTTTTTCTAAAAAAGTCAAATTAAATAAAAAAAGGACCGGCAGCGACCTACTCTCCCACATCGTTACCAATGCAGTACCATAGGCGCTGGAGGACTTAACTTTTGTGTTCGAGATGGGAACAAGTGTTGCCCCTCCGCTATTACCACCGGAAATCGTTATTTACATGTGATTCTGCTCTCTTCTAAAGC